>JAABRR010000002.1 GCA_011390785.1 Sphingobacteriia bacterium
AAAGCCATCAGTCGCAAGAGAGATTTTAAACTCACTGCCCAAAAGGTGAGGAAAATGAAGCCTAAAGAATCTGACGCTCTTTTTCAAAAGCTACAAGTAGAAGCCTTCCTTCATATCAATTGTCTGGAATGTGCCAATTGTTGCAAAGGATTGGGGCCCCGTCTTTTCGATCGCGATATTGAAAGATTGTCTAGGGCTCTTAAGATGAAAACATCTGTTTTTATTGATCAATACACCCGTGTGGATGAAGATGGCGACCGGGTTTTCAAATCGATGCCATGCCCGTTTCTGATGCCCGATAATTATTGTATGGTTTACGAATCGCGCCCCAAAGCCTGTCGCCAATACCCTCATACCGATCAAAAAAACATACGAAGCATTTTGTCGCTTTGTGTAAAAAACTCTGAAACCTGCCCGGCGGTGTATGAAATTTTTTCCAGGTTAACATAGGAATTGTCAGAGACATAAATCACATCTTTTCAATTTACTTAAGGTACAATCAGGTAATATGGTGTTTGCAGCAATTTGAAGTTGCTTCAATTAACTAATATTCCGGAAGTATCAGTGATTATTTTCTACAAATTGAATTTTGGATTAAAATTCTATGTAAATTTAAATAGCTGTTTAGATTAATCATCTCAATTATGCATTAAACAGTCTTATTCAAAATTACCGTGTTATTTCATAGTAAAGAACTTTTTTTATGAACAAGATGTGCACCCAAATAAAGAGTGGATCAGGATTCTATATCCTTTTGATTTTCATGCTATACTCTTCAAATGTTTTTCCCATATCAGCCAACTCAGGAATTTATACAGCTTTTATTCATTCATACTCTGAGAACTTAAGGTTAGCCAGCCCTGAAATCCATGACGAAGGCCGAAAGTATATTGGTGTAAGCGAATCATCAGTTAAATCGGATCATTATGTCATGAGACTCGATAGTATTTCCAGAAAAACTGACCTGCAGAGGAAGGAGATCTATTCTTACGATGAAAACTTCAGGATTGCATTAAGACATGATTATGTTTTTGCATGGGACACTGAATGGCAAAACTGGTGGCAATATTTCTATGAATATGATGAACTGGGTTACATAACCCTGGCCTGGGATCAGCGGTGGGACAATTTCGATAAAAAGTGGGTGCCTTATCGAAAATATGAATATACCTATAATGAAAGCAATAATATCATCCTCTATTTGAGTTACGAATGGAAAATTGAACAGGAAGAATGGCGCTATATCGGTAAAGATGAGTTTATCTATACCCCATTTTTCTTTGTTCAGGAAATAGTGTATAGTAATTGGCAGCAACCGTTTGGCGAAGAGGGAAGGTGGGTGCCAAGCTATAAGGAGGAGTACATTTACAACAATAACTTTGGCCTGCTAGAGTTCATTGAGTCCGGTTGGAAATCATTTTCAGAAGAATGGGAAGTACAATACAAAACAGTTTATGAGCGGATAAGCCTAAACCGGGTTTCTGTCGAAACAATCTACACCCCCGATGATGAAGATTGGATCGGCCACAGAAAATATGAATATACCTATCCTTCGGACAATAACTTCAATATTTTGACAAAAAAGGGTTCTCTTTTCGATTGGTGGGAAACCCAGGAATGGGAAAATACGGACAGTTTAGCCTTTTCCTACCATCCCGTTTCTGGCTTTATTGAATCGGAATCGTATTACTATTGGGAAGCTCAGGATTCGATCTGGTTGTTCTCTCAAAAAGATGATTATTTGTATGACGAGAATTTCAATCTGATAAATTACCAACGGGAAAGGTGGTCACAGATTTTAAATGATTGGGAATCCTACATTGAAGAACAAGCCTCTTTCAATTCTGCAAATTTATCAGCCGAATATATTGTAAAACCCTTCTGGTACGAATGGACAAACATGATTGATGAATACAAAAGAAGATTATGGGAATTTGACAACTGGAGAGAGACGAACCATACCTTCTTTTACTATTCTCCCCTTGATGCAACTTCTGTAAGTGAAAACCTGAAAGAAGAACTTAAGGTTTATCCCAATCCGGCAAGGGAATCTGTTTTCATTGATCTTTCCGGATCAAAAACTGATGCTGTATTCGAGCTGTATGATCTCACCGGAAGAAGAATCATCACCAGAACAATTTCAGGATCATCACAGGTTACCCTTGACGGTTTGCGCGAAGGTCTTTATCTGTATATTATAACTATGCCTGGCCAACATCGGTTCTCCCGAAAGCTGGCAGTAACTGAATAATGATACAATATCCCTGAAATACAGAATTGATTTAGCAGGTATTTTGGGGATAAAAAGAATGTTAAACTCCTATCCACCTAATTAACCCAAAATCTATGAAATTCACAAATTCTTTTATTGCTTTGGCTTTTGTCCTTCCGCTTTTGTTTTCATCATGTGGCGATGACAATGATGAGATTATTGACGATGACCCACTCGATAGCCTGATAATAGACTCGGAGCTCTGCCGTGTGCAAAGCATCATCAACTCTAGTCTTAAAAATGTATTCACTTACCAGTATCTGCTGGATTACCCTGAACTTCTTGATTACTATTATGAACACGATCCCCTGTCAGGGCAGGTCAAGGAATCCCACAAATTCATTTATGGATCTGCATCCGGTAATAAGGTGCGTGTTGATACAAGCTTTTATTATATCGGAGATCTGTTTTTGTATAGTGAAAACCAGTTCGTAACCGCACATTCCTATCATTATACCAACTATGGATCAAATAACGACCGTGTTGACTCCGTAATGGTCTTTGTTTATACCAACATTCCCGAGGAACCTTTTGGTCATAAAGGGACGATCTATTATGAATACGATGGGGAAACCCTGCTAATTTCTGAAATCTATGAGGATAACCCTGATTACTTGCCTGGCACTGCGGCCGACAATTATGAAATCCTGTATATTTATGATAACAGAGGCCGACTAACTGAGTGGACCTACTTCAACTTTGAAGACAAAATTACCTATTATGAAAAATACGAACTGACAGATTATTATAAACCCAATTACAAATTCACCGTTATTCCACAACTTGCCTGGGCTAATCGTTTTGCCCCATCAAAGCTTACCTTGCCTAAATATGTAAATGGCGGCATTGCAGGAACCAGTGAATACAATTACCGATATCAGGTTAACGACAAGGATTACATCGTTGAAAAAGTAGTCATCTATGAGCCTGGGGTAGAAGAACTTCTGGAATTGATCACCTATGAATGCAGAGATGATGATTGATTATGAGCATTGCAATAAGTCGGGCTTATTGCTTACCCAATCTCATTGCTTCACCTGAAACAAAAAACCAGAAGATTGACTCCGTTCATTAGTATGTTTAAAAAGAAAGTCATGAAAGAATCAAATTTACCGCCTCTTCCAGATATGGTAGTTGAACGAATAACCCCAAAAATAAAGAAGAAAAGGGGATTCGTGCATACCTACCGAAACTTCACATCCTTCATTGTGTCCCAATCTACCATTTGGAGTATTGCTTTTATTCTTTTTCTACAGAATTACTCAACTGCCCAAAGTTTGCTTTGGGGCACCAGGGCTGGAAATCAGTGGCGTACAGAAGCAATGACAGTGGCTATTGAAAACAGCCCGGGTGGTGGAATATTTGAAGGATTCCCCAGTATAATTGTGGCTGGTGAGTTTTTGGGAAATACCGATTTTGATCCGGGTGAAGGTGAATTTATACTGGAAAATGATTCCAACACATGGGATGTTTTCGTTCAGAAACTTGATCACGAAGGAAATCTTGTTTGGGCTAAACGCTATGGAAATGAGGTACGTGAATTGGAAGATGTAATCATGGCCATCGACTCGCAAAATAACATCTATCTCACAGGCTATTTTATAACTTCCACCAATTTGAGTACTGACCCGGAAACCGACCTTATTTTTGAAGTCGCGGAAGGTTCAAATGAGATGTACCTTTTGAAACTCAACAGCCAGGGCAATCCTGTTTGGGCGCGTACTTTCCCGGTAACAAATTCTACATTTGTGAATGTAATCAAAATTGATAGTGATGACAATATTCTTCTCGCTGGCCATTTTAGAGGCACTATGGATTTTGACCCATTACCCAATGTGGATGGTAGCGATATAAACCAATTACTCATTACACCCAAAGAAAGATATGACGCCTTTGTGTTGAAAATAAACTCAGAAGGTGAGTATATATCCCACTACAATTTTGGTCCCACTACTGCTTCCAGAACAGATGTTACCGGGCTGATTACTGATCAGGACAATAACATTTACCTTGCTGGAGAATTTCGTGATGAAGTTGATTTTGGAAATGCAAACCCCGAATCCAGTTTAACATCACAAGGGTTTGATGATGGTTTTCTTATGAAACTCAATACTGAAATGGAGCTTCAATGGGTAAGACAGATTGCTTCGGGCGATGATTCTGTTGATATGAGAGGACTTTCGATAAACTCCGAAGGAAAACCGGTTGGTATTGTTGTATTTGGAAGGCCAGTAAACCTTTCACCACACACTGATGCAACAATTGTTATCCCTGCTGAGGAAGGACATTCTGATTTTCTGATTTATCAGCTAAATCCTGAAAATGGAGATGTACTCTGGCACAAACATTTCAGGGGACTTACAGAGGAAGATTCAGGCTTTAAGGAGCCCAACAGTATTGGTTTAGATGCAGATGATAACATTTATATTACAGGTGCTTTTAAAAAGTATTTGGATGCTGATCCGGGAGAAGGGGAACAATGGCTGGGTGCAAACCACAATTCTTACACATCATTCTTGATACGATTAGCCCCCGATGGCTCCTATATCTGGTCGGGAGGAATTGGTTCGGGAACCACGGTTTTTGCACATGATCTGGCTGTTGGAGACGAAGGGCAGATTGCAGTAGTGGGCACTTTCAGCGGACAAGTTGACTTTGATCCGGGAAATGGTGTGTTTTTCATGCAATCCGGATCAAACATTAGCGATATATTTACTCTGCTGTTTTCAGGCGAAACCAATCAAAATACATCAGCATATCAATTTACAGAGCTTACATCACCTTACAAAGTTTACCCAAATCCTTTTTCCAACAATATTTCTATTGAATCGCGTTACTCCAACCAGAAATTGAATATCCATCTAACGGATATTGCCGGAAGAGTAATATGGTCTGAATCGATTTATGCTCAAAATGAATCTGAGCATAAACTAGCTTTGGGAAATATTACACCTGGGATATACTTTTTGTCTTTGGAATCAAACGAAGGGAGGGAGACTGTAAAGTTGATCAAAAAATAAATTTAGCTATTCATAATCTTGATTCGCCGGAGCAACGGTTATATCTTTTTCCTTAAAGAAAATCAGGTAGGCAAAAAGAATAAATACCGACATAAGAGCAGTGATGCCCCAGATTTTATCCCATTGATAAACCAATCCAGATGGCCCTTGTGTCGAAAAGATGTTGATAATCCATCCACAAACGAAATTTCCGGCAAGCAAACCCATGGCAAAAGTGATAAAAAATATCATTCCCTGTGCTTGTGCTTTCAGGTGATCGGGAGCTATTTGATCTGTATATATCTGTGCCCCAAGATGGTAATAGCCAAAAATAATTCCATGCACCCCGGCACCCAGAAGTACAAACCCCAGAGTGGCTTCATTACCTGCAAAATATAAGGAAACATAACGAATTACCAGCGCAATAATGCCTATGAGCATGGTTTTGTGCAATCCTATTTTCTTTATAGAAAAGGGTACAGAAAGTAATATAACCAGCTCAAGCATTTGTCCGGTGCTCATTGTTACGGTTATTAGCCTGTATCCACTACTGGCCAGATACTCAGAAAAATATGACCAGTACATAGAAAAGGGTATCATGGCCAGAAAGAATATGATCATAAAAGTCGCATAATTTCTGTTTCGAAACAAAACAAAACTTCTGAAACCCATAATATCAATTAAGGTGGCCCTGGTGCCTTTCCCTTTGGCTGGCGTATCTGGCAGGGTAAGGTTTACCAACGCACCAAGAAAACTTAATCCTGCACCAAAATAGAAGGGGATGTTAGTGCCGTCGAAGTCCCGATTGAACCACCCCACACTTACAGCACTGAAAACCCCGGCCAGAATCCATCCCACTGTTCCAAAAACCCTGATACGGGGAAAAAGATGGGAAGGAGCACCTGACAAAGCAATGGAACTTGTTAATCCCCATGTAGGCATATAGAAGAGCATTCCGGCAAATAATACAACAAACAATACAGTTCCATTCGATACGGAAGCGGCAATAAGTAGCATTATCCCCACCAAAATATTGCATGTGGCCAAAACGTATTGTCCTCTGAAATATCGGTCGGCCAAAGAACCAACCATGGGTGCCGTAATCGACCCAAACGCCATAGAGCTTAAAATGAGCGCCGTAAGACCTCTTGTTAGACCCATCTCAGATAAGTAAGCAGCCAGGGGAATCCACCAAACGGCAAACATCATGTACTGAAAAAACATCATGGCTGAAAGCCTTATGAATATATGGGATTGTTGCTTGTCCATCATAAATATTATGTATGATTAGATGAATACTGGAAAAGAATGTAGATCAATTTCAATTCATTCAGAACAACATGGTATCCAATTGTTTGGAATATGGAAGGTGGGTTTGCTTTATGGCTTAAAAAGATTAGGGCTTTTTTTTATTCACACGTTAAAACAAAGTTACCAAAAAACAGATATGATCAAATCTTTTTTAAATTTCAAAGTCTCTCAAATTTTTATTTATATGGAATATGTTTTCCTTCTTTGGTACCCCAGCATTAATTTTATGGTCATATATTCTGAAATTCCTATTCAAATAGCCAATTCAAACAATAACTCAATACAGGTATTTAAAACTTTTTAAAAACCTGATAAATTTAAAAATCAATTAGGAGACACAAATAATTTAACACATAAAATCGATAATAACTATTGTTTAAGCGAATAAAAATTGTTTTGTGGCTCTGAATTGTTAAAATGTCTGGTTAATTCAAAATTTGCATTTACTTTTGCGGTACCATGAAACCAGGATAACTCCATTTTCTTCTAACCAGAGAAAATCCGGGACTTACCCTACCATTTTTCCGTAAACTTATATTTAATCCCGCTGTTTTTTGCAGTTGTGTAGATTTTGTTATGACGTCTTTCCCGCACGGGACGTAATATCGTTCTTTTTTTATGTTGTTTTTGTTAATAATTGCCCGTTAGCCGATTACACCAATAAACTTTTTTCGGTTTAATTACTAACTAAAACAAGCAAAATGAAAAAAATTTTCTTGCTCGGTGTATGCCTGTTTTGTATGGGGGCTACACTATTTTCGCAACAGATCACAGTGTCCGGTACCGTTACCGACCCTGATGGTATTACCTTGCCGGGTGTTGCGGTTCTGTTAAAGGGTACAACACAAGGTGCCACAACGGACATCAATGGCGGATACCAGCTTACAGTCCCTGCTGATGGAACCCTTGAATTCTCATTCCTGGGTATGATCACACGTGAGGTGGACATTGACAACCGCAACATCATTGATGTTATGTTGTTGCCCGACGTTGCTACACTGGAAGAAATTGTGGTGACAGCGGTGGGTATCGAACGTACAAGGCGCAGCTTGGGTTATGCCGTGTCAGAAGTAGATTCTGAAATGGCTATCCAAAAGGGTGAGCCAGATCCTCTGAGGGCTCTCGAAGGACGCATTCCCGGAGTTAATATCAGTGGATCAAGCGGGGCCGCAGGCTCTGCCACCAGGGTTACTATCAGGGGTAATTCATCTTTCCTGGGTGGAAACCAACCTCTGTACATCGTTGATGGCATTCCTTACAGTAATAACGAAGTTACCACAAGCAATCAACTGCTGGGAACCGGTGGGGCTTATGGGAGCAGTTTTTCAACCCTTGACCCAAACGACATTGAATCGATCAATGTACTCAAAGGTGCTGCTGCTGCAGCCATTTATGGTTCAAGAGCTGCCAATGGAGCCGTGATCATTACTACCAAATCGGGCTCAAAACAGAGAAAATTCTCCCAAAAAGGGATGGAAGTGACGCTTAGATCTTCTATGGTGTGGGAACAGGTTGCCAACCTTCCTGACTATCAAAACACCTTTGGCGCTGGCGCTGATTTTGTGGCCAACAATTACAACGGATCATGGGGGGCACCCTTTGCTGAAGTGGAATCATTCAATACATGGCCAGGTTATCAGGCTGCCTATCCCGAACTATTTGGCTCAACCGTGCCCTACCAGGCGCATCCTGATAATGTTAAGGATCTTTTTGAAACCGGGAGCATTCTCGAAAACTCTGTAAATGTTAGTACTGTTTCTGACAGAGGCAGTTACAATCTTACCCTTTCACGGGCTAATCAGCAGGGATACATTCCCCACTCTGGATTTGAGCGTACCAACGTTAGTGTTGGGGGTACCCAAAGGCTCGAGAATGGCCTGAGAGTTGGTGGATCTGCATCCTACGCCCGCTCAGTGCAGGATGGTGCTATCTTTGGTGCCAGTAACTACAGCGGATCGGCATCTTCTTTTGCACGTACATTGTTGTTGGCGCGCAATTGGGATATGTCTTTACCCTACGAAACTCCCGAAGGCGATAACCTTATGTTTGTAGGAACCAACCAGTCCGACAATCCGCTCTGGTCATGGAAATACAACAATATCAATACCATCATGAACCGCTCCGTAGCCAACATTAACATGGGCTACGATCTTACCGACTGGTTGCAAATTGACTATACCGTGGGTATAAACCAATATTCGCAAAGAAGAAACGAGTATATTAACCCCGGAAGCCGTGGTGCTGATGGTCGCGGTCGTATCCGTGATGACTACTATGCTAACCAGGAAATCGAGTCTAACCTTTTGCTGACACTCTACAGAAAGGTAAACAATGACTTTAACGTAAAGGCTACTTTTGGCCATAATGTAAACCAGCGTACTGCCGAAAGACAAGTAACTACAGGATATAATGTGATAACGCGTGGAATCAGAAACCTTGACAACACTGAAGAACAAGTTATTGAAACCACCGAGCTTTTTTTCGTTCCATGGCAAAGGCAACGATTATGGGCCTTATTTGGCGATGTTTCATTAGAATACAAAAACTTTCTCTTTCTTAACCTTACCGGGCGCAACGACTTCTCATCTACCCTGCCCAAAGATAATCGCTCCTTTTTCTACCCTGCTATTGCCGGTTCATTTGTGTTTACTGATGGGCTCAACATCCAGAATGATGTGTTGACAGAAGGGAAAATAAGAGCCAGTTGGGGAAGGGTTGGTAATGATGCATTGCCCTATTATGTTGGTGGATTTTTTACCCTTGGTGCTCCATGGGCAGGAAACAATACCATGTATGTACCATCCGAAAGTTTTGATCCAAAGCTAACGCCTGAATTTACCACGGAAATAGAATTGGGTACTGAACTACAGTTTTTTGGTGGAAGGGCTTTGATCGATTTTTCATGGTATGACCGTCGCACCACTGACCAGATAGCCCCTGTTTCACTTCCTTATAGCTCGGGAGCTGGTACCTATTACACAAATTTTGGTGAAATGCAAAATACAGGTATCGAAATTGGATTGAACCTTGTGCCTGTTCAAATGGAAAATTCCTTCAAATGGGATATCTATACCACATTTACCCAAAATAGAAGCGAAGTATTGTCGCTTATTGATGGTGTTGAAAGAATTGAATTTTTCACAGGTGGCTCAGGAATAAAAGGTGTTCTTGAAGTGGGGCAACCCTACGGTGTGTTAAGGGGTACAGTTGCTGCCCGCGATGAAGCAGGTAACTTCCTGATCAACCCCCAAAGCGGAAAAATGATAGAATCTACTGAATTGGGATATCTGGGAAACCCTTCACCCGACTGGCGAAGCAGTATGGGCAATACTTTCTCTTACAAAGGAGTCAGCCTGGGCTTCGTTTTTGATATCTCTTATGGTGGTAGCATTTATTCCAATACCATTCAGGCTTTATTGGGCCGAGGCGTTACAAAAGATACTGAAGACCGCTTCGGTACACGCATTCTGCCAGGAGTTTTGGGTGATGCAGACACACAAAAACCCATACTGGATGAAAACGGAAATACAATCCCCAACTTTGTTCAGGTTTCGGAAAACTCTTTATGGTTCGACAACTCCTTTGCCATCAATACTATGGATGAATTCAGTGTATTCGATGCAACAGTTTACAGGCTAAGAGAACTTAGTGTTACTTATGATCTGCCCCGCAAATGGTTTGATAAAACCTTTGTCGGTTCTGCCTCACTCTCATTTATCGGACGAAATCTATGGTTCCATGCACCCAACGTGCCCGAACATACCAATTTCGACCCGGTTATCAACACTTTTGGAGCCACCAATATTCAGGGTATAGAGCATGATGCAGCCCCCACTGTAGCACGCTATGGTTTCAATCTAAGGGTTAATTTCTAGTTTTTCACCAAAGAAAATAATGATATGAATAAGATAATTAAAAGTATAATGGCTCTTTCCATGGTCTTCATGCTATCCTGCGAGGAAGATTTTCTGGATATTAACAAAGACCCCAACGTTCCCTTTGATGCCAACGTTGAACAATTGCTTACCGGTGCACAGACAAGACTGGCAGAAGCCAATACAACCGGTGATTTTATCTCAACCCCATTGATGGTATATACCCATCAGTTTTCAGCAAGAGAGAATCCTGATCAATATGGCATGCCGGCATCATCCGTTCTGATGAACAATACCTGGATGTACATGTACCTGCATACGCTTCCCAATCTTGATGCTATCATAGCTATTGCAGAAGACGGGGAAGATGCAGAAAAATGGACCAACCATGCCGCGGTGGCCAAAATCTTGAAAGCCTTTATGTTTACTCAATTGGTAGATATATGGGGAGATGTGCCTTTTTCAGAAACCAACCGCAATCTTTCCGGCATTATTCAACCCAAAGTAGATGACGACAAGTTTATTTACAATGAGTGCTTCAATCTTATTGATGATGCCATGCAAATGATCAATCCCAATGCATCTATTTCTGGCGATCTGATTTACGGCGGCAATATGAACAGTTGGTTGCGATTATGCAATACACTGAAAATTAACATGCTCAATAAAACCCGTTTGGTTAAAAGTGACATCCAGGATTGGAGCAATAAGATGCAACAGGTAATGGATAGCCCCATTGGGTTTATTGAAGAATCAGAGCACTTTGAAATGTATTTTACATCATCCATTGCCCCCGATCAAAGGCATCCGGGTTTTGCCAGCGGTGCTTATGCAGGAAGTCAGCTTACCGACTATATCAGTCCCTGGGTCTATGAAATCATGAATGGACTTACCTTCAACGCTACTGAAAATCCTTTTGAAGGAATTGAAGACCCCAGGGTGCCCTATTTCTGGGTAAATCAGCTGGAACCCGGACAATACCCCGACAACCCACACGAATATAAGCATGGTCAGTTTTTAAGTATTTTCTTCGGTTCTATCGGGCCCTACAGGGCTTCCGGGCAGGATAAAAGTGGTACCACAGCAGGTATTTATCCCGTTGGTGGCAAGTTTGATGATGGTGCTGGTGGTGCTCTCAGCATTTCTGATGGAACAGGTGCTGCCCCTCAAAAGTACCTTACCTATTCCGATTATCTTTTTGTTAGGGCTGAACTGGCTTTTAAAGAAGATAATGATATTGAAGCAGCAGGAGATTTTCTAAGACAAGCCATTGTGGCTTCGTTGGCCCATGTGGACAATGTAGTGGCAAATAGTGGCACTTCGCAGGAGGTTCCTGTTCTATCGGGTATGCATGACGATTTTATAGATGCCATCATGGATCGGTATGAAGATGCCGCTGGTGAAAAGAAATTTGAAATCATCATGACCCAGAAATGGATTGCTGCATTTTATAATCCTATCCAAAACTATGCTGATTATCGCAGAACAGGGTACCCTGTTTTATATGATCCCAATGGCATTTCTGTCAGTCCCGATCCCTTTGATCCGGAGCAGCCTATTGTTCCAACCCAACTTACCCGAAGTTTCCCTTCCTCATTGTGGTATCCCCAACGTGAAGTGGAGAACAACCCAAATATCATTCAAAAGGGAAATCAGGCAGATGCAAAAGTTTTCTGGGTAACACAGTAATTAACGTAAAAAATAATCTTTATGCAAAAATTAATAAAAGCAGTAATGATCGCCTTATTGGTCGGATTCATTACCACATCCTGCAATCAGGATTCCGATTTGCCATACCCGATAGAAGAGGTAAAAGAGGGTGTATTGGTTGACATTTCACAAAAGCCCAATACCGACGGTTTTATTGACGCCATAGCGCCTGATACGCAACCCAACCTTGGCGTATCTCTCAATTTGGTTCCCAAAGGTGATGGACAATGGGACAAAATAGACCTTGTTATCATTTATCAAAGTAGTTATGATAATACTTACCGCAAATTTGTTTACCAGGAAAACATCACATCTTTGCCACAAACTATCGACCTGGACTATGATAAAATCCTTGACGGTTTTGAGTTGGAAAGAGAAAATCCTGGTGATAATTTTCATGTTGTTATCGACATTTATTTGCCCAATGGTTTGGTGGTATTTGGATGGACACCCTATACCGGTTTTACCAACACCGATTTTGCCAGCTGGCAATTTGAAGGAAGGAGCTACAGCCGCAAAGTTGTTTATCCTGCTGCATGCCCTATTGATCCTGACTTTTGGGCTGGACCTGCTCAGTCACTGGATGTTGGAGAAGGGTTTGCTGAGGATGCAATGCTTAGCGTTCTTGCAACTGATGATGTTCCAGACAATGCTTATTTCGAATCTCTGGGAATGGATGCCAATGAAATTAATGCACTTGAACTTATTGGTTTCGAATTGGAAGGGTTTTTCCTGGATTCTGATCCTCTTACCCAGGAAGGAGATACATCTAAATTGAAGTTCTGGATTAATAAGGCTAGTTTCCAGGTATTTATACCTGACCAACCCACAGGATTATCATGGAATATTGGTGCTGCATTGGGTGGGGCTGATGACTTTCAGGAAATTTGGGTTACCGAAGTGGTTACAGCAGAAGCCAATACTTGCAACGGTACTATATCATTCGTTGCCAATTGGATGCCCATTGGTGAATCAGGCTATGGGTTTGGTGAAATGGAATTCCAGATTAATATTCTTGCGTTTAATGATCAGGTTAAGAATTCTATGGTATCAAGAACAAATGTGCTTCAATCAATAGCAAAAAGGTAAAAGCTTTTTAATTAATTTCAATAAGGCTATTCATTTTGGATAGCCTTTTTTGTTTAGGAAACACCTATGATATTTCGTCAGATAAAAAGTTCTAAACCTGTCATAATGACTGATTCAGGGTGCACTATGACTAAGAATAAATCGTGGTATAAGATTTGGCATTGGCGCCTAATAAATTTCAAATCAAATAATATGTTAGGTAATTTTCAAAAAATAATAAGCGGAGACACACCTGTTTTGGTTGATTTTCATGCTATCTGGTGTCAACCCTGCAAGATGCAAAGCCCTATTTTGCAGGAATTTGCCCGTGAAGCAAGTGATAAAATTAAGGTGATAAAAATTGATGTAGATAAAAATCCTGAAATAGCTCAGCGATTTCAGATTCAGGGTGTACCAACCCTTGCTATGTTTAAAAATGGTAGTTTGGTTTGGCGTCAATCTGGTATTACTCCGAAGCAGGGATTAATTGATGTTTTGAAACAATTTGGATAAGGTTACTCAAATGTGGGAATACTTTTTATATTAACCCAAAATCCCCCACAAAGAAGCATTGTGGGGGATTTACCCTTTTGGTTTTTCAAATAATCCGCACTCGCCAAGGATAAGCTTTCTATATGTTTATATCTTCTTATTAATTCAATCCATTTTCTCCAGCAAAATTAACCAGCCCGGCCATATTTTTTACTCCTATTTTTTTCATTAAATTTTTTCGGTGATTATGCACTGTGTGGTGGCTTATCCCCAGCATTTCAGCTATTTGTTTTGTTTTGAGCCCATTGGCAAAGTACTTGATTACTTGTAATTCTCTCCGGGTTAATAATTTTATAGTTTCATGATTATTTTCCATGATTTTGACCCTGGAAAATAGCTTAAGATTTTTATCATAGGTTATTTCATTGGAAAGACTAATGGATACTCCTACAATTTCAAATACTGACAAATCTTCATTTTTTCTAAAAACATTACTGGCCGTTGCCAGCCAAACGTAGTTTCCTTTAATATCCCGGAATTGAAAAATTGCTGTGAAGGTTTTATCGCCATTTTCGTTTTGAAAAAAGGTTTTCATCTCTGTTAGCATATTTCGGTCTTCAGGATGGTAGATATCAATCAGTACTGATTTAGGAAGTTTTCTTGTAGATTTTTTGTATCCAAGGATCTTTTTAAAACCTTCGCTGGCCCAAATCATTCTAAAAGCGTTTAAATCAAAAACAAATACAATTGCGTTAAGCGAGGCAAAGACCTTTTCATAGAAAAGAACATTCTCTGTGTAGCTCAAATTAAATTTTGTAATAGTATGATCATTTATCATTGGGAAGTAATATTTTGCAACATAAATGATAAATTAAGGATTTTCTTTTGGTTTTTTATTTTTATGGAAAGAGAATGTATCTAAATTCTGTTCTTGTTTTCTGTATAAGGAGTATTTCCAAAGTTTTCTAATCTGTCCCCTATAAATACCCAGTCTCCTTTTAAATAATGTGCTAATATAAATAAAAATTTGGAATAGAGCCTATGATAATTCGCATAAATTAAAAAATATTACAATGCAAACATTTTATTTACTATTAATTCTGAATATTTTCGTCTTTATGAATATTTTCCTTTTATAATTGGACAAAACAGTTCAGCATTATAAATATTTTGTGTTTTATTTTTTCGATCAGTTTGTGTAAATATCTATAATACAGTGAAATATGAATAATTTATCACTTTAAGATTAGTTATTATTAACATATTAGATTAAGATTTAGAAGAAAGTATAATGAAATCGCAGAATAAATACAAAATGTAAATATAAATAGACGAATAAACGTCAAAATAAAATTAAGATAAGATATGCTTTGATTGTAATGGTATTCTTTTTGTTTCTGTTTTTATGCTTATTTGGCTATATTTTTGATCATGAAAATACTTTTTTACAAATTATCATAAGTGATTTTTATTTTCGGCCTTAAAAATCATGTAAATTTCAGCCTGTAAATCTGTTAAAGCCACCAATAAATCGAATGAAAGAAAAAAAATTAAAGACAAGGATCTTTAATGGTATCTGGAAAAATACCAACCCGGTGTTTTCTTATTATTAAACATGCAATTTTGAACTAATAATGCAGGGGTAAATCCCATTTTTAAAAATGTTCATCAACAGAGTATAAAATAAAAAAGCCCGACACCGGGCTTTTATTGATGTAATCTGTATTGTTTTTCAATTCATACTCTTAAGCATGGCCCTGATAATGTTTTCAGCTCCTTCACCAATTTCCAAAATAGTTGCATCCAGCATATAGCAAGGAGTAGTAAATACGTTGTTGTCCGGATCTATTACAACTTCACCATGGTTTGTTTTTTTGTGTTTTGATCCCATTTTTTCAATAGCCTGAGCTGTTTCCTTGTCTTCACCAATTGTCAATTCTACTTTTCCCAGTAATTTTGATACCAGTACCGGAGATATACACAGGGCGCCAATGGGTTTACCTTCTTTATGCATATTTAAAACTGCCTTCTTAACATCCTGATTGATTTCACAGTCAGGACCATCAAAAGCAAATGTAGAAAGGTTTTTAGCCGCGCCAAAGCCACCCGGAAATAAAATGGCATCAAATTTATTAACTTCAAATTCTGATAAGGGTATGATTTTTCCCCTTGCAATTCTTGCCGATTCAATTAAAACGTTTCGTTTTTCCTCCATGGGTTGCCCGGTAATATGGTTTATAACATGATATTGATCAATATCCGGAGCAAAAATTTCATAATTTGCTCCTTGTTTTTTAATAGCATACATACTGAGGGTGGCTTCATGGATTTCTGCCCCATCAAAAACACCACATCCGGATAAAACAATTGCAAAGTTTCTCATAAGATTAAAGTTTTATGTTATGTTTTTAAATTGTTTCAATTATTTAGATTATTAGGTTTATAAGGTGAAGTGATTCAGAGAAGATTTGTTCACAAATTTACCTTTGATATTGAAACTGTATTAAGGTTGGTGTTAGGATAAATCAGATGTAAATTCTTCATCCAATCATTCCTACTTATAAGCAGATTTTTTTCTTCGTTACATTATGTGTTTATTCGTAACGCAGAGATGTTACCGGGTCTTTTTTGGCAGCTTTGCGGGCTGGCATATATCCGAAAATAATCCCAATCCCGGCAGAAACCATAAAGGATAAAATGACAGACGAAAGAGAAACTATGGTTAATATGTCTGTTAGTTCCATAATAATTTTAGAAAGGGCGATACCCATAAATACACCAACGATACCTCCTGTTATGCTTATAAATACGCTTTCTGATAAGAACTGAAAGATTACATCTGTTTTTTTAGCGCCAACAGCCAGTCGTATACCAATTTCGCGCGTGCGTTCCATTACAGAAGCCAACATAATATTCATAATACCTATACCTCCAACCAATAAAGAGATAGCTGCGATGGCACCCAATACAATGTTGAAAATATCTTTTGCTCTTTGTTCTTGCTCCAGAAGCAATTCGGGAACGATAACCTCGAAATCTTCTACACCATTATGTCGCCTTAAAATCATTCTTTGGATAAGATCGGCAGTTGGTGTAAGCATTTCAGAATTCTCAACCTGAACCACAATTCTATCTAATTGATGGTAGCTCTTAGGTTTTTGCGACTCATCTTCTTCTCCATTAGATGATCTTCTTCCTCTTCTGCCTCTTTGCTGCTGAATGTCGGTAGCAGTTATTGCCGATCTGTCGATAAAACGAAGTAATGCTGTTCTTACAGGAATATAAACGATATTTCCAAATTCGCTTATACCGAGTCTTTCGGTTGATTCACCTCCCGTTGTCCGGTCTTCTACTACCCCAATAACTGTTAGCCAGTTGTTACCCATTTTTAGTTGTTTGCCTATGGGATCGCTATTTCCAAAAAATGAGGCTCTAACCTGATTGCTTATAATGCAGACTGGTGCACCATATTCTGATTGTTCATTGGTAAAGGCTGTGCCCTGTGAGAATTCTATGCCAAATAAATCAAAATAGCTTGATCCGATTCCGGCAACCCTTATGGTTTTTCTTATACCGTTGTTAAACCCAAAAGTATTAACTTCAATTTCAGGGCTGATTTTTTCAATTTGCGGTATCAGTTGTTGTATGCTGTGGGCATCTAGCAAAGAAAGACCAGGGGAAAATCGTCCTTCGAGTAACTCTTCATGAGCATCGTCTTCAGCAAAAAGAGGTCTGATAATAATATTGTTCACTCCAACCAGTTTCATCTGATCGAGAATTTCCTGTCTGGCCCCGTTACCGATTGCAAGCATGGCTATTACTGCACCTACACCAAAAATGATCCCCAGGGCAGTGAGAAGAGAGCGGAATTTATTGGCAAAAACCGCATCCATCGCAATATTAATGTTGTATATATACCTTTCTGTTTTTATCATAACCAGATATTAAAGGTTTACCATACGGTATTCTTCTGGTTTCCCGGGTATGGTAAGGAAAACAATATCTCCTTCGTTAAGCCCCTCTGCAATAATAATATGATTTTCGTTTCTAATCCCGGTTTTAACTTCTTTGGTAACTATTCTGCTTGTGGCATCCAAATAAACAAAGCTCGTAGAATCGATAACATGAATTGCTTCAATAGGAACAAACAAAACATCGTTTTCTGTATGAGTAACTATGGTGTTTTTGGTAGTCATTGCAGGTCTGAGAATTGTATCTGATTCATTGATCTGAATTTTAACTTCAAAAACTCGTGCATCCTGATTTGGCCTTTGCTCTCCTATATTAGCAACCTCAGTTACCTGCCCGGTAAAACTTTTTTCAGGAAAAGCATCTACAATAATTTCAGCTTTCTGGTCTATTTTAACTTTGCTAATATCAACTTCATTAACAAAAGTTCGGCTCATCATTATTGAAAAATCAGGGAGTGTGGCAACGGTATTATCCCATGTACTTATTTGTGATCCAACAGTAACCTTTGATCCATCCCAGTTTCTGCGGTAAATTACCATTCCTTCCCGTGGAGCCATTATGGTAAACTCTTCGAGAACACTTAACATGTTTTGGTATCGGCGTTGCACCTGGTTGAGGCTGGCAGTAACTTCCTGCATTTTTGCTTCTGCCTGTTCAAGTCTTAATTCGTAGTTGTGAGAAGCCTGATTGAATGAACGTTGTGCTTTGTCAAGAGTAATTTCGGCCTGTCTGATTGCTGCCGGGGGTTCAAACGAACTTTGGTCAAGGGCAATCCGGGCTTCTTCCAGAGCGTAGTCAAGGTTAACAAGTTCATTTCGGGCGCTACGCATCTCCATGGTAGTATCGAGTCGTGTTTGTGTATGTGTGGTTTGAAGTTTTTCCAGTTCTGTTTCCAGATCCTTAATCCGGTTTGAAATTTCTGTTCTGTCCAATGTGGCTACCCAATCGCCTTCTTCAACGATTGTACCCTCAGGTATTAATTCGCTTATCTGAACGTTCCATAGCCCCACAGATCTTAATCCGGTAGGACCCTGAATATTTTCAGAGTATTTTGCTTCCAACTCTCCACTGGTGTAAACACTCACTACAAAATCTCCTCTTTCTACTTGTACTTTTAAATGTTCTGGTCCTTGTTGCTCAGCCCGAAGAAAAAACCAGAGTGCGAAAATGGTTACCGCTAATACTGATGTAATAATGATTTTTTTATTGTGCATCTTAATTTTAAGTATGTTATGAATAAATAAAAATGTATTTCTTACTTTTTTATTGAAAATCCTACATTGGTTTGATTTTATTGCTCAAATTTATCTCTAATTTTTCTTTAATCACTGATATTCTTTTAACGTTAAGTATATTTTATGATTGTAGAAGAATATTATTTCAAGAACTCTTTTTAATTTAAAACGAGCATTTAACAATTTTTTTAAAGGCTGGTGTTTATCGCCTTACTATTTTATTTAAATTTGGTCTAAATAAAAATAAGTATTAATCAAAAAGAAAATACCCTATGAAAAAATACATCTTAACATCACTTTTAAGTTTAACTTTTGTTATTGGCCTTAGCTTAGTGCTAACTGCTACTGAAACTGAAAATAAAGAAAAAGCAAATAATGGTTGCGCCAGCGCTACTCAAACCGCTGAAGTAATTAAATCATCTTCTGATTGTTCATCAACTGCTACTGCTGTTCAAACTGCTGCTAAACAATCTGATTGTACATCATCTTCTACAGCCGTTCAAACTGCTTCTGTTGCTTCAGGTTGTGGATCATCTGCCACAGCAGTTCAAACAGCTGCTAAATCTTCTGATTGTTCTTCATCGGAAACAGCCGTTCAAACTGCATCTGTTTCTTCTGATTGTGGAGATAAATCATCTGAAACTTCAGATGTTCAAATGATCCAAACTGCAAATGTATCAGCTGGTTCTTCTTCTTGCATTGGTTCAGCTGGTTCAGCTGCCGATTGCGGAAGTAAAACCAATGAAGTTAAAGCCGAAGGCGAGTGCACAAAACTTCCTTCAGGAATTTCAACTCAACAAGCCAACAGAAATAAATAAAGATATTCCCTCTTAATTATTATTTTCAATTACTGTGCTTTTTTCCCGGGTCTGTTTTTTCAGGCCTGGGTTTTTTTATAATATTAGGTTGGTCAATTATAAAGCCGCCATTTTCATGGATGTAATTATTCTTTAAGATATCTGCCAAGCCAATTATAGAGTTCTTCATACCAGTAAATAGAATTTTGTGGTTTTAAAATCCAATGGTTCTCATCAGGATAATATACCAGCCTTGCATCTAACCCCATTCCTTTGTATATTCCATAAACCAGTAACCCCTGAGCCACCGGAACCCGATAGTCAAGTTCTCCATGAATAACCATCATAGGGGTTATAAAATTGTGTGCAAATTGAGATGGATTTTGTGAATTCAATACATCAAAATTTTCCCAGGGTGTGCCACTGTACTGATAACCACGGCCGCCAGCATAGTCAGAAGCAAACTGTAAATGAAGATCATAAACTCCGGCATGATTTACCAATGCCGCAAATCTATCGGTATGGCCAGCTATCCAGGAAACCATGTAGCCGCCATAACTTCCACCGGTGGCTGCCATTTTGTTTTCATCAATGAAACCCCTTTCAATCATATAATCAGTTCCTTTCATAATATCTTCAAAGGGTTGGTTTGCGTGTTCACCGTGGATTGATATTGCAAAATCTTGCCCAAAACCAGTAGAACCATGAAAATTGGGTAAGGCTACTACATAGCCTGGAGCTGCAAATAAGTGTGCATTCCAGCGGTAATGCCAATTATCTCCAAAAACACCATGAGGACCACCATGAATCATTAGAACCAAAGGATATTTTTTTGTTGGGTCGAAATCTGGCGGATACACAATAAACATTTGTACATCAGCATCATTTGCCCCTTTGAATGTTACATCTTCTACTTTTCCAAAATTCAGGTCTCTGAGATATTTGTCATTGAAATGTGTTATTTGAGTAGGCTGCCCTCCTTTCGTTTCTATCTTGAAAATTTCTGAAGGCATATTAATGTTATTATGTAAAAATACCAATTCTTTATCCTTTCCACCTGAAAGCTTTAAATTGCTGTTGGTTCCTTCTGCAAATATCGTATTGTATAATCCCCCTTTTGTTGGTATGCTGAATATTGCATTTCTGGAATTCATTTCTGCACGGAAATAGATTGTTTTTCCGTCGGGTGACCATATCCAATCGGCACAAGAAAGGTCTATATTACGGGTAAGATTGGTTTTAGATTGGTCTTCGAGATTAAATAAAACCATTTCAACCTTATCAGCATAGAAATGATAGATGTTTTGTTGGCCATAGAGAATATTTTTTCCATCGGGACTAAAAACCGGGCTGCTGTCTCCTGCCTGATTATCTGAAGTTATGTTTACCATACCTCCACTGCCATCTGTTGGAAGAAGAAAAACATCATAACCCAGTTTCTGAAAAGGGGGGGCTGTATTGTTCATACTTAAAGCAATCTGTTTGCCATCAGGCGAAATATCGAATGATGCACCACCCATCATATTGAAATAATTATTTATATCTGGCATTAGGTCGGTAACTTCGCCTGTTTCAATTTCTACACTAAATAGTCTGGAGAAATAACCATCTGTAAGCCATCGATCCCAGAATCGATACATAGCATTTTCAGTAGCTTTAGCAGTAACCTTGCTTTTTTTCTTCTCTTCGATCAGCTCTTTTAATTTGGTAAAATCTCCATTATAATCAGGTAAAATATTGGCGCCGAAAGCAATCTTGCTATTGTCGGGAAACCATTTTATTGAATAAACACTCACTGGCAAATCGGTGATTTTTTTAGCTTCACCACCCTCCATATCTAAAATATAAACCTGACCCGGGGCATCATGGCGATTTGATACAAAAGCAATCTTTTTCCCGTCAGGGCTCCAAACAGCAGATGATTCTTTTCCAGAAAAAGTAATCTGCCGGGTTGACATGTTATTAAGACTCATTAGGTGTAGGTCGGTGGTTGAATTATTTTCATCAATATTATATTTTGTTACCGGAAAAACGATTTGTTGCCCATCTGGTGAAATGTCGAATGCACCAACACGCTCCATTTGCCACATTGTTTCGGCTGTAAAGGTTGTATCACCATATTGAGCAAAGCCAAGTTGGGATATTAATAACAATAGTAAAAATGTGATGTTATTTTGTTTTTTCATAACGAATATTTTTAATGTTTAAGGAATGGTTATTTAAATATTTTTCCAAGTACAAAATTTATGGTTTTCTCAGAGATTCAGAAAATTGATAATTGAGACTTATTTTGGTTTATTTTTCCAGAAACGCCTTTACAATATTGAAAAACTCATCGGGTTTTTCTGCATGTAACCAATGTGAAGCACCCTCTATGGTTTCAATGTGGGATTGTGGGAAGAGCTTTTTTATTCGGGGAATATGTTTTTGCTTAATATATGGGCTCTCACTTCCACGTATAAAAAGTGTTGATTTGGTAAATGGGTTAGGAGAATCCAGTGCTCTGAAGACTTCATGTAAGTTTTCCAGTATTACTTCCAGATTTGCTTTCCACCCTAAAGATGAGCGATCTTTCCAAAAAAGATTTTTTAATAGAAATTGTCTTATGCGCGGGTCTGAAATGGAATTTGCCAGTTCTTTATCAACTTCTGATCGTGATGAATAATTTTCAAGTTCAACAGAAAGCATAGCATCGATCAGAATGTCGTGTTTATGGCTATATTCATCAGCGCTGATATCGGCTATAATAAGTTTATCTATTTTGGCGGGGTAGTCGAATGCAAATTGCATAGCAGTTTTCCCGCCCATACTATGGCCAAGAATATGAGCTTTTTCCAGGTTTTGCATTTCAAAGAAACCAACAAGGTCATCAACCATGGCTTCATAATTAAAAACATTATGTCTTCCTGATTTGCCGTGGTTTCGCTGATCAATTGTATAAACGGAATAATAATCTGCCAGTCGACGGGCATGTGTTACCCAGTTATCAGACATACCAAACAAGCCATGAAGAATAATTAGTGGTTTACCTTCACCATAATGTTGATAATATAAATCCATTTGATTAGTAATTTTATAGGTAATAAGAGGGAATTTACAAATTAGAACATAAGCTCACGAAGGTATAAACGGATAGTGTTTTCAAGACCATAATACAAAGCATCAGAAATAAGGGCATGTCCAATTGATACTTCCTCCAGATCAGGTATATTTTGAGCAAAATATTTTAAATTTTCAAGGTTTAGGTCATGACCGGCATTAATACCCAGGCCAACCTCTGATGCTACCCTGGCTGCTTTAATAAAAGGAGCAATTGCTTCTTCTTTACCCATTGGATAATTTGTTGCATATGGCTCGGTGTATAGCTCAACACGGTTTGTGCCAGTTTTAACGGCATAATAAATCATTTCGGTTTCGGTGCCGATAAAGATTGAGGTTCTGATACCGTTCTCTTTAAATTCTGCAATAGTATCCTTTAAGAATTCCAGGTGGGTAATGGTATCCCAACCAGCATTGGATGTAATTGCTTCCGGTGGGTCAGGAACCAGCGTAACCTGCGCAGGCTTTACATCAATAACCATATCTATGAACTTTCTCGACGGATAACCTTCAATATTAAATTCAGTGGTTATTAATGGCTTGATCGCATAAACATCTTTGATGGTTATATGTCTTTCATCTGGTCGGGGGTGAACTGTAATTCCTTGAGCTCCAAAACGCTCACAATCATATGCTGCTTTTACTACATCAGGAATAATTCCTCCTCTTGCGTTGCGTAGTGTAGCAATTTTATTTATATTTACACTTAGTCGTGTCATATTATTTTTTGTTGCAAAGCTATGAAACATTCATGATAGTTGTTATTAAAGATAATGACACCGTTAAAAGAATTCGACACCTGATCATTTTTGAAATTTATTTATTACTTTCCCGTTAATTAAATATTTCTTTCTAACTTGCGCTTAGCATGTTGTTATAAGGTAAATGACAATTTACATCAATTGTTTTAATTACGGGTAAAACGCATGATTTTTATAATGGGAAAAGATGTTTAAAAAGTAAATTGTTTTAATAAAATATATAATTTTATAGACTAAACATAAATTTATGCTGGCTAATGAATTGATAAGTGATGTTATAATACCTCTGCGTACTTCCGACACAGGTTCTACAGCATTAAGCTGGATGGAAGAAATGCGTATTTCGCACTTACCCATTGTAAACAATGAAGCATTTTTAGGGCTGGTTTCAGAAAAGGACATTTATAATATGAATGATTTTGATGAACCGATGGGGAATTATCATCTGTCTCTGGCCCGTCCCTATGTTTTATATAATCAGCATCTTTTTGATATTATAAGAATAGTAGATTCACTTAAACTTACTCTGATTCCGGTATTGGATGAACATGAGAACTACAAGGGCTGTATAACACAGACTGTATTGCTCGAAAAAATAGCTGAAATAGGTTCATTCAATCAACCAGGGGGTATAATCGTGTTGGAAATGAATGTGATTGATTACTCTATGCACGAAATTGCCAGGCTGGTTGAAACCAATGACGCGAAAATTCTAAGCTGTTGTACACGTACATTTTCAGATAGCACTAAAATAGAGATAACACTCAAACTAAATAAAATTGATGTTTCGTCAGTAATTCAAACTTTTAATCGTTTCGACTACCATATTATTGCCTCTTTTTCTGATGAAAATGATCATGACGATATGCTTCGTGAAAGATTTGACTCTCTGATGAACTACCTCAACATTTAATTATTGATTATTACTCACATTAATATGTTACGCAGGATAGTTATTATATTTCTGATCTGGAGTTTCTTAGCCGGACTTTCTTCTCAGGATCAGTTGGCTGCTTTCGGTAACCTGCCAAATTATATTCCTGTTGATTTTGGTGAAGATGTTCCTGAGCTTAATGTATCCAGTGAATATATAATTGTGGATAAGATCGAATTTGAAGGCAATCGGTCAACAAAACAACATATATTGTTGCGGGAACTCTCTTTTGCCCCCGGTGATACTCTATACCAGGATGAAATATCTCTTATCCTTGGGCAAAGCCGGGAAAACTTACTGAATACATCACTCTTTAATTTTGTGGATGTTTCCCTCCTTTTTCACGAACTGGCCCCATCAGCCAATGTGAGATTTACTTTTGTTGAACGTTGGTATATATGGC
The DNA here is from genome assembly GCA_011390785.1 of Sphingobacteriia bacterium. Lineage (GTDB taxonomy): Bacteria > Bacteroidota > Bacteroidia > Bacteroidales > UBA7960 > SKVR01. The sequence continues at coordinate 24,929 of JAABRR010000002.1, forward strand.
CTTTTCCCATTTTTGAGGTGGCTGAAAGGAATCTGAATGACTGGATACTTAATCCTAATATAAAACGTACCAACTATGGTGTTTATATAGTAAAGGAGAATTTTAGAGGGCGGATGGAAAAAATCAATTTTCTTGCCCGTTTTGGCTACAAGCAAAAATTCAACTTAGGGTATGCAATTCCTTATATAAATCGTGCCCAAAAGATTGGAATAAGTTTTACTGTTGGCATGGATCGTAGGAATGAAATAGAATATATGACCATGGGAAACAGTCAGCTTTTTTACTCTGAAGAGGGTGGTTATGCGCTGTCTCATTTTTATTTAAATACCAATCTTTTCTACCGAAGAGGAATTTATAACAGGCATACATTTAGCTTAAATTATAATCAAATACGTTTTTCTGATTCTCTTTTGGTCCTGAACCCACTTTTTTCGCCTGGGTCTGAATCGTTTGCGCCGTTTTTCTCTTTCGAGTATGAATTTAAGCATGATTTCCGCGATATTAAAGCTTATCCTTTAAATGGTCATTATTTTGATGTGAGGCTTAAAAAACAAGGTTTGGGTATATTACCAAAAGAAAAAATGGATATTTCATCGGCAGAAACATCACTTCGGAAATTCTGGACAATTAGCCCAAGGTGGTATTTTGCTTCCGGCATCAATGCCAAAGTGTCTCTTGGTAATTTTCAGCCTTATTATTTACAGCAGGGTCTGGGTTTTAAAGGCGATATTGTAAGGGGTTACGAAAATTTTGTAATTGATGGGCAACATTTTTTGGTTTTTAAAAGCAATTTTAAATACGCTTTGGTACCCAACAGAGTAAGTCGCATAGGCTTTATCGGTAATGAGAAATTTTCTTTGATCCATTATGCGTTCTATGTTAATTTCTTTACTGATTTTGGGTATGTTCAAGATAATATTTTTTTTAAGAATAATCCTTACTCCAATACCATTTTGGCTGGCACTGGTGTAGGTTTAGATCTTGTAACTTATTACGATAAGGTTTTCAGAACAGAATTTTCCATAACAAGGCAGGGGGATATCGGGTTCTATCTCCATTTAATAGCACCAATCTAATCATCCGATTTCCAGAAAAATACACATCATTTTGTTGCTCGAAAGATTATTATTAGCAATAAGAGTTTTACATCACAGGTTGTTTTTTTGATTGATTGAGAAGGCAGCTAATCATTTTAAGTATAATATCAGATTGCAATATATTCTCTATCAGATTATTGTTATTTTTGCATCCGTTTATAATGAAAATAATTGGTAATAATTATGAGTTATAGGAATTATTTATCCTAAATATATGTGATATGAAACAAAAACCCCGCTTGAGTTTCTGGCAAATCTGGAACATGAGTTTTGGATTTATGGGTATACAAATGGGTTTTGCGTTGCAGAATGCCAATGCCAGCAGGATTTTACAAACCTTTGGGGCTGATGTAGAGCACCTTTCATGGTTTTGGCTGGTTGCACCTATTACAGGAATGATTGTGCAACCCATAATAGGGCATTATAGCGATAAAACCTGGACACGCTTAGGGCGAAGAAGACCTTATTTTCTCTCCGGTGCCATATTGGCTGCTATCGGGCTGATCCTTATGCCAAATGCATCGATGTTTACCGCTTATATGCCTGCATTATGGATAGGTGCCGGGATGCTGATGATTATGGATGCGTCTTTTAATGTTGCCATGGAACCATTCAGAGCATTAGTAGCTGATAAACTTCGTACTGATCAGCGCACATTAGGTTTTTCTGTTCAAACCTTACTTATCGGCATTGGAGCTGTTGTTGGTTCATGGCTTCCATATGTGCTGGCAAATTGGTTCGGATTAAAATCAGAAGCTGCCCCAGGTGAAATTCCCTTGAATCTGATTCTTTCTTTTGTAATAGGAGCGGTTATTTTAGTGGGATCAATCCTTTGGACGGTTATTCGCACTCATGAATATTCGGAGGATGAGCAAAAACAGTTTGACGATCATATTGAAGATATACCCGGAGAAATAGTTGGAAAAGGAATTGGTGAGATTTTTACCGATTTTGCCAAAATGCCTAAAACTATGAAACAACTAGGTCTGGTGCAGTTTTTTTCCTGGTTTGCACTCTTCTCAATGTGGGTATTTACTACTCCGGCTCTTGCACAGCATGTATGGGGATTGCCTGCTGATGATACCAGCTCAGCTGCATTTAACGAAGCAGGAAATTATGTGGGTGTAATATTTGGGGTTTATAATCTGGTGGCTGCTGCTTTTGCATTAATGTTACCTGTAATTGCCTACCGTATTGGCAGAAAGAAGACACATGCCATATGTTTAACCATTGGTGGATTAGGGCTAATGTCAATTATTTTCATTAATACACCGGATTTGAAATGGGTACTAAATATATCAATGGTTGGTGTTGGCATAGCATGGGCAAGTATTCTGGCTATGCCTTATGCCATTCTTGCTGGTTCTATACCGTTAAAAAAGATGGGTGTATATATGGGTATCTTTAACTTTTTTATTACTTTTCCGCAAATTGTTAATGGTATTTTTGGAGGCCCTATTGTAAAGTTTTTTTACGGAGGCAATGCAATGTATGCTATTTTTACTGCTGGTATTATATTGATTCTGGGAGCGGTTTCAGTATTGTATGTTGATGATAAAGACGATGTTTTAATAATTCCTACCCACGATAAATTATAAATTTGTAGCTTAGCTATTTCTTTGCAACCCGTTTTAAACTCATTTAATTACTTTTAGTGGCTGTTTTAAAAACTATTGGTTAAAAACCCCCGGTAAGGAGGTTTTAAATTTAAAATTCTAAGAGTAAGTTCTAAATCATAATTATGGAAACAACACGTTCAAGCGGCATATTATTACATATAACATCACTTCCCGGAAAATACGGTATTGGTACTCTGGGAAAAGAAGCCTTTGATTTTGTAGATTTTCTTGTTGAGTCGGGACAAAAAGTCTGGCAGATACTTCCTCTGGGCCACACAGGCTATGGAGATTCTCCCTACCAATGCTACTCAGCTTTTGCCGGAAATCCACTGCTCATTGATCTGGAAAAACTTGTAAATGAAGGTCTTCTGAAAAAGGAAGATCTGCCGGATAATATTTATTTTGATGATGAAAAAGTCGATTTTGGGAAAGTTCATACTGTAAAATACCCTTTATTGCATAAAGCTTACGAGAACCATAAAAAGATAAATGATAAGCTTAGATCTGTAAAGTTTCAAAATTTTTGTAATAAAAATGGTAAGTGGCTTGAAGATTACTCTTTTTTTATGGCACTTAAGAAACATTTTAAAGATGTTGCCTGGACACAGTGGGAGCACGATATAAAATTTAAAAGGCCAGATTCTGTCAATTATTTCAGAGAACATCTTCATGATGATATCAATTATTATCGTTTTATTCAATACCTCTTTTACAAGCATTGGCTGGAATTAAAGTCTTATGCAAATTTAAATGATATAAGTATTATTGGGGATATCCCTTTATACGTTGCTTTTGACAGTAGTGATGCCTGGTCCAATCCGGGTATTTTCGACTTTGATGATAACCTTAATCCGATTAATGTGGCCGGTGTTCCACCAGATTATTTTAGTGAAACAGGCCAATTATGGGGTAATCCTCTTTATAAATGGGAAACACTTAAAAATACTGGTTATCAATGGTGGATTGACAGAATTGAAGCAAACTTTACCCTTTATGATATTTTGCGTATTGACCATTTCAGAGGGTTAGCTGCTTTTTGGGCCGTGCCATTTGGTGAAGAAACTGCTATAAATGGCCAATGGATTGAAGCACCGGGAGAAGATATGCTCAAGACAGTTTTTGATAAACTGGGTAGTCTTAATATTATAGCTGAAGATCTGGGTGTAATAACACCTGATGTTGTGGCATTGAGAGAAAAGTTCAATATGCCTGGAATGAAGATACTTCAGTTTGCCTTTGATTCTGGTGAAGAAAATGATTTTATGCCCCATACATACGATAAGAACTGTGTGGTTTATTCAGGTACACATGATAATGATACCACTTTAGGCCATTTTCACCACAGTAAAGAATCTGATAAACATCTTATGATGGAATACTTTGGCGTAAATAAAAAAGACCCTGCCTGGTCATTTATAAAACTGGCATGGTCAACAGTTGCCAATATATCCATTGCTCCTATGCAGGATATTTTTCGACTTGACACAGATGCCCGGATGAATTTCCCTGGTAAGGCTTCAGGCTATTGGAAATGGCGTTATTCAAAAAATCTGCTAACTACTTCACATGTTGAAGATTTATTAAAAATAACCAAACTTTATGGCAGGTAAAAAGTAATTAAATGTTGAAATTTTTTTGATTCAATAATCAACCTTAATAATCATAACTAAGAAAAAACATAAACATGGAACAGATTGGTATTTTTAAAAGTGCTTTGAAAAAACTGAATAAATATGATGAAAGCAAGCACCTTGTTGTAGGCTTTGATGGGTTTATTGACGAAATTATTCATGTTGTGGATCAACGGAAAAACGATCTGGAATATAAGCGAATCTCTGATATTAAATCTTACTCGGATAGGATTGCAGCAGTAGCCGGATTAAGCGCGAATATTGAGTTGGTGCCCACCCAGATTAAGCTTGGTGGTAACGGGCCAATTATGGCCAATGCATTGATTTCGCAAGGTCATGAAGTGACTTACATTGGTGCTATTGGTGCACATTATATTCATCCTGTTTTCAGAGAGTTTGCTGATGCCTGTAGAAAGGTTGTTTCTCTTACCGAGCCCGGGCATACAGATGCGCTGGAGTTTTTCGATGGAAAAATCATGATGGGAAAAATGAATAACATGGTAGAAGTTAGCTTTGAAAATCTCATTGAAAAAGTACCTCTTCCTGAATTGAAAAAACTTCTTTCAGAAACTGATCTTATTGCATTTACCAACTGGACCATGCTTTCTAATCTCAATGGAATCATTACCGAATTTAGTAAGATCATTAAAAGTCTTTCTAAAAAACCGAAAATTTTTATAGATCTTGCTGATCCCAAAAAACGCACGCAGGAAGATATCAGGGAAGTTCTGAATATTATTTCCGCTATTCCGGCAGAAACCGTTCTCAGTATGAACCTAAGTGAATCTACTATTATTTCTTTAATTTTGGGTATCAAGGAAGATCAGTTGCTTAGCAGGGCGATACAAATCAGAGAAAAAATGAACATTGCAGGTATTGTAATCCATCCAACCAATGGAGCAGCTGTTTCTACTGTAAAGGAAAGCAGATGGGTAGATGGGCCCTATACAGCTAAACCAAAGCTTACTACCGGTGCTGGCGATAATTTTAATGCTGGGTTCTGCAACGCCTGGCTGGCTGGTATGGAACCATCAGAATGTCTTGCTTTGGGGGTTTGTTCTTCAGGTTTTTACGTTAGAAATGCAGGGTCGGTAACCAGAGAAGACCTTCGTAGCTTTATGAAGCAATGGATTGATGCAGGATTAGGAGAAATCTAATTCCTTTTAAAGGTTTATTTTTTCATCCAAAATTGATCCAAATAGTATTTCCAAACTTTAATATCGGCTTCGATCCAGTTTAAAGATGGAAGATTCCCGGGAAATATCCAGTCAACATGCTGATGCTCCCCGGGAATTATTTTTTGGCTATCAATGTTGCATATAAAAGGGTAAAGCGCAATAGTTTTATCCGGATAACGATGATAAAATACAGGTAGTTCAATTTTAATTTTGATATTTATAGATAGTTCTTCATAAATTTCACGCAGCAAACATTCACGTGTTGTTTCTCCAGGCTCTATTTTCCCTCCCGGAAACTCCCATTTGCCTGCATGTGTCATGTTTTCGCCTCTCTGAGCCACCAGAATCTTTCCATCATTTTCAATTAATGCACAGCTTACATTTAATAATAAGTCTGGTGTCATGTTCTTAAATTTATATTAATGGGTCCGATAAACTGCTAATCGAATATCATCGTTTTTAAGCACTTATATCAACTATCAACAGGATAATATTATACTGTTCGTTATTCCTGATTTTCTGATGTAGATGCAGGTTTTTCGGGTTTCTTTTTCTGGGGCTTGGTGTTGAAATAATTCATTGTCCGTTCAATTCCAACAGTGGCGAAACTTACAACCAGATCTACACATTTTTTCATTTGGGGCTCAATGATTTCTAGCTCATCTTTACTCCATTTTCCTAAAACAAACTGCACTTGCGTACCCTTTGGAAAATCATCGCTAATACCAAATCTGAGACGGGGAAATTCCTGTGTTCCTAAGATAGAAATAATACTTGCCAATCCATTGTGGCCTCCATCACTACCTTTTGCTTTCAGTCTTAAGGTTGCCAATGGCAAGGCCACATCATCTGTAATAACAAGTAGTTTATCAGTTTCAATCTTCTCTTTGGTTAACCAGTAATGAATAGCCTTGCCGCTCAGATTCATAAAGGTACTGGGTTTAAGCAAGACAAAAGTGCGTCCTTTGTACTTAAACCGACAGGTATCTCCGTATCGTGTTGGTTCGAAAATAGCATTTTTTAATCGCGCAAGTTCATCAAGAATCATAAAACCGATATTATGACGGGTGTTTTGGTAATCAGGTCCAATATTGCCTAATCCGACAATCAGGTATTTCATGGTATTTTCTTCTGTGTTAATCTGGTCAGTTTTTCTGGACCAAAACCTTTTTAAGAAATGAAGCATTGGCTGTATTAAAAAATAAGGCATAAAGATATCACCTTATGCCTTATTGTATTTAGAAAACTTTTAAAGTTTATTCTTCGGGAGCAGCTTCCTGGGCAGTCTCTTCTGAATCAGCATCTTCATCCTCATCGCCAACATCACCAGCTCCTCGGGTCATCTTTACAATAACAACTACTGCATTGGCAGGATTCAGAAACTCAAGGCCTTCAACAGCAAGTTGTCCTACTTTTACCGAATCGGCAATGTTAAGCTTAGAAATATTAACATCAATATTATCTGGCAATGCATCCATTAAACCTTTTACTTTGAGCTTGCGCAACTTTGTAATCAATTTACCCCCTTTGATAACACCAGGAGAATTACCTGATACTTTAATAGGAATTTCAATCTTCAAAGGTTTATCAGGAAAGATTTGTAGAAAATCGCAATGGATAATTTTTCCTGTAACAGGGTGAAATTGTGCATCCTGGAGAATAACATCATAAACTTTTTTGTTAATATCCAGTTTTATCAAACAGGCTTCAGGAGTGTAGATGATATCTTTGAAATCAAGATCGGCCATTGAAAAGCTTACTTGTTCCTTACCACCATAAAGTACGCAAGGTACTTTGCCCTGACGGCGCAATTCCTTAGCATCTTTTTTCCCTACGTTCTCTCTGAGAGAACCGCTCACAGATACTGTTTTCATTATTATATTTTTTAAATGTTAATAAACAAGAGTTTTGCCTTATGCAAAACCGGCTGCAAAGGTAATACTTTACAACCGGTTTTTTATGGTATTTTTTTAAAAATTATAAAATAGTAGTAAACCCAAAATGAGAGCTTATAGATTGATGGTTGTTTACCCGTTTTATTACATCGGCAAATAGCTTTGCTGTGGACAAAACTGTAATTTTGCTGCATTGTCTTGCCAGAGGAATAGAATCCGAAACAATAAACTCAATCATAGGACTTTTTTCAATTTTTTCTATTGCATTACCTGAAAGTATCGGATGGGTACAAACTCCTCTTACACTTCTGGCCCCATTTTCCATCATCAAATAAGCTGCTTTGGTAATAGTGCCTCCAGTATCAACAATATCATCTATCAAAACTACATCCTTATCGGTAACATCGCCAATAAGCATCATCCGTTCTATTACATTGGCTTTCGCTCTCTGCTTATAACAAACCACCATTTCACAATTTAAAAATCTGCCGTATGCACCAGCTCTTCGGGTTCCACCTGTATCGGGTGATGCCGTAACCAAATTAGGAAGATTGAGGCTTAAAATATAAGGGACAAATATTGATGACGCATACATGTGATCAACAGGTACATCGAAAAATCCTTGTATCTGATCGGCGTGTAAATCCATTGTAATTACACGATTAACACCGGCAGCAGTTAGCAGATTGGCTATTAATTTTGCCCCTATAGGAACCCGGGGCTTGTCTTTACGGTCCTGACGTGCAAATCCATAATAGGGTATAACTGCTACTACCTGCTTTGCTGATGCGCGTTTGGCAGCATCAATCATTAATAATAATTCCATCAGATTGTCTGATGGAGCAAAGGTACTTTGGATAATAAAAACATGACTGCCTCTAACCGTTTCTTCGAATGATGGCTGAAATTCACCATCACTAAATTTTTCTACAATTTCATTTCCAAGAGGCTGGCCGTAAATGTCAGCTATCTTTTGAGCCAGATAACGTGATGCAGAGCCAGAGAAAATATGTACAGTAGAAGCCATGGGATTTATTTTTGTGGAAGATTACGTTCAAACTTGCGCAAAATTAGGAAATTAAAATAACCTGACAGTTTAATCACAAACGAAATTGCAATTTTTTTTGTGGAATAAGATTTATGTCTATCTTTGCACACACAAAAAAATGCTCATTTTTTATTGAATGCCCGGGTGGCGGAATTGGTAGACGCGCTGGTCTCAAACACCAGTGATAGCAATATCGTGCCGGTTCGATCCCGGCCCCGGGTACAAAAACAGTGTGAGAGGGAAGAGCGAGAGCAATGAACTTTTACGCTGTTTTTTCATCACTCTCAAACTCATACTACACTTTTTTCCTAAAACTCATTGGTATTTTAAAATATCCTATAGATGACTTAGTTAAAAAATTGGTTTGGTGTTTTTCGACATCACACTGGATTTTTCTGGGAGCATCTAACCAGGTAAAGTATTATGTGTTCCATCCTGATGACAATATTCAGGAATATTCCTTAAATGAAGCTCAGAGACTAATAGATCAGATAAAAAAATCCGGAATCAGAATTGGGGTGAAAACTTCGCTCACCCATTTCATCATTCAGCTATTTTACTCCTTATAAGCCCAATCCACTTAGTGTAGCCAGCTGGAGACAAATGAACATTGTCGTAAGTGTAGGCAGCCGGCAGGTCGCCATTTTCGTCTGCCATGTGCTGGTAGGTATCTAACAGCTCATACTCACGATTTTTTATGCCTTTCAAAAGGTCATTGATTGATATGAGTTTCGATTTTTTATCATGACCCGAACCCAACGGCATAATAGTTTGAACAATAATCTCAGATTCTGGCAGTTTGGACGCGAGAAAAGAACCTATTGAATCTATATTATCCTTAATTCTCTCCGGACTATAGCTTAAAAAAAGATCGTTGGTGCCAATCATAATAAAAACAGTAGAAGGCTTCCTGCATATTAATTCATTTAATCTGGCCAATACTCCATCAGTATTGTCTCCCGCTATACCACGGTTCTTTACGTTTATTCTCTCAAGTTTTGTATTCCAATTACCTCCTTTTTCAGTCAGGCTATTGCCAAGCATCACAAAATCCCCCTGGTCAATGGTATCAGCCATAAAAACCCTTATTCTGGCGGCGTAATTAGATCGTGTGAATGTGGTATGGGAGGCAATCACAGTATCCAAAGGTGGATAGAGCTTCATACAAATGGCATTTTCTGATGGGTCAGTTGGAACCCCATTGTCTGTTTCGAATTTTTTGCAACCTTTTGTTATAGTTACAACTAATATCAGTAATATCGAAAACACAATAATTTTTTGGATTTTCATCTGTTTATATTCTTTAAATTTCTGATAAACTGTATCTTAGAATTCGTATTTAACATAATATTTTCGAGCTATTTAGTACCATATAATCATGCTCGTGTGTGTTAAAATTCTTTATCATGGGTGTTTCATCTGTTTATAATTTGATTAAGTTGGTCAGATAGCTTGTCTCGTCTTTTATGACGAGAGAGCTTACCAACAATACTCTGACTGCACGTTTTACCACGCTGCGAATTATAATCATCCGTCTCGTTTTTTTTACGAGACAAGCTGTGTGTGTCAATAATATTGTCATGGTTCGGTTCATTTAACATTATTTTTTTATGAATTTAAAAGTATACACACCTGCATCGGTTATCAATCTGATGATTTTTATTCCAGAAGGCAAGTGTTCAACTGATATCCTTCTTTCACGGCTTTCAATGATCTGATGCTTATAACCTCCCAGGTCAAAAATCTCAATGCCTACTATCTCCACTGCCCCTCCAATACTTAGTTCCTCTGCAACAACAGTTGGAAATAAGTAAACATGCTCAGGCTCCTTTGCCCCGGGAAAAGTGCTATTTGGAATTTGATCGCAGCTCCCCCAGGCAAAATCAAACTGCACTTGCTCACCCTTTATCCAATACAACCGATGGGTACCCCATTTTAATGCACAGTTTTCCGGGACCACTTCCCGGTAAGCATCCGACCAGATATCGTTATTGTAATATACATATGCTCCTTCTGATCTGCCGGGGATAATTGTGGAATACTCATAAATATTCCCAGATGCTTTGTTCATTAACAAAAACTGCCAGTTTTCCCCTGAAAAATCTCCTGTAACATACACCCCATCTTTAGTGTCAATGCCCGTCATGTTTACAATAAATGTAACCAGCTGGTCTTCCAATGCGACAGGCTTTTGATCGTAGTTGAAGGATAGAAAATCGGCTCCGGAGTGTATTTGGTTATTAAAGTCAAAAAGCGTTGCATTCTCATAATGAGATCCGGTATTCCAGTAATTTTGACAATTTGTAGATACCCAGGCAGGTTCCCAGTATATGACTCCCAGCCCACCGTTCTCTTTGACCAGCCAGGAGAGTTCGACCATGAAATCCCTTTGAATTTCGATTGAAAAGTTATTTGAGTAGGTGAATAACCTACTGTCCCAATTAAGGATATTTCCTGCCTGATCCAGACCATTACTTGTCCAGGGATAGCCCGTTTCAACAATCATCACTTCCCGGTTGAATTGATTTTTTAAGGCAGTCACAAAGTCTCCAACTTCACGAACACCCAAATCGTGCCATTGAGGATAATAGGATAGACCTATAATGTCAAAGGTGTCAAGGCCTTTTAAAAAGGCATTTTCAAGCCAGTATTTTGCGCTTTTGGGATCAGCGATATGAATGATAGTCTTGATATCCACATCAAGATTGATTTCAACATTGGCAACGGCTTCCAAAGCTCGGTTAAATAGCAATGATTGCCTGTCCCAGTCGATAGGATACAAGTTGGGGGACCCACTGCTAAGATCTTCAGTACCACGTTTTATCAAAATATTTCCATTGGTTTCATTTCCAATTTGTATCATTTCAGGTAATAATCCTTCCTGGTATAATTTATTGAGTGTATTGTATGTATAATTATACAAGGAATCTCCAAGAATTTCATCTGTCTCAACATCCTCCCAGGCTTCAGGTCGCCATTGTCTGCCGGGGTCAGCCCAAAAATCAGAATAATGAAAGTTAAGTAACACATTCATACCTTTTGATTTTGCCCTGGTTATGGAAGCCTTTACATCGTCAAAATTGCTGTAGTTGGTCCATTGAGGGTTATGCCACAGTCTAAGCCTCACCAGGTTGGCTCCTTTCGTGCTGAATATTTCATAAGGGTCCATCTCTGTGCCGGATTCGTTTTTATAAACAGCACCACAATCTTCCATCTCATTGACATAGGAAAGATCCACACCCAGATAAAATTCCTGGGCTATGACCTGAGATAGCACAAAAAAAAGCAGGACCGAAAAATAGGCTCTAATCATAACCCTGGTTTTGATCTAAGTTTGGATTTCTATCAATCTCGAATTGAGGTATGGGATAAAGAACATGGAATTGTTGGGCATTTGCAATGCCTCTTTCATTAGCTTTTTGTATGTATTTGCCATGTCTGAGAAGATCATCTCGTCGATAATTCTCAGCATAAGTTTCCCAGCTTCTTTCCAAAAGAATATAATCCCTTAAAGCCTCCTTATTCGCAAAATCTGAAAGCTGAATCCTTTTGGTTGGATCATTATTAAAAGCACGATCTCTAAGCGTATTGATAAGGTCAATCGATTCCATGTTTGGACCAATTTCTTCGTTGAGAGCCTCAGCCAAAGTAAGGTAAACTTCCCCAAGGCGGTGCAACACGATGTCATTCCCACCCCATGGGCCAACTCGATTTGGGTCAGGTTCATACTTTATAATCATGGCTCCATTTGACACTGTTTTAGAATCACCTCCTGCCGTTGTATAATCCTTAATCAGAAAAGATCTTCTTATATCATCCTGATCAAAAGAATCGTAAAATGAATTTCGGGCCAGATGACCACCCCAGCTTCCAATAATATAATCAGACTGGGATGTATGCGCCACCAAAGTATTGCCTATCCCCGGTTGAGCGATGCTTGGCAGAGTAAGAATAATCTCCGGATTATTTCCATTATCAAGGCCAAAAATCTCACCGTACTCAGGAGACAAACTATAGTTAAGAGCTATCACCTCCCGCGCTGCTTCAATCGCCTGGCTCCAGTTTTTCTGGTTAAGTTGAAATCTTGCCAGCTGACCCAGAGCTGTCCCTTTTGTAAACCTTCCATAGTCAGAGGGCGGATAACTCTCTGGCAAAAGATTGGCAGCCTCTGTGAAGTCATCAATGATCAATTGTGCAATTTCAGCTGGGGGCACTTGCTCTGGCAGGTTCAACGGGTCACTTTCAGGTTTGGTTATCTTGGGGATATTCCCATACAAACTATAGGCAGCATTATAAAATAATGCCCGCCCAAAAAGGGCCTCACCTCTTACCCGATTCCGTGTCTCTTCGCTTAATTTTTCGTTTCCTTCCACATTGGCAAGCACATTGTTGGCAATAAATATACCCTCGAACAGGTCACCAAACAGCGAACCAAAGTTTCCATAGCTGGAAGGAGTTAAGGTAAAGTTGCTAAATACATTGAAATTTGCCCACTGCACGAATAGTTCGTCAGTCTGCACTTGTTGGTAATTGAATATTGTTGCTTCACCATACGCAAACATACCCCAACCCTCTTGCTGTCCTGATTGACCGGTAACCGTTCCATCAGCCCTCATTTTGGCATAAATTGCATTGACTGCAGTGATCGCATCTTTATCGTTTTGAAAAAAATTATTCGATGCTATATCAACAAATACATCCTCTTCAAGGACTTTTTCACAGCTTGTGATGAAAAGAATCAATGAAAGAAGTACTGGGACAAAAAAAAGATTGAGATTTCTATTTGTGTTTTTCATGTGTTTATAATTTTTATATTTCGGTCACATGGAATCGCATGAATAAACATTATCCTGTGTGACAAGATTTGTTGTCATGCTTATTTCATCTGTTTATAATTTTATTAAGTTGGTCAGATGCAGCTCGCCAACAATATTCTGACTTTATGTTTTACCATGCTGCGAATTATTATCATCTGCTTTATGTCAATAGTATTGTCATGGCTCGGTTCATTTTATTATTTTTAAAATGTGGCACTTAGTCCAATGCTATAGGTCTTTGCATTGGGATATTGCACAAATTCATCAGTTTCAGGATCATTTCCTTTGTAAGGTGTAATCGTGAAAAGGTTTTGCACATCGGCATAAACCCTAAGGTTCGAAACTCCGTTTATGTTCATAAAAGTATAACTCAGGGTTAAATTTCTTAATCGTACAAAAGACGAATTCTCTATATACCAGCTATTGTTTGCGAACCCACCCAGTATGTTGTCAGCTCCCGGTACAGTTGCATCAAGATTATTGGGAGTCCAGCGGTCAAGCACAGTACGTGCTTTATTAAAGCCTTCGGGCAGGTCGTCAACGTCTTCCAGATAGGCTCTTGTGAAATTCATCTTCTTTTTTCCTAAGGATCCCTGAAAGAAAAAATTAAGGTCAAAATTTTTATATTGGAAAGTATTGTTAACCCCAAATGTATACTTTGGATCATACTGACCGAGTAGCACCCGATCTTCAGGTGTAATTCTCCCATCTTCATTAGTGTCAGCGTATTTAAAGGTTCCGGGTGCTGCAATTGCCACTGCTGATTGATCCGGAGAATTGTCGATTTCATCCTGGCTTTGGAAAAGCCCAAGAACCTGGTAGCCGTATATACCACTTAAAGGACCATATTCTTCAGCAATCTGTTGTCCCTCAGGATAGAAACCCGCCCGGTCGTTCCATTGATTCTGGTTGTAAGCAAAATTTGCCGAGGTGGTCCACTTAAAGTCACCAACCAGATTTCTGGATGTCAATGCAAACTCAATCCCTCGGTTATTAATGCTGCCGGCATTTAATGTCACTGCATCAAATCCAGCCGTACCCGGCAACTGGAAATCAAGTAGCACATCTGTTGTTAACTTGTTATAAACATCAACAGATCCATAAATGCGATTATCAAGAAGAGCAAAATCCAATCCCAGATTATACTGGGTGGTCTTTTCCCATCGTAAATCAGGATTGTCTGGCCGTAATGCTGCCAACCCCTGTATAGGTTGTCCTCCAATAACTGCACGTCTTGTTACATTGTATAATGATTGAGACCGTTTATTTCCGATTTCCTGATTACCTATATGACCGTAACTGGCTCTGATTTTCAGCTCATTAATATATGAAGAGTTGAAAAACTTTTCATTGTGGATTTTCCAGGCAAATGCTCCGGAGGGAAAGAAACCCCATTTATTATTGGGTCCGAATTTCGTGGATCCGTCCGCACGGAAACTAAAAGTGAGCAGGTATTTATCTTCAATGGAATAGTTAACCCTTCCCAAATAGGAAAGCAATCTTGAGCGTTCTTTGAACCGGACCACACTCAAGGTATCTGCATTGGTTATCTTTGAGAAATCCGTTGTTTGATCGGCAAAATTAACAAAGAAGGTCGTGTTACCTTCTCTGTCGAATTGCTGGAAGGTAGTGCCTCCAAGGACATCCAGCCGACTATTATTGCCCAATTCCAGATTATAATTAAGAGTGAATTCACCCAATGAACTCCAACTATCAATTTCGCCTACTTCGCCTTCACCGTTTGACTGCTCTCCTCTTATCACGGATAGAGGAATTAAAGCTTCCCTTTCCGAATTTGACTGATCGCTACCCACATTAAGTTTGGCCTTCAGTCCTGAGAATAGTTCATATTCGAAAAAGGCAGTGCCAAACAATCTGTTAGTCTCAATGCGGTCATCAATGTTAAGCAATGACATTGGATTTGGAATAAGTGATCGAACCGGATGAACAGTAAAATCGCCATTTTCGTCACGTACAGGAAGTAGTGGAGACCAATTTCTCGTATTATCAAACAGCCCTCCAAACTCTGCTGCATTGGAATTCGCTCCAAAAGGAACTTGTCGATCATGCGTATTAGAGTATGACATGCTCAAGCCTGCATTAACTTTCTTCTTACTGTAATCAATATTTACCCGACCACCAATCCTTTCTAATTCAGAAATTTCTACAATCCCTTTATGTTGGTAATAATTAGCAGACGCATAGTATTTCAGGTTATTATAGCTGCCACTTGCTCCAATTTGCTGTTGATGAATAGTTCCTAATCTGGTCAATTCATTTATCCAGTGGGTGCCCTCTCCAGCATTGTTGATCTGTGCAGCTGAATAGATCGGGTCATCTTCAGGGTTTTTAAGTAAAAAGACTTCATTGGACACGGTAGCGTATTCTTTGGCATTCAGCATGTCGTATTCACTGTTGAGATGCTGCAAACTAAACGATGAGCTATAGTCCAGTGTCAATCTCTGACTTTTTCCTCTTTTTGTGGTAATAAGCACTACACCATTTGCACCGCGTGCTCCATAGATAGCTGTGGAAGAAGCATCTTTCAAAATCTCAATAGAAATAATGTCCTGAGGATTAATCCCGTTCAGCGGATTTCTGGGGGGTGAATATCGGTGGCGGGAAGATGACCCGGGCTGTATATTATCGCTTGTAAGAGGCAATCCGTCTACAACATAGAGAGGGCCGTTCGCACCCAGAACAGAGGACGCACCACGAATCTTTACATCAAAACCACCACCTGGCTGAGAGCTGGATTGGGTGAGCACTACACCAGGAGCAGTACTTTGCATAAGGTTACTCACAGATACATTTGGACCCGGATTCATATCCTCTTCTCTTACAGAAGCCACTGATCCTGTAATATCGCTCTTTTTTTGCGTTCCGTAACCAATCACCACGAACTCATCAAGTGTTTCCAGATCAAGGTCCAGCTGCACGGTTAGTTCTGTCGATGTCCCCACCTGAATATACTGAGTTATATAACCGAGATAAGAAATAACGAGGGTATCTTTATTCTCTGCCATCAATGAAAAATTACCTTCATTATCAGTAATTGTTCCGCTAAGAGTTCCTTTTATGGTTACAGTAGCTCCGATAAGCGCTTCACCGTCATCGGAAAATACTTTTCCGTTAATTCGAGTCTGCCCATGGGCAATCATATTGCAAACTAAGAGAGCAGCTACTATTGCTATTCGAATACTACCAACCAGGCCAGATTTGATCATTTTTTATGATGTTTAGAAAATATTTATTGCGTTGAACAGCAAAAGGTTAAATAGGATGAACAGACCTATCATAGTAAGACCAATTATAATATTCCTCTTTTTGATTTTCGTTTGATTCATGGATCAAAGTTCTGAAAAACCATAAGGAGTCCAGTTGAAAAAATCAGCAATAAGCGGGGGGATTTTCAATTTACCAGAAAAAATAACGATTATTGATACTTTTTAGCATATTCACTTGGTGATACTCCAAATTTCTTCTTGAAGATTTGACTAAAATATTTCTTATCAGAGAAACCAACTTCAAAACACGTTTCAGATACTGTAAATTTGTATTTGGCCAGAATTTCACTTGCTTGCTGCAATCGATAATCACGAACAAATTCGACCAGATTGAACCCTGTAAGCGCTTTGAGCTTTTTATACACTACCGAATGACTCATTCCCATCTCCATACTTATCGTTTCGGCATCCAGCTCTGAATTATCCAAATTTCGATCCAGGATTTGTACCAGTTTCTTTAGGAATTGCTCATCCGGTGTTGCCAAATTCAAATCAATTGGACGGGTAGCAATCTCATTGCGGATATGATCGGCAAGAGCCTTCCTTGCTTTTAAAATATTATTAATTCTTACCAGAAGGGTGGCTGAATTAAATGGTTTCGTGATATAGTCATCAGCACCATTTTCAAATCCTTCTCTTTTAAAGACCGACCCCGTCCGGGCAGTAAGCAAAATTATTGGGATATGGCTGGTTATTGGGTTTCGCTTAACAAGTCTTGTTAAAGAAATTCCATTCATCTCGGGCATCAAGACATCCGAAATGATTAAATCAGGGGATTGATCTTCTAATAGTTTGTATGCTTCTTTTCCATTCGAAGCTTCTAAAACACGAAATCTCTGAGAAAGCGTTCTTACAAGGAATTTTCTGATTTCAAAATTGTCCTCCACAATCAATATTTCTTCCTTTTTTGAGAAATCCTGTTCTGTTTCCGGAATTTCCACATCTGCTATGGAATATTCCGTAACAGTTTCGCTATTTCCGAGATTACTCATCAGACTTTCTTCGTCGAAATGGTCATTACCAGATCTTAAGCAAACAATGAATCTACTTCCTTTACCAACTTCGCTCTCTACCATGATATCACCTTTGTGCAATTTGACTATTTCCTTAACAATAGATAACCCTATACCAAATCCCTGGCGAGATATATCAGGTGTATTATCCTTCTGATAGAATCTTTCAAACACGTCATCCAGCTCCTTTTTGGGAATACCGTGTCCTGTATCCTCAATAACAGCTTCAACTCCATCAACAGACAGATTGATTATGAATCTGATGGTGCCGCCGACAGGAGTGTTTTTAAAAGCATTCGATATCAGATTGAAAAACACTTTTTCAAGTTGATCACTATCATACCATAAATCAATGACTGCTTGTTCTGAAGAGAAATCGAAGTGGATATTCTGAGCTTCTGCCTTACTAGTGAAGGAGAGATAAATCTCTTTGCAAAAATCAACAAAATTCTCCTGCCCCACCTTGATTTGTATGCCTCCCTTTTCAAGTCTTCTGAAATCGAGTAGTTCATTCACAAGCTGCATCAAATGATTACCGCTATTCCGAAGATTCCTTATTGATTCTGCAACGAACTTAGATCCACCACTTTTCATCCCCAGCTGATCGATTTCCCCAAAAATAAGTGTAAGCGGCGTCCTTATCTCGTGCGATATATTGACGAAGAAGCGTTGCTTGATATTGCTGATTTCTATATCCTTTTCCCGGCCTTTTTTTTCTAGTTCCAATTGATTCTTTATCTGCTCCAAATTAATAGAATACCTTTTAAAAACAGAGAGCAGAGCAATAAATGCAATACTTACCAGACTATATGCCCACCAGGTTTTCCACCAGGGTCTGAGAATCCGGAAATGAAAACTATTATTCGATTTTGAAGAAGCATTGCGTACTGAGAAAATATACTCCCCCGATTTGAGGTCTGCGAATGTCATTGTACGTTGATGCCCTACATTGATCCAATCATTGTGAATCGGTTTAAGCATTACTTCATAGGTTTCGTATCTTGCGCTTGGATAAGTAGGTGTTGTATAGGTAAACGTTAGCACATTCTGATCATGTCTAAGCTCTGTTAAGTTAGTGTCAGAAAACGACTTCTGGATATCGTCTAATGAGTAGTTAAATGCCTTTACATCCAGAATTTGTATGTCTTTATTATTTGGCACTGCAATTTCTTCGGGTAAAAATGAAATTACACCTTCAGTACCTCCAAAAAACAAACGACCGGAATTGTCCTTGTATGATGAATTAATATGGTAATTTTGATGAGGGAATGACATTTCCATAATTGCTGAATCCGATGATACCCTTAGAATTTGTTCTCCGGTTGCAAGCCATAGATTTTCATTGTCTGGCAGGACCGAAAGAATATTGGTATTAGCAGACAGGTGATCACCAATTATCAACCCAGAAGATAAGAAAGGATATTGCGTGAAATGAAGTCCCTCTCCCCAGGTACCCACCCAGAATCCATTTTCGGCAGAGCAAATAGACACTATGTTATGGATATGTTTCAGAATTCTGGAAACAGATAAGTCGGAAGGTCTAAAAATGAACAAACCTTGTCCGAAAGTGCCAACTAAAATCTCATCCTGGCTAATTCTATTCAGAATAACCACATCCTTTGGATTACCGTTTTCTATATGTAAGTTTTGGATGATTTCAGTTTTCTCATCGAACAGATTTAAACCTCCTCCCCATGTAGCGATTAAGAACAAATTATCATCAATCTGCTCTACATCACGGACATCATCATGGCTAAGTCCATTCCTTGTAGTGAAGTGCGATACCTGGCCATTATTCGTATCGTCCATAAGAAAGAATCCCGAATGAAAAGTACCCAACCAGTGTTTATTGTCAATTTTATTAATGAAATGGATGTAAGCATTTGAAGGAATCCTGCCCAATATATCATTACGATTACTGCCTTGTTTATCTAAAGAAAGTCCGGCCCCATCTGTACCCAGCCATAGTTGTTTGTCTTCCTTGTAAATACTCAATACTCCTGATGGTTCTGTTCCTTCAAAATCACTGTAAATAAACTGAAAGTTTTCAAACCTTCGATCGATCAGACTAATACCATCCCATGCGGACCCAAACCAAATACTTCCGTCCCGATCTTCGAAGCAAGTTTGCACGGAATTGCTGGCAAGTGAATTCTTTTGGGTAGTTTTTTCCTTATGGTTCTTCCATTCAGTGCCATCCCAACTGAATATACCATGACCATCTGTACCTACCCAGAAGGTGCCACTTTTATCACGAATAATGTCTCTGATATCCAGAGCCTCTATAGGTGTCTTTGTGAAGGATTTATCTGAAAGATTAAAAATCCAAAGTCCGTTCTGTCGCGTACCAATAAAAAGTCTTTCATTATCTAGTGCATAAATCTTTTGTATGCTCAAACCCGGAGTTTCAACTTCCAGCGAATAGGATGCGCTGGCACTATTTTTATCCACACTGTGCAACTCTCCGTTTGTGGTTCCGATCCAAATAACACCCTTATGTTCCAATACTGAAGAAGCATTTGCAATTCTATCTGTTGACAAAAAGTTATTCGTAATGTTGAGATGAGCATCTATTTTTGCTAATCCCTTGTCGGATAATACCAAAATAGATGAATCGGAAATGGTGATGAGGGAAATGATATTTTGCCCCAGGTTCGTTTGCTCATAGGGCAACACTTCCTTAGTTCCGGATTTCATAAGGTATAACCCACTGCCAATTGTTCCAATCCACAAATGACCTGAATCATCTATTAACAATTTTGAAATATCATTGGATGTAATTTCAGAATTGCCGGTATGGTAATGGATGAACTCTGAACCGTCATACCTATTCAGACCCTTCTTGGTGCCAACCCAGATTAAACCCTGATGGTCTTGTACAATACTCGTAACAGATCCGGAAGCTAATCCATCCCTTAGCGAAATACTGTAGAAGTGCAGCTGATCCTGCGCAAAACAGATACTCAACGAAAAAATGAAATGACAAAAAAGTAAAGTTTTGACCATATACTTTATTCTATACTGCCTGTAAATGTAAAATATTTATAGCGAAAAAGGGACATTTGTCCCTTTTTCGCTTAATTTGAAAACTTTTAATCAACTATTATTCTGCATCAACAATTCTTAGATTCCTAAAATATATAGCATTGTCCGATTGTCCATCACCATACCCACCTCCTGCTACAATTTTCACGCCATCAACTACATCGGAAGTAGCTGCGCTTTCATTTCCTGAACCATAAAAATTCCCACCACTTTCAACATAGAGTTCATCAAATCTAAGGGTAATCCATTTATTCGCTTCTGTAATATACTTCTCGTATCCAATAAACATTCCTGATCCATCCGGATTCAACCTATGGTCAGCATGTTTTGTCAGCATAAGAAAGATGGAATATCCCCGGGTTTTGTCAGAACCAAATGCCGGATTATCTCCAATTGCCACATTTTCCCCCCACATATCTGCGAAAGGTAATCCTTCTGAATCTTCATAATATACATCAATTTCAACATATTTAGTTCCAGGTGTAAGGCCATCCAAATTTGCATTCATTTGAGGAAGTTCTTCCACCATAGCCTGATCAATTGAAGTATCAAAACCAATCATGATATGAGACCATCCGGAAGCGCCCCAACCTGCTGGTTGCTTAATCACCTTCATCGCTTTTCCCTGGTAAACAATATCCGGTGTGGCATCTGGATTTGCTGCCCCCGTTTCTATTGTAAACTGGTTATTCACATTCTCGAACGTAGCACTAGAGGACAAATTTCCATTTACATTGAATGTCGTAATGGTTCTGTCAGCATCCCAATGAGTAGGATCGATTGTAGACAATGTGACACTGCTTCCTTCTTCTCCGGCAAAATCAGCTAAAAGAAAGCCGAAATCACCCACAGCTTCCAATTCTATTACTTCACTCTCTGTTGTTGTGCCCTCAGCATCCTCTACAACAAAGATCAAACTGATTATTCCATTCTCCGTAGGGATGTATTCATGTTCAAATGAACTTTCAGTTTCTCCCTGAGAATAGGTCTTAATATTATCTCCATTAAGGCTAACGCTGCTAAGGCCGGCGTCAGCAGATACAGAGATAGTAAATGAAAATGGACTTGCTACCAAAGCTTGCAGATCGCTTAAATCAGCAGGGGATGTAATTTCTATAACTGGGGGATCAAAAGTTTCTTGATCATCCCCTTTGTCACATGATACTCCAAGTAATAATACACTCATAGCTAAACCAAGAGCGATCGCATTGGGGGCTAAAAAAAGTTTTTTGGTTTTCATAATTTTTTTGGTTTTCGTTAGTTTTCTTCGAGCTAATTAAATCGGTAAAAATTTATTAATTGTCAAATGTCCACTTTTATATCAGAAAAGTATTCTTGGAAAATCATCAAACATGGAAGGTATTTTCGACCGCTTTTTTTATCACACACCAAATGAGTACAAACTGTAGTAAGTTGAATTCACATACCCTTTGTGCCGAAAATGTAAGGCATCTATAATAATGAAAAACAGGAACTTTGACTTTTTGTAACCTTAATTAAATACTATGAGATTCTTTTCCATTTTAGCCATCACAATTTTGCTGTATTCTTGTAATTCAAAATCCAATAATTACAATCAACCGAATGATTTTGCACCTGTTAGTATAAATAACGGATGGGTTTTTCAAGCTGAAAGTGATGAAGCTATTTCTGTCAATCTTCCACATATACCGCGAATTGAACCTTTAATAGTCAACGACCAGTGGCAGGGAAAACATACTTACACCAAAGTATTAAATTTGAAAGCTGTTGAGAATCAAAATACATTCCTACACTTTGAAGGAGTAATGCATGAAGCAACTGTATTTGTGAACGGGAAAAAATTGAAAAAACATGTAGGTGGATATCTCCCTTTCTCTGTTGATTTAACAGGTCATATAGTCGATGGTGATAACGAAATTCACTTAGAGGTATCTAATTCCAACAATGAAAACATCCCTCCCGGTAAACCACTCGAAGAGCTGGATTTTAACTATTACGGAGGAATCTATAGAGATGTATGGCTAATCAGGAAGAACCATATCTATATCACCGATCCATTCATTGAAAATACCAATGAAGCCGGTTGGCTTATTAATTTCGATGATGTTTTAGAAAATAAAGCAAGTGGCACTCTGCGACTACATATCAAAAACGATAGTGATATTAACGAAAGACTTACGATTAAGGTAAAATTATCTCAAAGTGAATCTATTCATGAATTTCAACAAGAGTTAACCATTGAGCATTCAGAATCTGAATTAACTTCTGTTCCTGTCGAAATTGATTCCCCACTTCTTTGGTCAACAACTAATCCGAATCTCTATGATTTGGAAATTCAGGTTTTGTCGTCGGATGGAATTGCGCTTGACCAAATTGAAGATAGAGTAGGAATACGAAAAATTGAGCTCAGGAATAATGGGTTTTATTTAAATGGCGAAACACAGTTCATTCGTGGCACAAACAGACACCAGGAATATCCATATATCGGATACGCCATCTCCAATAATGCCAATTATAGAGATGCTTTGAAAATTAAAAATGCAGGTTTCGATTTTGTTCGTTTAAGCCATTATCCTCAGGATGAAACGTTTCTTGACGCGTGCGATGAACTTGGGCTATTGGTCATGAATGCAATCCCTGGTTGGCAGTTCTATCAAGAGGGAGCGTTTACTGAAAACTCGTTTCAGGACATAAGAGATATGATCCGCAGAGACCGCAATCATCCTTCAGTTGTGTTTTGGGAAGTCTCCTTGAATGAGTCTCAAATGACCAATGAGTACATACAAAAAGCCAATGAAATTCTTAAAGAAGAATTGCCTTTTGAGAATATCTATTCTGCCGGATGGATGGATCATCCTGCGTATGATTTGTTCATTCCCGCGCGTCAACACTCGACGCCTCCTCACTATTGGAATAAATACAGGAACGGAGAGCGCAGTATTTTCATTTCTGAATACGGAGATTGGGAGTATTATGCACACAATGCAGGCTTCAACCAATCTGCATTCACTGATTTATCGGATGAGGAAAGAAATAGCCGACAGTTACGCTCACATGGCGAGGCGAGATTGCTTCAGCAAGCAATGAACTTTCAGGAAGCTGCCAATTCTAACCGAAGAGGATTAAGTACGATTGGTCACTCCAATTGGTTGATGTTTGACTATAACAGAGGTTATGCAGACGATATTGAAGCTTCTGGCATAGCAGATATTTTTCGCATCCCAAAATTCACCTATTTCTTTTACAGAAGTCAACGTTCGCCTGAAGAAGTGATTAGCCATCAATTAGTTGATCAGGGTCCCATGGTGAAAATTGCCAGTTACTGGACGGATGACTCTCCTACTAATATTCGGGTTTTCAGCAATTGCGAACAAGTTGACCTTTGGCTAAATGATAGTCTCATTGCTATGCAGACTCCTACAATTAAGCAATTCTCTGATCAACTTCCCCATCCACCGTTCGAGTTTGTTGTTAATCATTTCGAGCCTGGTAAACTTACTGCCCGAGGTTTCATAAATGGAAATATGGTAGCTATGGATAATGTGTATACTCCTGGTAACCCAAATGCCCTAAGACTTAGCATTGACGCTTTAGGAGGCGGTAAGGAAGAATTAAATGACATTATATTTGTCTATGCAGAAGTTATAGATTCAGCTGGTACTCTGGTACCAAATTCTACTAACAAAGTCCAATTCGAGCTATCAGGTAAAGGGGAGCTTATTGGTGTTAATCCAGTTAATGCTGAGGCAGGAATTGCCAGCATTCTTTTTAAAGGTGATGTAAGCGAAATAATGATAAAAGCTTCATCTCAAGGTCTAATTCCGGATAATTATAAAAATAGTATTGAATAATAAATATCCTGAACGTTAGTACTGGCATTTTCAAAGACAATCATTACCGCTAAAGTGGAAGAAATGACTTTAGAAAAAGTGAAGAATTTGATAATTTCATCAAAACATTCATCAAATTGAAGTTAGACCCGCCAAATCAAATCCAAATCCTACAGAAAAGTTTCGGAAAACACTAGCCCTGGTGCTTAAAGCCGCTAATTATTAGCGGCTTTTTTTGCGATAGCCAGGGATAAATTATTTTTGAAGAACTTTTTCTATTCTTGTTTGCTTTTACACTTTTCAATGTTATTTTTGATTTTTTTTTCTATGCTAAATTGCCTCAATAAAACAAGGCAATCCAAACAACGTTTTTAATAAAACCCTTTTCTTTCAATTTTCCAATTTCATCAAAAATAACCATCATGAACAAAACCTTTTCTAATAAGTCATTGCTGCTATTTGTGGCATTAATAGCCCTATCTTGTTTTGATGTTTTCTCTCAAAAGGCCCCTGAAAAAGTAGAACCCCCTTTCTGGTGGACTGGCATGCAACATACCGAATTACAGGTTCTTGTTTATGGTGAAAATATTTCTCAAACCCAGGTATCTTATAGTTATCCGGGTGTGAAGCTTAGAGAAATAGTAAAGGTAGAAAGTCCTAATTATCTGTTTTTGTATTTCGATATAGAAGATGCTCTGCCCGGGAGTTTCGATATAGTGTTTACCAGCGGCCGACGTGCTTTGTATCGCTACACCTACGAATTAAAAGCCCGAAAGGAAGATGCCCGCTACATTGAAGGTTTTGATGCTTCTGATGCCATGTATCTCTTAATGCCTGACCGTTTTGCCAATGGCAATACCGATCTTGATTTTGTGGAAGGGATGATGGAAAATGTTGATCTTTATGATCCTGATGGCCGGCATGGTGGCGATATACAGGGTATAATAAATAACCTGGATTATATTTCGTCAATGGGTTTTACCGCTGTCTGGATCAATCCATTGCTCGAAAATAATCAACCCCGGTATTCTTATCATGGGTATGCCATTACTGATTTTTACAAAGTAGATCCCCGATTTGGCACCAACGAGGATTACAAAAAACTTATCGATGAGGCCAATAGTAAGGGAATAAAGATTGTAAAGGATATGATTTTTAACCATTGCGGCCATTACCACTGGTGGATGAAGGATTTACCCATGTCCAGCTGGGTGAACGAATGGCCCGAATTTACAAGGACTACCTACCGCATGAGCAGTATTCTCGACCCTCATGCAGCTGAAAGTGACTTTGGCAGAATGACCTATGGCTGGTTTGATGTAAATATGCCTGATTTAAACCAGAAGAACAGGTTGTTGGCAACCTATCTGATTCAAAATTCTGTCTGGTGGATAGAATATGCTGGTATCCAGGGAATCAGAATGGATACACAGCCCTATTCTGATAAGTACTTTATGGCCGACTGGGGAAAATATATTCAGAAAGAGTATCCCAATTTTAATATTGTGGGTGAATCGTGGAGTGGCGTTGCAGCGCTGACCAGCTATTTTCAAGGGGGCAAGCCCAGGCATGATGGGTACAATTCTCATATCCCCACAGTGTTCGATTTTCCCCTTTACGATGCCATTGGGCAGGGTTTTAATGAATCTGATGGATGGGATAGCGGAATGATGCGTCTATATAATTCCATTTCGCTGGATTTTCTGTATAGTGATCCTTTTAACCTTGTAATTTTTGGAGATAATCATGATACTGACCGTTTCATGAAAAGAATGCAGGATGATGTAAGAAAACTAAAAATGGCTCTTTCTCTCCTTGCCACCACACGAGGTATCCCCTCCATTTATACAGGCACCGAAACACTCGAATCTGCTTTTGAAGGCGATGGACATGGCATTATGCGGGTTAGATTTCCCGGAGGCTGGCCAGGTGATTCCGTTAATGCCTTTACCCGTGAAGGCCGTACCGACGAACAAAATGAAATTGTGGACTATATCAGCCTGCTGTTAAATTTTCGCAAGAATAAAGAAGTGCTTCATTACGGACTTCTAAAACAGTTCGTTCCGGAAAATAATGTTTATGTATATTTCCGATACAACGAGAACGAAACTGTAATGGTGGTTCTTAATAATAATGATGCAGAAACTACCCTTGATACCGGCCGTTTTGCAGAAGCTACTTCTGGCTTCAACCTGGCTTATGATATCATTTCGGGTCAATCATTTCCCGTTTCAGAAAGTTGGAAAGTACCTGCCCGTTCGGCATTGGTGCTGGAGCTTAAGTAACATGCTTTCTTGCCAGATTGGCAAGCTCAGTTTTAATCTTCAGGAATAAGCTTTATCCGTATATCATCAAAATATACATCATTTTCATACGGATTATGGCAATAGAACCTGATGGGCTTCTGATCCAACTCTTTGGGGATTTCAATGGCCATTACCAGTTTTTCCCACCCAGGCATATCAGAAGGCACGCCAACATTGGTGTTTTTGTAAAGAATGCCTTGCTCTTCTGATTGGGCAATCAGATAACCATTTTGCATTTCTGACCTGCGTAACACAGATACTTCGAAAATATCTCCTTCCTCTGGCACTACAATGGTGGTAGTAAATCCGAAAGGTGCCTTGTTGTTAAGTTTAATTGAATTTTGCCCTGAGTAGGAATATTCTGTTGAAATATGATCGACCCCATTGAAAAAGTAAGCTTTGGAGGTTGATTTAAAAACCTGTCGGGCAAGGTTAATCTCCTCGGCATCACAAAGAATATCATCCATCAATCCGAAATCTCTGCTGTGATAAGGAGTGCGAAGTAAACTTTCAAAACGCCCGGAACGTGTTTCGTTCATAAAGGAATCCCAAAAGGCCTCTTTGGTCATAGAATCATGATGAATGGCATTGTGCAGGTATTGCAGATTGGTAAAATATCCATAGTATGTCAGCATGCCTAAAATTGCAATTACAGGCACTTTTATCCACCATTTTTTCTGTATTATATAATACAGAAACGCTGCCATTGGAATGCCCAACAGCGCATAGGAATCGATAAACGCCCTCAATCCAAGGCCTCCACCATACCACCAGCTCCACCACGAAAGGATCACATACACATTGATTAGCAAAAATATCAAAATGGGCAGGAAAAACTTTTTTAACTCCTTTTGCTGTAGAAGAAAAGGTATTGCCAAAACTGAAACAAGCATTACCGGAGTATAAACAAACCACCCTTTTCGGTAACTAAATAATCCATTAAATATTTGAGGGTTGTTGAAAAAGAATACCCCTCTGTCTCCATAGGAATTAATGATCCATGACCCGGAAATGTATTTCCAGTATAACAGCTGAGGTACTGTTACCAAAAAGGCAAAGATGATTAAAACAATAATGAACCGGGTGTTTTTAAGGTAAAAATTAAACTTTTCTTTAAATCCTTCGAAGGTTGTAATTCCATATAAGATGAAAACCAAAGCAACAAGGCCGTTATTGGGTCTGATGAGTACTATCAGCCCAAATATTAGTCCGGTTATTACCGATATAAATATACCGGGAGCCTGGTGCCATTTTATGGAAAGGAGAATAAAAATACTGATCAGGCTAAAGCTGTAGGCATGAGACATGGTTGCTTCAAATGTGGAGTACCAGTAAAGGTTTGTGCCCCAAAACAGAATTGCAATTACGATTCCCGCAATATTATCCGGAACATATTTAAGCAATACTCTTCGTAATGCCAGTAAACCCAGCATAAGGTAGAATACTGAACTTGCCAGCAGAAAAAAGAAATAGGGGGGAGAATAGCCTGTTGTTTCGGCCCCGGTTACCAAAGCAACCAGATGGCCCATAAGGAAAAAGGGCATATACAAAATAGCCAGGCCCATGGTGGTGATGATCAGCTTATTTCCGTTGGGTAAAGGGTCGGGCCAGATTCGGTCTGCATATATTTCCGGCTGTTCATCAATAAACGAAAAAGTAAGATCGCCATGAATTAATACTGCGGGCAGGTATGCATAGTATGATTTCACATCCCAAAATACAACCCTCTCTTCTTTTTTCCAAAGCCGGTGAGAGTAAAAGGAACTCATGAGAGAAAGCAGGACAATAAAAACTACAATTGCCGAAACAAAATTCTTCTTTATTAGGATCTTACCTATCCAGAATCTGATTAATTCCATTGCTTTTTTAATTAAAAGAATTAAAACGATGAATTAGAATTTCTTGTAAACAACAAACCCCTGGGTCAGAATTACCATTCGGTTGAGCTTGCTGAATTGTAAGGCTCCGTAATTATTGGAGACAGTGATGACTTCAGAAAATTTCAGGGGGCGTTCATCAAAAAAGAACCATATGCCTGCCAACTCTGAAAGTTTACGGGCAATTTTATACTGCCATGTTGGAGTAGGGAAAGAAATAATTACAATACCACCAGGTTTGGCCATGTCAAAGTGAGTCTTTATAGCTTTTGCTGTCCCTTCTTTATCAAAATGTTCTATCAAACCGATGCTGAAAACAAGATCAAACTGTTGTGTGGGCTTAAGATCTAAAATATCAACATTTTCAAAACTGGTAGCCGGATCGTTGGCCGTCATTTGGGCAAATAAATCGAGCCCTTTTGTATTGTTGTCAATGGCATGAAATTGAGCTGGTTGTAGTTGGGTGTTAATGGCCTTGTAGAAACAACTATTTGCACCACCCAGTTCGGCTATCTTACATTTGGCTGGTTCGGGAATGTATTTTCTTATCAGTTTGATAAGAAGGTTTTCGGTGGTCTTGCGGGTAAATCCGGTTATCAAATAGGTTTTACCATAATAATGATCCCAGTCTGTTTTAGCTTTTTTATTACTCATAAAGAAATGAATGTGTGGGAGATAGGGTTAGTTTAGTCTTAGGAAACCGTATTTGAAAATGGTCCATAATATTTTCAAACCATCGATGTTTTTAAATTTTTTCCCTTCACCCTGGTTGCGTGGGAAATATTGCACAGGTACCTCAGCAATGTTATTCTTTTTTATGCGCATTGCCTTTATGATCAGTTCTGCTTCAAATCCAAACCGTTTCTCTTTCAAATTGATATGCTGGTAAAGGTCTCTTTGAACTAATTTATACCCACAAGCCATATCAGTTATTTTTACATTAATAAGTACTGAAGTAAGAAAGGTAAAAAGACGGTTGGCGAGATATCTTTTAAATGAAGACAGAGGTCTTACAACGCCTGGTAAATATCGGCTTCCATTTACAAAGCCGATATTCAAACTATGCATAGCATCAAGAAGACGGGGGATGTCATTTGGTATCAGTTCAAGGTCGGCATCCTGTATGAGAAAAACATCACCCAGGGCATGACTAATTCCGGTATGCACAGCCATTCCTTTGCCCATGTTCTGTTCATGGCAAACCAATCTGATAAATGGTTTATCCTTTATAAATTCGGAAACACGTTCAAATGATTCATCTGTTGATTTGTCATCAACTACAATGACTTCATATTTTTCAAGGTACGCGGGGAAACGGACCTGACTAATAGACCTGAGGACGGGCAAAATATTGCTGCCTTCGTTATACAGGGGCACAATAATGCTTAAAAACATATTATCCCGTTCTAAAACAGTAAATAAAATAATCTAAGAAAAATAAACGCTAAGCTTGCCAAATCAGCGTTTCACTATAAGCGAAACAGATTTTTAAATGTAGCAAAATATTTTTAAAAAGCAGCTGTTATATTTAGTCTTACTGAAAATATATTTCCAGATACCTATGTCTCATTTGATTTATTTGCAGGCAACTGCTGATGGCAGAAGTACCCTTAAGGTTTAAGATTACCGTGAATATGTATTTACGGATTTTGTATCTTTGCTTTCTTTTAAAACAAAGGACTTTTTAAACAAACCACCATGTTTCAAAACCTTCTTACCTGGTATAAGCAAAAGCTTATCAAAAGAACCATTGGGCTTATTTTATTGATTATTGCCGTTACCATTTTTATACATGCCCGTTTCAACAAACCCGAGGGGGTGGTAATCTGGGATATAAAATCTTACTACTCCTATTTGCCAGCCACTTTTATTTATCATGATCTCACACTGGGTTTTCTCGATGATTACCCCGGCAAGTTCAGTCAACGAATCTGGCCTATTGAAACCCCTACAGGCAAGCGAGCCATAACCACTACCTATGGAATGGCTGTTTTATATACCCCATTTTTCCTCACAGGTCATTTGGCAGCGCTAATCGTACCGGCATGGGAGGCAGATGGCTATTCCTGGCCCTATTATTTTGCCATGAATTTCAGCGCGCTGTTTTATATGTGGATAGGTCTTACCTTCCTGGCTAAGGTGCTTAGTCGTTTTTACCGCGAAAAAATTGTGGCGTTTACCCTTTTTGCCGTGGTAATTGGAACGAACCTGTTTTATTATACCACGGTTGAAGCGCCCATGACCCATGCTTTCAGCTTTACCTTGTTTTCCATTTTCCTTTGGCGAACCATAAAGTTTTATGACAATCCAACCTTAAGAAATATTCTGATTTCCGGATTACTGGCAGGATTTATAACCCTTATAAGGCCTACCAATATTATTATTCTTCTGATATTCTTTCTATGGGGGATAAATAGCTGGAAATCTTTCACTGAAAGGTTTATGTTTTTCATGAAGAGGTTTCATTGGGTTATTCTCATGGCGGCATTATTTGTTTTGGCCTGGGTGCCGCAGTTTATTTACTGGTATCATGTTTCGGGCAAAGTATTTTATTTTACTTATGGAGAAAAAGGGGCCAGTTTTTTCTTCAACAATCCGCAAATATTCAATATTCTCTTCAGTTACAAAAAGGGCTGGTTGGTTTATACCCCTATAATGATCTTTGCTTTGACCGGCATTTTTATGTTACCAAAGAAAATTCCCGGTGCGTTTCTTCCCCTGTTTATTTTTAAAATTTTGAATATTTATATTCTGGCATCCTGGTGGAGCTGGTGGTTTGGCGGTGCTTTCGGATTAAGAGCCTTTATTGAATCTTATGCATTGCTTGCTTTGCCATTTGCAACCTTTGTAGATTTTAGCACGCGGCAGGTTAAATGGGTGAAAACAACAATCCTGTCAGTTCTGATAATTCTTATCGGCTACAATCAGTTTCAAACAAGACAATATAACAACAATGCCATTCATTATTGGTGGATGAATAAGGAAGCCTATTGGGAAACCTTCCTGAAACTGAAACCTACCGATCGGTTCTGGGTTGTTGTTACCCTTCCTGATTATGAAGCTGCCCGCAAGGGAATATACAGAGAGTTAAAATCATCCAGGGCTTTAAGGCTGGAAGCCGAAGCTAAAGAGTGGCGATCATGGAAACAACCGATACCCGAAGAAAATATTCTTGAATGGCTTGCAGAAAAATATGCAACTGAAACTCTTTTTATATCAGAAATGAATCTGCAATTACTTGAAGCGCATGATATGGATACTCTTGCAGCAGCAAAAGAAATGGCAAAACAGCGTTTTGATGAGCTGGGATACAAGTATTGGGAAAGCAAGATGGGCTTGGAACTGGTTGTGAAGGAGATCAAAGGAAAACCCAATCTGATGAAGGTAATAGAAGAAAAAGCTTTGGAAAATGGACTTCCTGTTGATACCCAGGTTGTTTATGATGCTAAGTGGCTTTTTAAAAACGGACGTGATTTTTAACCGAAACCAATATCTCTGCAGGGTGGATTTTATACCTGTTAAGTTTCCTCAGTTTTAGAAGGTTCATAACCAGGCGGATAGTTGAATTGTTTTATCTCTCTTGCCGGAATACCTGCTACCATGGTATAGGGTCTTACATCCTTATTTACAATAGACCCTGCTGCCACAACAGCTCCTTTCCCAACCCTTACTCCCGTTAAAATGGTTGCTCCGATCATGATACTGGCTTCATCTTCAATAATAGTATCACTTACAATATATCCCAAATCCTGAATTTTTGTTCCGGGATGATACTGACTAAGATCGCGATTATGTGCCAAAACCATCACCCGGTTGGTGAGTATAACGCCATCTCCCAGGAATATTTTTTTGGGGTAAACACTGTCAATAATTACGTCAGTTCCGATAATTACCCTTTTGCCCACATGCACACCACGCCATCTGTGCAACATCGGGCGAAGTGTTCGTGCATTCAGGGGTGCAAGAATCATAGAGTGCCGGGCAATCTTTTGAAGAATTTCGTTTTTCCAGTAAATCAGCGTTTTTTTTAAAAGCCTGCCAAAGCTCATGTTTCCATAAGATTTGGGTGAAAGGCTGATACCCAGCGCTCGCAAAATTCTGAATGTTAATGAATATTTCTGTTCCTGTGCCATTGATTTTTTTTTAATTCAACTCTTTTTATTTAGAATGGGATTGTTTTTCAGACTATTTACCAGGTAGTAAACCCCTCCACCCATGCCCTGCAACACCATTATGGACGAAATGATGAAGGCAATGGAGAAAGCGTAATCAGAGCCTATTCCAATTTGTGGGAAGACCACCACGGCTATATACTCGCGCAGCCCAATGCCGCCCACCGAAACCGGAATTACCCGCGATAGCATAATAAAAAATACCACGGCAAAAAATGCGGGTATGTTAAACTGGATAGAACCCATCAAAGCCCAACCAACCAGTAAATAGGTAAAGGCAATAAGAATATGTCGTGAAACGGCTGCAAGGGTATTAAAAATTATCTCTTTAGGGTAACCTTTTCTTTTGTCGAAATGGATGTTTATTTTTGAGAAAACAGGATGGATTTTTACCATAAAATCCTGTAAACTTTTAAAAATAAGGGGTTGATTCAGAATAACAAGTAAAAATATTTCAAGTATTAGCAGGGCGAATACTGTCCAGGTAATGATGATGTTGACGTCAAATATTGAAACCAGGAGAATAGGGGTAAGCAAAATTGTTAGTCCGAAAGTGTAGATGAGACGATCAAGCAATACCACCATGGTGTTTTTCCAGTAACTGGAACCGTAAGCCGTTTTAAACGATTGGATTTTGTAGGCATCGCCCAGAAACGGAAAAATAAGCGAGAAAAACATACCCTGCCACTTAATGCTCACCACCTTGAATAATTGGGTTGCAACCCCGTAAAACCGGTATAAGGAAACAATACGGTAGCCGTTTATGAGCAAGTCGAGAAACAACAATGCCGGAATAATCAGAAAGGGGCGGTAATCCATTTGCCGGGTAATTTCCAACAGGCTGCCGAGTTCTATCTTCGATAATGCCAGATAGAGAAGGAAGATGGTTGCTGCCAGCTGAAGTATCCATTTTATTGCCTTTTTGCTCATTTCAGATAATTTTCATTCAAAGGTAATTGATAATATATTTGATGGATAGCGTGTAAAATCTGACAAAAACCTTATTGGCCATAAAAAGGACTTTGTTCTGAAAATTGTAACAGGTAATACCAAAACTCTTTTGATTTAATAAACAGATCATTTATTCCTTATATAAATCTCCTTGCATGTTGTAAATAAACCCTTAAACTCTTCAAGCATTTTAATAAGATTTTTCTCGGTTGTTTCTCCCTTGTTAATCCAGTAAAGAGGCCGGTTATTTGGGTTTTCAGCGGGTATGGGTTTTCGTGATATATCAATCGGGTGCATATAAAACATGGAATCGCCTTTTTCCAGAGCTTTTTTTAAAACACGTTTGAAGTAGATAGGACCCAATAACCTAAAAAAGTAGCCGCCGCCAGCCGGAAGTGTTATGAAGGGGGCCACCCGGTAATTGCTCCATGGTAGCTCCAGTAAATTGCTTGTTGGATTATCGGCAGACATGTCATTGGTGTTAATGTAATAAGGTGTAGCCGGAATTGCTCTTAATTTTACATTGGTTTTATTGTAAATGGTGTTGAATGCCACAGAAGAATCATACCTGAACCCAATCTCTTCCAGCAAGGGTAACATCCAATTAGCCAGCACTGCATTTGGTGCCCTGAAGCCAATCACCTGGGTTTTGAAAATATTCTCAAGTACTTTTTTTGCTTCAGCTTGTTCGTTGTGCCAATCTTTATAAGAAACCATAGGTTCTTTACTTTTGGCATCTATACCTGATTGATGGGTAAGGCTATGCGAGGCAATTTCATGACGACTGCCGCGCAAAGCATCAACAATTTTTGGGTATCGTTTTGCAACATCGGCCACCATAAAAAAGGTTGCAGACACTTTGTAGTGATCCAGAATCTCAATAAGTCTGACGGTTTCATCCGAAATACAATCTACAGATTCCTGTGGGTTTTGTTTCAAAAAGTCTTCCAGGGTGGGATATTTGGCAAATGATGAGCCGGTTACCAGCGGAGTGTGATACCAATCTTCAATATCAAACGAAAGGGCAATAAGGTTTTTGTTTTTTTTTGTCATGAAGTAGTGGAAATAAGCGGCGGAAATATCTCTGGTTTGGTCTTCAAATCTTATTTAGTGTCAGCAAGAAAACTCCTGTTTTTTATATGTGCTTGATAAGAAAGCGTCAAGTGCAAGGGTTATTCTTTTTGGTCATGAGCTCAAAACCTTCAGTTTTTCGGTTGTGATGACTGAAAAACAGAAGTCTCGTTGAAAAAAAACGAGATGACTGTTTTGAAGGCAAGCATAACGCAGCAATTGGCGTTTTCTTGCAAGCACTATTTATACAATCTTTCATTATCCTGAATATCCATCCACATGGCAAATAGTAACGATTGGAAGGAACTCACAATCAGAAAAACAAACATCAAAGAGTTAAGAATGGGTCTTTCGCCGGGAATATCGTTGATCATGTAGCTAATAATTCTCCAGGCAAAGGGCAAACTGGCAAACAGCAAAACAAACCCCATGTTGTAAAGAATGAATAACGGGTGAAAGTCCTTAATGAAATATTTAACCCAGATTCTCTTAAAGAAGAGTCTCAGCAGCAGGAAAGATATTTTAGGAATAACCTTGCTTACTTTCATTTTTGATTGTTCTCCTATCCGATATACGGGTTTAATGGGCACTTCTCTTATGGTGCAGTAAGCCATATTCAACTTTACCAGCATATCATTGGGCATGCCGTATCGTTTGTATATCTTGTAGAGTTTAATGGAGTTTAGCGCTTCGTTCGATATGGCTGTATAGCCTGTTTGTGTATCAGAAATACGCCAGTAACCTGCTGCGATTTTTGTTACCAGCGAAAGAATACTGTTGCCCAGAAACCGTGTTTTGGGAATATACAGATTGGCACTGCCATGTATCAGTCTGTTTCCCTTAACATAATCCACTTCTTCGTTTACAACGGGCATACATATTTTTTTCAGTTCACCGGGGTCCATTTGCCCATCGCCGGCCATTACAGCAGTGCACTCAATGTTGTAATCCTTGCACCACTTATAACCACGGGCAATGCTTCCTCCTACTCCGGCATTGGGACTGTTGCTGATGATGATGATACGGTCGTTTTCAGGGTTTTTATTAAATAGGGTAGAGGGAGTAAAATATTCCATTTCTTTTTCGTTGAGTTCCTGTAAAATCAATTCGGCCTGGTTGTAGAAGTTGGGTTCTACTGCTTTTCTTGAAACCTTTACGGATGTTTTGTTATGATCTGTTGAAAGAAATGAAGCTGCTTTCTCGAGGGTTTTATCAGTCGAATTATCATTCACAATAATGATACGATCAACAAAATCGGGCATGGTTTCTATAACCATTCCTATTTGAGTTTCTTCGTTGTAGGCGGGTACAACTACGGCAATAGTTTTATTATCGAGCATTTTTTTGTATAATCTTTTAAGGTTTTCCGCTGATGGTTAAGTCACAAATTATCTTCTTTGTCTTGAAAAAAATTATCTGAATCTTCCTTTTCTGCAATGTAAAATTATTCTTTATTGTTGGATTCCATATCAGAAAGGAGAATTATGCTTCTGTTTCTCTTGAAAGTAAATTCCGGAACTATAAAAATGGTATAAGAATTTTTATTGATTATTTCTATATTTTCTTCTCCAAAAATGTCATATACCCTTTGTAAGGGAATACGTTCATCGTAAACAATAAAATTAAATACGGGCACGTGATCACCAGGTTTTTGGGGGTAATACCATGAGCGGGCTATAGCCAGCGGATAAAGCTTCAGGTCGTTGTAAACCTGGCGTAACTTAACTCCATTTCGCGAGAACAAAGTACCCGTTTTTGCTGAGAGGTAAAGACTAATGCCGTCTTTTAGTTCGGTTTCTTCAGCAAGGTCGTCCAGGGCTTGAGAAATTTCCGGGTAATAGTTTTTCTTTTGGTTAAACCTTTCAATAACTGGTGTTTTAGAAACAAAAATAGTGGTTATAATAACTCCGGCCAGCAAAAAGATGATTGATAGGTAAAGACTTACAGGTTTTTGAATCCTGATCTTATCATATAAGAAAAAATGCACCAAAAGGCCCGTATTAAGCAAGGGTAGGATCAGAATAAAGAAGTTGTACCTTACTGATGCCAGTCCGAAAAACATACCGTTTACCGCTGGTGCAAAAAATACCAGGAACGTAAATGCCAGGTTTACCCACATCCATAAATGAAAGTTTTTATCTTCTTCTGATAAGTTTTCCGGGTTATTAGGTTTGAATAACTGAACCGCACACCAAACAAGATTAAAGGCAAAAAATGCAAAGGCAAAAATTACAACAATTGTCATAGGTGTGGTTTGCATTAACACCTCAGTATAGGTTTTAAAAAGTGCATTAAATGATGGGATTACATTTTCCCATGAAAACATTTTGGTGCGGGCAAAAGTAAAAATTAAAAGGTTCTTAGCTATTACCCATAGTAAAACACCACCGGCAGCACCTCCAAAGTTTAACCATATGCTTTTTAACAGAGCTTTTTTGGAGATTTGTTTTTGCCAAAAGGCAATTGTCATAGCGCCCAACCAGGGTAAAAGAAACATTATAAGAAGAATTCGATTGCTGAAAACCCCCAAAACCCCCATGATAACTATAATCGTAGCGGTTGATTTTTTTGGTAGCTGATAATAAGAAAGATTGGCTGCAGCCAAAAGAAAAAACACAATAAAAGAACCAAAATGATAGGGGTGGATAAACAGACTGGTAATATAAGGATCGTTTCTAATAATGGCATCGATAAACAACAAGTTGATCAATACTAAACCTGGAACATGCCAATGCATGAGTAATGAAGGTCTAAGGGTTTTGTAGAGCCAGTAAACAGATCCAAAAAACAGAGAGTATTGCAGTAAGCCATGAATAACGTTGCTTACAAAAGGATTTTGATTAATAATAAATGCCAATAAATAGAGAATAGCATTGGGAAAAAGGTTAAAAACCGTATTCAAATCCCATCCGTAAAGCGTGTTCCCATCAATAAGTAAATCCTGGTAGAGAATCTGAAAGAAGAGAGAATCTGAATTGATCAAAGGGAAAATATATCGAAGCTCAACCGACGCAGTGGCTGCCCCTAAAACTATAAGGCCTAGCAGTGACGTCCCCCAAAACAAGGCTTTTTGAAATCTTTTCATTTTCCTTTTTCGTATTCGCAGTTAAAAGTTATTATAAAACAGAAGTTACAACGCAGCGAAGATATTTACAATTCCTTCGATAAGGTTAATCGATTATTTAAACTTAGGTAGCAACTGTATAAAAAAATGCAAAGTAACTAAATTAGTTTTAATTTTTTTGCTAAGAATTTGGATTACCTAATGGAAAACTGCATCTAAAATTGGATATGATTTTATTTCTCTAAACCCTTCCAAATGCAAACGGTAGTAATCTATTAGTCGGGGCAAAAGCGTTTTTTTTACACTTTGCGGTATATTTATTATTTCGTCATCTTTGGTAGGCTTTTTAAGCGAAATTTGATATAAATAATAGCTTGGATCCTTTTCAAGGCTATAGCCTCCAATATCGCGAGTTGCCTGATATATACCTTCGCGAAGATTAAAATACTGATTTGTTGCTGAATAATTTTCTCCTGGGCTGAAACCCAAAAACCGGCTCAGTTGTATCAAAAACCGAATATGAAACAAAGAAATATTTTTTTCTGCTGCATCAAGTTCAACTATTGAATTGGCGATAAAATCAAAAGCATCTGCTTGTGGTTCCTGATGTTTGAATGCATTGAGCAATACCTCGCTTAAGAAAATAGCCAGAGATGTCTTCCTTATATCTGCCGAAAGGTATGGGAGGTTTTGAGTAAGACGAATTTCTTTGATTCTTTGCAGGCCTGACCGCTCCTTGTGATAAACCACCATCTCAACAAGATGGAAGGGTTGAAAGATGTTGGCCTTTAATCGTGAC
Organism: Sphingobacteriia bacterium; assembly: GCA_011390785.1. Taxonomy (GTDB): domain Bacteria; phylum Bacteroidota; class Bacteroidia; order Bacteroidales; family UBA7960; genus SKVR01. The sequence continues at coordinate 63,611 of JAABRR010000002.1, forward strand.
TTGCTCTTTCTGATTCCCGGTATCAGGTAAGCTTGTAAACCCATCTGTCGGGTCAGAATTCTTACAATCAGTGATGTGTCGCTGTATTTGAATCCGTGAAGTACTATGCCTTGTGTGCTGTGAAGCATAATTTGGAAGCCTGCTGATTAGTAGTAAAGAGAATCATTGCATAAAGAGTATCTTGGTTACCATGGTTTCTTCACCATCAGGATTGGTAGAAAAAACCAGATATACGCCGGATGATGGTTTTTTGCCAAAAAGACCGTAGCCATCCCAAATAAATTGTCCACCTTCGGCAAAGCCATCGTAAACAAGGTTTCCGGCAATGTCGGTAATTTTAACTCTTGCATTGGTAACCAGCCCTTTTATGGCAATGTATCCGTTGTAACCTGGCCTTACAGGATTGGGGAAAGCATATACATCTGTATGTTGTGCCTGGCCTTCGGTGGCAAAACCACGATAGGAAACCAGTCCTCTATCGGTGGCAAAAAATACTTCTCCGGTTTGGGCATCTACCGAAATGTCAAGAATATTATTGGATGGCAATGGACTGTTGTTACGGGTAAAATGCTTTACGGTTTCTCGTCCATCAGATGATAAAAGGAAAGCTCCTGAAGAAAATGTTCCAAACCATTTTTTGTTTGAACCATCCACGAAGATGGTATTTATTGTTTCATTTTCGAAAAGTCGGCCGGCAAATCCATCTTCCACTACAATTATGGATTGCGCATCAAAGGCCTGCCCGCGTAAAGCTGCCTGTGGTGAATAAAAAACCACCACCCCTTCGTTGGTTCCTGCCCAGATATAACCGTCTTTATCTTTTGCCAGGGCGGTAACCCTGCTACTGGGTAGAGAGCCGTTTCCTTCCTGGGTGCCTAATTTGCGAATGTCAAATGATTGGTTATTATCTAATGTAGCTTCTTTGAAAACAAGAATACCTCCGCTCCGGGGCATGGCAACCCATTTCTGGTCGCTGTTGTCAACAATAACTCTCCCCAAAGATTCGCTTGAACCCACATTTCCGTTATGCGGGTATGACATCCATGTTCCGTCAGTCTTTAAAACCGAGAGAAAATGATCAGCATCGGAGTTACTCACCCAAAGGTTGCCTTGGCTATCGTAGGCTGATCCTCCAACTCTTATAATATCATCCACTCCGCTACGCTTTTGCAAGGAGCTGTTTTCTTCGTTGTATAGCTCAATTAGCCCATCATTAGCATCAAATTCTGCGATACCGCCTGAAAAAGCTGAGAAGTAAGCCCTGTTGGGGTTACCCCATTTGGGTGTTACCTGGTGAAAGTCTCTTACACGGTTTATCTCCGGGTATTGAAATCTGTTGAAAACATTCCAGCTGCCATCATATAGCACATAAACTCCACGGTCGTTGAATGTATTGGCCCAGCCTCCTATAATGCCACCTGGGGCCAGCCATAGGGTAGATCCCTGATGTGCCAGTCCAAAAGAATGGTTGCTCGATGGGCCGTCAGGAAAGATAAATTCGAAATTTCCTTCCAGGTTGCCCTTCATCAGGCCCCAGCTTCTGTCGGCACCCCACCAGTTTAGGTCTTCATCAAGCAAAATATCGTTGGCATTAGCCACCCTGCCTGCATATACGGTTAATCGTTTTACTGGTTCCCCGTCTTCATCAAATGCATCGATACTTCCAATAGAGCTGGAAATAAGGTATCCATATTGAGACTTTAGATTTGTTTTTGGAGCGAAAAAGCCTTCTTCCGCATAAGGATTAAAGACTTCCCAGGTATTGTTTATGTAACGATAAAGCGTATCTGAACCGGAAAGGCTGCGGTTGGCATAAACAGTATTGTTGTGGCTAAGAACAAAATTTGTTTTACCCGCCGGAAATCCATCTATAGCCAACCAGTATTGAAAATCAGCAAAGTTGGGTGCATTGGCTTCCGCTCTTAACAATCCTGCTTCGGTAGCTGCATACAGGTAGTCATCGGTTTTTAATACGTCAAATACATTTACCATGCTGCCTTCGGGCCCAATAAACCAGGTGTCGAGAATAACAAATAAATCAAGATCGAGAATTACAATGCCAAAATCGCAGGAAAGGTAAGCTCGTGATTGGTCGATAAAAATATTGTTTATCTTTTTTGATCCGAGAATATTCGCTTGTTTAATATCTGAAACAGTATAAAAGTTGCCTTTTGATAGTACATCAATCCCTCCATCTTCGTAGCCCATTAATAGAAGGTCCTTTTCTTTTGAGTATTTAATTACATTGATTCCAAAATCACTTAATCCGCTTACTTTGTCATAAACTCTTATGCTGTTGTATTCCTTATCGTATTCCATTAATCCATAGGGGGTTGCGGCATAAATGAATCCGGGTTTTTCATCCAGAGACACAATGGTTCTTTTTGGTAAATGATGCCGCCATTGACCAATAGCTATTTCCTGTGAATAGATATGGCCGGAAATAGTGATAGTGAAAACAACAAAAGCAAGCAACCGTATGGTTTTGCTGGTGAGTGGAATTATAACCATAACAATTTTTTCTGAAAGGTAATTAAACTACTGATTACAAACAATAAAAGCTCTTTTTTATTGTATAACCCATTAATGAGTAGAGTTTAAATCTTTTGCGTAAAGAAATATTGCATATGCCGGATTATTAATTTATAACAACAAACCAAAAGAAGGAAAGATTTATTCTCCAAGAAAAAATTTCCTTATTTCATCGGTAACCCGCACTGGGCGATGGGTTTTGGCATCGAGCATACACCAGGTGGTTTTCGATTCTACCAATAACTGCATATCTGCTTCTCTGAATATTTGCACTTTACGTACGGAACTTACTCTTTCGGCATTTAGCACCCAGGTTTTAATGTGGATTTTGTCGCCGAGTTTTCCCGGTTTTCGGTAATCTATTTCATGCCTTACTATAACCCATACAAAGTCTTTTTGAACATTCTTTGGTGCAACAGCGCTCCAATGTTTAACCGCGGCATCCTGTATCCATTGCACATAAACCACATTGTTAACATGGTTCAGTTGATCAATATCTGATTCTTGAACATGAAATTCGTAAGAATAAGTAAGGTCAATTTCTTTAGCACTCATAACAAGAATAATTTTTTAGAAAAACAGGGCATACAAAATCCCCAGAAGTCCAATGGATGCAAGAATAATAACAATTTTTACGGGCATTACACCATTATTTTCAGCAGTTTTTCCAAAAATACCAAATACCAATGGATGCACCAGGAAGGGCATGGCAAATACGAAGGCAATCAGTCCTGCTGCTTGTTCACCAAACATACCCCCCTGGATAGCAGCAAACAACCCAAAGTGAGAAATAGCAGAAGAATTGGCCATTACGGAATCGTTGAGCGACATTCCTCCTAGATTAAGTATCAACAATCCCCCGAATACAGCAACCAATTGCCAGCCCAAAGAGAATAACATCAAACCCTTAATTTCTTTGGCATCTTTGTTATTTGCTTTTCTCAGGATATTTAAAGAAATCCAGGTAAAAACAATGCCTGATGCCACAATAATCAGGGTATAAGGAATTAGTAAAGTATCTGTAGTTGCACTGGCTGCCAGTATGGAAAAAACAAAAATATGCCCAATAAACGGAATGTTGATCATAATAGGAGCTCTTATCTGGGCTTCGGGGCCAAGGTCGCCGGCTGTGCATGCACCGGTAAGTCCCGAGTGACTTAATGAACCTGCCATACCGGGTGCAAGATTTCGGATATTATTAGCCTTTCCAAGTAAAATAAGCAAAGCCAACCCTCCAAACATCCAAAGCAGTTGACCGAAGAATCCAAAAGAAAGCACTGCTGTCATTCCGGTAAGTGAAAAAGCCTCAGCAATACGCGAACCACCCACCATAAAGTTGGCTGCTAAAACAACGGGAATCCCGGCAAACAACAAGGAGCGGATGGTGGGCCCAAACTTCCATCGCGAAAAGATCATTCCCATAGTAACGGATAGAATCATGGCAAAGAATATTTCTGGCAAGGCAATAACAGGACGTATCCATTGGGCAATATGCCATGATATGATCAGAATGCCAAGAATTACGGCAGTTTCAATTATTCCTTTGCGAATGTAAACGGGTTTATTGGTTATTCTGGCACGATAGTCAATTAGAATGATGGATCCTACCAATCCCAGGTAACCCAAAAGTGGGTAGAAGTCATCTAGGGGTTCATCGGTATGATAGCCTATGATTACCCGCTTCATAGATTCTATGCCTATGAGTACAAAAAAGGATCGGATCAGAAACATAAACTGGGTAAACTTGGTGCCCAGGAACATTTCTTCATCTGATGGTACTACGATGTCTTTTTTATCGATCTCCTGATTCGAAATGATTTTCTTAATTTCTTGCCCACCTACAAAAAAGGATGCTATCAAAGCCGTAATAGTTACTTTACTGGTAAAATCCACTATAGGGAATTCCGCCAAACCCGGTGTCGCCATGCCTGTGCTTACCAGTACATATCCCATTATTAACCCAAATACTACGATAATGAGTATGGGAGAATATCTTGTACCAGCTACAAAGGTTCGGGAAACCAGAACCATGGATATAACCAGTAAGAAAGTTAGCCAAAACTGGTTTAATATATATGTATTGGCCATTTGAATCGTAAAGTTTTCCATTGTTTTAAGTAAGGATTATGAGTTAATGATGGTCTTGAATCGCTATCCTGAATAAAGCTTTGAAAGTATTGTTATAACTGAATAATAAAGTATTGTTATAACTGAATAATGCTAACTGCCATTAATTTGATTTTTATTTAATGAGACAACATAGGTTCATGCTGGTCTTTTATCTGGTTGCGGCAAAAATACACTTTTTTGGTGTTTTGCGAAGGATTAAATTGGGGAACAGTAGTCCGGGCTAAAGTCAATTGTTCGATTTAAGTTTTGGTTATAAAAAATTGCTCCTAAATTTTTGTTTCATTGTAATAAATGTAACATTATCAACGTCTTATAACTCCAGTCATCCTTCAAAGGGTTTTGTGTCCGTTTATGAACAATCTTGTGCGTAGTCGAACAAGGCGATTACAATAAGCATCATCTTTTCTTTCGTTAGATTCTGGTAATCAGTATTATGTGATGATTGGTCTGATCTTGGATTATTTAAAACAACAAATACAACTGGAATGATACAACTTACAAACATTCATAAATCCTACCAGGTAGGTAATAATCCATTACATGTACTAAAGGGAATTGATCTCAATATTCAGGCTGGCGAGCTTGTTTCGGTTATGGGTAGTTCGGGTTCAGGAAAATCGACACTACTCAATATTTTGGGGATTCTCGATAATTATGACCAGGGTGAGTATGTACTTGATGGGAAACAGATAAAAAAACTCAGTGAAACCAAAGCGGCTTTAATGCGCAATGAGTATATCGGGTTTGTATTCCAGTCGTTTAACCTCATCTCTTTTAAAAATGCCATGGAAAATGTGGCTTTACCCCTTTACTACAAAAAGGTAAGTCGCCGCAAACGCAATAAAATTGCCATGGAGTATCTTGATAAGGTGGGTTTACTGGATTGGGCAGAACACATGCCCAATGAATTATCTGGTGGACAAAAACAAAGAGTTGCCATTGCCCGCTCACTGATTGCACAACCCAGGGTTATCCTTGCCGATGAGCCTACAGGTGCTCTCGACACTACAACATCTTACGAAGTAATGGAAATTTTGAAGGACATCAATAAGGAAGGGATTACCATTATTATCGTAACACACGAAGATGACATATCACGTATGACCAACAGGGTAATAAAACTGAAGGATGGTAATGTCGAAGCTGATTATACACCCGAACCTTTTGAAATACTGTCATCAACGGCATTATAAGTAACACTTCTAAAGAAAAAATAAAAAACAGGAATCATGTTTGATCTGGACAAATGGCAGGAAATCTTCGCCACCATCAAAAAGAATAAACTTCGTACTTTTCTTACCGGTTTTAGCGTGGCCTGGGGTATTTTTATGCTAATTATTTTGTTGGGCTCTGGAAAAGGACTGGAAAATGGTTTTGAAAATGAATTCAGAGGATCTGCCAAAAATTCTTTATGGATTTGGACGGGACGCACAAGCATGGCACATAATGGAATGAACCCGGGAAGAACCATCAGGTTTACCAATAGCGACTATGATAACTTGAAAAATAATGTGGATTATACTGAGTTTATTTCCGGACGATTCAACATTTTCTGGGGCAACCAGGTAAGCTACCAAAACGAGACACATCCATTCGGCATAAGAAATGTCCATCCCGACTACCAGAAAATAGAAGCACTTACCATTACCAAAGGAAGGTACATCAACCATAAAGACCTTGAGCAACGCAGAAAAGTTACTGTTATCAGTACAACGGTAAGAGACATTTTATTTAAGCAAGACTCATTGGAGGCCTTGGGTAAATACATTCATGTAAATGGGATTCCCTTTAAGGTGGTTGGTTTTTTTACCGATGAAAGCAACAACGACAACAATATGCGATTAATTTATGTGCCGATTTCCACAGCTCAAACCGTTTTTTCGGGTGGCAACCGGCTGCACCAAATATCAATGACTATACATGCCAACACCATCGAAGAGGCACAGCAGGCAGAAAAGGAAATAAGAGGCAGATTGGCAGCCACTCATAACTTTCATGAAGACGATCGACAGGCTATGGGGAGCTGGAACAGTTTCGAAAACTATATGCAGATGCAGAGCATTTTTACCGGCATAAGATTGTTTATCTGGATTATTGGTATAGGAACCATCATTGCAGGCATTGTTGGGGTAAGCAATATTATGATTATTGTAGTAAAGGAGCGTACACGTGAAATCGGTGTGCGCAAAGCCCTTGGCGCCACACCAGCCTCAGTTGTTTCTCTTATCCTCTTTGAATCGGTTTTGATTACAACATTTGCAGGCTATATTGGCCTGGTGTTGGGGGTGGGTGTTCTGGAGTTAATGTCGGGGATTGAGTCTGATTTTTTTGCCAACCCCGAAGCAGACTTCGCCATTGCAGTAAGTGCAACGTTACTTTTAATTATTGCCGGGGCATTGGCCGGGTTTGTGCCAGCCCAGAGAGCTTCACGGATAAAGCCGATTGATGCTCTGAGAGATGAATAAAATATTTTGACCATCAACACAGTGATTGAATTATTGACTTTTAACAACCTAAATAATGTTCGATTTAGATAAATGGCAAGAAATATTTGCAGCGCTGAAAAAGAATAAGATGCGTACTTTTCTCACCGCCTTTGGTGTGTTTTGGGGCATTTTTATGCTTATCATCATGTTGGGGTCTGGTCGTGGTCTTCAAAATGCTGTTTTTGATGGCATGAAAGATTTTGCCACCAACAGTGTTTTTATATGGACACAGGCCACTTCTGAACCCTATGCAGGTTTTGCCCGTGGCAGAAGATTCAATTTCAAAAATGATGATATTGAAGCACTAAAAAGAAATATACCTGAAATAGATGTCCTGGCACCCCGGCTGCAGGCCAGAGGTGGTTCGGCGGCTACCGATAATGTAGTTAGAGGTTTAAAAACCGGTTCTTTTACAGTGAATGGTGATTATCCTGAGTGGAATAAAATTGACCCTGTAAAAATGCTCGAAGGCAGGTTTCTTAATCAACTGGATATTCACGATAAAAGAAAAGTTGCTGTTATCGGAGATATGGTACAAGAGATTCTTTTTGAAGAAGAAGAAGAACCACTGGGAAAATACATACGAATCAATGGTGTTTATTTTCAGGTGATTGGGGTTTTTAGCCCTCTCAACAGCAATATTGGTTTTGGGGGTGATAAGGCGCAGAGTATCTATATTCCATTTACAACACTCCAACAAACCTATAATTATGGCGATGTAGTGGGTTGGTTTGCCATGACAGCAAAACCCGGAATTTCTGCCAGCGTTATTGACGAAAAGGCCAGAGATTTGCTAAAAAGACGACATAAAATTGCTCCTCACGATATGCAGGCCATCAATGGTGTAAATCTGGATGAACAGTTTAAAAAAGTTTCCGGGTTATTTAAGGGGATTGATTTCCTTGTTTGGATTGTTGGAATAGGTACATTATTGGCAGGCGTTATTGGAATCAGCAACATAATGCTTATTGTGGTAAAAGAACGTACCAAAGAAATTGGCATTCAAAGAGCCCTTGGTGCCACACCCCGAAAAATAATCAGCCAAATTATAACCGAATCTGTTTTTCTTACCACAATTGCCGGATATTTTGGCTTAACCCTGGCCGTTTTTATTCTTGAAATGACCAATAAAGCTCTTATGGCAAATACGGCAGAAAATCAAGCTTTTAAAAACCCTGGTGTAGATTTCAATATTGCAATTACGGCTCTTATTGTTCTTATTGTTGCCGGTGCTTTTGCCGGATTAATGCCCGCAAACAGAGCGGTTAGTATTAAACCCATTGATGCCCTGCGAGACGAATAAAGCATCTAATTTCAAAATAAATATTCCTAATAACCGAAATAAAGCATTTTAAATAATTTAATAACAAATCATTGCCATGAAAAAATTTCTCAGAGTATTTTTAATAGTGTTCATCCTGGCCATTTTCTTAGGAACCATAGGTTTTTTATACAGCAAATCGAGGAAAAAACCAGAGGTGTTTGAGACAACGCAGGCCTTTCATACCGACATTATTCGTAAAACTGTGGCCACAGGCTCGGTGGTACCCCGAAATGAAATCGAGATTAAACCCACAGTTTCTGGTATCATTGATCAGATTTATGTAACTGAAGGTGAAACGGTTACCACTGGCCAGGTGTTGGCCCGTGTGCGTATTGTGCCCAATATGGTAAACCTTAATGCTGCCGAAAGCCGTGTAAACAGAGCCAAAATATCTCATGATGAGGCTATGATAAACTATAATCGTCAATTACAACTTTTTGACAGAGAAGTAATTGCAGAGTCAGAATTCTTACCTTACCGAATAGCCCTTCGTACAGCTGAAGAGGAGCTTGAATCAGCAGAAAACAACCTTCAGCTGATCCGTGATGGTGTTAGCCGAAATTCCGGAGAAGCCAGCAATACCATTATCCGGTCAACTATTAGCGGTATGGTGCTGGAGGTACCGATCGAAATTGGTAATTCCGTTATTGAAGCCAACAACTTTAATGCAGGGACAACCATTGTTTCCATTGCCGATATGGGCGAAATGATATTTAAGGGAAAGGTTGACGAATCGGAAGTTGGGAAAATAACTGAAGGGATGGATCTGATACTGAATATAGGCGCCATTGATGAAGTGGATTTTGAAGCTGTCCTGGAACATATTTCACCCAAAGGGGTGGAGGAGAGCGGAGCCATTCAGTTTGAAATACGTGCTGATGTGAAGCTTACCGATCAGCACTTTATACGTGCAGGCTACAGTGCTACTGCCGATATTGTGTTGGAAAGACGCGATAGTGTTCTTGCTGTTGAAGAAAGCCTTCTTATTTTTGAAAACGGTGATGTTTATGTGGAAATAGAAACCGAACCTCAGGTTTTTGAAAAAAGAGCCTTAAAAACCGGCATATCTGATGGTATAAACATCGAAGTAAAAGAAGGTCTTTCAACGGAAGATAAAATTAAGAAAAGAGCATAGTTTATTTTTGCGGGCAAACAGAGTCTGACTTGCTTTTTAATGCGCGTCAGATTCTGTTTTTTTGTAAAGCAAAAGAAGTATCTCTATTAAATTTTTCTTAATTGTAAAGTTCATCAAACCTTAGCTATTTCGTTTTGTTTACTTTTGCGCTGTAAATAATTTTTTACTACCTAAAATCCAATGAATCAATCTAGAAAAATAAGACAAATCCTGGCTGTTTTTCTGCTGCCCCTTGTAATGTGGTTGTTTTTCAATCAGATTGCCTACAGGCACTATCACTTGTTGGATAATGGTATTGTAGTTGAACATGCACACCCCTTTAAAAATAATATGCAAAAGGATACTCCCTATCAGAAACATACCCACACTGATGCTGAGTTTTTTTTTCTGGCCCAAATAAGTGCATCCACTTTTCTGCTTGTTTTCTTTTTTGCATTTCTGGGGCTTCTGAGACCTGATTCCCAGCTAATTCTTAGTTTTTTCAGGCCTGTCCATTTTTATCAAATTACCCTATCTTCCAACCGATTAAGGGGCCCACCACAATTATAGGTCAACTAGTTTTTTAGTTTCTTAGCTACATGCTAAAGTTTTAGAAGGGCCTTTTCAGGTCTTCTAAATGCATGATTTTTTGTTGAGTTTAAGCCTTACACTTAAGCTTCCAGCAATTAATAAATTGTGATAATCCCCAAATTTTATTCAAAATGAAAAATAATATTTATATTTCCATTATATTTCTTTCCCTTATTTTAAACTCTTTTTCTTCCTTTTCTAATCCCACTGAAAACAGGCCTCCAACCGATGCCAATATTTTTGGCCATGTTATAGATGCAGAAAATGGTGAGCATATCCCTTTCGCCAATATAATCATAAAGGGTTTCAGGATAGGTGGTATAACTGATGCTTCCGGTCATTATATACTCTCCAACCTTCCTCCCGGGAAACACATACTTGTGGCTCAAAGCATGGGCTACGCCAAAAAGGAAGTTGAATTTGAAGCTATTCACGATAAAAATGTTGAAGTTGACATTATTTTAGAACGTACCGGTATCGATCTTGAAGAGGTTGTATTAACTGCATCTCCAACTGGTAGTGGCTTTCGTTACCAGCCCGATGATGTTTTTACCGGCGAACAGCTTCAGCGTCGTGGAGAACCATCCTTCGGCGAGATGCTCAATGGGCAACCCGGTGTTGCCATGCGAAGTATGGGCTCGGCACCAGCCCGCCCTGTTATACGTGGTATGGATGGGGACCGTATTCTAATTCTTGAAAATGGTGAACGGATGGGTGATATTTCCGAAACATCCGCCGATCACTCTATCTCACTCGACCCATTGGTGGCTAGCCGTCTTGAAGTAGTGAGAGGTCCTGCCAGCCTTTTATATGGATCAAGTGCGCTGGGTGGGGTAATTAACCTGATGACCACCGATATTCCTGATCAGTGGGATAAGGGGATAACAGGTATAATTTCAGGGCAGGGAGCTACCATGAACGAAATGGGTGCCGGATTTGGAAGAATAACTTATGGCGATAAATCATGGGCTGCATCTGGCAGGTTTGCCATGCGTCAGGCTGGCAACATTACCACTCCTGAAGGAATAGTTCCTGAAACGCTGATGCAAAATCGTGATGGCGCAGTGGGGGTAGGTATTAATAACGGATGGTTAATCGGTGGATTAAGTGTTTCATTTTCTGACCAGACATTTCAGATACCCGAAGACCCTGATCCTTCCGAGGTAATAGAACTAAGGGCCGATCGTTGGTCGATACAGGGTCGTTTTGGAATGGATATCGATGAATCATTCTTTGATAAAGTGCAACTTAGGTTTAATGCCGCACAATTTGGACAGCAGGAAGTAGTTATTTTAACCCCTGAAGACCAGCCATCAGTAGAAGAAGTACCGTTGGAGTACGGTCAAAAGGCTCTCAGTAGTACACTTACCTTTCAACACAGGGCAGCCGGCATATTCGACAGAGGTGCTCTGGGATTTAGCTTTATGGGTCAAACTCTTGATGTGGGTGGTTTTGAAGCCTACACCCCCGGTGAACAGAAAATCACTTTAGCAGTATTCACCTTCCAGGAAGTGCCACTTTCTAATATTCTCCGTCTCCAAATGGGCTTACGTCTCGATTATCAGAATTCAAAAGCCCTTCAGAATGATGTTTATCCTGATATTGATCAAAGTAGAAATAGTTTTAACTATTCGGGAAGTATTGGATTAAATATCCGTCCATTTGAAGGCCTTGAAATCGGCGGACAATTTGCTCGTTCGCACCGCAATCCGAGAGTTGAAGAGCTCTTCTCTAACGGAGTACACCTGGGTGCCGGGGTATTTGAAGTTGGAAACCCCGAACTGCTGGATGAGATTGGCCATGGTGGAGACCTGTTCATGCGCTTTACCCAGGGTATTGTCGCTATTGAAATAGCAACTTTTATCAATGATTTTCAGAACTATATTGTTTTTCAGCCTACCGGCCAGATTCATCAACCTTCAGGGTATCCCATATTTGAATATCTGGAAGGAAGAGCCCGTCTATTTGGTGGCGAACTATCCGGGGCTTTTACCTTGGCAAGGGGGCTTTCTTTCAATTCTGGAATTGATCTGGTTTATGGAAACAGGATAGATTCACGAGCCGAAGATGAAAACCTGCCCTTTATTCCACCCCTGCGTTTCAACAATATGTTGGAATATGATTTTGGGATTGGTTGGATAGGAGCCACGTCTCAATTAGTAGCCAAACAAAACAGAGTTGCTCCCGATGAAGATGTAACTAATGGTTATGCCTTATTAGGATTTCAGGCAGGTTACCGCTTAAGCTTTTCTGGGCAACATGTACTTATACTGAGAGTTGACAATGCTTTGGACGTAAGATACCGAGATCATTTGTCGAGAATAGAAGATCGTAATTTCTTTATGCCAGGCCGTAACATCAACCTGAGCTACAGATGGTTTTTTTAGTATGAAGATTTCCAATCATTATATTTAAGGGTGTAAAAGTGTTTAAATCCCTAAAAGATGGGATACTTTATAAAAAGTTGTTAATATAATTTTGCCGGTGTTATTGAATGAAATAGTTTTCGTTTTGTAACCCCGGCTTTTTGATTAAAACTGCTTAAAATATATTGTAAACTCTTTTACTTAACTACCTATGAGTTCATTTCGTTTTATTATTTTTCTGAGTGCAGGTCTTTTTCTTTTTTTATCTCTCAATCTTAGTGCAGAAAACAAACACAACTCCCGCTTTAAATCTAATGCCAACATTGCTGGTCATGTGCTAAGTGATGGTCAACATTTACCCTTTGTAACCATTTCTGTTAAAGGAACTACGCTGGGTACGATAGCCGATGACACGGGCCATTTTATATTGTCTGATCTTCCACTCGGCGAGCAAACATTGGTAGCCAGTTTTTTAGGTTATGAACCCGAAGAAATAGCCATAGATGTTCAGCCTGGTGTAACAGATCAGGTTCGCTTTAATTTGAAATATGACGCTTTGGGACTTCAGGAAGTTGTGGTTACCGGCGATCGAAATGAAAAGAAACGTTCAGAATCTTCTGTCATAGTTAATTCCCTGGGGGCCTCCCTGTTTAATTCCAGCCATTCAGTTAATCTGGGTGAGGCCCTTAATTTTGCCCCGGGGCTGCGCATGGAAAATAACTGCCAGAATTGTGGTTTTACACAAGTGAGAATGAACGGCCTTGAAGGACCCTACTCTCAGGTACTTATTAATAGTCGAAAAATATTTAGTGGCCTTGCGGGTGTTTATGGTCTTGAACTGATACCCGCCAACATGATAGAACGAATAGAAGTAGTTCGGGGTGGTGGTTCAGCTATTTATGGCAGTAATGCCATTGCCGGTACCATCAATGTAATTCTTAAAGATCCGATGGTGAACAGCTATGAAGTAGGCTTTGGAAGTGGAGTTTCAGGAATTGGTATGAGCAACGCCGGTCCGGGAGCACCCGATAGCAATATTTCATTTAATTCATCCATTATCTCTGGCGACAGTCGTACAGGTTTATCGCTTTTTGGTCATCACCGCGAAAGAGCGCCTTTTGATGCCAATGGCGATGATTTCTCAGAAATGGGATTGATCAATAATACCACTCTGGGTGCCAGAATGTTTCACCGTTTCGGAATGCGGGGAAAATTATCTGTTGACTTCTTTAATATTAGTGAAGATCGCCGGGGTGGCAACGATTTTGACAAACTACCCCACATGTCAGATGTTACCGAATCAGCCGGACATAAAATTACCACAGGCGCTATCAATTACAATCAGTTTTTTCGTAGCACCGATCTGTTAAACGTTTTTGCTTCTGCGCAACATATCAATCGCGATACTTATTATGGAGCCAATCAATCGCTTGCAGATTATGGTAATACCTTGAATCTAACCTATAACACGGGTATTCAATATAAGGCACTTTTAGGTAAATCCACCTTAACTGTAGGTTCAGAGGTTTCAGGAGAAACTATGCTGGATCAAAAACTGGGTTATCCGGAAGTTGATAGCGAACAACCTGATGGGCTATCCTATACTGAGAATACTGTTGTTGCCGATCAGATCATCAATATTGCGGGAGCTTTTGCCCAATACGATGTTAATTTCAATAAATTATTGATATCAGTAGGTGGTAGATTCGATATTTACCGGGTGGAAGACAGGGAAAAACAATTTGCCCCTAAAACCGGAAATGTGTTCAGTCCACGGATCAACGTGCTTTACAACCTTCTTCCCGGCCTGCAGGCAAGGGCAGGATGGTCAACCGGCTACCGTGCACCCCAGATATTTGATGAAGACCTTCATATATTAACATCAGGTGCCCGTCAGGTACTCCATCGCAACGATCCTGACCTTACAGCTGAAACAAGCAGCAGTTTTATGGCTTCATTAGATTACAACCACCTGATCGGTAACACTTCTGCTGGATTACTTTTAGAGGGGTTTCACACACGCCTGAAAAATCCATTCGTACTTGACTATGGTGTACCTGATGACAATGGTGTGGTTGAATACACCAGAATGAATGCTGATGGTTTTGCGCAGGTATCTGGTATTAATGCAGAGTTAAGTGTTGTTCCAGGACGCAATGTTTACCTGACAGCCGGTTTTACCCTTCAACAATCCTTCTATAGCAAAGCGCAGGAATTTGGTGAAAAACGACTATTTAGGAGTCCCAATCAATATGGATTCATTTCTGCCGACATGAAACTGAATAAGAACTGGGATCTTTCGCTTACAGGTAATTACACAGGAAAAATGCTGGTTCCCTATTTCGGACCCGAGCTGGAAAATACTGATGAGGGTGAGCTTAGGGAAAGCAACCCATTCTTTGATTTTGGTGGACGTATAAGCTACAAAACAACAATAAACAATGCTGGTATTGAAGTTTTCAGTGGTGTGAAAAACCTGTTTAATTCTTATCAAAAAGATTTCGATATGACCATTGACCGTGACCCAGGTTATATGTATGGTCCCAACACACCCCGAACAATTTACTTTGGTGTAAGAATAGGAAATTTGTTGCGTTAGATGTTTGTAACTACTCAGGTTCATTAGACCGAAGGTTGAAGGCTTTTAGAATTCCGGTAAAATCTAATCAAGCTTTCTTGCACCATGCTTTTTTATTCAAATATGCCAAATCAGCAGATTAAACAACTCTTATCAGGTTTTACAGAATGGCTTTTTCCTAAAGTCTATCAACCTAAAGCCTAAGAACCTGAATAGTTACAACTGTTTAAAGATGATAAAAATAAAAGCAGTAGTGATTTTCACTACTGCTTTTATTTTTTTGCCATTATCAGTTCCTGTTTAAAATGGCAAATCACCATCTTCTTCGCTGTTACCCTGGCCCATTGGCTCATCCTGTGGTGAAGGAGAAGATTGATAACCATCTCCGGAACCGGTTGGTTTACCCAAAAAAGTCATAGCATCGGCTACAATTTCAGTTGTATAGCGTTTAACACCTTCTTTGTCGTCCCAGGAGCGACTTTTTATTTTGCCTTCAAGGTAAATTTGGCTTCCTTTTTTCAGGTATTTTTCCGCCAATTCAGCTAAACCGCGCCAAACAACAATGTTGTGCCATTCTGTTTGCTCTACTTTGTTCCCATCTTTACCCTTGAAAATTTCATTGGTTGCGAGTGAAAAAGAAGCAACTTTTGCACCATTTTCTAAACTTCTTACTTCAGGGTCTTTCCCTAAATTTCCGATCAAAATTACTTTGTTTACTCCAGACATAGTTTCTCTTTTTTTGCTTCAACAATATTTTAATTACTTTAAATTTACAAATTCTATTTCTATATTCAAAATTAAATTCATTTAAAATTGTATTTAATTGGATTTATATGGCCTATTTTAAATACAAAAGGGATTTTGGAATTTACTCATAAACCTTGCTATTATTATGGGTTTACCCAGTTTTTCAAAGCCATTGCAAGTGGTTTTTAAATAATATTTTTCAAAAAAAGAACAATACTTCTCTGAAAGATTTACTTTATAAAAATTCGCAGTAATTCTTTGATGGGTTAGTTGATGCTGATAACTCACCAACGGGGTTACAGGCCAGTCTATTAGCTCCGCGAGAGTTTTTTTCATTATTTTCTCAAAACCATTATTATTTTGTTCCAGGTCTGTTTGAAAGGCTTCTTTTGGATTGTTTGTTAATTGTTGGGTAGCTGGGTTTTTTCCGGGTAGAATATATTTCTGAAAATGATTGTCGGGAGTTTCAATAAGTGGAAGCTGATACAGATTTCTCCAAATATCATTGTCTTCTCTTTTTTCAATAAAAAAGGTTGTTTCGTCTTTTTCAGGGCATAAAAACAGAAAAAAGTGAAAAAATCTTGCTTTTTGTTTTATTACCTTTCCTTTTGTAGGGATGGAATTAATTTTGTCGGTAAGAAGGGCGATACATTCCTGAGCAAACGGACAGATGCTGCATTGGGGAGATGACGGTCTGCAAACCAAAGAGCCAAAGTCCATCAAAGCCTGATTGAAATCGCCGGGTTTTCCAACATCGATTAATTGTTGGGCAATTTCATCAATTTTTTTGCGCGTTGCATTATCATCAAAGGGTTCTTCAATGCCGAAATATCTTGTCAAAACCCTTATCACATTTCCATCAATAGCGGCATATGGCAAATTAAAAGCCATAGAGGCAATAGCTGCCGCAGTATATTTACCAATTCCTTTTAATTCAAGCAATTGTGAATAACTTTTTGGAAAGAAACCGTTATAGTTTTTAACAATATATTGTGCTGTATGATGTAGGTTTCTGGCCCTCGAATAATAACCCAGTCCTTGCCATGCGGCAAGCACCTGGTCTTCAGATGCATGGGCAAGTGTGTAAACATTAGGAAAAAGTTCTGTAAACCGATAATAGTATTGTATTCCTTGTGCAATACGTGTTTGTTGTAAGATTATCTCGGAAAGCCAGATTTTATATGGATCATCAGACCCCCTCCACGGAAGATCTCTTTTGTTGTTTTTAAACCAGAAAAGTAAGCGGGAAGTGAAGTTCATTTTTGCATTTATCTGAAACAGAACACTAAAAGGATAATTTGTTGGCATAAAATTACATAATTTGTTTTCTTTGAACGAGAAAAGAATTATCTTTGCAGCCCGATTATAAAAAAATGAGCGTTATAATTATAAAAACTTAACAAATGTAACTATGACTAAAGCAGAAATTGTAACTGAAATTGCCAACAAAACCGGAATTGAAAAAGTAGCTGTTCAAGCCACTGTTGAAGCATTTATGAACACTGTGAAAAATTCTCTTGTAAAAGGTGAGAATGTTTATTTAAGAGGGTTTGGAAGCTTCATAATTAAAGAAAGAGCTGAAAAAACTGGCAGAAACATTTCTAAAAACACAACTATTATTATTCCTGCACATTCTATTCCTTCTTTCAAACCTGCAAAAGAGTTTGTTAGCGAGGTTAAAGAATCCGTTAAGGTTAAATAATAACGGAATTAGTGTCAATTTATATTAATTACTAAAAAATTTAGCTATGCCAAGCGGAAAAAAAAGAAAAAGACATAAGATGGCAACCCACAAACGCAAAAAGCGTTTGCGCAAAAACAGACATAAAAAGAAATAATTCGCTAACTATAGCGTATTGATTCGCTCTAAAATTACATAATGCTTAAGGGTATTATGTAATTTTATTTTCTGTCTGATTATTTTCTGAACCTGTATCCTGCCAACCATTCATCTTTAAACCTGTAAAAAAATATTCATCGTTGATTGATGTGCTTTGATAACTATCTGAAACATCAATTAAAAAAAACACAGGGTGGTAATATTTAAAATGTAATTTTTAAGGTGATTCTACAAACGCTCAACACCTTATAAAGAAAGATGGAGTAAAGTATTTTAACTGACCTCCGACTTACGCTGAATTACATTTAAAATTTCCGGTTAAGGTTATACTTAGCGCCGTTATCCGCAAATAAGATGATGAGATTAAACTTTTTAAACACATTCTGATTGTGAACAAAGAATTAATTATTGATTCCAATGCATCGGAAATTGTTATAGCTCTGCTAGAAGATAAACAACTTGTAGAACTTCATAAAGACAAGAAAAATAACAATTATTCGGTGGGCGACATTTACCTGGGTAAGGTTAAAAAAATCATATCTGGTTTAAATGCTGCCTTTATAGATGTGGGATACGAAAAGGATGCCTTTTTACATTACCTGGATTTAGGTGCACAGGTAAACTCATTGAATAAATACACCAAACTGGGCATGGCAGGGAAGACCAAAATTCTGGCTATGGAAAATTTTATTCTCGAGAAGGAGATTGAAAAAACCGGTAAGATCAATAATGTACTTACCGCAAATCAACCTGTATTGGTGCAAATTGCCAAAGAGCCGATCTCTACAAAAGGCCCACGTATTACCAGCGAAATATCTCTGGCCGGAAGATACCTTGTTTTGGTACCTTTCTCCGACCGCGTGTCGGTGTCTCAAAAGATTAAAAATTCTGAAGAAAAAAATAGGCTTAAACGGCTTGTTCAAAGTATCAGGCCTAAAAATTTTGGCGTAATTGTACGAACTGTTGCTGAGGGGAAAATGGTGGCCGACCTGCATAACGACCTTAAAGCTCTTGAAGAAAAATGGTATGATATCGCTGCAAAGCTGGAAAATTCAAGGCCTCCTAAAATAATTCTGGGCGAAATTAACCGCACCTCTGCCATTCTCAGAGACTTGCTTTCTGAAGAGTTTAACCATGTATACGTTAATGATCAAATTATTTTTGATGAGCTCAGAGATTATATCAAAACTTTTGCTCCTAACAAGCTTGATATAGTTAAGCTTTACAAAAACAAGCTACCCATTTTTGATTATTTGGGTGTTGAAAAGCAAATTAAAAGTTCTTTTGGTAAAATTGTTTCTATTAGGGGTGGTACCTATCTTATCATCGAGCATACAGAAGCTTTACATGTTATTGATGTAAACAGCGGCCATCGTATTAATGCTGATAATAGTCAGGAATCTAACGCATTAGAAGTAAATCTGGAAGCAGCAGCCGAAATTGCCCGGCAATTACGTCTTCGCGATATTGGGGGGATTATTGTTGTTGACTTTATTGATATGGTGGAAGCTACCAACAGACGGAAACTCTTCGAAAAAATGAAAGAGGAGATGAAGAAAGACCGGGCGAAACACAATATCCTACCCCCATCTAAATTTGGTTTGGTTCAAATAACCCGACAAAGGGTTCGTACCGAAACAAATGTTGAAATCCTTGAAAAATGTCCTGCTTGCGGTGGCTCGGGCGAAATTACTCCCAGTATTATAATTATTGAAGAAATTGAGAACAACCTAAGGTATCTTATTGAAGAACAAAATGAAAAAAATCTTACAATAAGAGTTCATCCATATATTTATGCTTACCTTACAAAGGGTTTCTGGTCGATAAAATTCAGGTGGATGTTTAAGTACAAAACTTTCTTTAAACTCGAACCCACGCTGTCTTTTCACTTTCTGGAATATCGTTTTTTCAATAAACTGGAAGACGAAATAAAATTATGATTTTCCTGTTATTAGGTTTGTATTCTCTCTGTTTTTATAATAAAGGGGGAAAGCAAACTTTTTTTTATGCTCATTTCTATGGACGAAATAAATCAGCTAAAAACAAAAATCGCCAGATTTTGTGCCTGGAGAGAGAGGTGCATAAAAGAAACTGAAGACAAGCTTTTTACATTGGGTGCTAATGCAAAACAAACACAGCAACTTGTTGCCTGGTTGCAAAAAGAAAATTATTTAAGCAATATACGTTTTGCCACTGCTTTTACCCGGGGAAAGTTCAGCAACAATCAATGGGGAAAGCTTAAAATTAAATCAGAGTTGTTACAGCGAAACATTCCTGATCAGATAATTTCTAATACCTTGGAAAACATTGATCAGAATGAATATGAAAGCGTAGCCTTTTCCCTGGCAAAGAAAAAGTGGAAAGAGACCAAAACTGACGATCTATTCCTGAAAAAACAGAAAACCGCTGCCTACCTCTCAGGTAAAGGCTATGAATCTGATATTGCCTGGAAAGCCGCTGATGTTGCAAGTCAAGATTTCTCGTCCTAATTATACTCTGTATAAATTTAAGAAAAGATCCATTTGTTGAATTATTTAGTTCGGAATGCAAGCACATTTATATTTTTTCAAACCTGTTTTTTTCAAAACTCATTTTTTATCTATGCAAATAACTAGTCGCTGGTCAATAGTTTTGTTGATTTTTATAGCATCCTGTTCAGTAACGCAAAGATCTGTTAAGATTGGTGAAAATGCCTGTCAGGCCTATCAAAACAAAGATTATGAAAGAGCTCTTGCTCTTTATGGCCAATATATTTCTGCACACGATGACAATCCACTTCTTATTCCTGATAGCATATATAGAAATGCTGGTCTGGCGGCTTTTCAACTACAAAATAAAGAGTTGTCATTAGATTATCTGAATAGAATTAGAAATACTGATGCGGCCAATGCAGAAACTCATTATGCCCTGGCTATCCTAAATCGTGGAATTGATAATCTATCGAGAGAAATATCCGCGTTGGAAAGCTATGTAACAAACTACCCAAATGGTGAAAATATTAATGAAATGAGGAGCAGGCTATTTGAAACGTGGGTAGAAAGTAGAAACTATCAAAAAGCTTTCGAATTATGGCCTTCTATTGAACAAAAGGTATCGGAAAAGGAAAGCCTCCTAAACGATTATTTTATCACACTTAAGGCATTAAACAAAGAGGAACTATTAAATGAAGTAGCTGAGAATTTGCTGGTTTTAAATTCAAATAATATCGATGCCCTTTCTCATTTAGCTATTCAATATTTTGATAAGGCTGAAAGTCGCTACCAAACTGAAATGGAGGCCTATGAAAAAACCCGTACACGCCGGCAATATGCTCAATTACTGAAAGGATTTGAAATACTGAATGAAGATTTTAGAAAATCGTTGAATTATTTTCTTAAGCTTTATGAAATTGATCCAAAACCATCTTATGCCCGGTATATTGGTAATATTTACCTTCGTTTTGATGATAAGGAGAAAGCCAGAATCTATCACAACAAATCTGTTGATTAGGAGACAATAATTTTGCATTTAGACCAGTCAAAATTATTTTGACAATAACAAACTAACAACATCAATTTATAAGCGCATGAATAGCACAATAAAATTACTATTGTTGGTTGGTACCGGAAGCTTCATTGGAGGGGTAGGACGGTTTGCCCTGGGCCGCTTTATTCAGTCTGTAACCCACTCTGTCTTTCCCTGGGGTACATTTACAGTAAATGTTTTAGGGTCATTTATTATTGGGATATTATTCGGCTTGTCATTGCGTTATAGTTTTCTTACAACCGAATGGAAAATTTTTTTGATTGTTGGTATTTGCGGTGGTTTTACCACATTTTCATCCTTTTCGCTCGAAATCCTGGAGCTTTTAAAAGCTGGTTATGTCAATCAATTTTTGTTATATGCAACATCAAGTGTTATAGTAGCTTTACTTGCAGTAATTGCTGGTTATATGATTGTAAAGGTTTTTTGATTAATTTGGCCAATCTGAAGCTTATGCCATGAAATTGAAGAGATTCCAGAAGTTTAATTGTAAATAAAAAACCACCAGGATAAGAAAACCAACAAACTGCCAGAATGTAGAGGACAAGGATTGTTTGCTACCAATTCCGCCCTTGAACCAAAAGAAAAGAGCTACTCCAAATAAAACAACGGAAACAGAAGGAAGCACCAAAATTAGTTTCAGATAACGAGGCTGTTCAAAAATCACACTTTCAACCCCATTTAAAGTGCTGAAAAACAAGGTAAAGAATAAGTAAATCACAATGCCTGATAATGCTAAAATCCACCTGTAAAATTGTTTACTTCTCTTATCTCTAATCATAAGACGATAAATGGGTATAACAATATTGCGTAATATTATGAGAAGTGTCAGGATAAGAACGACAATATTAAAATATGGATTCTCCCGCAAAGACATCTTCTCAAAGACCATAACTGGCATGTAAGATGAAACCATTCGGTTGATTTTACCCTTATTATCTCTTTCAAAAATCATTTTCTTGTAATCCGAAGCAAAAACATCTTCCTCTATTGGCCGATATAGCTCAGGTTTTTGACCGGGAATGTGCAGAAGAAGTCCTTCAGAGCCTCCAGATATTTTCATGGCCATAAACAAGCTCAGAATTTTAAGGTAGTTACTCTCAATTTTACGCGAAGCTTTATAATAGCCTGCAAAATGATTCATTCCATTTACACGGTTACTTAGTGCAATTTCTTTTTTATTACCATTAAGATAATCCAGTATTAAAAGAGCCTGATCGAGATAGTAAAATCTTGTATTGGCCGTATTGGTAGAAATAAAAATCCCGCTTTTCATACCAGGTACAAGTAAGAATGCTGAGTGAAAGAAGTAAGTGTCACCGCCATGCCAGAAAATTTCTTTGCCATGGTATTCCAAACGCATAAATCCGTGAGCCATTCCGTCAGCTTTAGGATTAGTAGTATACAGCAGACTAAGCATTTGGGCTATGGTTTCATTGGAAAGGATATTGTCTGATGAATCTTCATCGCACCTTAAAAGGGCTTCCATAAATTTCGTCATGTCTGTTGCAGTTGAAACTGCCGAGCCTGCGGGTGCAGGTAAAACATATTCATCATAAGGACTAATAAACCTGCCATCTTCAAAAATATAACCTTTAGATTTTGCTTCAGAAATTCCATAGGAAGCAGGCTGGCGAAAGGTGGTATTCGTCATCTCCAGAGGTAGAAAAATATTGTCATCTACATAATCATTAAAACTCACTCCTGAAATTTGCTCGATGACATATGCAGCCAAAGCGGCGCCATAATTAGAATAAGCAGGTGTGGTTCCAGGTTCATAAACCTGCTTGGGGAGATTCTCGATCAGGTAGGTTTCCAGCTCAGGAAGCACTGTATGGTCTTTGGTGAAAAGGTGCATACCATCTTCAAAGCCGGGTGTATGAGTCATCAGATGCTTCATGGTAACCGGCTGGTAGGTGTCAGGAAGACGAAAACTACCTTTGAGATAATTATTTACAGGTTGATTAAGATTGAGATTTCCTTGTTCTACCAGTTGCATGGCAGCAGCCCAAACAAATAGCTTACTTATAGAACCTACCATAAAGCCAGTGTCTTCATCTGCCAAACGTTTCTCATCAACATGGGAATAGCCCCAACTTCTTGTTATTGTAAGAGTGTCTGCTGAATAAAGAGAAAATGTTGCCCCCGCAATATGGTGCTCTTTCATCTGGCTTTTAAAAATGCCATCAAGAAAATCGGGAATGCTTTCACGGGCTTCCAACCCAACTGGATAAAGGAATATGGATAGAAAGAAAAGGAATAATCTGCCAGAGTAATGCTTGGAAAATTTGCTCATGACTTTTTGATTTATAAAGAGAATAGATTTTGCTTAACTATCAGTTTATAAATCTTTTACGCAAAAGGCAGAAAAAAGTTATAGCATTAAGTAGATTTTTTAACGGGGAAAACATGCATTTTACCGGATTCGAAAATATTTAAACCAGGTTTCCCTTTTTGCATATTAAAGACCATGGCAAATGCTACTTTCGACGCGTGGATTGCTTTCACGTTTTTGGGTAGCAAAAAGTCGATCCCTTTCATGATAACTTTACCAACCTGTTCGCCAAAACGATACTCGGTGCGTTGGCCTAAAAGCATTGAAGGCCGGAAAATATTCAGGCTTTCAAAGGGTATTTTCGTAAGATCACTTTCGATCATACCCTTTACTTTATTATAAAAAATTATGGATTTCTTGTTGGCACCCGTGGCCGTTACAATCCCAAAGCGGGAAGCACCGTTTTTATGAGCATTGATAGCCAGCCGAAGCGGATAATCATAATCTACCTTCTGAAAAGCATCCTTCGAACCTGCTTTTTTTATGGTGGTACCCAAACAGCAATAAACATGATCTGCCTGAATTTGCTCTGCATCAGGGTGATCAAAATCATAAACGATTTGCTGAAGACGTGGATGAGAAATTTCCAGCGGCTTTCTTACAAGAGCCTTTACAGTTGAGTAATTCTCGTTTTCGAGAAGTAGTTGAAGAAGATAAGAACCTACCAATCCGGTAGATCCGGCAATAAGAGCAGTATTCATAATTATTGGTTTTATCTCTTTAACAAATAAACAATTATGATGTTCTTGCCAAAGGAAAAGAATAGCAATCGTTTTTAATGCACAAGGTCTGTTTTTTCAACCTGTAAGATCTCTTGCTGAGCATTCATTATATAGGCAATGATATCGCAGTTTTCCGTTACCCAGTCATCCTGGGTGGTAATGGTAAAAATTTTTTCAAAGCCTGATTCCGATGAAAGTGCATTCTGATCTATCTTTTCACCCCAAATGCCTGTAAAGGCTTTCCTTAACACATGGTTGTGCTCGTAATCCAATATTACTCCATTGGGTTGGTTAGCGTCATTTGTCCTTTGCGGACTAATGATGCCATTTTCTGTAATAACCAAAACAAGGTAATAATCATCCTGGTTGGCCCCCAAATTTTGAATAGTAACCGGAACAGAGAAGGCTGATGATGAGTTTTGAACCGGGTCTTCCAGCTTGATGGAAAATACAGGTTGGCTATCTTCAAGAACTGCAAGTGCCGGACCCCATGAGCCGGGTGGAAGAACTCTGCCTCCTTCAAATTCGGTGCGGTTTACCATTCCTACCGGAATTCCGGCAACATTAAAATGAGCATTCAGATCATCTCCCTCCGTTGTGCGGAAATCATAATTATATGTGCTACCCGTTGGCCTGGCAAGATTGCCTGCATGTATAGATATTGTTATTAGTCTGTCGCCATAAAAATCTGCCAGTATCCCGGCTGTTTCGGCAGCAGAAGGGCAATTGGGGCATAAATGGCCGGTAAATTCTTCCAGTAGAAATTTGCGCACTACTACTTCATTATCAGGGTTATTGTTGGTCCCTTCTGTAATGTAGGGCGGTTCAATTATTTCGCACGAATGAAAAATAGAAAGGGTTATAAAAATAACGAAAGTAAGAGTATAACGAATGGTATTCATGATATTATCTTCTTATTGTTAAAACGTACTGGTAACATTAAGCATGAGACCTGACGAAGCAGGTACTACTCTGCATACTCCTCCAACACAGATAATCCCTTCACGTTGCCGACCCCAACTCAGGCTAAAACGGTTGGCGTTTTTAGTAAAACCACCACTCATAGTGTAATAATGGCTCTGTAATTCTTTTTCCGGATTTCCATAATTATACTGATCCCCTATAGAAACGAACCATCGCGCTGCAATGTTGTATTCCACCAGCAGCATAGCCCAGTTTCCTCTGTCGCCTTCGGTAGAAAGATGTTGCGTTTCCCATCTTAAGGAGCTCCTTGTCGGAAGTCTGTAGCTCATGTCTGCAACAAAAATGTGAGCCCGTACTATACCTTTATCGTTGTAGCCTTCAATAACGTTTTGGTTGTAAAACTGGTTCATGTAGGTAAAGATGCCACGAAATTTGCTGGAAAATCTGCGGCTGATCTCAATATTGAAATCCTGAAAATATTTTTCATCGCCCAGTGCCAGAAAAGAAGAGCGATAGCCCAGCGTGCCGGTTTGCCCTACGGTTGTTGTATCATTTACCGGGAGTTTTTCAATAGCTTGGGCAATGCTGAAATTCAAGGTAACCGCTGTTCCATAGGGGCCACCCAGCATGGTTTCGCGGGGAAGTTTAAAAGTTAATTCGGCCAGTGCCCCCATTTCGCCGTTGGGTTGGGTTGCATAAGGATACATGCCGGTTAGTGTGTAGGCATGCTGGCGGGTCATGGCGGGAAGATAACTGATATTAAGGTCGTTACCGGTGGCTGTCCGATTAGACCGAAAACCCATATTATCAATCCTTTTCCCCGAGAGTAATAACCCAAAACCTTTAAAAGAGTATGATGAGCTAATGGTAAGGGCTTCTCCATGGCGGTAAATAAAATTGTTTTCGGCAGAGGGGTCATTGACTTTCCATGCATACTCTGTATTGAAGATAAATCCACCACGTGCAAAGTTCATTCTTCCGGCAAAAGCAGCTACGTTTTCAGGCAGGTTGTATAGTGGATCCTGGTCTCTCTGGAACTTGCTAACGGCACTTGCACCAATAATTATTTGATTGGCACTGGTGGCAAATTTCTTGAAAGTCTGGTTGATATTTATTTCAGCATCAGCTCCACGCAATATTCCCGGCCCTTTTTCGAAGAAGAATCGTTGTTGCCCTACCAGGGTGCGCAGGGTAATTCCATCAATGGGTCTGTAGAGTAATCTTACACCATCCAAAGAATTGTCAATTCCCAGATTGGGTTCTACATAGCTTCTTAAGATCAGGCCGTTACCATATTGTTCGTAGAAATTTCCCACAGTAATCTCCAA
Organism: Sphingobacteriia bacterium; assembly: GCA_011390785.1. GTDB lineage: Bacteria > Bacteroidota > Bacteroidia > Bacteroidales > UBA7960 > SKVR01. Next base: position 90,150 of record JAABRR010000002.1, read on the forward strand.
ACCCTCGGTTGTATAGCTGGCAAACCGATAAGGAATTCCGTTGCCCTGGTAGCGACTGTCGAAGCCTAACAGAGGGTTTTGATAGCTTTCATAGCGTATTCCCAAAGTTAGGGCTTCATATTGAAAATTAAGATTGAGAAAGGCATTCATCAGGATTTTTTCTTGTACATCTTCAGCCCCAATAAGACTGTCGGGCTGGTAATATTGTGCATCCATCTGAAAATTACCCCAAACCCGACTTCCCGGTAATAATTCCTGCGATTGAAGATTGTGACTATAAAAAAGGATGATACTGATTATCCCCCAGAAATATACTTTTAACTTCATCTTATTTGTTTTCCTGTAGTTCCTTTAGTTTATCAAGCATTTCCCATTCCATCCCTTCAGAAAATGAAGTGTGCTGATGAATAATTTCTCCTTTTCCATTTAGGATGAAGGTATGTGGAACCATATTTACTCCCATTGCCCGGCGTAAGTCTCCGTTCTCATCGTGGTAAAATTCAAACTCCCAACCACGGCCATTTACCATAGGCAAAATATTGGCACGTGTTCGGGCATCATCAGTGCTGATGGCAATTACCTTAAATCCCAAATCCTGCCAGTCTTCATAAATATCGGCAATGGCGTTCAGCTCTTTCAAACATGGCCTGCACCAGGTGGCCCAAAAACTGACTACATAAGGATTCCCGTTGTTGGCAAAAGATGAAGTGCTTACCTCACGGCCGTCCAGTGTTTTAATGCTAAAATTGGGTAGCATATCTGCTCTGGTAGACTGTGCCCGGGTTTGACCGAAAAACCCAACTTGAATAATGATAAAAATGAGAATCAGTATGTGCTTTTCCATTTTAATTTCATTAGGGTATGAAGATGTTAGCGAAGTATTGATATTTTTCTTGTTTCTTGCTTGTCTGCCATTTCTATGGTTACATAGTATATGCCATCGGGTAAATCATTTACTGAAATATTAATCATTTGCCCCGAAGTTGCAACTGATTTTACTTTTTGCCCCTGCAGATTAAAGAAACTTACAAGTCGTATTTCATTTCCGTTGCTATTGGCGATGATAATATTGTCTGATACAGGGTTGGGGTAAACCGAATTATAGTGAGATTCTGGTTGATCAATATTGGTAAAATCGGGTTCCTGATAATTTAAAGTGCTTACCTGGTATATTTCGTTTGAATTTAAATCCTGAACAAAACTTATTAGCGTTATATTATTTTTATCGAGCTGAGTAATCCAGGGTATGCTCATTTCTATGATGAAACTGTTGCGATGCTGATCTGCATTAAGCCTGACTCCGTTGGCATCGGGAGCAAAAAAGCGCATTACATTAAAAAAGTGGCTTTCACCATTGCTACCGGGAGGGGTATCAAATCCCACGCTGTCCTGCACAGCGGCAATCAGCAGCCTGAAATCTTTATTGGTGTTGGTTAAATCGATTAAAGTTTCACCTTCAATAATCCAGTGCAAAAAATCGTTGTGGACGTACCAGGAACCGCTAATATTGAAACCTGCCCATTTAGAAAGCTCATTTTGAAAAAGGAATTCTTCAACAAATTCACTTCCTCCGAAATAGGAAGCCCCTAAAACGGAAAGAGGGGTGTAAAATATTTCGTATAAATCTTTTCTTACATCCTGATCCTTGGGGTTAAAAAGATACAACGGACTGTTTTCATTGCGTAAAGGGTGATAATAGATTTGCTTGTAATGCTGCGAATCGCGCGATATGATTTCCCTTAATTGAGGAGTTGCCAGTGCGCAACTACCACAGTTTATGCTCGAAAAGCTTTCGAGTAGGGCAATATTGCGGGCAGGCAAATCATCGTAAACTTCTATGGTTTTTTCTAAAACCGGACTGGATGCAAGTTCTGCATCCTCTCCGTTTAGGCCTGAAAACCAGAGAGATATTTCATGTTGTCCGGTAGTTTCGGGAGTCCAGATATTCGTTAGCTCATAGTAAAAGGGAATGTAGGCATTAATTCCAATCTCATCATAGAATATTTGCTGAACTTCACCATCTCCAATTTTATAGTTCAGGTAAACAGATTCAAAAGTTTCGGTACCCATGTAAATAATCTTTCCACTAAGGGTAAAGGGATCATTGGTTTTATGAATCGGTCCGCTGAAAAACTCATCAATCCTTACGAGTATCTCCCTTTCGGAAAATGCCTGTGTTGAATAGGTGAAAATAACCAAAAGAAGCAGAGCTTTTATAAAATGACCGGAAAATTTAAACATAGCAATTTATTTTTGATGATTAGATAGTTATCTGAAAGTGCTAAAAATGCTTATAAAATACTGATAATTACTTTTTACTGTTTATTGAAATTACCAAATTGCAGCGACTTTAGCAAACCCAACACTATCTGACAACAACATCATCTGCCTGTAAGTTTATCTTGCAATTATTAGTTTTTCAGTTGTTTTATTGTGTTGCGATTTTATTTCTATGTAATAAATTCCTTCTGCCAGATTGGAAATATCTATGGAAATTTCATTGTTGATAATCAGGTTATCAATAAGTCTTTTCCCTGATAAATCGAAAATGCTCACAGATGCTTCTTTTACAGGCAATTGAATAAAAAGCTTATCATGGGCCGGGTTGGGGAATATTTTAACCTTTTCAAAAAGTGTATTTTCAACTGAAACGGCATTTACGGTGGTAAAATTGATTTCAACTTCATCACTTAACTCGTTATCAGTGCCCAGCAGCTTTTCTACTCCCAGTAAATACATCTGGTTATACTGCAATGGCTGATCAGGCGTAACAGTAATGATTGTTTTAGCAGGGTTGATTTCTGCAGAATAGGGAACCATGCTACCTGCCAGGTCATTTTCATGAAAAAGGATGATTCCGGGCAAAGTTTCAGATGTTATTTCTGACCCATCTTCCAACCTTACCGATTGATTGAATTCAACGGTAAGTACTTGATCTATAGAAATATCCTGACTGTCATCTTCAATGTTAAATGCAGCCAATGGTGCGCCAACCGATGGGCGTGTGGCAAAGCTAACCTGGATTATCTCAGTAATATCGCCCTCAATTCCCATTAAGGGGTCAATTTCTATGGTATATGGGGTGTTGAAATCCAGGTTTTCATCTAGTGTAAAATCGACAATATTTTTACCCGGGTTTACTGAGATGTTGATATTCAAAGGACTCATTTTCCCAACCCCTGAAAATAATTTAACTACCTGGTTTATGTTTTCCATTGTAATTTCAGTTCCATCCGCCATTTTAACGGGCTGAGAAAAAACAATTTTAAAATCCTGATTAGGTTCCACAAGGTTAAGGTTTTCATCAATATTTGTCCAGATGGTTGGAGCACCAATTGATGGTCGGGTAGAAAAGGAAGTTTCAAAGATTTCGCTAAGTTCGTCATCTTCTCCCATTACCGGATTTACTATTAAAAAGTATTGGGTTGATGCATTGAACCACTCATCAGGGGTAATCGTAAAACCCTTATTGTGCTGGTTTAATGTACCATTGAAAGAAATTATTTCACCATCGGCACTGCCCTGTCGTAATGTAACCAGTTGTTGAAGATCATCTATTTCAAAAGGGGTTCCATCTTCAAGCCGCACCTGTTGGTCAAAATGAATTTCAACTTGTGTAAATAATGGAACATTTTCTGAACCGGATGCCGGATTTGCTGATGCTACCGGCGCGCCCAGCGGTGATCGGGTTGAAAAATCAAGGGTGAAAACATTACTGGCAGAATCCCAGTAACCCCAAACCGGATCTACAGTAATGGTATATTCGGTATCTGTTGCAAGGTAAGATGTGGGTGTTATGAAAATACGGTTGGTAAACTCATTGATACTAACATTAAAATCAATTTCATTTTCTGGGGTTTCAGTTTCATGAAAAGATATAAATTCTAATAGAGCTTCCGGTGGAATTTTATCTGATCCGTTTAGTATAATGGGTTGGTCAAAGATGATCTCGATATCTTCCCAAACAGAAACGTTTTGCTGGTTGTTGCTAATGTTTGATGAAACCCACGGGGCGCCGGTAGCAGTTTCTCTCAGGTGCTTTGATTGTAAAATATTTTTGTCAAGGTTTGTTTGAATAAATACCACTACACTCAAATCGTCCATTTCTTCAACAAATGTACCAGACATATCAAATGTGTGATTAACGCGATATTCTTCTCCTTCTTCAAAATGATGCAAGGTGCCGTTACCTGCCGGAAGCATTTTCATCATCACATTATGAAATTCCGTTTCGCCATTAGTAGAAGCATTGTTATAGGTAGTATTCTCCAAAACTGCAACATGTATTGTTACATTACTTAAGGATGTATAGGGGAGGACACTTGCTTCTATTGTAATATTATCTCTTTCAACCTTATAGATACCCAGAATTTCAAAAAGGGATTTTTCCTGTAAAGCTGCATTATAGGCTGTATTAACAGCTGTTGCTGAGGGGGTAATGCCTTTGCCATTGATATATAATGAAGGCACGGAGTTTACTGAATAATAGCCTCTTCTGGTACTTCCATCCTGATTAAAATAGGGATCGCCAGAACCTGGCCAGTTCATTTGGTATTTTATTATGGAAAGATTACCCCTGTTCTGATTTAAAAAGTTGTTGAAAAAGGAAGTATTAAAGGAATAGCAAGGCGGACAGGTTGAACTGGTGAATGATTCGAAAAGAGGTTTCTTGTTGAAAAACCTGGAAGGCACTGAATAAGAAGTTGCTAAAAGGTTATTGTTTTCATCTCCATCTTCTGGCTCACCATTCACATTTGAGATAAATACTTCCAGATTATAACTTCCTGGTTCAAAGGGTAGTGTAGTGTGGGTTGAAACTTCAAGGGTTTCATTTAGTCCGAAGCGCAGGCTGTGATATGATTGTTTTTGTATTGCACCCTCATTAATACGCCAGTTAAGATCGAAGGAAAAAATATCGCCATATCCACGATTTGAAACTACAGCAGTAATGGGCGTTGGTTCTTCAAGGTTTACCGGAACATCGATTGAAATAATGGCCAAATCATTTTCTGATGGTGTGTAAAGCAAAATATCGTCAATTGCCCAGTAGTTGATGTTTTTGCTAAACCCATTAAAGAAAAGCGAAAATTGTATGTTTTCGGCTTGCGTGGGAAAATCCCCGTCAAGAACCAGAAATTTTTGTTGTTTAAGAATGTTACTATTAACGGTCTGTTGCCATATGCTTATCCATTCGCCATCGTTAATTCGATAGGCTGCACCAATTGTAACAAAACTTTGAATCCGGCTTACTGCGTGTTGAAAAGATAGGATAACCATTCCTGAAGTATTCTCTGAAAGGTCCAGAGCAGGAAAAACAAGCCTTGATGACCCATAAAATTCAGGGTCTTTTGCGAAGATTAATTCCGGTGTTTGGCCACCTGCGTTTTCGCTGTGTGCAACAGACCAGTTTGCTTCCTGGTCGGAAATTTCCCAGCCATCTGGGGGGAAAACGTTACTGCTAAAGTCTTCAGAAACATAAACCTGAGACCATCCTGAAAAGGATAAAAAGATAAATACCAAATGAATAATTTGTATTGATTTTTTCATGAAAGAATTATTTTTATGGGGATATTTCCGAAAAATGAATACAAAAGTACACATATTTGCATGTTTAGCTGGTGTATTTATGACATTTTTAGGATTGGTTCGATTTTTGAATTAACTTCTGACCAATAATTTGTAATTTTGATTTTTGATAACCTAATTCCCTTGAGAATAAACGGGGAAAACAATCCATGACTATGAAAAGATTTCTATACACCGCTACCCTTTTATTAAGTGCTATTATACTACATGCACAATTAATTGTTCTTGATACCAATGAGAACGAAATAACCAATGATACTATCACTGTATACGGAACACCCAACCAGGATTTCATCAAAGTAATTATGCATCTCTCCAATATAGGAGAAACCAATTTGCACATTGCGGTAAGAAAAATTGAAATTAGTATTGTAGAAGGAATGAGTAATAATTTTTGCTGGAATAGTTTCTGCTATTCTGACCAGGTCTATGATATCGGCGATATAAACGCTGATCCCATAGTGCTTGAACCTGATAGTACAACAGCTGATGACGATTTTTATACGGAGTTGTGGCTTGATGGTAAGGAAGGATTATCAACAGTAATTTATGAATTTTACGATATAAATGAAGTTTTTGAAACTGTATCTGTTACTGTAAACTTTAATATATCTTCAACAACCAATATTCTCACAAGACCCTTAGCATCAGAATCTTTGGGCGAAGCAAGCCCTAACCCGGCTCGTGGGTTTACCAGTATTCCTTTTGAAATTTCGGCAGATGGGAAAAATGCTCAACTGGTGGTCAGGAATCTTCTTGGAAACATTGTTCATCAACAAAATCTTCAGTTAGGAAACCAAAAGGTTAGAATTGATACTTCAAACCTCAGCAATGGAATTTATATTTACTCATTGGTTGTAGATAACCAAACTTTGGCCAGTAAACGATTAGTGGTCACTAAATAAAAATGAGTAAATCAATACAAAAGCCGGATAGAATCCGGCTTTTGTATTTTCATTGTTATTTTTTCTAATCAAATCAATCATGCTGAAAAGATACTTTACCAACCAACCCAATATTTTACTCAATTAAAACATACACAATGAAGAGAAAATTTTTACCAATCAGCCTGCTTTTATTACTTATTCTTTCCATAGCATTTAATCTAAAAGGACAAATATCGCAAACTGGCACACCCCCCAGTTTTCTATTGGAAGAGTTAAAATTGGATGTGCCAGTTGAATCGATGAAACATGTTGATGTTGAAAAATTAAAGCAGGAAGATCTGGTTCTGGATCATGTAAAAGATGTTCCGTGGAGATTTGGTGAAAACATTGATGTACATATAAATCCTGATAATTCTGGTCGGTGGGATTATCTTGATAACGGTGATCGGGTCTGGAGAACTGCAATTTACTCAAAAGGAGCCTTCTCCATCAATCTTACTTTCGATGAATATAGATTGCCGCAAGGTGCGCAAATGTATATCTACAATGTTGATCGTTCAATGGTTATCGGGGCATTTACCGATTTCAACAACCAGGACGATAATTATTTCGCTACAACTCTTGTGCATGGAGAGCATATCATCATAGAGTATTACGAACCTGTTAATGTGGATTTTCCTGGGCGTATCAATCTGGCCATGGTAACTCATGCCTACAGAAATCCATACGATTATGTAAAGGCGTTTGGACAGAGTGGTAGCTGCAATCTTAATGTTGCCTGCGAACAGGCTGAAGGATGGGAGCAGCAAATTCGCTCGGTTGCCATGATGGTGAGCGGCGGGAACGGCTTTTGTACAGGTGCCCTAATTAACAATACCGAATTTGATGGTAAACCCCTTTTCCTAACAGCCAACCATTGTGGATTTAACCCAGGTACAATTGTTCTTTGGTTTAACTGGCAAAGTGAAACTTGCGCCAATCCATCATCTTCACCCTCCTACAACTCCATGTCGGGTGCCATTCAGCGCTCAAGATATACTACCAGCGATTTTTTTCTCATTGAGATGAATCAAAATGTTCCTGAAGAGTTTAATCCTTTTTATGCTGGATGGAATCGCACCACTTCTTCAACCCTTTCTGAAACTATTGTGGGCATTCATCATCCACGAGGTGATATTAAGAAATTCAGTTATTCTACAACAGGGGTTCAGGCTGCCCAATATAGCGGAAATCCTGGTTCAGGAACATCACATTGGCGAATTACATGGAGTGGTGGTACTACCACTGAACCAGCTTCAAGTGGGTCACCTCTTTTCGATTCGCAGGGTAGAATTATCGGGCAATTGCATGGAGGTGGAGCAGCCTGCGGCAATACACTCCCTGATTGGTATGGAAGATTGGGAATTTCATGGGAAGGGGGAGGCTCAGCTACCAACAGACTTAAAGACTGGCTTGATCCTAACGATACCGGAGTTATGACCCTTGAAGGTTTTGACCCCAATGATCCTGGTGTTGAGGACCCTGTAACCTTTAATGCCAGCGCTGGATCAACACAGGAAATATCGCTTACCTGGGAAGCCAATACTGCCGGTAATTTGGTAATGATTGCCACGAACACCGAAGATGTATTCGGAAAGCCTGAAGGAACTTATACGCTGGGTGAAGATATTGATGGAGGAGGCAATATTCTCTATATGGGCAATGCAACGGAATTTTTGCACAATAATCTTAAACCCAATCAATACTTTTACTATAAAATATGGTCTTTTACCGATGATCTTATCTACTCGAACGGAATAACTGCGCAAGCTGGAACACCATGCAGTACAATTTCTGAATTTCCTTATTTTGAAGGATTTAATTACACAATTGTTAACGAATGCTGGAGTCAGGAATATGCAGACAACGAAATCAATTGGCTCATCGGTGTTGGAAACAATGATGGATATCCGTATTCTACTTTCGAAGGCGAAAGCAATATCTTTTTTCGTATTACAGAAGTAGCGGATAATGGTAGTAAAACCAAACTTGTAACTCCGGTTATTGATTTGGCCAACTGGAATGAAGCACAATTATCTTTTCATTATGCAAACCCTGCCAACTTTGTTAATCAGGATACTTTACGGGTTTATTATCGGACCGGGGCTGCTGAAGAATGGCAATTACTGGAAACTTTTGGTGCCAACCAGTTTAGCTGGGCGGAAGTAAATATTACACTCCCCGAGCTAAGCAGCCAAACCCAAATTGCCTTTGAAGGTGAAGGTTATCGCGGAAGAGGGATTTCTATTGATGCAGTAGAAATATCGGTATCGATGGGTAATCTTGTTACCCTGCCCATCAATCTTGTGGCCAGTGCTGTGAATAATTCTGCCGAACTTACCTGGGAAATTATGACTACCTCCGAAGAAAAAGGAGAGCCAACCTATGAAGGATTTAATATTTACAGAAACAATCAACTTATTTTTGAAGGGACTGATACCCTGCAAACATCTTATACTGATGGACCGCTGCCATTAGGAACCTTTAGTTATGTGGTAAAGACACGCATAAATTCCGGTTTTGATACAGAATCAACCAACGAAGAAACCGTTGAAATTGTTGCTGTTGGTGATGAGTATAATCTAATTGTATCGGTTACTGGCAATGGTGAAACATGGTTACCCGAAGGGAGTTACGAATTTAGCCCGGGAAGTGAAATTTCTCTGGCTGCAGTTGCTGACGAAAATTCAACCTTTAGCCATTGGCTTGAAAATGGCACTGAAGCGGGAACAGACTCTTTAATTACCATTACCATGGATACAGATGTAACAATAGAAGCTGTTTTCATGCTCAATGAATATGTTGTTACTCTTGCATCAGATCCTGTTGATGCTGCCGCAACTTTATTGGGAGCTGGTCAATACGGACATGGTTCAGTTGCTGCTTTTTCAACAACTGCAAATGTGGGTTACATATTTTCTCACTGGGAAAACGAGAATGGAATCGTTTCTACCAGAAATGAAATGGAAATTGCTATCATCAACAACACAATCCTTACTGCAAAATTTGTTGCCCGTAATTATACAGTTACACTTTTTGCCAACATTGCTAATGCTGGTGAATTGACAGGTGCAGGAACTTACGGGGTTAACGAAGAAGTTACCATTTCCAATGCGGTAAATGCAGGTTATAAGTTTGAGAACTGGACTGGTTTAATCAACGAAATATTGCAGGTTATCAGCACAGAGAATCCTTATACTTTCGTTATAGATCGTGATACGCTATTAACGGCAAACTTTAGTGTTATTACTCATACCCTTGAAATCCTAGTTATTGGAGAAGGAAATGTTAGCCCTTCTGCCGGACTTCATACCTATAACCAGGGTGAAAGTGTTGTTTTACAAGCATCATCAGCCAACGATTATAGCTTTATGAATTGGGATATTAACGGAGATGTAATACCACAACCCAATTTGCAAATCTTTATGGATGAAGATAAAGTGGCTACGGTTACTTTCCAGTCATTTGTGTCTGTACCGTTATCTCAACACCCCGGTGATCTTAAAGTATATCCTGTTCCTGCCAAAGACCAGTTAACTTTTGCTCTGCCTTCGATAGGTGAAAACTGGAGATATCGGGTTATTAATACCTCCGGACATATTCTGATAAGCTCAGATGTAAAATCTACTGATAATAAAACCGTGATCGATACTCATAAATTATCCGCCGGGGTTTACATTCTTCGGATAGAAAATAATCATGAAGTACTAAATGTAAGATTTATGATTTCGCGTTAGATATCAGATATTAAAAAGAGTATAAAAGTTAGTCATCAAAGAACAACCCTTCCTGAATAAAATTCAGGAAGGGTTGTTCAAAAAAATCAGGTTACTGATATTATGAATAATCTTAGGGGGAGGAGATTATTTATCCACACTTGCTATCACCACAGCTGGTGCATTTGAGGCAACCTTCTTCATAAATTACTGAATCCTGGTTGCATGATTTGCAAATACGACCCTGAGCTTTTGTTCCATCCGGGATGAAACGCTTTAGTGCTCTAACAACGCCATTTTTCCAGGTGTGAAGTGTATCGCCACTAAGGTTCATATCATCAATTACATCTACTACTGATGGGAGTGGCATGCCATGGCGTAAAATGCCGGAAATTAATTTGGCATAGTTCCAGTATTCTTTGTTAAAGCTTCTGGAAAGGCCTTCAATGGTAATTTTGTAACCATCTAAATCATCAAACTGGAAATCGTATCGTTTATCACCGTTTTCCATTCTATTTTTAAAAACACGCCCTTTCTCAACATAAGGTGGCAGATAAAATCCATCGGCTTTTCCAGTAAAGATTTCATAGGGGCGATCGTTAAGTATTCCAACTACGGCAATCCATTTTTCAGAATTGTTATTAAATTTAACTACTTCAGCCTCCAAAACTTTTGGCCTTTTTGGGGCATTGGTTTCTCTGAACTCATTGGCGTTGTCCTTTTTAGTATCGGTTACCAAAACACCTGATCTGGAGCCATCGCGATAAACTGTAACGCCTTTGCAGCCGCTTTCCCATGCAGTTTGGTATATTTTACCAACCATCTCTTCAGTAACGTTGTTGGGGATGTTTACTGTTACACTAATAGAGTGGTCAACCCATTTTTGAACTGCTCCCTGCATATGCACTTTGGCTACCCAATCAACATCATTGGCTGTGGCTTTGTAATAAGGGGATTTGGCAATAATGGGTTCCAGGTCTTCTTTTTTCATCTTTTTTACATTAGCTACATCGTAACCGTTTACGGAAAGCCATTGCTCAAATTTGTGATGGAAAACATTGTATTCTTCCCAATGATCGCCCACTTCATCTATAAAGTCGACTTTTACATTTTTGTCATTAGGATTTACCTTGCGTCTTCTGGTGTAGGAAACCATGAATACCGGTTCTATTCCTGAAGTTGTTTGTGTCATCAGAGAAACGCTACCTGTAGGTGCAATGGTTAGCAGTGCAATATTGCGACGGCCATTTTTTCTGACCAACTCTTCCAAAGAAGAATCCTGAGCAAAGAGTCTTTGAATGAAGGGATTATTGGCTTCTTTTTTTGCATCGTAAACAGTAAAGGGACCTCTTTCAGCAGCCATAATTGCAGAAGAACGATAAGCTTCTACGGCCAGTGTTTGATGAATTTTTACTGAAAAATCTGATGCTTGTTGTGTTCCGTATCGCATGCCCAGCGCGGCAATCATATCTCCTTCTGCAGTAATACCAAGTCCGGTGCGGCGTCCCTGAATAGCTTTTTCTTTAATTTTCTTCCACAATTCTAACTCCACTTTTTTTACTTCTTCATCTTCTGGGTCAGAAGCAATTTTGTTGAGAATGGCATCAACTTTCTCCAGTTCCAGATCAATGATATCGTCCATAATTCTTTGGGCGTATCCAACGTGCTCTTTAAAAAGGTCGAAATCGAAAGAAGCATTGGATTGGAAGGGATTTTTAACGTATCCAAACAAGTTTATAGCAAGCAATCGGCAACTATCGTATGGACAGAGTGGGATTTCACCACATGGATTGGTAGATACTGTGGTAAATCCATGTTCAGGATAGCAATCAGGAATAGATTCCCGAATAACGGTATCCCAAAAAAGGATGCCTGGTTCTGCTGATCTCCATGCATTATGAACAATCTTATTCCATAAAGAACGGGCATCAATTTCTTTAGTGTAAACAGGGTCTTTAGAATCTATGGGATATTGTTGTGCAAAAGATCTGTTCTCTTTAACTGCAGTCATGAAATCATCGGTAATTTTTACCGAAACGTTTGCACCTGTAACTTTTCCTTCTTCTAGCTTGGCATTAATAAACCCTTCAGAATCGGGGTGAGCAATAGAAACACTGAGCATGAGAGCACCGCGTCTTCCATCCTGAGCTACCTCGCGGGTAGAATTGGAATAGCGCTCCATAAAAGGCACTAACCCAGTTGATGTTAATGCACTGTTTTTTACCGGACTGCCTTTAGGCCTTATATGTGACAGATCATGACCCACTCCACCTCTGCGCTTCATTAGCTGTACTTGTTCTTCATCCACTTTCATAATTCCACCATAGGAATCAGCATTTCGGTTTCCAATAACAAAACAGTTTGATAAAGAACCAATTTGGAAGGGGTTTCCTATTCCGGCCATAGGACTTCCCTGGGGAACAATATATTTAAATTCTTTCAGGAGTGCGAAAAGTTTTTCTTCTGACAGGCCGTTGGGGTACTTTTTTTCAATTCGTGCCAATTCTGATGCAATGCGGCGATGCATATCATCTGGTGTGAGCTCGTATATGTTTCCATCCGAATCTTTTAATGCATATTTATTAACCCAAACCCCTGCAGCAAGGCTATCGCCTTTGAAATAAAGCGTAGTTTTTTCAACTGCTTCATTATAAGTGTATTTTTTTGGTGGCATTTTAGGCTGTTCTGGAACAATTGGTGTTTCTGCCTTTTTTTCTGTGTTTTCTTCAGGAATACCTGGTGTCGATCTTTTACCTATTACATCCTGGTAAATATTGCCTTCTTTTGTTTTTGTATTCTTTTCTGTATTTACTACCTGAAAGCCTGCACTATTGTCCATAATTCCGGATTAATTTTTTAAGTTAGTATTTTGTTTCTGTTTTGAGAATAATCTGCCTGGAGATAAACGATTTTTATATGGCCAAAACCGCTAAGCGAAGATAAACAACAAAACAATAGTGCCTTGTCAGAGATTATTAACAATCAGGGAAAGTTATTAACTTACCGATTTAAGTTATAGATAATCAATGCTATATATTAAATGTAAATTTTAGTCTAAACAGGTTTGTTTAACATCTTTAAAATATTATTCTACTGATAATAATATATTTTTAAATGTATGGCTAAATATAGTATGTAATTTATTGTGAATAGATTGGTTATTATTAAGTCTGATTTTGTGAAGGGATGTTAATAATAAACAAGATTTTTTACACTTAGAAATCCTTTTACAATGTCTTGTCAAAATAATTTTACTGAAGGCAAACAAATCATGCAGTATTTTACGCAAAAAATTTAATATTATTTATTTGTACTTTTACAGTATGGGTTTAAATCCATTTTATAGTTAAATCTAACTGCCACTATCATGACCACACAATTATATTTTAACTCAAGAGTTTTGATTTTCTCTATTCTGATAATTTTGATTTTTATTGGATGCGATGAAATTACAAATCCTGATGATACTGATAGACCCGCTGATGCTGAGCAGATCAGGGTTGATAATATTGGTAATACCACCGCATGGTTTATGGTTGATTTTGCCGGCGATATGCAAAATGTTGATGAGTCAGGTTTTTGTTGGAGTACTAGTAATCCTCCTCAAATTACTGATTATAAGAGTACATTTGAATCGGTTACCGGAATTTCCAGTTATATAGCTACTGAGCTGCAAACAGATGCCACTTATTATGTGAGAGCATATTATATTTTTAATGAGCGAATATACTATAGTGACATGGTTTCTTTTACTACTACAGAGCCTTTAACTGATGAGGATGGCAACCAATATAATGTTGTTCAGATCGGCAATCAGTTATGGATGGGGGAGAATCTGAAAGTTAAAACTTTTAATAATGGCGATAGTATAGAAGATGGAATCGGTATAGGAAACTATTCCACAGTTCAGGATCCCCAATTTTATTTTTCTTTTGATGACGATGTGAGTAATTCTTCTGTGTATGGCCATCTTTATACATGGTATGTTGCAACTGATGAAAGGGGCCTTTGTCCTGCAGGTTGGCTATTACCTGATGTTACAGACTGGGAAAAAATAACTCTTACTCTTGACGTATTGGCAAATACATATAATGCTTCTACCGGTGGTAATCAGGAAATGAGCCCCATCGCAGGCGGCATGCTAAGAAGTACAGGAACCATTGAAAATGGTAATGGTTTATGGTATCATCCGAACCAGGGGGCTACAAATATTACAGGTATGCAAGTAGAACCATCTGGTTTTCGTGATCCATCAGGCTCTTTTGATGGATTGGGCTATAGTGCTGCCTTCTGGTCTTTTTCAGAACAAGGAGTTGAAAATGCTCTTATGTTTTATACTCACTATTATAATCAGGGGATACATGTAAACACCTTTTCAAAAAGTACTGGTTATGCGGTTAGGTGTGTTAAAAATCTTAATTAGAAAATTTTGGTATCCGGTTTTTCGCTTATTTGCGCAGAATATCAAGGTTATAACTTAAAACCTTCTCCAGCATAGAACTCAAGAACCTTTGTTTTGAAAATGTAATCGTATCGGGCCTGCAGAGCTTCTGTTTGTGCCCTTACCATTCGGGCCTGAGATTCATTAAATTCAACTGAGCTAACCATACCCAAATCGAACCGTTGTCTTGTATAGTCAAATGATTCGTTAAAAGCATCAAATGATTTTATAGTAGCCTGATATTTTTGCCACGCTGCAAGAGCATCAGCATGAGCCTGCTGTATGGTTTTGTTCAGATTGTTGCTGATTAGTTGTTGCTGATACCGGGCTTTGTCGAGATCAACTTTCGATTGTTGCACGCGAGTGCGTACTTCGTTTCTGTTGAAAATCGGAATGCGCAGACTGACGCCAACATATTGGCTGAAATTGTCACGGATTTGATCTGCATAGGGCTTTTGTCTAAAGATATTAGAGAATCCATCAGTAAAGACAGGGGTGTTATCTTGCAGATATCCTATCTGTACTGGTCCAATCTCATCTTGTCCGGTAAATTGTTCTGCCGCCTGAGAATAACCGCTATTCATACTCCCTATCAGCGAAAGAGTTGGGCTGAAACGCCCCTTTTCCAGGCTAATCTGTTTTTCTGCCATCAGTACTCGTGTGTCTGCAGCCAGGATGTTGGGTTGCAAAACAAGGGCTTTACGATACACAGCATTAGGGTCTGGTGGTGTAATACTGCTGATAGTAGCATTCAGTGGTCTTTCAATATCAAATTTATCAGTCGGGTTCAGATCGAGAAGTTGAATAAGTTCCAGATATGCCATTCTCAGGTTATTTTCGGCGTTAATCAGCATTAATTCTTCATCGGCAAGGGTTGCTACCATTTCGAGAACACTGCCTTTGGGTATTGTACCGGCCTCGTATAAAGCATTGCTTCTTTCTACCTGCTGACTTAATACATCAACCTGCTGTTCAGTTGTTTCAACCATATCCTGAGCATAGAGTATTTGCATGTATGCGGCTGCCAGTGTAAGAATGATCTCGTTTTTAGTACTTTCTGTATCGTATCGTAAGGCGGTATTGTTTAACAGGTTGTATCTTATATAGTTAATATTTTGGAAACCTGCAAAAAGAGTTACTGCCGATGAGATTCCCCCATTTTGTCTCATGATTCTTTCTGTGGAGAAATCGTTTGTAAAGGGGTCAACTGAGCGGCCAAAACTAAATCCGTGTGATGCTTCTGCATTCAAAGATGGGAATAGATTTGCATAGCTTTGACCCAGGCTGTATTCTGCATTTTTTTCGCTGAGCTCCTGAAGTTTTATATCAATATTGTTATTTATGGCATATTCAATGCAATCCTGCAAGCTCCATCTGTTCTGACCAGAAACTGGCAAAGTAATAATAATCAAAAATATTGTTATGATAATTTGATGTGTTTTTGTTTGCATGATAAATTATTTTCGTATTGATATTTCCTTTTTTGAAAAAGGTAAGGGCATTACACCCTTACCTTCGCACTTAACCAATTAACCAATTAACCAATAAACTTACGGCTATGTGTAAACTAAAAATATGCCACTAGCTGTAAAATTCATTTAAACAATACTTTACGTAAAGTTAGAGATGCCACAATGATAATTAGCTCTGTACGGTATCAATACAAAAACGTCCGTTATTGAACATAATTCGTTTCGATAAGACAGATGAATTGAAATCTATGATAAGTGAGGAAAGATTTCTCAGGTTAGGGAATTGATAGTATTCGCTAAGATTTAGGAGAGACTAAAAGTAAAGTGTAAAAGTTGTTTCTACACCTGGTTTAGACTTTACTGTAATGCTTCCTTTGTGAAGGCGCATTATCTCTCTTGAAAGGCTTAGCCCAATACCTGAGCCTTCTTTTTTTGAAGTAAAAAAAGGGACAAATATTTTTTCCATAAGATCGGGTTTTATACCGGCTCCATTATCAGTAACAGAAATAGTAACCCTGTTATTAAAAGCTGAAGATGCCACAATTTTTATTTCAGGATTCGGGATTCCCCTAAGGGCATGCATTGAATTGATAATCAAATTAATAATTACTTGTTCTAATAAGTCAGGATCGATAGTGAATTTCAGATCCTTTGGAATAACATGTATCCTACAATTGATACCCTGTTCCTTTATTTTTGGTTCCAGTAAACTGTGCACTGAATCAATTAGCTCATTTACAGGAATATGCCTGAAATTAGGCTTAGGAATTCTTGTCAGGTTTCTATATATCTGCACAAAGTTTAGCAGGCCCTGGCTACGTTTTTCAATGGTATTGAGAGCTCCCAGGATACCTTCTACATCATCATCGTCAATATTTTTTCTTAGTTCAAGGGTTTCTTCATCTACCATTATTTCTTTTACGGTGCCCGAAAGAGAAACGATAGGGGTAATAGAATTCATGATTTCATGGGTAAGCACTCTGATAAGTTTTTGCCAGGAATCCATTTCTTTGGCTTCCAGCTCGCTATGTATATTCTGGAGTGAGATAAGGGTAAAATCATCACCCCGCATTCTGAATTCTGTAGCTCTTACTGATAATTGAAGCAATTCGTTTTCAATAAATACTTTATGTAGATTTTGATCCCCGGCTTTCATAGCCATAAGAGATTCTGCCAATGATGGGTCAATTTCTTTGATCTCCTGAATAAACCGGATATTGGTTATTCTAAGCATTCGTTTTATCGCATTATTAAAGATATCTACTTTGCCATTTTTTTGAAAAACAATAATCCCTATACTAATATGCTGAACAACGGTCTGCAGGTAGTTGAAGTGTTCTTCACGCGAAGCTCTTGTCTTTTTAAACTCGTTGATAACTTCATTAAAAGCGTTGTTTAGGTCGTCGAAACTTTTTCCGAGTCCCTGGTCAGAAAAAGATGAAACAAAATCGCTGTGTCTTATCGATTCTAAGAATGTTGTAAGTCTTTTGTTGGTTCTTTCTACATAGTTTACCAGTGAAGCAATTTGTAAAATAATGATAAGGGTAAGTATAACACTGCTTATTATAAATTCTGGTTTTTGTATGATGTATAATAAGCCAACAGCAGAACCCACAATAAGCAGAATTCTTATTACTATGTTAAAGCGAAAGTTCTTAAAGCTCATATTTTTCTATTCTCCGATATAATGAAGCTCTGGTAATTCCGAGTTCTTTAGCTGCTTTACTGATATTTCCACCATGCTTATCAATTACTTTTCTGATAAGCATTTTTTCTGTGGCTTCCAGATTGGTATCGGGTGTAAGCAAGTTGTCAGATTCTTGCTTCTCCTGGGTGGAAAGGAAAAAATCATTGGGTTGAAGTATGTTTGATTCACTCATAATTACTGCTCTTTCAACAGCATGTTGTAATTCTCTGATATTGCCAGGCCAGTGATGTTTCTCCAGCCTTTTTAATGTTGTGCCATGGAGCCTTTTAAGAGGCATTTTGTACTTTTTGCAATAAACATCAAGAAAATGGTTTATGAGCAAGGGTATATCTTCAATTCTTTCTCTAAGAGGAGGAAGGTGAATTTCTACAGTATTGATTCGGTACATTAGGTCTTGCCTGAATTTCTTCTCATCCACCATTTCGTATAGAGGCATATTGGTAGCGCAAACCAGCCTAACATCAACAGGTATTTCTTTTACAGAGCCCAGGCGAATTACCTTGCGGTTCTGTAATACACTTAATAATTTGGATTGTAATGGCATACTCAGGTTTCCTATCTCATCAAGGAAAATAGTTCCTTTATTGGCTGCTTCAAAACGACCGGGGCGGTCTTCTTTGGCATCTGTGAAAGCTCCTTTTTTGTAGCCAAACAATTCACTCTCAAAAAGAGATTCGCTAATAGCTCCCAGATCAACACTGATAAATACTTCATCTTTTCTCTGAGAAGCTCTGTGTACTGCTCTGGCAATTACTTCCTTTCCTGTACCATTCTCACCGAGAATCAGAATATTCGCATCGGTTTTAGCCACTTTTTTTACTGTTGCCAAAACACTCATCATGTTTTCTGATTGTCCGATTATATGACTAAAAGGCTGGTCTCCTTGCTCTAAAAGCATTTTTTGCTTGGAACGAAGATCATAAACCTCCTTTCTTGAACGATTTACCTCCAGGGTAGTGTTGATAGTTGCAAGTAGTTTTTTATTATCCCATGGCTTAAGTAAGAAATTGGTGGCCCCTTCTTTTATTCCCTGCACAGCAAGTTCAATGTCGCCATAGGCAGTAATAAGTATTACGGCGATGGTAGGGTCTGTTTCAATAATTTTATTAAGCCAATTAAACCCCTCCTGACCGCTTGTAGCATCTCTTGAAAAATTCATATCGAGAAGAACCAGATCGTAATTCTCACTTTTTAGCAATATGGGAATATTTGAAGGATCTTTATCAGTATGAACTATCCTGACATGTTGCTTAAGAAATAATTTTGCAGCCAGCAAAACATCTTCATCATCGTCAATTATCAGTATTTTGGAGTCTATTTTGCCCATAATCCATTTTTTTTTGAAGGCTAAATTAGTAAAAATTAATTTCAAATTGAATTTAAACTCATATTACTATAAGAGATACTAAAAAAGCTGATCTCGAAATGAGACCAGCTTTTTCTCTGGGAGGCGAAAATAAATACAAAGAATTATTTCATGCTACTGATTTTCAAAACAGTTGTTTTTTGATTTGAGACTATTCTAAGCAGGTAATTCCCTGCAGGAAGTTGACCTAAATTAAGGGTTGTTATTACTGCTGTTTCACTATTACTGTAAACAACACTTCCCAGCATATCCATAACAAAAACTTCATAATTTGTGTCTTCGGGATTTTCTATATGAAGGTAATCGGTAAAGGGATTAGGATAGACTTTCAGATTGTTTGTGCTCAAATCTGAAATATTTGTTCCGTCGGGCATAAGCATAACTTCAACCAGCGCATCACTGGTATTCAGATTCATTTGCCCGGAATGGTTAAAGTAAGATTCACGAACAATCATGTAGTTATAATTTCCTGGCATCAACTGTTCAAAAATGTATGCGCCTGCATCATAAGGAAAGGAGTTAATTCTAATTACGGCATCATTAACATCATTGCCATAATAATCAGTAATAACAAAGTTGGCATTAAATAAACGGGTAAGAATAATTTCAATAAAATTGGTAGGTGTCAACTCGTCATTTTCATCAATATCTTCGGTAGGCATTAATACTTCAATATTGCGTGAGTTAGCAGCGAGATGACTCTCTGCTTTGGCTGAAACTTTATAGTTTCCTGGCTGAAGATTGATAAGAATTTTACCTTCTTCGTTGGTTATCATTTCAACACTACCCATCTTTAATTCTGCTCCGGGTATTGGCTGTTCGTTGTGGCTTTTTATCGAAATTTCAACAAGTTGGCTGGGTACCGTTTCTTCGACGGCAAATTTCATATAGAGATTTGGGCGTAAATTGGTTGCACCGTTGTAGGAAGGAATGGCCTGATTATCATTATAACCATAGGCTGTAAGATTGCTCCCTGTATTTGTTGTTGCAACTTTGTAGTATTGGTTTGACCACTGGGGTAATATACCCCAAACAATTTCGATGAGTATATTGCTGGATCCATCATATTGGAACGGTTTAATTTCCCACATGTGCCAGCCAGCAGTATCTGGCATTTGGTAGGTGGTTGCATAAAAGATCGTATCTGCATCTGTGGTGTTGGCAAAAGAACTCAGCTTGTTTAGATCTGTATGCATCATTCTAATTATAAAACCGGGGAAATTATTGTTTTGGGCAGAAGCTTGAATGATGTTAAATCCAATCTCAGTTATGGTTTTTTCTGATCCACCCAATTCTTCTGCCGTATAAATCATTTGAGTACGATTGGCCTTATAATAATTGTAAAAAGGATATTGTACAGATTCGTTTGTTTCCTGACCAATTTGTACTTCTGGTAACTGGCCAACGAGAAGAGATTGGTTTGACTCCCACAATTGACCATCTTCTATAGAAAGCACAAAATCGAAATTTGTACCTTCCACAATTGCATCATGAAATTGCAGGGTATAATTTATCGTTTTACTACTTCCTGCAAAAATCACATCAGTTTCATGAAATAACTCTCCGGTTGTAATATATGGACTGGCCAACTGAAGGTTTGTAATGGGTTTCATTGCCGGTGCTCCACCAACGTTTTTATAGGCAACAGATAGCTGAATGGTTTCACCGGGCTCAATGAGGCCATTATTATTTCCTTGTGAGTCGTAAATTACGTAAGGTGTTATTTCAAACACAGGACTGAAAATCTTAACCGGGAAGTTTGAACTCCATTCTTTTTCAGTTCCTTCTTCGTTTTGTCCTTTAATAGTAAGATTAAATAAAACTGTATGGTTATCAGGGATTATTTGGTTTACTTCAAAAGTAAATGCCCCATCAAACAGCAAATTCCCTTCTTCACTTATTTCGCCCCAGAATTGTTCGTTCTTAAGAATTCGTACATGTTCATTTTCTGTGGTAAGAACAGCTTTAACGGAGTCAGCTTTCTCAATACCAACGTTTTTCAGGCTTACATTCAGATGAATGGTTTCGCCATAATCTGCCTGATTGTTGTTATTGCCTTCAGAATCATTAAGGATGGCATAATCGTAGATAACATATGGGCCGTCGGGTGGAATAACCTGAAGTGCTTCATTGATGTAGGTAATTTTATTAAACCCCATAATTGCAAGGGTAAGAAATCCAGGTTCTTCCGGTATAACATTAAAATTTATGGTAGCCATACCATTTTCAACTTTTCCGGTTCCAACGATTACCACTTCTTGCTCTGTTTCATCATATTTGGTGATTGCAATGCTGGCTCCTTCTGCGTCATCAACCAAAACTTCAAAGGTTTCTGAACCAATAAAAACAACGGGGTTATAATTTGCTGTGATAGGAGTTGGGGTTGCTGTTCTGATCTTTAATGTAGGATCGCCAAAGAGAACCCAGGTTTCATGAGTTTCTATACCGCTTGAGCCATGGGCTGGTATCATTGCCATACTGCCGTTGCTTGATAAACCACCGTAAGTACGTTGCAAGGTTTGGTGCCCTGCAGTGCTTTGTTCTGTGAGTAATGTAATCATTTCATCCTGCCCGGTCATAGGTGGTTGCCAGGGCTGATTGATGGTTGACATCATTGTTCCAATTGCACCTGTAGGTTCGCCATTATGAGTAGCGCGCATCCAGCTTTCAGCAAAACAAAAAGTATTTACAAATGCACCATTAACACAAGCTACAGACCAGATAAACGGTAATTTATTAGAATTGGTGAGTTGATTTACATGAGAAACATTATAATTTGCAACAGACCAACCACCTTCGGAACCATGGTTACAGAAATTAATAGCCCCAACTCCGTTGTTAATATCGCCAGAAATGATACCTGCATTAGTGTTGGGTATGCCCGGCACACTGCCATCATATCGTTGTTTTACATCTGTGTAAGTGTAGTTTAGAAGAGTATCGCGAATAAAATTCATGTGTACATAATCATTTTCACCGCCGTTATGTCCGTTTCCGGTACCTTCATTTTTTGCTAAACCCAAAGCTATTTCAAGCCACGTATCTGTTTCGTTGATATCTCGTTCATAATGGATCATTCTTTGCACCTGTGTTTCAACATGTGCAACTGCTTCTGCGGAAAAACGGCCCACAAACAACTCGTTATAACGATCATTACCTTCCAAAAACCCGTAGGCATTGTCTGAATGGCCTGAGCTAGTAGTCATGGGTGGAATTTGGGGAGCATCGCCTACCAGAAGCAAGTGTGCAAAATCGGGGTTTTCGTTGTAGTATTGTTGAACAAATGCTTTTATTGCTGAGGCTGTTGTACCTACTTCAGATTTTGCTACAATTTCTGTTTTACGGCCAGTAGTTCGTTTCCAGTTTACAAATGGCTGCATGGCTTCCATAAAGTCATCATGAGCAATAATAACCAGGCTTCCTTCTTCGCCCTCAAGTAACTGATAATTCTTTTCCGTTGAACGCATGTTAAGAAAGAATCGGTTGTAAATCTGGCCAAAATCCTTTTCAATGTTCACTATGTCTGAATTCCTGACTAACTCAGTAACGCCGGTTTCATTGGTGCCTGTAACCTGTATAATAATATCGGTGTAAACTCTTAGGGTTTGGCTTACAGGATTGTATTGCAGCGGATAAATGGTAATGGTTTGACCACGAAAATCTCTTAAAATAAATGGATCTTCCAATTTTGCCAGCTCTCCGGGCCAAAATTTATCCTCGTTATATGAATTTGAATAAGTAAATGGTACATCTTCCGGTTTAATATTTCTTGTAAAATGTCCTTTTGAAGGGGCTACAGAAATATTTTCATATTCTTCGTATTTGCTGCTGATTATTTTTACTTCAGTATTATACAGATCAGGAATTATGATACTGGTGTAAAGTTTTGCCAGATCAGGCATTCCTTTTTCCGTGATCTGAACACCACTTTGAAACGATATAATTTTTCCTGTTCCTCTTGGGGTTCTGATGTCAGTTTCAAAAAACCCGTTTATACTAAATTGAATATCTGTTTGTTGAATATTGCTTTCAATGAGTCTGATATCTTCGTTAACCGGGGTCACTGATGTAATACCCACCCAGACTTTTTGTCCATTTAAGTGGATTGAAATCCCCACAAGGAAAATAAAAAGTAAAAGAGTAAATTTTCTCATAATGCAAGTTTAATTGGTTGGTTTGGAATTCTGTAAAGAAACTATCCCGGGATTGGTAAAATCCCGGGATAGTTGGTGGTTTTTTTATTCTATGATAATCTTTTTTATCATCATTCCGTCATTATATTCTACTCTAAGGTAATAAATTCCGGCCGAATAGCCATGAAGATTAATGTTAAACTGATTTTGGTAGCTGCTGGCATCTTTTTCTCCGGTCATTAAAACCTGTCCCTGATAGTTACTTATCCTATAGTCTAATAAACCACTTATACCACTTAATTTTATGGTGATATTATCCTTAGCCGGATTGGGATAGATTCTCATTTCAGGGTTGGCTATTTCTTCAGAAACAGTATAATCCGGGTTGAGATATACTCTTATTTCAATGTCGTGCATGGTAAGCTCAAAAGAACCTAGTCTGTCATAGTAATGATCAGCGGTAATTTTGTAGTTGTATGAACCGGGTTCCAACTCTTGTATGGAATATATTCCGGGTTCGTGCTGTTGGTCGTTAATAGTAATAGTGGCATTTTCTACTACCTGACCATTGGTATCTCCAACATAAAAATGTACATTTCTGAAAGGTAAAGTGAAAGTAATTTCTATGTTTTGTGCTTCTTCGGAAACATTAAAAGACAGGTTATCAATGGGATCAAACCCTTCTGCAGATGCATTAAGGTTATAATCACCAGGATATAGCATTATTTCAGCAATACCCTCATTATTGGTTGGTAATTCCAGAGACCCAATTTTTATCACTGCGTTGGCAACAGGATTAAAAGATGAGTCAATAGCATGGAAGGTAATTTGCTGTAAGTCTTCGGTTTCTTCGGCAACAAATGAAAGGAATAAATTTGGACGTGTAGCTGAGTTATCAGAATAGTTAGGTACAATCTGATTGTCGCTATATCCATAACTTACCATGGGGTTAGAAAGCACACTGGAGCGTACTTTATAATGGGTTGATGTCCAATTGTCTAATTGGCCCCATATAATTTCTATTACCAGGTTGCTTAAACCATCATAGGTAAAATTTTCAATATCCCATAAATGCCAGCCGGTTTCAGTGGGCATAGAGTAGGTTGCTTTAGAAAAAACTTCAGTTGCGTTTGTCATGTCAACATAGGATGCTGGCATCTCCAGTATATCCACATGTTTTATCAGGATTTTAAAATTTGGCAAATCTCTGTAGCTATCAGCCACTGAAGAGATATCAAGGCCCAATTCTGTTATTACTTTTTCTCCGGCACCCAGTTCACTATTCAGATAAAGCATTTGAGTACGATTGGCTTTGTAATAGTTGTAGAAAGGATAGTTACTTGCTTCTGCATTGCCGTTGCCGGCCTGTAATTCGGGCAACTGACCAATAATAATTGTACTTTGTGTTTCGAACCAGTGTCCATCTTCAACTTGTAAATCAAGATCAACCATGGTTCCATTTAAGGTAGAAGAATGGGCATTTACTGCTACGATTATTTCACGAGTTTGCCCTGCAGCAATGGGTTGTAGATTGAATAGTTCGTTGTCAATAGTAAGGTATGGTGATGATCCGAAAAGCTCGAATACAGGGGTTTTTGCTGTAGCATTACCATTATTGGTTACATAAAAAGTAAGTGTTGCAGATTCACCCGGATCCAAATGTCCATCACCATTATTCCCATCAGAAGTTTCCGTAATGGTAAATTCAGGATCAATATGATAAACCGGTGCATAACCTTTTATCCGTAAATTGGAAGTCCATTGGTCTTCGCCGTCTGTGATGGTTAGTAAAAATGTTGTCTGGTAATTGTCAGGAATATTTTTACTGATCTCAAAAGAGTAGGCATTGGTTACAGAAGCTGTATTTCCTTCATCACCTGCCAGTATTGAGCCAAACTCCAGATTTACATCAGGGTTAATAATGGTAAAATAGGGATCAGTTCCACTTATGGTTGCCGTAACGTTTTCTGCAGGATCTGCGCCCACGTTCTTCAGGGTAATATCAATTGATATGGTTTCATCGTAATTCGCCAGTCCTTCCAAATCAAAATGGTCCAGTACAACAAAGGGACCTTCGAGTGCAGCTGCCGGCACCGTTACAATGTAAGGAATATATTGAGCTTTGGTAACTACAATAGTAACATCTCCACCATCAAGAACTGCATCAATGGGAACCTCCACTTCGCCTGTTTCATCAACAAATGCCGCTCCGTGCAGAATGCCATCTTTAGATATGGCAACGTACGATCCGGAAAGTGCATTAACGGTATATGTTTCAAGACCAATTGGCAGGATGGGTAAATGAGAAACTAAGTTATCAGAACCCTGAGTCTGGTAAATCATTGTAGATGGGTCACCAAAAGTATGGTATGCTTCCCAATAATATAGAGGGCTTGAATGTTGGGGATAGTTTTGAATATCTACTTCTGTTACAGCGAGGTTTCCAACAAACTGCAGGGCGTTTACTGTAACATAATCAGATACGAATGGTGCATCGTATGCCCCCAGGGTAGTTTCTTCTGTCGAGGGCACGTAGCCATTGTTATTTCCACTTATTGGAAAAGCCCCAACCGACCAGTAAAAGTCTTCAAACCAATATGTACTGGGTGAAGACCCGATATATGCCACTGCTCCTTTGTTGGCTGCTCTTACCCATGCTTCACCAATACATTCTGTTACACTGAACTGGCTACTTTGGCAGCAGTTGCCAATGGCAAGAGGGTATTTCCCTTCATTGGTCATATTGTGTACATTAGATACCGACAAACTTGGGTCAGACCATGATCCTGGTGAACAATGTGCCGTATAATTGATAAGACTAACAGAAATTCTTTCATTGTCATAACATCCTGAATAAGATGTTAGATAAGTATAAACATCATCAAAGCCATTGTCTTCATTGTAATAGTTTTGTGTACCATATTGAATGGTGGGTTGTCCAACAGCGGGATTCCAGCTTCCATCAGCTCCGGCAATAAGTGTTACCTTATCCAGGTAACTGGGATCTTCAAATTCGTATTTTTCGTAATACAATATTTTATCTATCTGATTTTGGAGTTCCTGGGTATTTCTGGCAGATAGCCTTCCATAATACATCTCAGGGAAATAATCTCCATCAACGGAGGCATAATACAAATCGCTGACAACAGCTGAAGATGTTCCTGTTGCTGATGCGGGAAGGGTATTGTCGTCACCTACCAATACAAGAAAGGTTGGAGCAGGATCTTCAGCGGTGCCTTCATTGTATATTCCATGAATGTGATTTTTAATTGCATTGGCGGTAGTTCCGATTTCGTCTGTATAGGCTACATCTACAAAAAATCCCATTTGGGTTTTCCATTCAATATAAGGTTGCAGTGTCTCTTCAAATATCCGGTCGGAAACAATAACCATTTTTACCGGATTTTTGGTTAAATCCGGATGGTCATCAAAGATATTTTTTGTCTGCATTGGGTTTAATAGTCTTGATTGAATAACATCGAAAAATGGAGACCATGTTGAAGCCTTTATGTATTCATTAAGTGTATAGTCAGCATTTTTAAAGTTTATTTCTATTTCAATATCGTTAAACACTTTGATGCTATTTGCCAACGGATTGTATTTAACAGGAGCGATTACCAATCGGGCAATCCTGAAACCTCTTAAAACACCAAGAATCTCTACATCAACCATTTGCTGATCATTGAATTCTGATTTTGAATAAGCTTCCTGCAAAAGTTCGAATGGAACATCTTCAGGTGCCTGATCTTTTCTTAAAGAAGGCTGGACTGGAAATAATCGATTTTCAATACCATAATCCAGAAGTTGATATTCTTTTTCAGAAAAACCAACTACTTTTATTTCTACTTCTGCTCCAAAGGGTATCTCTATAAGATCTTTAACTGCCGGAAGTTTGGGTGTTCCAATCGAACCAATTGAATAGGAGTTATCAAAAATTAGTTCATGAAATGTTCCTTCAGAAGTTTTTACTTCAAAAGCGTGCAGAGCATCAAAAGATGATTGAATTCTTAAACTTTCTGATGTGCTGCTTTTAATACTAGTTTGGGTTTTTTGCCCATCAAGCTTAATGATGGTTTGGGCATTAAGTGCGAATGATGTTATGAAAATTATCATCATTACCAATGCTACTCCTTTATGAGAAGAAGCCATTCTCTTCACCATACAAAACATATCTCTCTTCATTAGTTTTTATTTAATATTTGGTAATTAGGTTGGTTATAGATACTGCGCCTTTAATGTTTTATTTGAGAATGCATAGTCTTTAAGTTATATCTCTGGCACCTGGGCATAAAATCTTGCTAAAGGATTGAAAACTAAAGATATTTTAGTCTTGTAATCAGATAGGAGAGTTTTATAAAAGTAAATGGTGTGAAAACCCAAACATTAACAATTAATAGAAATTATAATATAGCTTAAGCTTAGAAATGCATAAATTAGTTGGCAAAAGTAATTAATTATTACTTTTAATCCTATGGCGTATTTAGGTTATATTTGGTAAGTACCAGATAAACAGCATTATGAGAAATGTTAAAAAACAAACAAATTCTGCTGATTCTTGATAAATTAAACAAAATATATGTTTCTTAAGACAAAATTGGGGTAGTTATTTATATTGTTAAAAACGAGCCGATTTTTTTTACAGGTAGTAATGAAGCCAGGTAACCTATAACAGATACAGTAAAAAATACAAGAATAAAGTCTGCAGGATTAATATGAACGGGATATGCGTCAATAATAAATGTTCCTTCTGCCTGTATGGTTATAAGCCCATACCTTATTTGAATAAGGCTTATTATAAGTCCTAATAATATTCCTGCCAATGCTCCTCCCATGCTAATAAGCATTCCTTCGTAAAGGAAGATTTTTCTGATTGTTTTTATACTACAGCCCATGCTATGCAAAATTCCTATGTCTTTTCTTTTTTCCAGAACCAGCATTGTCAGGCTTCCTGTTATATTAAATGCTGCAATAACTATAATAAAACTTAGGATAAAAAAGATAGCCCATTTCTCAGATCGCATTACCTTATAAAGAAACTCTTCTTGTTGAAATCTGTTTCTTACAATGTATTTTGTACCCAATATTTCATCAATCTGTTTTTGCACCTGATTTAGCCTGTAACTTTTATCAACAGATAAGACTATTGCCGTAACATGGCTTTGATTTTCAGTGAGATATCTCAGTAAAGAGATGGGTGCCAGAACATATTCCATATCAAATTCTGACTGAACGGCAAAAATTCCGGAAGCATAATTTGCACTTGATGTAAAAGCTTGTGCCGGATTCATTATTGAAAACTGTCCTCGTCTTGGGATATATATTTTTAATGGATTTAAAAAATCATTTATGTTGGCATTAATCATGTAAGCTACACCCTGACCAAGAATCAGGTTTTCCTGATCGCCGGTAGTAAGTTCAAAATTACCCTCACGAATCATAGTGTCAATCCCTGTGATATTTTCATAAAAGGAGTCTACGCCTTTTAGTGTTACAATATGTTGTCGGTCTTTGTAAGTAATTAGAGCTGTTTCTTCTAAAATCTCACCAATATATAATACTCCTGGTATTTTTTTTATTTCATCAATCGGAAAATCAGATGCATCGAAAGATTTTCCTTCTGCCAGTTTAATTTCCATATCGGGGTTGAAAGAGTTAAACAAAGACAGAATTAATTTTTCAAATCCGTTAAATACAGAAAGTATTATAACCAACGCCATTGTTCCAACGCAAACACCTACCATGGCTACTAAAGTAAGCACATTAACAGCTGTTTGCGATTTTTTGGCAAATAAATACCTTTTGGCTATGTAAAAAGGGAAATTCAAATTTCAGACAATTATAATTTTTAGTTTTTATAGGCCTTTACCAGTAAACCCGTACCTGTTTTATTTATACGCCTTACATCCAGATAATTCAAAATCATGCAAGCCGGGAATACAACAAGGTAATAAAATGGTAACAGGAAATAAAAAAGTGATGATTTTCCTAATAGTAAAATGGGATACTTCATTGATAATTTCCACGAAATACTACCCAATTTCCCATAGGTATACAAAACTTTAATATTACTAAATCCAGCATGGTTAAGTTTTTCTGTGATTTCTTTTTTACCATATCCATCCCTAACATGCTCTTCAATAAAAGATTCATCATGCTCGTGTTCAACTCCCGAGCCCCCCAGGTCTGATGGTGTACTGATTATTAGCATACCTTCTGGTTTTAGTGATTTGAAAAAGTTTTCAAAAACCTGAGTGTCTTCTTCAATATGTTCCATAACATCAACGGATAGTATCAGATTATAATAATCTGGCTTTACATATCTGGTAAGATCACCACTAAAAAAGGTGGCTTTATCAGTTCGGTTTTTCTTGAAAAAAGAATTACAATCTTCTACCTGTTCTTCTTTTAATTCAATTCCCTGTATTTCCCACCAAGGGTTCTTTCTCGAAATATACCAGCTGTATTGTCCAAAGCCAAAGCCTGCATCAAATACTTTGATGTCTTTTTTTTTCTTGTTTTGATAGAAAAATTCTTTAAGCTGGTAATGAACATGCCAGGCTCTCAATAATAAAAGATCGAGCAAGCGATAAAAGAGTTTTCGAAGAAAATTATTTTTGCTGAAAACTACTCCTAAACGGGCCTTTATTGGATCATATTTCATAGGATGATCTTATTTTTTCAAAAGATTTTCAATATTTTCAATATAGTCAAGGCTATCGTCAATAAAAAATTGCAGTTGAGGGACGATGCGCAACTGGTTTCTCACTCTTAAGCCCAGCTGTTTTCGTATTTCGGAAGTGTGAACCTTTACCAGGTGAATGATTTTTTCTGCATCAGCTCCAAATATACTTAAGTAAACTTTAGCAATGGAAAGATCAGGAGTTATTCTAACATTGGTCACGGTGATCATAGATCGCAGAAATAGATTGGGAGATTCTTTTTGGAAAATTTCTCCCAGGTCTTTTTGCAAAAGTTTATTGATTTTTTTTTGTCTGTTGCTATCCATAAAGCTAATATTTGTGCAAATATACGCTTATTGGGGCATTTGATCATATAGTAATCAGGTCTTGTTATATTTTTTAAAATATCGATAGTAAATTTGTATCAGGGCAGGTTTCTGTGTAATTTTAACATTCATCTTAAAAACCAGAAAATATGAAAACACGAACCGAAAAAGATTCGTTGGGTTTAATTCAGGTTCCTTCTGATAAGTATTGGGGAGCCCAAACACAGCGTTCTTTGCAAAATTTCAAAATAGGTAAAGAAAAAATGCCCGATGAGATCATCGAAGCATTTGCTATTTTAAAAAAGGCTTGTGCCCTTACCAATGAAAAGCTGGGAGTCTTATCCACCGATATTGTAGGTCCAATCGTACAGGCATGTGATGAGGTTTTAGCTGATAATCTTGCCGGAAATTTTCCTCTGGTGGTTTGGCAAACAGGATCAGGAACGCAATCGAATATGAATCTGAACGAAGTAATTGCTAATCGGGCCCATGAGATTACAGGCGGTACACTTGATGATGATAAAAAGAAAATCCATCCTAATGACCATGTAAACAAATCTCAATCTTCGAATGACACGTTCCCTGCTGCCATGCATATTGCAGCCTATAAAATTGTTGTTGAAAGAACCATCCCAGCATTAACACAGCTAAAAAAATCTCTGCATAGAAAGTCGGATGAATTTTCCGGAATAGTAAAGATTGGCAGGACACATTTAATGGATGCTACACCACTAACAATGGGGCAGGAGTTTTCAGGGTATGTTTCGCAACTGGAACATGGAATTAAGGCCCTTACCCATACTCTTGATCATTTGCGTGAACTTGCTCTTGGTGGCACTGCTGTTGGTACTGGGATCAATGCTCCCAAAGGATTTGATGTTGCTGTAGCTTCTGAGATAGCTGCTATTACAGGTCTTCCTTTTATAACTGCTCACAATAAGTTTGAAGCACTTTCTGCCCACGATGCTATTGTAGAAACCAGTGGAGCATTAAAGCAGATTGCCGTTTCTTTGATGAAAATTGCCAATGATATTCGTTTTTTGGGCTCTGGTCCACGATGTGGACTAGGAGAGCTTGCCTTGCCAGCCAACGAACCAGGTTCTTCTATAATGCCAGGTAAGGTTAATCCTACCCAGTCGGAAGCAATAACCATGGTGGCTGCCCAGGTTATTGGTAACGATACTGCAATAACAGTGGGTGGAATGAATGGCCATTTCCAGTTGAATGTTTTTAAACCGGTAATGATTTATAATTTATTGCAATCGGCGCGCTTAATCGCTGATGCATCTGATTCATTCCGTACAAATTGTGTTGAAGGTATTTTACCCATCAGAAAAAACATTACTGCTCACTTAAACAATTCCCTTATGTTGGTTACAGCCCTTAATCCTCATATTGGTTATGATAATGCAGCAAAAATTGCCAAAAAGGCTCATGAAGAAAACCTTACCCTCAAAGAATCAGCCATAGCCACTGGATTGCTTAGTGCTGAAGAGTTTGATCAATGGATTGATCCTTCGAAAATGATCTGAGATTATTGCTGGGGGGGGCTTTTATAAAGCATAATCGGGGTGTTTTCTCATGAGAAAACACCCCGATTATTTTATAGAATAAGGATTTTAAGTTGTTCTAATATTCCCACAGGTCTAATTCATAGTTACGGATTTCTGTTTTTATCTTCTCCGCTTCCAGTAACTGATCAAGGCCATTTGTTAAATATTCCTGTATAAGTCGGTCGTATACGTTAGATTCTTTGTAGATGTAGCTATTGAACATTCTACGCATAAATAAATCGTCAAAAGACATTCTCTGAGCGTCATTTTGTCTATTAAAAACTTCAGCATTAACCAGAATATTTCTTGCTTCGGGAAAATAGACCCAAAATAAAGGCTGGTCTCCAAGACTTTCACCACTCACGGGATCAATTCGCTCTCTTACTGGTGAAACACCCAGGATCCGAACATCTAAGACTGAGCGTTTGGAATCAAAAAACCACTCTTCTTTAATACGATACTTGGTAACATCTTCCGGATTTAAGGGAATTACGAATGTAGTATCATACTCAGCATAGGGTGGGTCTGGTCTGGTTAATGTTCTGGTTTCTTCTCTCGCATATTGGTTTCTTATTTCTTCAGGGGTGTAGGTAAGAGTAAATTCATCATCCTGAAATGCCTGAATAGAACCTTCATTAATGGCGGCCATAAAAACCTGCATAAGACTTTGTCTGTCATCTATGCTTGTATTGGGGAAATAAAATGGCAAGTTGATTTTTTCTCTAAGGTCAATAACCTGCCATACCCTTTTAGACCAAAGAACGTCAGCTTCTCTAACATAAGCCAATGGAATAGGCTTTTTCTCTTCAATCCATACTTTATCGTAAAAGCCATCTCTGGGGCTACCACCTTCGAGAACCTGGGCTGTTAACGGATTGGCAAACAGTAAAACTGTGAGCGATAACAAAAAGTAACTTTTTAATCTGGTCATAATAAAACCTCCAATATTTTGTTGTTATTGAATTCTGAATACCATAGGCGGAAGATTACGTTGTCTTCCGTCATCTCCTATTGCCTTAATATCCTGAAATGTAAATCTTTGCCCGCGAGTGGCGCGTCTTATTGCAGTAGTCATATCTTCCGTTTGCACATTAGAATTTGCTCTCCATTCCAGGAAGTCTCCTGCAACAGTTGTATTCATACTAAACGAAGTAATACGAAAATCCATTTTAAAATCAAAATCTTTCATCCTTGGAATTATAGGAGCACCGGCAAGAATTTCCTTTGAAATGGTTCCTTCAGTTTGCCCTGCGATTTCGGGATAAGGGTCGGGAACTACCCTTACTCTGAAAGATGCATCGCCCATATTTCTGAGCTGACCATCTAATCTTGCCATAGCTGAAATCGTTACATTTTGATTAATATCATGATTTTGGCTAAGTCTTACTATATAACCACCACCTGGTCTTGAAATCAACCGGTTTCCGGTACCGCTTATTCTAGGTTCGAGAGCACCTGTTGGAATGCCAGGCACAGAAACGGATACCGGATTATCAACACCCATATAAAAAACGTTCATAGCATCTGCACTTACTGTAGCCGCTGGTTTCTGAACGATAAATTCAATATTGAAGGGCCTTTCTATGGGTCCGTCAGGACCTTTAACTGAAATAGTTCCACTGTACTTCTGCTGTCCTTCTGATGTAGCGGGGATTCTAATTTTTCCACTTTCCAGAGTTCTTCCTCCGAGTGTAACTATCGGATCCTGTTTTGAGTCATAGGCAGCTACGAGAACATCAGCTTCAAAATAATCTCCCTGTATAACTATCAAACTTTTAGGAATTACCCTGGCATCAACTTCATCGAAAGTAAATGTTCCCGATCCTATTGATTCAAACAAAGCCCTGACGACATCGAATTCAGCATTTCTAACTTCGGTTACTAATCTACTTAGATTTGTAGCTGCTGCTACCGGAATCATCCTGTCAAACATAGCAAGTTGCCATTCTGCTTCGTTTCCATGGCTATCAGTAAACTTACCTTCTACATCAAGGCCAAGGTTCATATCTGCATACTCTTCAGGCAAAATAGCCAGCATATTTTGTTTGTATTCGATAATTTTTTCTTTCAGTATAAAAGCTCGTGTATTGGGTCCGCCTGACTCAATAGTTGCTGCATTGCCACCATCAACAGGCTCCATAAGCCAAAAACGAGATGAAGTGCTATAGTTATCTTTTGCTTGCATATTTAAGAGATACATAGTATCTGCTTCTTCAACGGGTATTTTGTCAACAGCAGCAATCATTTCTGCTCTCCAGATTCTTATTTGCTCTGTTAATTCTTTTGTTAATTGCTTCGCCTGCTGTGCTCCATCATAATAGGTCTGCACCCTTTCCGGGTTATTCCTAAGTTGCTCTTCGAAAGAATTATATAGAAGTTCAATATTCCTTTCAAAGTTCCTGTTTGTCTGTTGCAGGCCCTGGTCAACCAAAACAAAGGCATCAAGTACAGTTTTTGATACATTCAGGGCCAAAAGGGCCGTGAGTACCAGGTACATCATACCTATCAATTTTTGCCGTGGGGTTTGTTTTCCTCCTGCCATATAATTTTATCTATGTAGGTTAAAAATTATTCTGAGTTTGCTTAAAGGGCAAAAAAACTAATTCATGCCTGATATTGGTGATTGATAATTTACTTTATTATTTAGGCGCATTAAAATTCATGGCAGAAAGCATATTTCCGTAAACATTGTTGAGTGCTGTAATATTACGGGTAAGATTATCCATTTGATGCTGGTATTCTTTAGTGCCCGAAGTGGAAACATTGATATTGTCAACAAAATTTTCAACTGCTTCTTTAATTTTACCTGTTGCCTGATACTGAGCATCAGTTGCCTGAAGTTGAAGTTCGTAAACAGCGTTAAGAGCTTCTAAATTTTGAGCAGTTTTCATCATTTGCTCAGAGTATCTTTCTCCTTCATTACTTGATTTTTCGAGAGCTTCTACTGTTTTTACCAAAAGTTCTGAACTATGACTGTAATTAGCTGCCAGTTCATTGGTATAACCGGTAATATTTTTAATACTATCACTATACTGTTTGGAAAGATCAAGTTGTTGGCGTGCATTTTCTGCTGTTTCCCCGTAAGTATCGCTAAGCTGATTCATTGATGAAACAGTATTACGCAAACTGCCGGCATATTCTTCGGCCAGACTAAGATCGTGCTTCAGATATTCGTTGGTATTTTTATAGGATTGACTTAGCTCCAGTACTGATTGAGAAGCATTTTCCATATTTTGAATATAACTCTGCGTTGCTATTGCTGAATTGGAGATGTCTGCCAGTTTGGAAGCATTAGTACTTAAATTTTGTAGGCCGGCACTAAGGTTCTCAATAAGCTCAGGACCAATATTGGCATCTTCAAGCATTTTATCGAGGTTAGACGAAAGAGCAATTTTCTGCACATTGCCCCCACCGACAAATCCGCCTCCGGAACGTACAAGTTGATCTCTTTCTTTTCCAATGGAGCTTTCTTCTGTTTCTATTCCACCCAGTTCAGGGTAAACAAGTGTCCAGTCAGGTTCTTCATGGGGTTTTTCAAAAGCGGAAAAAAAGAAGATTATAGCTTCAACTGATAATCCTACCACCAACATAGTTCCTGCGTAAGGGTAATGTTGAATCTTAAACATAGCTCCAATAATTACTACTGATGCTCCAATACCATAGAGTTTGGACATTAGGTTTTTAAAGGCTTTGGTTTCTGTGAAATTCATATGAATACTTTATGAGAGATTACTAACTTAATTATCTATGTGAAAAAACCCTGATTAATAAATATTATTGTATAGAAGAATGTTAATATACATTTGAAGCACCACTGCCGTCTACTCTGGATCTGCCAGGATAGGTCTGTACACAGCGGAAGCCAATATATGATTTTGCTGTATCCTGATATTCATAGGCTCTGGTTCCAACCTGTAATGCGAAACCAACATCTTTCCATGAGCCCCCCCTGATAGCTTTACGCTTAAGGGTAATAGGATCATCAGGTTTTGCTTCGTAATGGTAGTGCATATTCATATCATGACCAAAATTGTAGAAAGATTCGTCCCAGGCACTGATTGTCCATTCGGCAACGTTGCCAGACATATCATAAAGGCCAAAGTCGTTGGGTGGGTAATGGCCTACAATAACTGTTTGGAAACCACCATCGTCTACATAATTGCCACGTAAAGGTTTGAAGTTGGCAAGGAAGCAACCATCGATATTGCGTGTGTAGGGGCCGCCCCATGGGTATGGATTCAGATCCAGACCACCGCGCGCTGCATATTCCCATTCAGCTTCTGAAGGAAGTCTGAACTCTTGTGCAAAGGGTCTGTCGTTTCCGGCCAGATAACTGTTAAGAAAGTTGGTTCTCCAGATTGTGAAGGCTCTTGCCTGCGACCAGTTTACACCAACAACCGGGTAGTGATCGTAGGTTGGATGCCAGAAATATTGCTGTGTCATAGGCTCATTGTAGGCATAACTGAAATCGTGAATCCATGCAAGAGTATCAGGATATACTGCAGTTTCATATTCTACAACAAATTCATTTCTCGGGGTATTCCTTTCTGAACGTCTGGCAGCACGATTGATATCAATAATGTGATAGCGATAAATCAATTTGCGGCTATCAATTTCTACTCTTCTGAAAAATCTTTCTTGTTCAGGCAGAAAGAGTTCTTCCAGTACATCACGTTCTTCTTCTCCCTCCCATTGAATTCTCATTCTCCAATTGATAAGAGGCGGATCAATATCACGACCAGACTCGTCCATCATAATAAGATGTTCTTCATTTATATCTGCAAGCAGAAGATGAGCGAGAGAGTCTCTAACCCAATGCACAAATTGTCTGTACTGATTATTGGTAATTTCGGTTTCGTCCATGTAAAAAGCAGGGAGAGAAACAGTTTTGGTTATAGCATTTTGTGAATAGGCTATATCCTGGTCTGAAGGGCCCATGTTAAAACTTCCCATTGGTATATAAACCATACCTGGAGGATCAGCGTAGAAACCATCCGGACGATTTTGGACACCGGTTAAATGACCCTGGCCTGACCGGTCACAACTGGTTATTAATACCACTAACGATGCAATTAATATTAACCTTTTCATGTTAATTCCTGATTTTATGACGACTATAAATAATATTTCTTAAATTATTGTTTCAAAATTAAACGAATATTGCCAGATTAAGTTACATTGGCATAGCATGAAACTATGATTAAAGGAATCTGACATTTCTTTGTGTTTGTTGTATCTTTTCAATATCGAGGCTAAAACTGTATCTTACCAAAATTTCGTGGCTACCCCAGCTTCTGGCATTTCTTCCTATTGGTGATAGTGTAATATCATACGAATAGCCAATACTGATTTGCTCGATTGAAAGTCCCAAAAGTATAACAGCTGCATCTTGTATTCGATAGCTTAAACCACCCCAAAAACGCTCACGATAAGTAATTATTGTGTTTAAATCGGTTTGAAAAGTACTAAAATCTGTTCTTAAGAGTACAGAAGGTGTAACAACAAATGCAGGGTAATTTGTTAGGATATAAGGGTAGCCTGCAGTAAGATAAACGTTTCTTCTTAACTGGTAAGGAGTATTGCCAACTTCGCGTTTTGTTTGAGCAATCTGGCTTACCGAAAGACCCGCCCATGATTTGTTGTCGAATTGATAAAAAACACCCAGAGCTCCATCGATAAACATTCTGGACTCTTCACCTGAGCCTTGTAGAGCAGGGTCTCCTTCTGATAAGGGTTTAAAACCACCTACATCAAGACGTTTATCTAAAAATCCTATTTGACCACCAATACCTAATCTTCCATAATCCAAATCAAGGTGGTAAGCATATGTTAATTTTACTCCCAGTGCGGTTTCAAGACCTAATTGGTCTTGCACAAAACTTAGTCCAAGTCCTCCATTAAGAAAGCTAACTGGTGCATCAACAGTAAAACTGTATGTTTCCGGATTTAGTGAATTATTTTCAGCATCCTGAAAACCAACCCATTGTTGGCGCGCAATGGCAATTGCACTTATAGCATTGTTTAATCCCGCATATCCAGGATTAAAAGCCATGCTATTAAACATGTTGTGACTAAATTGTGCTTCTTGTTGAGCCATTACCTTATTATCTATAAAAATGTAAGATAAAATGATAACTGTTGTAATGGTAAACTTTCTCATTAAGGCTTTTTTATTATTTCGTTTTAGCACAAACGCAGAGATCTGTAAAAAATTGAATACCTGTAATTTTTTTAATGGGATAACTTATTTTTTGAAGGGCGTAAAATTAATATTTTTTTATCAACAAGTAACTGTTAATAAGTTTTGGAACCATGATTTCAAAGAACTGTATGTTTTTCAAATTGTTGCAATAAAAATATAAGGATTATCGCACTACAAATATAGAAACTATCTCAGATAAGCTTATCAGTATTTATACGTGTTTTCTCACCGAAGAAATTACATGCATCTTTGCGTAAAGCCCATAAAAGTAATATTTTTCGTTGAAAAAATATTGGTTTGAATATGTACAAATAGCTCAAAAAAGATCAATAACATATCCATTCTTTTATAGGGTAAACAACCTGCCGTAAAACTCATGAGGGTTAAAGAAATTTTTGATAAACCTGCCACCATTTTTCTGGTAATTCTTCCTGGCAGGCATCCTGATAATCTTTGTAAGAACAAGGGACTAAAAATTGTCTTTCGTATTTTGATTGTAAACCCTGGCATGGTACTTCCATCCACCAGCGATCACTAACCTTACTTTTATAAAAGGTTATTTCATTCTGAAAATCTTTCATCGATACTACATATTTTATGTATGATGCAGTATCTTTTCTTTGTCTATCCGGGAAATCGTTTTTTCGGTGATAAAAGCCTTCCAGGAAATACCATATCATTTGTGCAGTAAGATGAGCAGTTTGTTCTCCGTTATCATAAGCAGGATTTATTTCATAAAATCCGATTGATGAAAGCTTATCGCTTAGGCCAGCATACCTTATAATCTGGCATGCTTCTTCACCATAAAACCCATTGGGCGATGCATTGGCATTTGCCGGCGCATCTGATTGTCTTACACTGCTAATATCAAAACTTATCATATCAGCATTTCTTACAATGGGTTCAATTTCTTCAACATTCTTCCTTGCCTGCCCCAGTCTGTATATGTCGAAATGGAGCTTGTGCATTAGTTCAATAGCATCCTGGTCAACAAAATAAGTTTGATAGCCGAGATTGGTATAGTTGAAAAGGAAATTGGGTTGATGAGTCAGTATTTTATTCAGGTAATTATGGTTGCTTAATTTATCTTCATTAAGACCCAGATCAAATGAAGAATCGATGCTTACTATATTAATAATTTGCCCCAATGATTCGTATGCTCTGTAATTGGCATAACTCAGATCCTGGGTTCCTCCTAAAATGATGGGTATAATTTTTCTTTCGAGTAATTGGGCCACTATCGTTTTTACGGCAAAGTATGTGTCATCGGTAGTTTCACCTTGTTTGATATTACCCAGATCAGAAAGTTTAAGCTTAAATTGGCCCTGGTAGAGATTATACAGATATTTACGGACATAGTCTGGTGCAAAGGCACAACCCTGATTATCAGGGGCGTTTCGGTCTTCTTTTACTCCTATTATAGCTATATCTGTATCAGTGAGAGAAGGAAAGGGTGAATCTGTGTTATAGCTTTTAATTACATTACCCAGAAGCAGAGGGTGAGAGTTTTCAAAAAAGTTGATTTTCTTGAATTCCAAGGGTACGAAA
The DNA here is from genome assembly GCA_011390785.1 of Sphingobacteriia bacterium. Classification (GTDB taxonomy): domain Bacteria; phylum Bacteroidota; class Bacteroidia; order Bacteroidales; family UBA7960; genus SKVR01. Next base: position 129,807 of record JAABRR010000002.1, read on the forward strand.
AAGTCAGCAATTTCCATACTTAGTTTTAAATGGGTTATTTTTTGGTTTTGCCAGTGGCTTTGCCAGTTGCTTTTTTTCGTGTTGTACGTGATTTTTGAGTTGAGGTTCCTTCTTTTATAATATTTAAGCATTCTTCCAGAGATAGTTTCTCAGGATCTTTATCTTTAGGCAATTTATAATTCTGACCATCGGCACTCAAATAGGCCCCCCAGCGCCCCTTTAAAATCTTTATAGAATCATTCTCTTTAAATTCCTTTATAATTTTTTCTTTATCCTTTATCCTTTTTTCTTCAATTAATTCAATTGCGCGTTCAAGAGTTACGCTAAGAGGATCATCTTGTTTGGGAATAGAAACAAATTTGGAATCATACCTTAGATAGGGGCCAAAGCGTCCTACGGCTGCAACTATTTCTTTGCCTTCAAATGCACCAACTTTGCGGGGCAATTTAAACAGGTCAAGAGCTTCTTCAAGAGTAATAGTTTCCATGCTTTGGTCTTTTCTTATCCCCGCAAAAAGTGGCTTTTCTTCATCGTCGGGATGACCAATCTGGACCATTGGGCCAAAACGGCCTATCCGGGCAATAATATCTTTACCTGTTTTGGGGTCTTTACCCAGAAGGCGCTCGCCTGAAAACCTTTCTGATTTTTGTAAGGTATTTTCTACTTTATCATGAAAGGGATAATAAAACTCCTTTATTACCCTGGTCCATTGCTTCATCCCCTGGGCTATATTGTCAAACTCTTTTTCAACGTTAGCCGTAAAGTTGTAATCCATGATTTGAACAAAATATTCCAGTAGAAAATTATTTACAACAATACCAATATCTGTAGGGAATAGTTTGTTTTTTTCAGCACCTGTAATTTCCGATTTTTTTTGCTCATCAATTTTGTTGTCTTTGAGAATAAGTTGTGTATATCCTCGTTTTGCTCCTTCCCGACTCTCTTTAACGACATATTCTCTCTTCTGGATGGTAGAAATGGTGGGGGCATAGGTAGAGGGCCTTCCAATGCCCAGTTCTTCCAGTTTTTTAACCAGGCTGGCTTCTGTATATCTTGCCGGGTGTTTGGTAAATCTTTCCTGGGCCAGAATATGGTCAGGCATTAACTCCTGTTTTATTTTCAGCGGTGGTAAAATACCTTCTTGTGCTTCATCGTCTTCATCATCGGTTGATTCGAGATAAACCTTCAGGAAACCATCAAATTTCAGGACTTCTCCGGTTGCAATGAAATTCTCACTGGTGGTAGAAATTCCTATGGTAACATTGGTTTTTTCAAGCAGTGCATCGCTCATTTGTGATGCTATGGTTCTTTTCCAGATAAGATCGTATAACCTTCTCTCAGAATCGTCTGAACCTGCTTCCTGCACATTCATATAGGTAGGTCTGATGGCTTCATGAGCTTCCTGTGCACCTTTTGATTTTGTGGAGTATTGTCTGATTTTGATGTATTCATCGCCAAAACTTTTGCTGATCATTTCTTTGGCCATACCAATGGCAGTATCAGAAAGGTTTACTGAATCGGTTCTCATATAGGTGATCTTACCTGATTCATAAAGCTTTTGTGCCACAAGCATGGTTCTTGAAACAGAAAATCCCAGTTTTCGGCTTGCCTCCTGCTGAAGTGTTGATGTTGTAAATGGAGCTGCAGGGGTTTTACGTGCTGGTTTTGTTTCTATATCATTGACAAAATATTGGGCATTTTTGCATTTTTCGAGAAACGTAAGTGCTTCTTCCCTGGTTTGAAAACGATGTGGCAGTTCAGCTTTTATGGTCGCAGGCTGTCCGTTATGCATTGCATAAAACAAGCCGGTAACCCTGAAGGACCCCATGGTTTTAAATTCCTGAATTTCCTTTTCGCGTTCAACAATTAAGCGAACAGCAACCGACTGCACCCTGCCTGCCGAAAGTGAAGGTTTAACTTTTTTCCAGAGAAGTGGCGATAGTTCAAAGCCTACCAGGCGATCCAGCACCCGGCGGGCCTGTTGGGCATCTACCAGGTTGAGATCGATACTGCGGGGCGACTCAATTGCATTTTTAATTGCAGTTTTGGTAATTTCATGAAAAACAATACGTTTACACTTTTTCAAATCCAGTTTGAGACTTTCGGCGAGATGCCAGCTGATTGCTTCTCCTTCACGGTCTTCATCAGTAGCAAGCCATACAACTTCTGCATCTTTTGAGAGTTTTTTCAGTTCGCTAACTACATTTTTCTTGTCCGCCGATATTTCATATATAGGTGTAAAGTTATTTTCTATATCTACGCCCAATTTCGTTTTTGAGAGATCTCTAACATGTCCAAAACTGGATTTAACCACGAAATCTTTTCCCAAAAAGCCTTCTATAGTTTTAGCTTTGGCCGGTGACTCAACAATTACAAGGTTTTTCACCATAATCAATTTCTTTAAAATTCTAAAATAAGGTTGCAAAGCTACAGAATAAATTTTAAACAAATAATTCGTAATTTGAAAATGAATTTTTCTTTAGCAAAGGGTAAAACAAAAAATGATGGGAATTTAATTAATTTTACGCATTTTGTAAAAACACTGAGAATGCAAGAGTAAGAACTTTATCAAGTAATAAATGTAAGTGTATTTTCAGGTTTTATTTTTAATTCAGAAAATCCTTTTATGGAAAAAAAAATTTATATTGAAACATATGGTTGTCAGATGAATTTTTCTGACAGTGAAATAGTAGCCTCAATTATAACAGAAAAGGGTTATTCAGCAGCAGAAAAGGCTGATGATGCAGATATTATCTTCATCAATACCTGTTCAATACGCGAAAATGCCGAGCAGAAAGTGTTCAATCGGTTAAAGCAACTTCAACATTTACGAAAAAACAAACCTGATCTGGTGCTTGGTGTATTGGGTTGTATGGCTGAGCGCATGAAAACATCCTTGCTTGAAGAAGATCAAATGGGTGGGATGCGTGTAGATATGGTAGTTGGCCCCGATGCTTACCGCGATTTGCCTCAGTTGCTGCTGGATGTGGAAAGTGGGCAAAAGGCTGTGAATGTTATTCTATCATCTGAAGAAACCTATGCAGATATAAGTCCGGTGCGGTATGCCAGTAATGGTGTATCTGCTTTCATTTCTATAATGCGTGGTTGCGAAAATTTCTGCACCTATTGCGTGGTTCCTTTTACCCGGGGTAAGGAAAGAAGTCGTGATCCAAAGACCATTTTGCGGGAAGCAAGGTTGTTGTTTCAGCAAGGATACAGAGAAATAACGTTGTTAGGACAAAATGTTAATTCTTATCGGTTCCGGGAAGATCAAAATGATACTATCTGGTCTTTTCCTGTTCTAATGATGGCTGTAGCTGAGATTGATTCATCGTTAAGGGTTCGTTTTGCCACATCACATCCAAAGGATATGTCTGATGAGTTACTGGAAGTAATTGCCGCTTTTCCGAATATTTGCAAAGCCATTCATCTCCCTGCCCAATCAGGTAGTTCAACCGTTCTAAGGAGAATGAACAGAAAATATACCCGCGAAGATTATCTCGACAGGATTGAGGCTATTAGAAGAATAATACCAGAATGTGCTATTTCTACAGACATTATTGCCGGATTTTGTGGGGAAACAGAAGATGAGCACCAGGAAACTATTTCCCTTATGAAAAACGTAGAATATGATTTTGCTTACATGTTTAAATATTCGGAACGGCCGGGCACTCTGGCAGCTAAAAAATATCCTGATGATATTCCGGAAAAAGTGAAATCACAAAGACTGCAAGAAATTATTAATCTTCAAAATGAGCTTTCTTTAAAGAGTAATCAAACTGATATTGGTAAAGTCTTTGAAGTTCTGGTGGAAGGTAAATCAAGGAAATCAGACAAGAGAGTATCGGGTAGAAACAGCCAGAATAAAGTGGTTGTTTTTGATGATAATGGATACAAACCGGGTGATTATGTACAGGTAAAAGTGGTGGAATGTAGCTCTGCGACTCTTAAGGGAATGGCGGTGAAATAAAGGGAAGAGTTAATGAACCTATTTTGCACGAAGGTTAGTTACCCGCATTGAATAAACAAAATAAATAAAGTATTACCGAGCCATTTTCACATACTTTTTTGTGATTGTTTTTTGCTCATTGCTGCATCGGATAAAATATACAGCAGGAGCAAGATCTCTGACTCCCAGTTCATAGATTAGCTCCTCTGAATCAGTTGAAAATATGATTTTCCCTTCCATGGTGTAAATGAGTATCCGTTTTCTGTCGCGATTATTAAATTCAATTTTAAGTAATTTTCGACCTGGGTTGGGATATATTATAAAGTCAAAATCACCTGGGTCAACTGGAATTTCCGGTATCGGAGGAATTGTACCAATATTTTCTTCGTCGATTATATCTGAAGGGGGTTCAATGGGATCAGGTATAATTTCTTCTTCCAATTGAAAAGTTATTTTTAAAACAGGATATTTGGAACTATCAGTTCCTTCTTTTGAATAAAAAGAGAGATTGGCATATTCACTCTCTTGCATTAATCCCAGTAAAAAACCAAAACTCTCATCAGGTTTATTTACCATATCAATGACCAGGTCTGTAATATCTATATCTATATAGTCTTCATTAGCATCTATACTTTGATGCAAAACAACCTGGTTTTCAGTAGTTGTTTGTGGCTGCATATTCCATGTAGCCTCATATTCATCCCAATTCGAAGTTACCCTTTTAAAATAAGAAGTATTGTTACCAAAATGCCCGTTACTGACCATTGTTTCCGCTGGATAATTTTTAAAGGCATATAAATTTAATGTGGCTTTTAAAATAACTGCCCCGGATGGGACAGACGAGAGATCAAAATCTATTAAAGCTCTGTTAGAATTTATTCCCCCTATGAATCCAGGAATATAATAGGCTGCATTTTGCTGTGCATTTCCATAATTCCTATTTGCCGAGTTGTAATTATCATGGTAACCCAAGCTTACATCCCTTGATGCTATTAATTCTATAGTAGTTTGAGCTGGCAAACTTATAGAAAAGCTAACAATTATGCATGTTGATAAGGCGTATTTCTTAATTAATCTCATATTTGAGAAATGAAGTTAATCAACTTATTTAAAGTCCAAATTTATTAAAAAATGATTAATTTGATGTTAATTATAAAAAGAAAATTTCAATACTGTTTAGTGCAAATTATCGATTAAAATATTCAAGAGAGTATTTTAAGGACTTTCTTATTTTTGCAGGAAAGTTTTTAGGGCAGCCTGGCCTTCTTATTTTAATTTGCAACATGAAAAAATTATCAGTAATAGTAACCACCTATAATTCAGAAAACACTATTGAAAAAACCATTCAGTCAATATTAAATCAGGATGGTGTAAATCAGGAATTTGAATTGGAACTTATTGTGGTTGATGATTGTTCCTTTGACAGAACAAGAGAGATTGTGAATGAATATAATGTTCTGTTACTTAGCACAGGGATTAATTCTGGAGGACCAAATAAAGGAAGAAACATTGGGTTAAAAAATGCTACTGGTGATTATTTATGTATTGCAGATCATGATGATGAATGGCAAAGGAATATGGTAACTACCGTTTTACCTTATTTATTGAAGGTGCCGATTGTGAGTACAGGATATTCCGTTGTAGACCAATTGCATGGTAGAAGCATTTTACGTGTTGGTTCCAGAGATAATCGGTACTTGTATTTTTCTAAAAATCAAACCTTTATAGATCGTCTTACCAAGTCATTGAAAGGGCAGAATGCCTATCTGGGATCAATTTTTTTTAGAAAGGAATTGAAAGATGTTTATTTTGAAGAGCATTTCAATCAGGTTGATTTTGATTGGATTCTAAGACTTTTTCATAACAATGATTCAATTGAAGTGTGCGATTCACTCTATCTTAGATACGTGTCGGGCGATAATCTATCATTAAATGAATCTTACCGCAGAAGAGATTTTTACTTTTCATTAATGACCATTGAAACATATGAGAAGAAATACCCCATTCAGGTACACAAAGCCTATCTTCGTATTCATGGCAGCAGAGCAAGGTATTATTACCTCATGGGGAATATGAAAAAAGCAAGATTTTATTTTTTAAGGTCTCAATGGGGAATTAAAACATTTTTATACTATCTTACCTCCTTTGTGGGTTCGCAAATTGTGAAAAAGAAATTCAATATATTCGGATAAACCAACAATGATAAAGATTCTAAAAAAGCATGGTAATTATATGCGTCTTAATTTGATGTCTTACATCAGAAAGGTTAAGTTATACCTGATCAGAGACCGGGTTAAAACTGCCCATCTTAACAGAGATGTGAATTGCACCAGAAGATGGTATGGTAGTAGTTATGGAGGTTTTTATATTAATCCTGATTTTTTGGATAAAAAATCTATAATCTATTCGTTTGGAATAGGTAAGGATATCAGCTTCGATTTAAAGTGCATAAAGAAGCACGGATGCAGTGTTTATGGTTTCGACCCTACACCGGTTTCTATTCAGTATATTCAATCCATCAAAACTCCTGATCAATTTAACTTTATGGACTATGGAATCTCAACTAAATCGGGGTATCATACATTTTTTCTGCCTTCTAACCCAAGAGCAGTTTCTGGCAGTACGGTAGCCAACGAAACAGTAAACCAAAATAACTCAATCGAAGTGGAAATGAAAGCTTTTGAAGAAATAGTTTATTCTACTGGACATAAACACATTGACGTGCTTAAAATGGATATTGAAGGAGCAGAGTATGAAGTGCTAAAGTCAATACTTGATTCTGATTTTTCCATCGATCAGATTCTGGTTGAGTTTCATGACAGAATCTTTGATACAACCGTTTTGAAATCTAAGGAAATAGTTGATTTGCTTAAACGAAAAGGGTATGCAGTTTTTGGTGTTTCCAAAAGTTACGAAGAAGTATCCTTTATTAAAAAGACATTGCTGAAATAGCCCTGGTTTTTCGTATTTCAGATACTGTTTGGTTCATTTTAATCTGTCAATCGATTATTTGTCGATTTGGGAATCATGATTAAAAAATTATATCAAAACCTGCCATTAAAATTTCACCCAGGTTTGGGATTTATCTATTCAATAATTTTGACAAAATATCATTGGCCATTTTATTGATATCTGGAGATAATTTCAGCACATAAATCGGGATGAAATATAATGCAACAAATAAAGCAGATTTTGTGGTAATTAAGAAAATAGTGTTGTTGATTGGTATAGGCAAAAAATATACGATAGCTCCGGCCATTCCACCAAGAATAACTATAGCAAGAGTGGACCGGCTGTAAGGTTGCATTTTCAGTTTTAACCAAATAAAAATGGAAACAAACACGTTGAAAACAAGAAACATGGCTGTTGTTCCTAAAGCAGCACCCAAAATTCCAAAAATGGGTATGAAAATATAATTGGTAGTGATGATCAAAACAAGCAGGAAAACTGCCATAAATGCTTCTATCCGGTAATATTTTGTAACGGTTAATAATACCAGGTTTATTCCAGATGCCATATCAAACAACCTTGCCAATCCGAGAATTATAATAATATTTCTTGCCTGAGCGTATTCTGGCTTCATAAAAGATAGAAGATCGTCTATGTTGAGTGTAATTAAACCAAATATCAGCCCACCAAGAAATATAAGGATTACTGAACTTTTTTTATAAATATCTTCAATATTTTTTAGATTTCTTTGTCGCCAGTCATGAGCCACTATAGGAGCAGAAATACGGGTTAAGGCTGTGGTTGGAATGTAGATAATTGAAACCACATATGTTGCAATGGCATAAACAGCAATACTTTTCAACTTAGCTTCAGGCATAAGAGCCCCAATCATTAGCAGGTCAATATTGGTAACCAGAATTAATGTTGTACCACTTAATAATGTGTAAAAACCATAATTGAGAATGGGTTTTAATATTCTTTTTCTTGAATAATCTTTGTTGTAATCAAAAACAAATTCTTTTATGAGGACAAGTTGCCAAATACAAAGAGCTGCAATAAAAAAGTATCCGAGCATGAAAATAATCATAAATCCGAAAAAAGAATAAAACCCATAATAGTAAAATAAAAGGGTAACCAGCCAGTATATTCTGATTATTACATTACGCAACAAATTGGTAAACACTGTTTTGCGCAGAGCCTGCAAAAAGGATTCGAAAACGACGAAAGCAAGAAAACCCAATGATGTAATGGGTATCCAGAAATAATAATCAGAAAAAAGTGCTGAATCGTCTTTGTAGTATTCAAGAATGGTAGATCGAAACAAGAAGTATAGAAGTGAAATAATAATGAACCCTGCGGTTGATAAAATCAAAAGAGTTATCATTAACCCATTGTTTTTATGTGGCTCTTTGCGGAAAACAGGGAAGAACTTTACAGCAATACGATGTGCTCCAAATGATGAAACTTGTGCCATGGTTGTTGCCATAGACAGAACCAATCGGGTTAACCCAAACTCTTCTTCCGATAAAAATATAGGGAATAGTATAACAATATTGAGAAATCCTATGGCAACACCGGCATAATTTATAGCGGTATTTTGCGATGCCTGTCGTTGAACGATTCCCAAGGGTTATTTTTTTAGATTTATCTGGTTCTTATTGTGGTGATAAAAATGCTTAAAACAGGCAAATTTATAATCTTTACGGCTTTTGTGCAATTATTCTTTATCCCTTCAGCAGGGCTTCGGCAATAATAAGATCTTCTGGTGTTGTTATTTTAATGTTTTCCCTGTTTCCTTCTGAAAGATAAATTCTGGCTCCCGCTTTTCCCATTACTGAAGCATCATCTGTAAACGACTCATCATAATTAACTTCGTATGCTTTTTTTATGAGAGATGATTGAAAGCACTGTGGTGTTTGTATTAGCCGTAATTTTTCCCTGTCAACAGGTTGGTTTATGGCATAATCGGTAATTCTTACTGATTCAGTGATTTTATAGCTTGGTATCCCATTGCCAAATTTCTCTGCCATTGTAAATGCTCTATCAATAGTACTTTTTGATACCAGGGGTCTTACCCCATCATGAATGGCAACCAATGAATCGTTAGGAACTTTACTTAATCCATTTTTTACTGAGTGAAACCGGGTTGGCCCTCCCGGAACAAGCTCAATTGTAAAATCAAACTTATTCTTATAGGCAAGATCTTTCCAAAATAGTATTTGATTATGAGGCAAAACAAGAATTATTTTAATGAGGGAGTCATAACTCAGAAAGGCTTCAAGCGTATGAATTATTAAGGGTTTGTTGGCAATTGGTAAAAACTGCTTCGGAAGGGGAGTATTCATACGAACCCCCTTTCCTGCAGCCGTTATTATTGCATATTTTTCAGCCATTCATTAGATAATGAGTATTGCATCAAATAATAAGCATTGCATCTCCATAGGTAAAAAACTTGTATTTCTCTTTAACTGCTACTTTGTATGCTTTAATGAGCAGATCGAATCCGGCAAAAGCCGAAACCATCATCATAAGAGTGGATTGGGGCAAATGGAAGTTTGACACCATTGCATTAGCAACGCTAAATTCATGAGGTGGATAGAGAAATTTGTTTGTCCAACCATCATAAGGTTTCAAATGACCGTAAATACTAACAGATGATTCCAGTGCACGCATGGTGGTTGTTCCTACTGCGCAAATACGCTGTTTTCTGTCTTTGGCCTGATTAACAATGTTGGCGGTTTGTTCTTCAATCATGAACTGTTCTGAGTCCATTTTATGTTTGCTCAAATCTTCCACATCTACGTTTCTAAAGTTCCCCAATCCGGCGTGGAGTGTAACTTCCGCAAAAGTTATCCCTTTTAATTCGAGGCGTTTAATTAGTTCACGACTAAAGTGCATACCGGCTGTTGGAGCCGCTACAGCGCCTTCTCGCTTGGCAAAAACAGTTTGGTAGCGCTCTTTGTCTTCTGGTTGTACGGCTCTTTTTATCAATTTGGGAAGGGGGGTTTCACCCAAAGATTCTACGGTTTTCTTAAACTCATCATAAGTTCCATCGAATAAAAAGCGCAGGGTGCGTCCTCTTGATGTGGTGTTATCAATAACTTCGGCTACCAGGTTGTCGTCATCACCAAAATAAAGTTTATTTCCGATTCTGATCTTTCGTGCAGGGTCAACCAGCACATCCCAAAGGCGTGCTTCACGGTTTAGTTCGCGAAGGAGAAATACTTCGATTTTTGCACCTGTTTTTTCCTTTGTGCCATACAATCGGGCGGGAAAAACCTTGGTATTATTGGTTATCATGATATCGCCATCATCAAAATAACTGATAATATCTTTAAAGATTTTATGCTCTATTTCACCGGTTTGACGATTTACCACCATAAGTCTTGATTCATCACGATTATGGGCAGGGTTCTCCGCGATTAGTTCTGCGGGAAGATTAAATTTAAAATCTGATAGCTTCATTTTTTTCTATTAATTTGAAAAGGTGTGCAAAGATAATACATGAAAGAGCCCATGTCAATAGTTTTTCAATAAATTAAAGAAAACCAGACACTTTTGTTCAGTATTAGTTAAATTCTTTCCTGGTATTGGTGCACTTTTTTTATGAAATTATGCGCTAAATAAAAGTTTTTAAAATAATCGTAAAAGGAGAAGTAGGCAAATAATTGATTGTTTTTTTTATTCACTTTTCTTGTCATGAACAAACATTTGCTCCAGTTTCTCGGGCAATTGAGCCTGTTCTACAGAAAAGTCACCAATTTTTGTTCTGCGAAGAGATTTCAGATACGCACCAGATTTTAAAGTACTACCAAAATCTCTAGCGAGTGATCTGATATAGGTGCCTTTGCTGCAACGCACCAGAAAATCTATTTCAGGTAGCTCAAATCGGGTTATCTGAAAATCGTAAATGGTTATTTCGTTAGGTTTTAACTCCATGGTGCTGCCTTGCCTTGCATGGTCGTAAGCTCTTTTTCCTTCAATTTTTTTTGCAGAAAATAAGGGGGGTACCTGTTGTATTGTCCCCACAAAAGTTTTTGCTGTTTTGATGACTAAGTTTTTGTTAATATGATCTGTAGGAAGGTGTTCGCCCGGAGTAGTCTCCAAATCGGATGAAGGGGTTGTAGCACCTATATAAAATGTGCCTGTATACTCTTTGGGCAATGCCTGAAACTGCTCAATGCTTCGTGTCATTTTCCCGGTACAGATAATAAGAAGGCCTGAAGCAAGGGGATCAAGCGTACCAGCATGGCCAACCTTTATTTTTTTTAATCCCATCCTATGTCTGAGTAACGATTTTATCTTGCTTACAGCATTAAAGGATGTCCAGTTTAGTGGTTTATCTACCAGTATCACTTGTCCGGCAAGGTAGTCTTCAGGATGGAGCATTTTTAAATCTAAGTTTTAAGAAAAGAAGAACAAATTAATAACCGATGACATGGCTATGTAGCGATTTTCAACGTTCTATAAAAGCCCGGTTATTATGGCAATAGTCCCTACAATGGCGCAATAGATGGAAAAATAGATAAGTTTGCCGCGTTTTACAATCTTAATCATCCATGTACAGGCCAGGAGTCCTGAAACAAAGGCAGCCAGAAAGCCTACAAGAAGAGGTATTGCGCCTATTCCCCCTTCGGCAGTAAATTCCCCTTTCATTAAATCGAGAATATTTTCACCTAAAATAGGCACTAAAACCATGAGAAAAGAGAATTGTGCAACTACAGCTTTTTTGTTGCCAAGATAAAGTCCGGTGGCAATTGTAGCGCCAGATCGGGATATTCCGGGCATTACGGCAAATGTTTGTGCTATACCAATAATTATTGAGTCTAAGAAACTGATTTCTTTATCGCGGGGTTTGCTGTAATGGGTAAAAGCCAGAAGTGCTGCAGTGATAAAAAGCATAATTCCTACAATCAGTACCATGGCTTCGCTGGCAAAAAGAGCCTCGATATAATCTTTGAAAAACACTCCCACGATACCTATAGGAATCATGCTTACAGCAATTTTTGCCAGGTAGCGGGTTTCTGCGTTCCATTTGAACTGAAAAAGACCTTTTATCAGGTTCCATATCTGGGTTCTAAAAACCACAATAGTACTCAGCACGGTGGCTCCATGAACCACAACAGTAAACATGAGGCTAAATTCTTTATCAACTCCAAAAATGGCTTTACCCAACTCGAGATGACCGCTGCTGCTTACAGGCAAAAATTCGGTAAGGCCTTGCACAAGGCCAAGTATCAGTGCTTCAAACCATTCCATTTTATTGTTTTTTACTCTTTAGGATAGAATAAATCTGCACTCCATATCCTAAAAGTACCAAAAAGGGAGCAAGTGTTATGCGTCGAAAACTAAATATATCTTCGCTAAACACATTGGGGTCGTCGCTCCCACCGCCTACCATAAGCAAAAATCCTAACACTGTTATCAATAATCCGATAATTAATGTTATGTACTTGGATCTATCGAAGAGAAAGTCGGTTTGATGTTTTTGTTGCGGCTGTTTCATGAAAAATATGTTATTAATAAAGGTATAAATTATCAGTTTTGATACTCAGGTATTTCTTAACGGCAAAGTATGTTGATATCCAACTAATAACAATGCCCAGAATGATGACCAGCACAAATAAGCTGAAGAGCATTTCGATATCCTGAAAATCAATCAATTCCGGAACAGACTGTTGTGCACCCCACAATGATGCGAGCAATAAGGCAATTGCCAAAATTGCACCGATCAATCCTTTTATTACCCCCTTTATAACGAAAGGACGCCTTATAAATGTTTGGGTAGCACCAATAAGTTGCATACTCTTAATGAGAAAACGTTTGGAAAAAACACTTAATCTTATGGTATTGTTGATAAGGGTAAACGCAATAACCAGTAGCAAACCTCCAAATATAAGCAGAGCAATGGCTACTTTTTGAAGGTTCTCATTTACAATATGTACGAGGTTTTTTTGGTAATCTACTTCCTTAACTATCCGGCTTTGCAATACGTTTTTCTCAAAAATTTCAAGGCTGTCAGGATTGGCCCAGGCCGCGTTAAGCTTAACTTCGATAGATGGAAACAGGGGATTGTACCCAAGAAATTCAACAAAATCTTCCCCCAATTCTGCGATAAGTTCTTCTGCCGCTTTTTCGCTCGAAATAAATTCTGTAGATTTTACCGCAATGAAAGCATCAAGAGATTTTTGTAAATGATTAATATCTGCCATACGGGCATTATCAGTCAAAATAATAGAAAAACCAATATTCTCTTTGATGTGTTCGGAGAGTTTTTGGGTGTGCATAATAATAATTCCCAAAAGCCCCAATACATACAACACCAGCGTAATACTTACCACTGTTGAGATGTAAGATGTTTTTAGCCGTCGGCCTATAATGATTTCTTCCTGTCGTGCCATAGGGATTTTGTGAAGTGCAAAACTACTAAAATTTTGATTGAAAATTGGTTGAATAAGTTGTATAAATATGGTTGGAAGTGAATACCATAAAATATTCTAAAAGGATGTTACCAGACTTAATTTCACCGTTATATTTTCGCGTGCAGTGGGCAGGGAATAGGGGCCAAACCGATAAAGTAACTCAATGCCCGGACTCATTCCAAAAATTATACGCCTTGCCCAGCGCTGTGGTAAAATCTTATTTATAGCAAAACCTGATTCATAATACCCCTTCTCCCACGATTTGGCTGGCATAAAAAGATGATTTTCGGCTTTCAGTAACTTGCCAAATCCTGCATTGGCAATAATTACCAGTTCAGGAGTGTAGGTTGTTTTCCTGAAAAGAAGGTTCTGAAAGCTATGTTGAAAGAAAACGGCTGCATATTGGTTGGCCGCAAATTCATTCATTTGCATAGTGCCAAAACTGAAGGGTGATGCAAGGTAAAAATCGCGGTTTCCGGCTTTTGCGGTAAAAAGCAGGGGCCAAGGCAAACTTTTCTGGTTGGTGCTTCCTGCTTCCAGTATCCATGATTGTTTTCCAACCAGGGGTATGTTATATTGATAATCTATCCGGCCTTCAAAGCGCCAGTAATCAGTTTCTCCTTTGCCAATATTATCTAAACCGTTTGTAATGTTGAGATAGAATACCGGATAATTAGATGGTAATCTGATAATACGGAGTGGAGTATTTGCAAGTTTTTCACCATAAGCAAAACGTAAACGCAACATAGCTTCGGTAAAATGATACTGCCGCAGGCCTGCTTCGTTATTTCCAGGTGTAAAGTAATAAAGGTCGGTCCAGTGGGTTTTTCCTTTCGAAACCGATATTTCTGTTGTAAGAAAGTTTCTCCAGCTATGAAAAGAAAAAAATGCCGATGCCCTTCTGGTATAGTCCATCTTATTCATATAGAAATTCCTGATCATGGAAGTATTCAGGATAAAATTTTGCAGCATTATGTTTGATCCTCCTCTTTCTGAAACATCAAAATTATATGCGCCACCAAGGCGTAGATTATTTCTTTTGTTGATAACCACACTGCCGAAGTAGCCGTATTTGTGTTTCCTGTCACCAGTGCCCCAGGCATAATGCCCCCCCAAATGAAATCTCTTGGAAAACCGATTGTTGGTTGCCAACCCTAGTCCTAACCGGTGCTTTTCAAAATCGTTGAATCGGTAAATGCTGTTGATGGGGATGTTCAAAACACCCAAAGGAATTTCTCCAAAGGCTAAAGGCTCAACAGAGTTTAAAATAGCATCAAAGTTTAGTTCATTGCCCAGGCTATCCATAAACTGGTATGTATTTTTCTCGCGCGGGGAAATGGTGTCGGGTCTGTAAGTTTGCCAATAGGCCTCCTTAACATTGTTGGCCTGAGGTGAGAAATCAAGTGAAAACGGCCCAAAATCCCGGCCACTTAATGGTGGGTTTATCGCAATGTTTTTTATATAACTTCTTCCCAACATGCGAATGGGTGTAATGGCTGTTGGGTCCTGGGCTTCAGGGTTGAAAAAGTCTATGTCGGTGTTTAGCTGCGTGGGAAACCATTTGTTGTCGATCAACTCATATTTTTGCTGAATACGGAAACTAAGTCCGCTAACAATTGCCCGGGCTGGCTGAGCAATTACATTCTGGATTGCCCACTTAAATGTGTTGATATAAAGTAATCCGCTTAATCCATCAAAATTGGTATTACGAGCCGGACGGAATGCAATAACAAATACAGTATCATTGTTCCAATAAAGAGTGTCTTCAATATTATAAAAATAGCGGTTAAAAGCTGCCCGGTTTAATGGACTGATGTATTCGTTTTCGAGTAGACTTATTGTTGCTCCATAAAAAGAAAACGGCTGAAGCTCTGTGGCAAGCATCGAAAACATGGGGTTTTCAAGACCTGAAACGCGATTGGCAATAATTATTTCATTACTCTGATTTGGGCTTTTGAATTTTCGTTCGCTTACAGATTCCATAATAAATAAATGCCTTTTATTGAGCATTTCTGAAATCTGCAGTTGGGAAGAATCTCCTGTCATTTCCCACCTTTCTAGATAAAAATCCTGATCAAGTGTAGCCAAAAATTTATTATAACTGGTGTAGATAAAACCTTCCAGTTTTTCAGGATCGTTGCTGCTACGGTTGTTAATCACATTTTTTACAATCCGGTGAGCAGGGTTTTCTCCCGGATATACAATTACTTCTTCAAGTTCGTAGGGTCGGCGGTGTAGCTTTATTTGCTGCTGCTGTTCCGGATTTTTTATGGGATAGGTTTGCCCAAAATAACCTACATAGGAAAGTTGCAACGGGGTTTTTTCGTCAGAAAGTTTCAGAGAAAAGGCCCCGTCTATATCGGTCATTGTTCCATTACGGGTACCTTGTTCAATTATATTTACAAAGGCCAAGGGCTCTCCGGTATGAGCATCAGTTACACGGCCATTGATTTGAGAAGCTCCCCAAACAGGAAGCAGTAAATAAAGGAAAATGATGTGTGTGCGAATGATTAGATGCTGTTGAATTTTCAAGGGAGCAGTTGAAATTAGTGTTTTAAATTATTGGATAATTATATCTCATTGCTAAATTAATAAAACAAGAGTGTTTAGGAATCATAAAATGAAGCGTTGATTAAAAATATCCATGTTCATAATGTATATCTGCAATTATTTCGTCGCAAAAATGTTATGCTTTTAAGCAAATTAGTAAATAATTACCTTTGCTGTACATTTTAAAACTTTGATGTCATGCAGAAAGAACTTCTTTATTTGTTTTTGATCATTTTTATACCCATGTTGCATGGTTGTTTGACCGAATTGGAAGATGTTGAACCCCAGGATACTGCTTATGATAAATCTATTACAGCTATTGTTGCTGATGATGAAAATGTTTGGGTGGGAACCCAGGGGGATGGGTTGTATAAATTTGATGGTTTGGAATGGGCTGTATATACCGAGACCGACGGATTGATAAGCAATTTTATTACTTCCCTGGTGATTGATGAATCCGGTGTATTATGGATTGGTACTGATAGTGGTATTTCATCTTTTAAAAATAATTTGTGGAACAACCTGACAGAAGAAGACGGGCTTTTCAACAATGACATAAGAAGCCTTGCCGTGGATGGTTCTGACAATCTGTGGATAGGTACCCGAAAAAACAGATTGGTAAAATACAATGGGACAAACTTTACCAATTATCATATAAATCCTGAAGCTTCGGGCCCTGGTGAAATGGGGCACATACATACCATTAGTGCTGATGAAAACGGGAATTTGTGGGTAGGAAGTTGTATCAGTGGCCTTTCCGTATTCGATGGCGAAAATTGGACCGATCTGGTAAATAATCTTTCTGTATTTGTTACATCTTCTGCTGCAGATACCATTGGTAACGTTTGGATCGGACATATTTCAGGTTTATACCATCTTTCTGATGAACAATGGACTCATTACACTATCGAAGATGGTTTGTTAAACAATAATGTATCGGCCCTTACATGGGAAGAGGAGAACAGTGTTTGGGTTGGTACAAATGATGGATTATCCTTTTTCAATGGTTCAAACTGGACCAGTTACACCATTGCCAATGGATTACCTGATAATTATATAACTGCCCTGGCAAAAGATCCGAATAATAATTTGTGGGTGGGAACCCCCAATGGATTAGCAGTTAGCCTGGTAAATTTATAAATTAGGGCAGTAATATTTAGAATTTCGAATCGTTATCTCTGTGTTTTTTAATTTTTTCAGTAGGTGTATTATCTAATCTTCTGCTATGCGTAATTATGTTTTCCTGATTCTTTTTTTCGCGGGTTTTTTTGCTGCAAAAAGTGGTTATTCTCAAAATATTGAAGATGTTGAAATAGCAGCAACAGATACATTGTCAGTTGATAGAATTCTTTTTTCTCCGTCAGAGGCATCGGCTTTTTTGGTGAAACTGCTTAGACTCGATAGTTTATGGAGGCCCAGCGGCGATACGTTGAAGTATTCTTTACTTCGATTAACAGACCATTATAGCGAGCCCTTCGACAGTGTAAAAACAAGGTTGACTTCCTTTGAATATGACTCAATAACTATGGTTTTAACAGACCTAATAAAAAAGGAGACTTTCCCTCTGCGGTGGCTGAATGATTCTACGTTTATTTTTGATACAATTCCTTTGGATCAGGAGCCATTCATGGAAATACAAAATATTGTTCTCAAAGAAGTCGATACCCTTTCAATGCCGCGAAATGATACGTTACCCGAAATAATTTTTTCTATAGATACTGTTATTCAGCTTCCTGATACCATTACAGAGATAGTAATTGATACTTTGTTCCTGGAGTCTAAAAACCTGGCAATTTATCAGTTTCTTAATGATCGTTTTATTCCTTCTGTTACTCAAAGAGGGAGTAATCGGTATGCCCGAATGTCTGCTGATTCAACATACATTACAATTTCGGAAATCTGGCAGGCTCTGGTGGGCGAAGAATCTTCACCCTTTTTTGTAGTGCCTAATGAATCAATTCCGGATTCGTTAAAAGTGGCCGTTGAAACTCTTCTCTCACATGTAGACGACCGCGATTCAATTCTCTTGTTCTTTAACAATAATGAAGGGCAAAAAACCCCTTTCTGGCTTACCAATCAGGATGATGAGTTATACAGATTCTGGGTAAAGAACAATGCCAACGATTCGATCACTTTGTGGATTGGAAATCCTTCCAAATACGACGTTGCTCTTATTCTTGAAGATAATGTTAATGTAGAGCGTATGGAGAAGAAAAGTGCTGATGACATTCCAATTACAACTCTTAAACCACAAAGAACACTTGCATCGCTTTCACCATTGGCTGAAATACCTGTAAAATGGAATTACGGACTAAGTAGCGCTTTTACCTTAAATGAAACTTTTTTTTCCAATTGGTCAAGAGGAGGAGAAACATCGCTTTCAAGCATGCTCGATATTGGAGGTAATGCTGAATATGTTAATAAAGCTGATAAAAGCCGCTGGATTAATAATGGCAGGCTACGCTATGGTACTATTGTAACTGAAGAGTATGGTTTCAGAACAAATACGGATATGCTGGAGCTTAATTCTCAGTTCAATAAGGTAATCAAGAATAAGGTTGATTTCAGTTCAGTATTTTTTATGAAAACACAGGTAGCAAAGGGCTATAAATATCCAAATGATTCGGTGGTGGTTTCAAAATTCCTAAATCCTGGTACTTTTACCATTGGTGTGGGTATTGAATATAAGCCATTTCCAAAAACACGGATCAACTTTTCCCCACTGTCTTACAAAAATACCTTTGTTCTTGATACTGCCAATATCGATCAAAAACTGCATGGTATAGATGCTGATAAACGTGCCAGGCAAGAAATGGGGGGGCAATTGGTTATAGTAAACAGTATATCCGTTCTTAACGGTTTGAATATTTCCAACTCTTTGCGTTTATTTTCCGGGTATCTTGATAAACCGGAAAATATTGATGTGGATTGGGAAATAAACCTGGAAAAACAGATCAGTTGGTTCTTTACTGTTAAGCTGAATATGCATTTTATTTACGATGATGATATTCTCTTTGCCGCAGAAGATCAAAACGGGGAGCCTGTATTATTGCCAGATGGATCACAGAAAAAGGTTCCAAAATTACAGTTCAAGCAGTTTCTGGGTTTAACCCTGGCCTTTAAGATCTGATATTATTGGTTTGTTAATTGCTCGGCCCCTGCATGTTTCTGACTCGCTCGTTTATTTTTAAAGACTGGTAAAGTTGGTAAATCTTTTCTGTTAATACATGATCTTCCGGCTTTAAATCGTATGCCTTATTTAGCCAGGCTACAGAATCCTCAAATGCTTTTGCAGATCGGGCCCTTTCCTGTATAACCAAAGAGTTATTATTAATTTGCATGGCATTTGCTTCAATTTCCACTCCAATATTGTAATAACAGGTGGCTATGTTAATATAGGCAAGAACGTGTTCGCTATCAAGTTCAATAGCATTATTATACGAATCAATGGCTTTGGCATAATCTTCCGTTTTCTGGTAAATTAACCCCTTGGTAAAAGGATAGACTTGTTTTTCAGGGTAATCGCTTATAGCCTGGTCAAGAACTTCCAAAGCATCATCAATCTGGTTATTTTTATACAGTAAATCAACCAGTAGGAGATAAAGATCTTCATTTTCCTGATACTTTTCTATGCCATCTTCTAGAGTTTGCCGGGCTGAGAGTGTATCAGCCTTTTCAAGATAGATAAAAGATAATAAATGAGTTACATTGGTTGAGAAATTATAGGAATCCAGACGTTTTAATAGTTCAATGGCTTTATCTTCATTTCCATGTTCATGAGCTACCAATGCAGTGTTGTAGATAAGATTGGTATCCATAGCAACCGAAAGGAAAGGGCTTTCTGTAATGATCAGAGCCTTTTCATATGCCCTAAAGGCATCTTCATACTTTTGGTTCTTAAAATGACTTTCTGCAGATTTTTTAAATTCATTGGCCAGAATCACATACCGAGGTGCCAGTTGTCTCTCAAAACGTTCTCTTTTATCCAACTCTCTGGCTTTTTCATAAGAATCATAAGCAACATTCAGTTGATCGGGATAAAGCTGAAACAATTTCCTGTCGTTTTTTTTCTTCCCTTCCATGTAAGCTGTTTGCGCAATCAAGCCACGGGCATACCATGTTTTTGCCCATGTTTTTGATTCTTCATCTTCAATCATTTCTTCAACCACATTTTTAGCTTCTTCATAATTGGCTATCTCAATAAGGTGAAATACCGCTATGAGTTTGCTGTTTTGAAGTGGCGACATGATACCACATCCCGTTAAAAAAAGCAGAATCACAAATATTTTCTTCATAAACCTTTGGCGTTGGTATCTGGATTTAATTCTTTTAAATAAATTTAATTGCCTGATTGTTGAAACGCTTTTCAATATTTATCATTGTACATTACAAGAAATTTTTGTTGCAAAGATAATAAGTTTAAGGCGATGTAATTCTTGACTTGTCACTGTTAAAAAATGCATAAAGGATGCATTTCCTTTCTGATTGTTTTTTGATTGCTGCCAAAACTTGGGTAATTTTGAGATTTACCATAAAGTTAAAATGTAAGTTTTATGTATAAGTATCTTTTTGGCCCGGTTCCTTCAAGACGACTGGGCATGTCTTTGGGGGTTGATCTGGTGCCTAAAAAGGTTTGTTCGCTCGATTGTGTTTATTGTGAAGTGGGAAAAACAACACTTCTTACCATGCAACGCAAAGAGTATATAAAACTCGATAAAGTAAAAAATGAACTCAAACATTTTTTTAGTAATAACCCTGATCCTGATTATATTACATTCTCCGGCTCTGGCGAACCGACACTGAATATTGGCATTGGTGATATCATTTCCTATATAAAAGAGATAAAACCCTTAATCCCCGTAGCTGTATTAACCAACGGTACCTTGTTGTCTGACCCCGAAGTTAGAAAAGCATTATCACAAGCCAATCTTGTGTTACCTTCTTTAGATTCGGCAACTGAACAGGGCTTTGGCAGAATCAACAGGCCTGCACAGGGGCTTAACATCAGCACTTATTTGCAAGGGGTAAAGGATTTTGCGAATGAATTTAAGGGAGATATATGGTTGGAAGTTTTTATTTTACCTGGGTATAATGATAGCCCTGAAGAAATTCACGAATTAAAGAAAGCCCTTGTCGGTATCAATCCAAAAGTTGTGCAACTTAATACTCTCGACAGGCCTGGTACATTGTCAGGACTAAGAGGAGCAACACATGATGAACTTCAGCAAATTTCAGATATGTTAGAATTAAACAATGTGGTGATTATTGCTGCTTCTGCTAAAAGAAAGAATATTTTATCGTACCGTAAAGATATTGAAAATGCGATTATCGAAACAATATCGCGACGCCCCTGTACCCTCGATGATTTAACTACACTACTGGGTAAAAATGTTAGCGAAATAAATAAATACCTTGATGTATTGGAAGCAGATAAGAAAATTGAAGCGGTAGAACAATCAAGAGGTGTTTTTTATCAGCTTAGCGAAAAATATGAAAACTAAATCTGTTTTACGCAAATTATTTTTAGCCTGTTGCCAAAAAAAACTAAACTTCTAAAACAGAATTCCTTTGTATCTTGCAGACTTTTATTGATGGCTGTTTGCCCCTGATTTTTAGTCATTGATTTTGTTTTAAATATTAGCGGAATTATGAATTATGTTTACTTTTCTCCACATTTTCCTCCCAACTATTTTAATTTTTGTGTAGGGTTAAAAAGATTTGGAGCCAATGTTTTGGGGCTGGGAGATCTTCCCTACCATGAGCTACGACAAGAGCTAAAAGATTCATTTACAGAGTATTATCGTGTAGATGATATGCACAATTATGATCAGCTTGTGCGTGCAATGGGATATTTTACCTACAAATATGGCAAGATAGGAGGTATAGATTCTAATAACGAATATTGGCTTGAAACGGAAGCCAGGTTACGTTCACAATTTAATATTCCGGGGATACAGGTTGGCGAACTGGATGCGATGAAGCAAAAGTCGAAAATGAAGGAAGTGTTTGAGATTGCTGGTGTTCCAGTGGCAAGGGGAAAAATTATTGATTTGTTTGATGATGCCCTGAATTTTATCAAAGAAGTTGGTTATCCTGTTGTTGGCAAGCCCGATACAGGTGTTGGGGCAGCTAATACTTTTAAATTGCATAACGACAGTGAGTTAAGGTACTATTTTGACACCAAACCGGATGTGCCTTGTATCATGGAGGAGTTTGTGGTAGGTGATATTGAATCATTCGACGGGCTTACAGACCAATGCGGTAATCTTGTTTTTTTTACCGGCCATGCTTATAGTAGTGGAGTTATGGAAGTGGTAAACAACGATACTCATGTTTATTATTATTCGTGGCGCGAAATACCTAAAGATCTGGAAGAAGCCGGACGAAAAATTATTAAAGCTTTTCGTTTAAAAGCACGGTTTTTCCATTTCGAATTTTTCAGGCATCATAAACATAAAAACCTTGTTGCCCTTGAAGTAAATATGAGACCTCCCGGTGGTTTCACCACAGATATGTTTAATTATGCCTGCGATTTTAATATTTATGATGAATGGGCCAACGTGGTTATCAACAACAAGATAACCAAACCTTTTTCACGAAAATATTATGTATGTTATGCCGGGCGCAAGTTTAAATATAATTATGTTTTATCACATGATGATGTTATTTCAAAATACGGTAATATGATCGTGCACCATGATTATATTAGTGGAGCTCTTGCACCAGCATTGGGTAATTATGGTTATATTATCAGAAATACAGAGTTTGAGCCACTGCAGAATGCCACACATGAAATACAATTAATGCATTAAAAATTGTATATAATACGATGTTATGCTTGATTCCGAATTATTAAAATATCAGATTGCTCTGACCATGATTCCCAAAGTGGGTGGAATTACTGCTAAAAAGCTTATAGCCTATTGTGGGGGTGTAGAAGCTATTTTTAAAGAGAAGAAAGCATCCCTGTTAAAAATACCCGGTATTGGGGAAAGTATAGCCAACACTGTTATTAAGCATGACCTCTTTTCCAGAGCAGAAAAAGAAATAGAATTCATTTCTCGAAATAACATTAAGACGTTATTTTATACCGATGTTGATTATCCCGCCAGATTAAAACATTGTGATGATGGGCCTGTTTTGCTATTTTATAAGGGTAATGCCAGGCTAAATATGGATAAAATTGTTGCTGTAGTTGGCACGCGAAGCATAACAGAATATGGTAAGCTGAAGTGTACAGAAATAATTGAAGGGCTCAAAAAATACAACCCTCTTATTTTAAGTGGGCTTGCTTATGGCGTTGATGCCCGCGCTCATAAAACGGCCTTAGATTTTAATCTTTCTACCGTTGGCGTGTTGGGTCATGGGTTAGACAGAATTTATCCATCTCTTAATAAGCCACTTGCAGAGCGAATGATCGGTCAAAATGGGGGACTACTTTCCGATTTTGTTAGCAACACCAAACCCGATCGTGAAAACTTTCCTAAAAGAAACCGCATAATTGCAGGTATGGCTGATGCTCTGGTAGTTGTTGAAGCCGCAGTAACAGGTGGCGCTCTTATTACAGCAAATATTGCAAACTCCTACAGTCGCGATGTTTTTGCAGTGCCAGGCCGAACAACCGATGTTTACAGCCAGGGGTGCAATAAGTTGATAAAAACTCTCAAGTCACACCTGATAGAAACAGCAGCTGATATTGAATATGTTATGGGATGGGAACCGGAATCAAAGAAAAATAAAAAAGGTTTTCAGCAACAGCTTTTTATGGAACTTGATAAAGAAGAAACAATGCTTGTTGAATATCTGAAAGCAAATGGCGACGTTTCTTTCGACCTTTTGGTGAAAAAAACCGGCTTTGGCTTTAGTAAGGTTTCTTCATTATTGCTTAATCTCGAATTTAAGGGAGTAGTTGTTAGCCTACCCGGTAAAATGTTTCGTTTAATTGGAATGGTTTAGCCGTTAAACTATACGGTTGACAGAAGGTTGTCGAGGTTCTCAAATTTTACCCGGTAGTCTTCAATGGTTCTGGTGATAACCTCTTTGGCTTCATCAGATCCATAAGTATGGGTTATTTCCACATCAAGTTTGGTATTTGGAAGGTCTTTGTAGGTAAGAAAGTAATGCTTTAATCTTTCAACAACCGGGTCAGGACATTCTGATATATCCCTCATGGCTCCATATAATGCATCATCTTTCAATACACAAATAATTTTATCGTCTGCCTGGTTATGGTCTAGCATTCTGAATCCACCAATGGGAATTGCTTCAACAAGAATATCTCCATGAGAAATAGACTTCTCTGTTAAAATGCAAACATCAAGCGGGTCACCATCTCCTACCAGTTCATTGCGACCGGTTTTTTCAATGGCGAATTCTGCAGTACGCTTTGAACATAAGGTTTGCGGAATAAAGCCATACATGGCAGGCAATACATTGGAATATTTTTGCGGACGATCAATTTTTAAGTAGCCACTTACCTTATCTACTTCATATTTTACCGTATCAGTACTTACCATTTCTACAAAGCAGGTAAGTATATCGGGGGCATTTTTACCGATGTCTACCCCATGCCATGGGTGCGATTTGTATCTTAATCCCATCAACCTGCCAATGGGATCCATTATTTTATTGGCCATGATTTTTGTTTTAGGCAGCAAAAGTAATGATTTAATCAATACTTTGCCATCATAACTTTTTCTGCCGGTTTTGCAAAACAACCAATGTAAACATTAAATAAATTTTAGTATTCCACGGGCAGAGAAGAGAGCCAGTTTTTAATTTACTTCTGGTTGATTATATACCCAGGTAAAACCCAATTTATATATCATCCACATCATGCTCCAGGTTAATAGAGTCGTTACTTAGCTCAATACATCCATAGCCAGCAAATACCAGGTATACAATAAATGAGTCGGGCTTGGGCACCAATAGCTGTTACAATGATACAATAACCATTTTTGATATTTAGATTTGTATTTTTGTTGTACTTTTAGCAAACCAGATTGTTTGAATATTTTACTGATGAGTCATTCTTAAATAACCATTATTTCTAAAAGCATGGTTAGTAACCCAATATCAGTTTCTTTTCTAAATTTAAAAAAAATCATTTTGGCAGTTTTATTGTTTTTAATGATTTTTTCTCCTGCATATTCCGAACCTGGCAACTCATTTAGCATTAACAATATATTTGAACTACCCGACCAACAAATTCCTTTTTACATGAATTGGGTTTACTGGCTTCTTTTTGTTGTATTGGCTTCTATGGGGTTTCTATTTTATCACTTGCGTAAAAATCTGATTTTTAAGTCAAGAGAATTAAGATTCCGCAGTGGAATTCTCGAGTCGGCTAATAAATTACTCGAAGAGTTGCTTGAAGAAAAAAGGATAAGTGAGCGAGCACTAAAAGAGAGTGAGGAATCTTTCAAAAGCTTGTTTCTGCAATCTACCGATCCAATTTTATTAATAAAGAATAGCAGGTTTATTGATTGTAACCCATCTACTTTGAAGTTTTTGGGCTATAAGAATAAAGAACAGATTATAGGGAAAACACCTTGGGAACTGTCTCCACCATTACAGCCTGATGGACAAAGTTCTGAAGATAAAGCGCAAAAAGCTATAGCACATGCCATAACAAAAGGGAATAATCATTTTGAGTGGCTGCATAGCTGCGCCGATGGTTCTGATATTTTGCTTGAAGTGGTACTCACATCTATCTGGTTTAAAGGAGAAATGGTAATTCACGTTAGCTGGCGCGACATAACAAAGAGAAAGAAAGCCGAACTGGCCATCAAGGAAAGTGAAGAAAGATACCGCATTCTTGTTGATAATCAAACCGATCTGATTGTAAAAGTAGACAAGGAAGGACGGTTTTTGTTTGTGAGTCCTTCCTATTGCCGGTTATTTGGTAAAAAAGCAGATGCTTTGCTTGGTGAAAAATTTTTACCTCTTGTACATCATGATGACAGGGAATCTACAGAACATGCCATGGAAGGGCTATATAATCCGCCTTATCATTGTTCGATTGAACAACGAGCGCTTACTGTTGAAGGTTGGAAGTGGCTCTCATGGGTAGATACTGCTATACTCGACGAAAACGGAGATGTTAAGGAAATCCTTGGTGTTGGTCGCGACATTTCTGAGAATGTTGCAACCAGAGAGGAATTAGTCAGACAAAAAGTTTTTATCCAAACGGTATTGGATAATTTAACATTGGGCGTGGCAATCAATTATATTGATAGCGGCAAAGCAAGTTATATGAACAAAAAGTTTGCTGAGATATATGGTTGGCCTGCTGAAGAACTGGTTGATATCCCTAATTTCTTCAGATTGGTTTATCCCGATCCTGACTTTAGGAATCAAATTATGAACAGAGTTCTTGCCGATATTGAAAGTGGTGACCCAAAAAGGATGAAATGGGAAAATCTGCCCATCTTTACCGGTGATGGTAAACAACGCTACGTTACCGCGGTCAACATTCCGCTTACAGAGCAAAATATTATGGTTTCTACAGTTATTGATGTTACTGATGACTACCATAATAACCAAGAAGCAGAAAAAGAACGCGACAGGCTCAAAATGCTATTTTCGATTGCACAAAAGATTGGACAGTCTGATTCGTTTGAAGAAGCACTTGAGTATACTATTGAGCAGGTTTGTGTTGAAACAGGCTGGGATATAGGAGAAGCATGGTTGCCTGAACCGAATGGACAAAGAATGGCTTATTCCGGAGCCTTTTATTTAAATGACGAAAGTCTTTTACCATTTATCGAGAAAACCAGAAATTATATTTTGGCAAAAGATGAAGGCATTCCTGGTAAAGTTTGGGCCAGTAAGAAGGCCATTTGGCTCAATGATCTGAAAAATGATCCTGAATTTTTAAGAAATAAACTGGCAAAGCATTATAATATCTGTTCGGGAGTGGGTATTCCTATTCTTTCAAACAATTTGGTTGTTAGTGTTCTGATTTTCTTTATTCGTAAGCCCAAAGATGTTGATGAAAAACTTCTCCATCTGGTTTCAGCCATTGGTCTGCAATTGGGTGAATTATTTTGGCGAAAAAGTATTTTCGAACAACAGCAGCATACCCTTAAGAAACTTCGTGAAAGTGATTATCAGCTTAAAAGGGCGCAGAAAATCGCTAATATTGGGAGTTGGGAATTTGATTTTAATACTCAAATGGTTTCTGCCTCAGAACAGGCTCGTGTTATATATGGTTTTAATAAAGAGAGATTATCGGTTTCTGAAGTGCAAAGTTCTGTAGTAGATAGATATCGGTACATAATTAATGAAGCGTTTAAGCAGCATAAAAATACAGGAACTCCTTATGATATTGTTTTTCAAATAATCAGGGCAAATGATAAACAACCGCGTTTTATTCACTCAATGGCTGAATTTAATCATAAGGAAAATAAACTCATAGGAATTATTCGTGATGTTACTGAATTAAAAAACACTGAGCGTTTAAAGCAGGAGATTATGATTGCAAACGAAAGTGCCCACTTTAAACAAAGGTTTCTTGCTCAGATGAGTCATGAGATAAGAACTCCGCTAACCGCCATTGAAGGTATGTTGGAACTAATTGAAAAAACAAATCTTGATGATACACAAAAAGATTTTCTTGATACCGTAAAGTTTTCTTCTGAGAATCTTAAAAATATTATTGATGAAGTTTTGGATTATTCAAGAATTGAAGCAGGGGGTATCAATTTAAATCCTGTTGATTTTGCCCTGGAAGAGCTATTTGTAAGAGCCGGGCAGTTATTTACTTCCATTTGTAAAAACGACTGCCAGTTTCAAACCAAAGGTCTGGAAAACTTACCTAAATATATTAATGCCGATAAGCATCGTATTTTTCAGATTATAACAAACCTTATATCCAATGCTTTAAAGTATGCAATTAAGGGAGTTATTATGCTTGAAATACAACAACTTAATGAAACCAGGGGTGATAAAAATATGTTTAAGGTTTTGGTTCATGATCAGGGGCCTGGCATCAATGTAAAACTTCGTAAAAAACTGTTTAAACCATTCTCACAAATTCATAAAGAAGCTGATATTCCTATTGAAGGAACAGGTTTGGGGTTATCAATATGCAAGGAGCTTGCATCTTTACTCGAAGGGGAAATTGACGTTGATAGTAAGCCTGGAATTGGTACTTCGTTTTGGTTTACTTTTTCTGCCACGATTATAAAAGAAAATAATAATCAGAGAACAGCCGAAAAGGTCAAAATTCCACCTTCAGCTGTTGGGTTAAACATTCTTCTTGCCGAAGATAAAGAAGTAAACCAAAAGGTAATTTCATTGATTTTAACATCAATGGGTCATCACATCGTTTTAGCAAAAAATGGTAAGGAAGCCACCGATATTTTTGAACCCCTGAAATTTGACCTTGTTCTTATGGACATTCAAATGCCTGTTATGGATGGGGTACAAGCCACAAAAGAAATCAGAAAAAGGTTTCCAGAATTAACTACACCCATTGTTGGGCTTAGTGCAGGAGCTATGAAAGGCGATAGAGAGTATTATATAGAACAGGGATTGGATGATTATATTACAAAGCCAGTGAAGACCAACGATTTTAATTTATTACTGCAACGTATAGGGTTATTAAAATAAATAGTTGGAAAAATAAAAACAGGTATTTTTTATTATGGATCAATCACGTAAAGTATTTACTCTTAGCGAATTAGGCAAAAGTATCAGATCTGTTATAGAGCGTAATTATACGTCAGGTTACTGGATTAAGGCAGAAATTGCACGGCTCAATTTTTATCCCCGGAGTGGCCATTGCTACCCTGAATTGGTCGATAAAAACGGTAATGTAATACAGGCACAAATGAGAGCGACCATATGGGCCGCTGATTTCAGAAATATTAATAAACTTTTTATTGAAACTACCGGAGAGTCACTCAAAGAAGGAATGTCGGTTTTGTTTCGGGCAACAATAGGTTATCATCCTGTTTATGGATTGTCTCTTCAAATATGGGAAGTTGAACCATCTTTTACATTGGGCGAAATGGCTCTTGAAAAGACAAAGAATATCGCAAGGTTAAAAAAGGAAGGCGTTTTTGGTACCAATAAATCAAGGGTAATGCCAGTTTTGCCATCACGTATAGCTTTAATATCGGTTGAAACAAGTAAGGGATATCATGATTTTCTTAACATTTTAAATACTCAGGCTAAAAAATACAATTGGTGGCATTATCTTTTTCCGTCAGTTTTGCAGGGAGACAAGGCTGTGGAAGGAATCATTTCTCAATTGAGAATTATAAAAAAAATCAAAGAAAAGTTTGACTTTGTTGCCATAATAAGAGGAGGTGGTGGAGATATTGGCCTTACCTGCTATGACGATTATCAATTGGCCTATGAAATTGCTACTTTCCCGATTCCGGTTATTACCGGTATAGGTCATGCCACCAATCAAACTGTTGCTGAAATGATTGCATGGGAAAATAAAATTACACCTACTGATGTTGCTTATTTTGTTGTTGATAAGTTTAAGGAATACGAACAACGTATAGAGAAGGCATCAAATAAACTGATTGAGAGAAGTCAAAATCTTATGGTATTTCAACAGCAAAGGCTCGAATATCTTGCCGGAAAGATTGTCAGGCTTCCAACTGGTTATATAATGGTTGAAAAGTACTCAATGGAAAATCGGTTAGCCCGATTACAAGGGGCAATAAAAGGGATAATCCTTAAAGATAATGTAAGGCTTGATAGCCTTGAATCAAAGGTTTCATTGCTTAATCCATATAATATTTTAAAACGGGGCTATTCAATAACTGTACTTGGTGGTAAACGAATTACATCGGTTAAGAAAATTAAGCACGGCGACATAATTACTACCAGGCTTGTAGACGGCGAATTCAATAGTAGTGTAGAAGATTGATCTGACTGACTTATTTTTAAAATTTTAGGTTTTAGAAAGGGCAGATCCTTAATGGATTTTAATCTGGCTCACGAAGGATCTTTGCAAAAAAGACATTTTTTGGTTCTTATGAGATATTATAAAACCCGGATAATCTTTAATTTATTTGTAATTGTTATATCCACCTGTTTTTTTAACGATAAACAAAATCCAGAAGAAATAACAAGGGATCATAAAAATTAGAAACGCTTCTTCCTGAAGAGAAAGAAGCGTTTTTATCAATTAAATAAAACCTGGCAGTTATTATGCTATTGTTCTGAAACGAATTGAGAGTCTTCAATTCCGGTATTTAAGGCAATATCTTTTACTGTCATTTCAAGAACCTGACCGGCTGCCTGCTGTGTTACTTTGGTTGGGAAATGAACCTGGTAAATTTCCAAAGATGCCTTTTTGCCAAATAAACGGGCAAAAAAGCCGGGCTTTTCACCTTCAATTCTAATTTCTGTAGGCTGATAGTCTGAAAAAGTTGTTACTCCCATTTCTGACTCTGATTTTATTTTAAGCCCTGTGTCAACATCATAAAATTCGTGGGTTTTGCTTCCCGATGGTGCTACAACAGAAATTCTGTAAGCAGGTATTCCATCAACATTGGCAATTCCTTCAAGGGTTTTTTCGATTCCATAATCTGCGTAATCCATTTCAATATTCATGATCGCCTGCATCTTCATTGCTTCAAATTCCGGGCCTTCTGTAAATTCCTGTTTTCCCATCATGCCAGAAACAGAAGCCTTTTGGCCATCAAAAATCTGGGTTTGAACAGTCATGCCGCCAAATACAGTTTCAAGACGCAGTTTATCAGGAGCTTGCTGAAATTGCTTAATAGTTGCTGTTTGGCCCATCATGGTAAATTCAATCTCCTGTTTCATGTCTGTAATATTTCTCAGGGCCTCTTTGCCACCAACTGCAGCAAAATATTTATCCATGACCGTTTCGAGGGTTACTCCGGCAGGCACATCTGTAAGCTCAGGAGCTTCCCATGGTCTTCCAAAAGCATCAAACATTTCTACCTCGCCGTTGGCACTGAAACGCTTTAGTGTTTCTGGTACTTCTTCAATATTACCAGCTACTACAATGATAGAATTATCGGGTTTTAGATATTTCTGTGCCATTTGCTGAACATCTTCAACTGTAACACTCTGAAGTTTTTCCAGATAAGTTGCATAGTAGTCGTCAGGGAGTTCATAACGTTTTATGTTGAGGGCAAAGTTGGCAATTGTACGGGGGCTTTCCAAAGATCTGGCAAATGACCCGTTCATAAAGTTCTTAACCAACTGAAGGGATTCCTCTGTAACAGGCTCATTGATAAGGCGTTCCATCTCCGATAATATTTCTACTACAGTGCTGTCTGTTACACTGTTTCTAACTTCGGTAGATGCAACAAATCGTCCAACAATTCGATCATTTGAAATATTGGAACGAGCGCCATAAGTATATCCTTTGTCCTCACGAAGGTTTTGCATTAAGCGGCCGGAAAAAACTCCTCCACCCAAAATAGAGTTCATAACACTTACCTTAATTACATCTTCATGTCCGATGGGTAATACTACCGGGTAGGTTACCTGCACTACAGACTGCAATGCTCCGGTTCTTTCGGCAAAAGCAACTCTGCGGCCTTCGGGGGGCATTGGTGTAGGATATGCATGATTGGGGACATCCCCTTTTTGCCAATCAGCAAAATATGTGTTCATTATTTCACGGGCTTCATCCACATCAGTATCTCCCACTATTACCATGTATGCTACATTTGGCTTCCAATATGTATTGTAGTGATTTCGAAGTAATTCAGCAGTAATATTATCCAGGGTTTCTTCTGTTACCACTTCGCCATAAGGATGATCATAACCGTAAACCTGTGTTGTAGCAACATTGCGGGCAATTGAGTTTCCATCTGTTTTTATAGTTTGAAGTCCTGATCGGGTCTGATTGATGCGTTTTTGAAGTTCTTCTTCAGGAAAAGTTGGATTGAGCAGCACATCGGCCATTAGTTCAAGAAGTGTTTCTTTGTGGCGGGTAAGTGATGATGCAAATATTCCGGAAGAAAAAGTTGAAAGATTGGCTCCAATAAAATCAATAGCTTCATCGATCTCTGCTTTAGTACGGGTGGTGGTTCCTTCGCGCATCAAATCTCCGGTAAATCCTATATATCCTGCTGCATCTCCTTCTGTTTTTGGATCAACGGTTAAAGAGAGTTGAAAAGAAACAACAGGGACTTTCCTGTTTTCTACCACAATAACCTGCAATCCGTTATCCATGGTAAAACTTTCGAAATCACCCAATTGAATCTGGGGTGCCGGACCGGGTTCAGGTCTAATACTTCTGTCGAGTTGCGCATGTAAGGAAAATGCTGCTATAAAACTGAAAACTACTAGTGAAATAATTTTTTTCATAATATAATTGTTTTTGGGATGTCCTGAATTTTCATCCTTTATGGGAGTTATACCCCTTTTTTTAAATAATTTGTTTAAGAAAACTTCTGATATTTATTTTGCTTCACCACGTGGTAACCAATAAAGAACTACCCGGTTGTCGGGGCGGAAATATTCATTGGCAACACGTTTAATGTCTTCGCGGGTTACTTTCATATAGTTATCAAGAACAGTATTAATGTAATTTGCATTATTATACATGGTATGATACATAGCCAGGTTGGTAGCACGGCGGGCGATGGTAGTATTGCTATTTACAATCTCATTTTCTTTTTGGTTGCGAACACGCTGTAGTTCATCTTCGGTTATTAGCTCGGTTCTTACCTTTTCAAACTCTTCATCAAAAACGGATTCAACATCTGCCAGATCAATTCCCATGTTGGCAATAGCAAAAGTTAAATTAATTCCGGGATGCTCAAGTCCAAAAGGGAACGACATAACCTGCAGGGTTTTTTCTTCCTGATCAACCAGGCGACGGTAAAGCCGACTGCTTTGTCCCTCTGATAGAACGGAGCCAAGTAGCTCAACAGCATAATAGTCTGGTGTACCTTGAGCAGGAATCATGTAAGCCTGAATAATAGCGGGGATTTGTATATCGTCATATACGGTATCTCTTACCTCTACGGTACGGCGTGGTTCTAAATCTTTTGCCGGGCGACGAAATTCATACTTACCCTTTGGTATATCACCAAAATATTTTTCAACCATTTTCTTGGTCTCATCTTTATTAATATCTCCGGTAATAACCAATACTGCGTTGTCGGGTACGTAAAACATATCATGAAATCCAGCTATATCTTCGTCTGTAGCATTACGTACATGGGGATCAAGGCCCAATACATCACCTTTGTATGGATGCCTGGTAAAGGCTCTTGATATGGTTTCAACTACTAAGCGGCCATATGGGCGATTATCCCGGGTTTGCTTCATTTCTTCGGTAACAACACTTTTTTGTGTTGTTATGCCTATAGAATCTATTTTAGGATGTAGCATTCTTTCCGACTCCATCCATAATCCTAGTTCCAGTTGATTTGAAGGCAGAAGAATATAATAATTTGTAACATCAAAACTGGTAAAAGCATTTAAGGTACCACCGGCTTTCTCTACAATTTCAGAAAATTCGCCACGATCAATATTTTCTGATCCTTCAAACATCAGGTGCTCAAAAAAATGAGCAAAACCCGTTTTTTCAGGGTGCTCATTTTTCGCTCCAACATGATACATAATATTTACTACCACATTGGGTGTAGTGTTGTCTTCGTGTAATATTACATGAAGGCCATTGTCTAATGTGTATTCGGTAAACTCAATTTTTGGTGTGCTACTGAAAACTAAAGTTACCGTCAGCATTAAGCCTAAGGTAAAAAGCGCCATAAAACGTATTTTCATAATTTTGGATTTTTTTAAATGAGTAAATAGAATGTATTTAATCTATAATAATAGGAATTTAATTATTTTGTTCAACGGATGGACAATTAGATAGATTTTTTGGTGAATAATTACATAAAGCAATTATTTTTATTAATTCACATCTTTTCTTTTTATCCTTAAATGGTATATTAATTATAAAGGTTGGGCAAAATATTATATTAAAAAGTGATTAATATATAAGGTCCAGGTCAAGATCATTTTTAAGTTTTTCAATATCAGGATTTTTTATCATCATTTTTTGAAATTTTTCTGCTGGTAAATAGGCTTTTTGTGTTTTCTTTCCTTCTTTAATACTGATGATAAAATTAATTGCATAATTATTAAGATTTTGCCGTAAAAAGCTTAAAATCTGGGGTTTTTGTTCAACAATCTGGTCTTTTTGAATAAGATTATCAACCCCTATTTCTATTGTAAAGTCATCAATGATTACAGGAAGGTGAATATTGAGTGCCGAAAAAATAGTCGGGCTTGATGATTTATAATTTTCTTTGAGTTTTTCCCATAAATCAAGAAGGTCGGATTCTGAGAAATGGTCTTCCGGCCTGAATTCATCATCAGAGTTGTCTAGGGTATCTTTTTTTTTTTCATCATCATCAGCTGATGATTCAGAATCTTTAATACTTATTGAATGGGCGCTTATGCTGTTAGGCCTTTTTAATCCTGTTATGTTTGGTGGGGTTGAATTAGAAGCAGCTGGTTCGTTTACTGTATTACTTTGATGAGTAACGGCAGATGATGTAGTATTTTGTGTCTGGGATGATTCATATTGAGCCGTTGATGCTGTTTTTGCTTCCTTTATTATTGGTTTCTGATTTGGAGATAGTGTATCTGATTCTGTGGCTGGTAACTGAGCACTCCGGGCAGGTGGTTCCTGTTTTCCTGTGTTCTGGTTTAGTAATCCTGCAATCTGCAAAAGGTTTAATTCTACATGAAGACGCTTATTGTTACTGTTGCGGTAAGATAAATCACATTTATTACTTAGATCAAGAGCTTGAATGAGAAATGCCGGCTGACACTCTGCAGACTGCTCAAGATATTTTTGTTTTATATTTTCACCCACATCCATAAGTTTAATGGTTGAAGGATCTTTACACATTAAAAGGTTTCTAAGGTGAGATGAATAGCCTGCAATGAAGTGAGAACCTTCAAATCCTTTTTCAATAATTGTATTATAAAGCAGAAGTATTTCGGAGTTATTCCCGCTGATAATATGGTTCGTCATGGCAAAGAAATAGTCGTAATCCAGTACATTAAGATTTTCAACTACTGCTTTGTAAGTAACTTGATTGCCTGCAAAACTTACTATCTGGTCAAAAATAGAAAGAGCATCACGCATGGCACCATCTGCTTTCTGTGCAATTACGTGAAGTGCATCATATTCTGTTTCAATATTTTCATTCTTTGCAACAAATTCAAGTTGTTTAGCAATATCATCAATGGTAATTCTTGCAAAATCAAAAATCTGACAACGTGATAAAATGGTAGGTATGATTTTATGTTTCTCGGTGGTGGCAAGAATAAATTTGGCATAGGAAGGGGGCTCTTCCAGAGTTTTCAGGAATGCATTGAAGGCAGCCGTAGAAAGCATGTGTACCTCATCAATAACATACACCTTATATTTGCCAATATGTGGAGGAATACGCACCTGATCTACCAGATTGCGAATGTCTTCTACTGAATTGTTGGAAGCGGCATCCAGCTCATGTACATTGAACGAGTTCGATTCGTTAAAGGATACGCAAGATTTACATTTATTACATGCTTCAATATTTTCAGTCAGGTTCTCGCAATTAATGGTTTTAGCCATTATTCGGGCACAGGTAGTTTTTCCTACCCCGCGCGGGCCGCAAAATAAAAATGCCTGGGCCAAATGGTTATTCTTAATGGCATTTTTTAATGTATTGGTAATAGATGCCTGTCCTACAACCATATCGAAGGTAGCCGGGCGGTATTTTCGTGCTGAAACAATGAAATTTTCCATGAATTGATCAGGTTGTCTTTATGGTATTTCTTCTAATAATCTTAAAACAAAAGTAGCCCTTTTTGATCTATGAGAAAAATAATTTTCTGATTTAAGCAGGGTATAATTTTGCCCCTAAACCCAATACTCTTAATAGACCATGCAAAAAGTTTTCTAACTTTGCCCCACCCTTAAAATCTCTAAAAAATCATAATGATGGATAAAATACTTGTAATTGGTTGTGCGGGTCAGATAGGTTCTGAACTTACACTTGAATTACGCAAAATTTATGGCGATGCCAATGTGGTAGCTACAGATATTAAACCTGCCGAAAAGGAAATTACCGAAGGAGGTCCTTTTGAGATTCTTGATGTACTTGATACTCATCGTCTTTTTGGTACCGTAAGTCGAAATAAAATCACCCAGATTTACCATCTGGCTGCTATTTTGAGTGGTAATGCAGAAAAAAAGCCCATTGCCAGTTGGCATATTAATATGGAAAGTTTGCTCAATGTATTGGAGCTATCGCGTGAGCTGACATTATCCAAAGTTTTCTGGCCTAGCTCTATAGCTGTTTTTGGCCCTACTACTCCACGCATTAAAACACCGCAATTTACCGTTATGGAGCCCAATACAGTTTACGGTATAAGCAAATTGGCAGGCGAGCGATGGCTTGAGTATTATTTTCATAAGTATGGAGTTGACGGTCGAAGCTTGCGTTATCCTGGTCTTATTTCTTATAAGACAGAAGCCGGCGGAGGAACTACTGATTATGCCGTTGAAATATTTTATGAAGCCATCAGAAACAAAAAATATGATTGCTTTCTCTCTGAGAACACCTATCTGCCTATGCAATTTATGGATGATGCCATTAAGGCTACCATTGGCGTTATGGAAGCTCCTGCGGAAAAGATATCGGTTCGATCCAGCTACAATGTTGCAGGTATCAGTTTCAGCCCTAAAGAACTTACCAACGAGATCAAAAAAAATATCCCAGATTTTAAAGTTGACTATTTTACGGATTTCCGGCAGGCAATTGCCGATTCATGGCCAAAAAGCATTGATGATAATGTGGCCCGGCAAGATTGGGGACTGAAAAATTCTTACGATATAAAACGTCTTACAGAGATTATGCTTAGAGAAGTGGGCAAAAAATTTAGCTGATATTTATCTGAAAAATTCTTAGCATGTCAATATTTATTGATACCCATACACATTTATATCTGGAGCAATTTGATCATGACCGCGCTACCGCAGTGAAGAATGCCATGGATAATGATGTAAAATATGTACTACTCCCTAATGTAGATGAAAACACAATCGATTCTATGCTGAGCCTGCAAAAGGACTTTCCGGATACCTGCAAGGCTATGATGGGCTTGCATCCAACATCTGTGAAATCAGGTTTTGAAAAGGTTTTAGATAAGATGTATGAGTATTTTAATCAGGAAACTTTTTGTGCTGTTGGGGAAACAGGTATTGATCTGTATTGGGATAAAACGAATTATGATTTGCAGGTTAAGGCATTTCAAATTCAGATTGAATGGGCTCTTCACCTTGATTTGCCTATAGTTATTCATGCCCGCAACTCTATAGATGAAATTATAAAGGTTCTAAAACCTTATACCAATAAAGGATTGAAAGGAGTTATGCACTGTTTTCCGGGAACGGTTGATCAGGCCAATTGGTTTGTTGGTATTGGTTTTAAGTTGGGTATCGGGGGGGTGGTTACTTATAAGAAATCTGATATGGCTTCTGTTGTTGAACAAATGCCATTAGATTACCTTCTTCTGGAAACGGATGCTCCTTATCTTCCTCCAGTTCCATACAGAGGAAAACGCAACGAACCATCTTATATACCCTTAATTGCTGCAAAGGTTGCTGAATTAAAAGGAATCACTATTGAAGAAGTGGCAAATCAAACCACAAAAACTGCCAGGAGTCTTTTTGGAATATTATAAATGTAGGAGTGTAGTATGAAAAATAAAGCAGAAATATTAGTCATTTATACCGGAGGAACCATTGGAATGGTTGAAGATCCTGAAACAGGCACTCTTAATCCATTTAATTTTCAACATCTTACTGCACAAATTCCCGAGATTAAAAAGTTTGGATTTCGGATAGAAAGTATTTCTTTTGATCCCGTTATCGACTCATCTAACATACATCCTGATGTTTGGGTAAGGCTGGCAACTATCATAGAAGAACAATATGAAAATTATGATGGTTTTGTTATCCTTCATGGCTCTGATACAATGGCTTACACTGCATCTGCCCTTAGTTTTATGTTGGAAAATCTATCTAAACCAGTTATCCTTACAGGTTCTCAGCTACCATTGGGAATGATTCGTACGGATGGGAAAGAGAACTTTATTACATCACTGGAAATTGCAGCTGCTAAAAAGGATGGCAAAGCATTAGTTCCGGAAGTTTGTATTTTTTTTGAGTTTCAGCTTTATCGCGGAAACCGGACTCATAAATATAATGCAGAACATTTTGAAGCTTTCCGATCTGTAAATTATCCTATACTTGCCAAGGCCGGGGTCGAGATTAAATATGATTTTAGTGCCATACACTATTCTTCCAATCAGGAATTTCGAATATTTACTGAGCTGGATATTAATATAGCTGTTTTGAAATTGTTTCCAGGTATTTCTCAGCAGGTGGTTTCTTCAACACTATCCATACCAGGTATCAAAGCCATTATCCTTGAAACCTTTGGTAGCGGAAATGCCCCAAGCGACGTTTGGTTTATCAATGAATTAGAAGCAGCAATCAGGAGAGGAATAATAGTATACAATGTTACGCAATGTAGAGGAGGCAGTGTAAATATGGGAAGGTATGAAACCAGCATTGGTTTGCAAAGTATTGGAGTGGTTAGTGGGCACGATATAACTATTGAATCAGCATTAACCAAGATGATGTATCTGCTGGGTCATAATTATTCTCCCCGGATTTTAAAAAAATACCTTGAAACTTCTTTAAGGGGCGAGATTACTGTAATTTAGCATCTGCTATTAAATTGTACAGGTTTGACTTTGAATGATCATTATTAGCAGCTCTATTTCATATTTCTTAAACCCTTTTACCCAATTTTACGTAAACCTTATTAGTAATATCACGCTAACCGGGATTTACTGAAAATAAGCAATAAGCTATGAAAAAGTTAAGTAAAAAGGAAAAGTTAATACAGGCAGTAAAGCAAGCGATAAAATTTGTTGAACGTGATGTCTGGAAAATTCCGCTTAAAGATCTTCCTGGGTATAAATCATTTGTAATTAAGCAATTACGTATTTTTATTCTTGCTTTCCGAGGTTTTAAGGAAGATGATCTTCATTTGAAAGCATCGGCTCTAACCTACTATTCTTTATTGGCTGTGGTTCCTGTTGTGGCTATGGGTTTTGGTATAGCCAAAGGATTTGGGCTTGAACAATTTCTCGAAAAGCAATTAAGAGAAGTGTTTGTGGGTAGAGAAGAAGTCTTTAATTATATAATGGAATTTGCAAATTCAATGCTTGAAACCACTCAGGGAGGTATAGTTGCCGGAGTTGGTCTTTTGGTTCTTTTATATACAATTATTATTGTTATGGTGTATGTTGAAGAATCATTTAATGGGATATGGCAGATAAAACATTCAAGGCCTCTGGCCCGGAAATTAAGCGATTATTTTGCTATGATTTTTATTGCCCCGCTTTTTCTTATTCTCTCCAGCGCAGCAACGGTATTTCTTACTACAAAGGTTTCTAATTTTAGTGGAAATCTCGACTATCTTGATTTTTTAAGTCCAGCTTTATTATTATTGGTTAACCTGGCACCCTGGTTCTTTATTTGGGTTGTTTTTGCACTTCTTTACATGGTAATGCCCAATACCAATGTAAATTTTGGTTCAGCAGTAATTGGCGCCATTCTGGCAGGTTCAGTTTTTATTTTTGTTCAGTGGGTATATATTAATTTTCAGGTAGGAGTTTCTCGTTATAATGCTATTTACGGGAGTTTTGCGGCACTTCCGCTTTTATTACTCTGGATTAGATTATCGTGGTTGATTGTTCTGCTGGGCGCCGAGATTTCTTATGCCAATCAAAATGTTGAACATTATGAATTTGAACATGAAGCGCGAAATATTAGTCCGTATAACAAAAAAATTCTTTCCCTCTACATTTATAATTTAATAGCCAAAAGGTTTGCGCAGGGAAAAGTTCCTTTTACCCCACCGCAAATTTCATTAGAATTAGCAATTCCCATTACCATTGTGAGGGAAGTGCTTGATGATTTAAAAGAAATCAGGCTCATCAATCAAACTCAATCAGATCATCATAAAGAAGATGCATATCAGCCAGCATCTGATATAACAAAAATAACCCTTCGCAATGTAATGGAGAAGCTTGATCATAGGGGAATGGATGTTCTTATTGCCAAAGATACCAACGAACTTGAGAAATTAAAAGAAATAATCGGTTCCTTCAATACTATTCTGGCCAATATGCCGGAAAACAGGCTGGTTAAAGATGTTTAAAATAGATCTTGGGCTGGGTTAATTT
Source organism: Sphingobacteriia bacterium (assembly GCA_011390785.1). Classification (GTDB taxonomy): domain Bacteria; phylum Bacteroidota; class Bacteroidia; order Bacteroidales; family UBA7960; genus SKVR01. The sequence goes on from JAABRR010000002.1 coordinate 169,962, forward strand.
GCCTGGTCTGGTTCCGAAATTAACTTACTCCAGGCTTTTTCAGCTGCACTTTGCTCAGCCTTCTTTATTGAGAAGTCCTTTCCACTTGCCACTACATTGTTATCTATTTTCAGATTAACGGAATAGATCTTCATCTTTTTATTATTCTCTGATTCTTCGACCAGTTCAAACTCAATTTCGTGTTTTCCCTTCTGGGCCCATTCAATAAGCTTGCTCTTAAAGTTTACTTCCTTTTCTACCAACTCCTCAAGATCAATGTGATTTTGAATTATTTTAGACACAATAATTTTGTATGTAAAACGATACCCCTTATCCAGATATAATGCACCGATAAAAGCTTCAAAGGCATCACCAAGAATTGATGTGCCTGAAGTTTGGTTTTCTCTGCTGGTTTGCACTAATACATCGATACCTAACTTTCTCGAAAGGAGATTAAGATTTTGCCTGCTAACGATACGTGAGCGTATTTCGGTTAGAAATCCTTCTTCTTTGTAAGGAAATTTTTTGAAAAGAAAGTCGGCTACACAAGAGCCAAGAACAGCATCACCAAGATACTCTAATCTTTCGTTGCTATGCCTGAAACCGTTACTTTCGGGTTGTGCCATCGATTTATGCCTGAATGCCAGTTTATAAAGCGATATATTTTTGGGGTAAAAACCGAAAATATTTTTTAAGGCAACCGCTAAATGATAGTCGGTGCTGTTTTTTCTAAATTTAACTCTGGTAAACGGGAACAAAATATATTCAGAAATTATTCTGTATATTTTCTAAATGCAATACAAGCGTTATGACCTCCAAAGCCAAATGTATTGCTCATTGCTACGTTAATTGTTCTCTTCTTTGCCTTATGGAAGGTAAAGTCGAGCATTGGAATTTCCGGGTCGTCGGTAAAATGATTAATAGTAGGAGGAACAATATCATTTTTAATGGCCAGGACAGTGGCAATTGCTTCAGCAGCGCCGGCAGCACCCAGAAGGTGGCCTGTCATCGATTTGGTTGAGTTAACGCTGATCTTTTGTGCATGATCACCAAACAAAGCAATTATCGCCTTTGGTTCAGCAATATCTCCAAGAGGGGTAGATGTGCCATGTGTATTGATATGATCAACTTCTTCTGGCTGAATACCTGCATCCTCAAGAGTATATTTCATTACGTTTCTGGCTCCCAGGCCTTCCGGGTGTGGCCCGGTCATATGATAAGCATCGGCTGATAATCCCCCTCCAATAACTTCAGCATATATCTTGGCTCCTCTGGCCAGGGCATGATCAAGTGCTTCAAAAACCATGGCACCACCACCTTCACCTAAAACGAAACCATCACGATCTTTATCAAAAGGCCGGGATGCAGTTTTGGGGTCATCATTTCTTACAGAAATTGCTGTAAGAGCATTAAAACCACCAATGCCTGCCTCATTAATAGCTGCTTCCGATCCACCACTTACAAATATATCAGCTTTACCTAATCTAATGTAGTTGAATGAATCTACCAAAGCATTGGCTGCTGAAGCACAAGCGGAAGTGGTAGTAAAGTTCGGACCCCTGAAGCCATACTTTATAGAGATGTGACCTGCTGCAATATCCGCAATCATTTTTGGGATGAAAAAAGGACTGAACCTCGGTGTGCCATCTCCTCTGGCAAAATCAAGGACTTCTTTTAAAAATGTTTCAAGGCCACCAATACCACTACCCCATATTACACCTACTCTGTCCGGATCGAAATTGAAAGTATCTAATCCAGCATCAATTATCGCTTCATTTGCAGATACTAAAGCATACTGCGCAAAAGGGTCATATTTGCGGGCTTCTTTTCGTTCAAAATAATCAAGGGAATTATAACCTTTTAACTCGCAGGCAAATTTTGTTTTAAACTTGCTGGTGTCAAATCTTGTAATGGTAACAGCACCGCTAACACCATTAAGCAAACTGTTCCAGTATTCCGGAACAGTATTGCCTATTGGTGTAAGAGCGCCCAGACCTGTAACGACTACTCTTCTGAGTTTCATTTAAAACTGCTTGGGTTTTACTTGTTGTTATTTTCAATGTAAGCGATGGCGTCGCCTACACTGCTGATTTTCTCAGCCTGGTCGTCAGGAATTGCAATATTGAACTCTTTTTCGAATTCCATGATAAGCTCTACGGTATCCAAAGAATCTGCACCCAAATCATTTGTGAAGCTTGCTTCAGGGGTTACTTCTTTTTCATCTACGCCAAGCTTATCAACAATGATAGCTTTAACTCTTTTTGAAATGTCAGACATGTTTTCTCATTTTTTTGTTAAACAGACTGCAAAGAAAAAAATTAAAATCATCATAAACAACTTTTTTTTACTGTATTTTTCCTAAATGTCTATAATACATTGATTTACTACTCATTGCGCATAGTTTGCAGCCTGCTTAACAGCCATCTTTCAGGTAGTTTTTATTATAATTTAAATGTCTGTAAATGAGATTTATATGGTTTTATCAAACGTTTGTTTCGAAATTATTTTTTTTAGCTCTCTATTTGGTGGTAAAATGCGGTTTTAAACCATCCTTTAACACTTAATTTTATCTGATCGTAAGATATCCTTGATAAAATTTCTCTAATTCTTTTAATGGCATACTCAATTTTCCATAATTTTGACGTTTATTTGTTTTAATCAACAACAATGTTTATCCATAATCCTTTTCTCCACGCATGAGTTTTCTGAAGGCATATTCTAACTCCTTTTTATCTTTTACCAAATGGGCAATCTTTAACTATTTAATAATTTTTCTTTTTCGTGCATGGGAAATGATCATAATGGGCTCATTGGGCAAGGGGATCGATATTTTTAACGGGTTCTTAGGCGATCTTTTAATTGCATCGGCTGTTTTTTTTCCTCTATTATTGATATCTGTTGCCATTGCATCTAAAAGTGTGTATCTGGCATCTGCTTTAACAGGAAGTATTTCTGTTATTTTTTGGTTATTTATGGTGCCGGTTCAGGCTTACTACCATATCAACAATGAAATTGCCGATGTTTTTGTATTGGGTTGTGAGTCTGGAATATCCTACCTTGCTTTATTCAATGGCTTAACTTCCATTCAATGGATACTACCATCAATGGTATTTGTTATAATAATGGGGCTTTTGGTATGGTTACTTACCAGTAACCGGATCTCTTTTGGCAAATGGTCTGGAGTAATGTTCCCTGCAATTTTTCTTGTTGCATTTCCTATTGCTATTGAAACAGGATTGAATACCGATTTTCTTAATCGCAATGCAAGTAGGGTTAGTAAGCCTTTTTACTATGTGAAAACTTCGGTCTTATGTTTTTCAGAAACTTATTTTAAAAATGATCCACCGCTCACCGGGATGCCTTTGTACCAAAGTTTGCTTGGGGAAGAATCTTTTGTTATACCCGAACAATTTCCTCTTCTGCGAAATTTTTCTCCCCGTAATTGTCTTGATTCCCTTATTGGTCTGCCAATCCAACAGAGAAAGCCAGATGTTGTATTAATGATTGTGGAAGGACTTTCCGAGCCTTTTCTGGGATCTTTTAAAGGGCATAATTTTATGCCATTTCTTACGGAATTGACTGAATATAGTATTTACTGGGAAAACTTCTTTGCTACTTCCCAAAGCAGACCCGGTTCTCTTCCTGCTATTACTGGCGGTTTACCAAATGCAGAGAATGGATTTAGCCAGATTCCTCTTATCCCTTATCACTTTTCTCTTTTTAATGTATTAAAAGATAATAATTACCATACTGCTTATTTTACTGGTAAATGGACCTGGGCGTATAGCACTGACAAATATTTGGAACTTAATATTGTTGATGATGTTTTTGATGCGGCTGATTTCCCTGGTGATATTGAAAGAAATATCACGGATTATGATGGAAGTTTCTGGGGTTATCACGATAAGTATCTTTTCGATTTCTATTTTGAGCAAAAAGAATCTTATTTGGACTCTTCTCCCACCTTCGATGTTATCCAGACAGGAAGCACACGTTGGCCATTCCCGTTAGATAGTTTGACCTATTATGAAACCAGGTTTGATCAATTACTTGAAAATATTTCTAATACTGATACTGTAGAATACTTCCAGCTTTTCAAAAGGCACCTTCTTTCCTTAATGTTTACTGATGATATGATCCATGATTTTATTGAGACTTATATCACAAAAGGAAGTTTCGATAATACTATCTTTCTTATTACCGGAAATTTTACCATGCCAGACATTATTAATGCAAAGGGAATCGAAAAATACAAAGTACCGTTTTTGATCTATTCTCCCCTTGTCAAAGAGTCGCGAAGAATTAGTGACGTCGCCAGTCACGCTGATATTTACGAAAGTGTTGTTGGATTAATTGCATCTCAAACAAATTTTTCTTTTCCACCTTACACAGCATCAATTGGCAGAGATTTGTGTGCTGAAGATGCCACCTTGAAGCCATTTATTCCTTTTGCCGACAACAATGGGCAGATTACAGAATTATATTACAACGGATATTTTTTAAATGCTGACAAACAGGTATTTAAAGTTGAGAATGGTGCTACCATGGAAGAAGTTATTGATAAACAAATCAATTTATCTATGACCGATTATTTAAGTGCTTATAAATTGGTAAACTCAACGGTTGAAAATGGCTTGATGCCCGATTCCCTGTTTTTTGAAAGTTTCGGGTATAAGGTGCTGAAAGATACTGTTGTTACAGGCCAAAGGGTACGCGATGAATACCGGGATATATTGCATAATATTCCTATTGACAACGATGTACATTATATTGATGTTCTGTTGGATAATCCCAGGGTGGCTTTGGAAGAAGTATTTGTAGTTTATGAGCTGCGCAACAGCAACGACAGTATTCTGTCATGGGGGAATTATGGAATTCCGGAAAACAAGTCTGGCTTTTCTGTCAGGATTGTTCTCGATGATGAATTAGATATAAATGAAAATGTTTGGCTAAAGGTTTTCATCTGGAATGAATCTCCTGTTCCTTATAGTTTTGATAAAGCCCGTACCATTTTATTTAAAAAGGACAACCCATCCGGGTTTCAATCAGAAAGATATGACCCCTAAAATGAAAAAAAAATATCGGATTGCTATTTTTGCATCAGGCAGTGGCACTAATGCTGAGAATTTAATCAGGTTCTTTAAAAAAAATGATCTTGCCGAAGTGGTGCTGGTAATCAGCAACAAATCGGATGCCTATGTGCTTGAAAGGGCAAAAAGGGAGTTTATACCCACTGTTGTTATGGATATGGAATTCCGAAAATCAGAGACCCGGGTATTGGAATTACTTTTTGAGTTTGATGTGAATTTTATTGTCCTGGCAGGTTATCTGCTTTTAATTCCAAACTGGTTAACCCAGAATTATGCTAACCGTATTGTTAATATCCATCCATCCTTGCTCCCCAAATATGGTGGAAAGGGTATGTATGGCGAATTTGTTCATCAGGCGGTTATTGACAATAAGGAAAAAAAATCAGGTATTACTATTCACTTTATTAATGAGCATTACGATCAGGGAGATGTGATCTTCCAGGCAGAGTGCCCTGTTCTTCCCGATGATACTCCTGTTAGCCTTGCCCAAAGAATTCATGAACTGGAATACAAATATTTTCCTGAAGTAATTGTTAAGGTACTTGAAGATATGCCAGAATAGTGTGTCTGGATTATCATCAAAAATAAAAGCCGGTCTGAAGTTACCCAGACCGGCTTTCATTTTTATACAATGATCAACTGAAATAATCAAATGTTTTTTAATGCTTCTTCAACAGCATTTAACATAGGTTGGTTAGAAAGTGGCTCGCCAACAGCGTTTTGCATCCACTCCTGTGGGGTGAGTTTGCCGGCAGTAAACATGCGGTCGGTTTCGGTTGCGAGGTTTTTGCCTTTTATATTCTGTTCAATCTGAAATTCAATCAGGTGGCCAATGGGGTAGGCTGACAGGTAAAGCGGGTAGCTTATCATATGTGAATATATAGCAAGTATGGGCTGGTCTTCTATGCCAAATACAGGGGCAAAATACTCATTCCATACTTCAATGGCAATGCGCGTGGTTTCTTCTTTTAGTTGTGCCGGAGTAGCTTCAGGATTATTGTAGAGCCATTTCCAGACCTCCATATCCACCAGAGAAACACCCATTATCTCGCAGGTGCCCCAGTAAATATCCAATGCTTTTAGATGTTCTGCCTGAGGATCGTTGTTTTCAATTCCGAGCAGTATCAAATCGCGGGCCTGATACATAAATGCCATGGCCTCGGTAAAGGCAGTGTTGGGAACCCCGCTCATTGTGTAGTAATCTACATCATACAGGGTGATGGTTTGCTCTACATTGTGGCCAAATTCATGCACGGCAATGTTATAGCCTTTGTAATCCAATCCCCCGTCAACTATACGTGTACGCAGGCGCGACTGTTGCGAACGCATCTGGGCACCCCAGGCATGACCCGCTCCGCGCGATCCTTCAACAGTAACTTTCGATGCAATGTAAGCTGAACGATCTGGCGTATATCCAAGTTTCATCAAAAGATTGGGGAGGTCTTTCTCTAATGCTGCAGCATCAGGATATAGGGCACGGGTTTTATTGTCAAGAAAGTCGCCTGAAATATTGCTGCGGGCTTTAAAGCCATCATACCAGATATCATAAGGACGGAGTTCACGGCCTAACCGTTGGCTTATCAGAGCGCCTACCTCCTTTAACAGTGGAGAGCTTACCATTTCTTTGAAAAGTGTCTCAACCTCTTGTTGTGAAAGTTCTAACCCCTGATCAAAAGCCCGTTGAATATAAGTAGGATAGTTGGGGTGATAAGGGTCAGACGCTTTATGGGCTTTAAAATTATTGAGCAACTGAACGTAACGGGTATCGGGTTCTCTTTCTGCTGTTTGTTTCTCACCATTACTGAATACTTCATTGGAGTAGGGGTTCCATTGTAAATCAGAATTGTTGATCACATCTTTAGGAATGTCCTGACTGATAATGCGTTGCATTACCTGGTAGATCATCTCTTGCTTGGGTAATCCATCTTCTTTACCGTAATTGGATTTGATCTCGTCGCGCAGGCCCCAGTGGGTTATAAGACTCAAACCTTCCGGAAACAGTTTATTGCCATCATTATCTAATAATTGGCCCATGCGAATGTTGTATTCTGAAACGTAAGTGTCGCTTTCGGTTGATACAACAGAAATTTCCTTGCTAAGCAAAGCAGGCACTCTTGAAATAAAGATATCTCCCATACGTGCATAAGCCCATTCCTTGCGGGTCCAGCTATCTGCCATGCTGTTTTTTTCTTCCAAAGAGTAAAACGGGAAATTCAGGATGGTGATAAAGGCAATTTTGTTGCTGAAAAAGTCATCGTAAAAATGGGCCATGGGCGAATAACCGGCAAAGATGATGTCAACGGGCTGCAGTGGCCCCCGGTCAAGATGAAGGGCTTTGTTTAACTCTACGCTGATTTGGTTGTTGTGGCCCCAAAGTGCTTCGAAATTTCGCGAAAGAGCATCAAAAAGGTAATCGCGAGCCTGAGCATCATCAACGAATTGTTCTGTGCAAAATGTCTTAAAATCTTCTGCTGTTCCGTCGCTGCTGGTCCATAGAGCTGCTGTTTGTTCTACCCCTTTAATCATACGGCCAAGTTGCGCTTCGCCATATTTTTCTTTCAGTTCATCAAGGGTCTCAGAAATAATGGGTTCAGAAATAAATTCCTGTCCATCGGCAACTCCCTTGTCTTTCGGTGAGTTACAGGCAGCAAAACTTGCTATGATAGCCATGAATAATAGTTTTTTTAATGTTGACATGGGTTATAATTTTTTTTGGGGAATAGATGTTTAATAATTTCTCAAAAGTAATAAAAATATATTGGGAGATGTTGGGTCGTGGTAAAAAGAAGGCTTTCAAAATTAGCAGTTTCTTGCCTTATTCTAATTTTGTGTCTTAACGGTTTTTAAAACCAAATTTAAGTTAATTTTGCTTTTGCAATAGGCAGCAATAGAAAATATCTGAAAGAAATGATATCCGAAATGTTTTACGCCATTGGCGATATGCTCGATTACATTAATAACTACATGCAGTTTGTACTGGTAGTTTTTACTATTATTGTAACCTTCTTTTATTTTATGCTGCCTTATATCAGGCCCTTAAGTCAATTGCTGCATTCTTTGGGGCTTCCCTGGATGGAGTTGTACCGGATATTATTTATTTGTTACAAGAGCCCGCGTAAATATATCCGCATTTATATTGAGCTGGCAATAATCAGAAGCAAAGGGATGCACCAGGACAAATCGTGGTGGACAGATTTGCGCCGCATTTTTAAGAAATTTCTTGATGATAATGAAGCAACAGGAGATTATACTGTGCAAATCGACACACCTTTTGATATGGTAACCACTGAGTTTAATGATCTCGTCAGGGATTATTATGCCTACTTTAAGCAAACAAAAGCATCCCGTAAATTTGCCATTTCACCTGCCGAATCTGTCAGATTTGTTACCAATCTTGAAATCAACGAAGGGTATATTGTCCCCATCACTTTCATTATGGGCCTTAATGATCGGTATGATGAAGATTGGGTAAAAATTCTCAGCAATTATTTTACGGCTTTTGGTGATGATTTGCCGCCCAAAAGTGCTATTCTCCCCCAGGAGCTTTACTTTACCTATAACTGGCTTATGTGGGGACCCAGTTATCAGATCAAGTATAATCAGGATACCTACAAGCTTATTCAATATGGTTTTGGTGATGAAAGCAATTCAGTAAACGTGATCTTGAAAAATCGCGACAGAAGTGAAGAACTCTGGAATAGCTTTTCGCACGAAGCAGAAACAACTTCCGGAAAGAAATTTGGCTACAATTGCTCTATCAAAGGCAAACTGGCAGATACTTCTGAGTATTATACCCATAGCCATGACAAAATTGATGTACGGTCGGTACCGTTTTTAAAACGGTTGTCATCCGACCAGCTGGGTATTCCGTATTTGATGGAACTGATTGATTATGATATTAAAACCAACCTGAAAGCAGAAAACTATTTCTTCTCAGCTTATCTGTGGATCATGTTTGGGCTAAATGACGAACAAAACCCCGGATTTACTCCCCGCAAGTCATTAACCTTTTTTGAACATGCCAACCTTGCTGATGCTGAGAATTACAATTTCCTGGCCGAAACGCTTATTGATAAATGCTTTAAACATTTTGAATCAATAGCCCGGCACCCCAAATGGAAGGTGCGAAAGTATAATTTTTGCCTGGCCATGAATTCTTACATCGAAAAACTGTTTCTCAAGAAACTGGAGGAGAAAAAGCAATCGGAATTCGGGCAATGGTTTGCCAATAATCTATGTGCCACTACTCCATACTCCATTGGCGAAATTTTAGACACTTTCGACAATTACTTCATTACCAAAGATGTTCACTTTAAGGTTATCAAAGTGAAATGTGACGAAAAGCCGTGCATTAAATACCTTTCAAACTACTACGCTGAAGTTTATCTGGAAGAGTTTTCAAACTTTAAAAACCGCTTGTCGCTTGATCAGATGATGGGATTGTTGAAAACAAGCCATTCTGAATTCCGCTTCTATGTGAGCCTGGCAAAAGATGACGAAGAAAACGTTGTTGGGGGTAGTATCGCCTTCTTTTTTCCGGAATACCGTTGTGGTATTATTGATAGTATTGCCGTTCATCCCAATTTCCGTAACACAGGAATTGGTAAGAGCCTACTTAATCATTCCTTGCAGCAGATTCGCCACGATGCTTTTGTAAACAGAAACTTTGCTCTCGATTTTGTGCTTTCCGGTGTGCCATCGGTCAGTTTTGATGAAAAGGAAAACAAGAAGTTGCGGTTCTGGATGGGCAACGGATTTAAACCTACTTCGATTACCGATGGCCTTATTACATGGCATGTTTTGCCACTTAATGAAAGTGATGAGTCTTTTTATGATGAAAAGATGGTAAGTGTTTTGGTTGAAAAAGTAAATGCCATTAAAACAGACAGATCGTTTTATTAAACTTAATCGTAAAACTGCTCTCTTATTTGATGGTAATGCGATTCATCTCCTTCCAGTTTGATCGTGTCATGGGCTTGCAGCCATTGCATTTGTTGCGTAAAATGCTCATCTATACGTTGCCTGTCTCCTTTAAAAACTGCAAGAGTAAAAAATCTTTCCAGATGCGATTTTACCAGAAAGGAAGGTAGTTCTTTCTGATCTTTTGCCTTTACATTGAGCGTAAGGTTGTCGCAGGCAAATTGTCCAGGATTTAATGGGGGTTGTATATAGTTGAACGCAAGTCGTTTATACCCGTGTTTGTCCCACCATATAAGCCGGTCACATTGATCAATCAGTGCATTCAGGTTGTCGGCAAAATATTCTTTCGGTGTCATTTTTTCGGGTGCGTTTTGCTCACAAAACCACAGAATTCTAAGTGAGTCATTCCAGAAACCGGATGCTTTTTTCTCTGCCAGGCTGAGCAATCGGCCGGCTATTCCTAATCCTCTGTAAGGCACTTTCACAAAAATATAAATCACATGCCCCGTGGCATCAAATGATGTTTGGTTTTTGTAACTGCTATCGAGTTCATACACACTAAAATTAATCCCTGCAATAATTTCGTTGCTGCCGGGTAGGGTGGCATATAACCAGCATTCTTTAAATCGCCCGTATTTCGCAGTCATTTGCTCATTTGCATTGAGCTTTAATGTGGCTTCAAATCCTTCAAATGATTCTGTTTCATCAGGCAGGGTAAAAAAGGATGTGTAAAAATTATACACAGCAGGAAAGCCTTTGTCACCGGGCTGGTTGATTTCCCTGATATTTAGTGATTCGAAAAAGGACTCCGGTGTTGAATACTTTTCAAGAATTTCTTCTCTGGTTTTTTCACTCAGGGCCACTGATTCTTTTTGCGCCTTACGAAACTCTTCCTTCAGTTTTTGTACATCCATAACTGCCTTATTTATTGGTAAGAATTGTATTTCCAGATTTCGTCAGCAGGCTTTCTGATCTTTTTGCGCAACGTGTTTTTTGCCGGATAACCCAGGGTGATCAGTAATAAAACGCGTTTCTTTTCGGGAACATTCAGTATTTTTTTTGCTTTGGGTTCATCAAACCAACCGAGCATACAGGTTCCAAGGCCCAGATCAGCTGCCTGCAGGCAGAAATGCTCAGCTACAATGCCAATATCCATCAAATAAAAGTCTTTGTCTTTTACCGCGCCGCCAATACTGGCAATCATTTTTGGCTTCTCAGCTACTATGGCAACGATAACTGGTGCTTGTGGTGCAAATTTGTTGAACCGCAACAAAGGTCCAAAACTTGCCTGTGCCAGCGCATCCTTTATTGCCGGGTCAGTTGCCACCACAAATCGCCAGGGTTGTGAGTTGCAGGCCGATGGTGCCATTCGGCAAGCTTCCATAATCAGTTCCAGTTTTTCCTGGTCTACGGGTTTATCAGAATATTTTCGGGTGCTTTCGCGCTGGTTTACCAGGTTTTGGAAGTCCATAGGGATTATGTTTTTCATTTTAAATGCAGAAATAATTACAAAGAGTCTGTTTTTCCAGTGTTTTTTGAACCGTCTCATCTATGTCTTACGAGATGATGTGAGATGCCACCCCGTCAGGTTAGCTGGCGGGGCGGTCTATTCGATTACCGCCTGGCATTTGTTTCAATTCATAATTTGTGCTTCGTCCACCGCTAGCTTCTTTTTGTAAAATACTCTTCTTCATTAAATCCTGAATATCCCGAAGAGCTGTATCCTGTGAGCACTTGTTAATCTTCGCCCATTTTGAGCTTGTCAACTTTCCATCAAATCCATCCAGCATTCTGTTTATTATTTTTTGCTGTCTGTTATTGAGAATTGTGGTGGAATGAAATTTCCAGAATTCTGCTTTATGAAGTATTTTCGATAAAGTTTCTTCTGTGGCGTCAATCGCATTTATTAAGCATTGCAAAAACCACAAAATCCAATTTGTAATATCTGAATTTCCTTTTTGAGCTTTTTCAAGTTTTTCATAATAATATTTCCTTTCAACTCTAATCTGTGCTGACATACTGTAGAAACGCCTTATACTTTTGTCAGAACGTGCCAATGTCATATCTGTAATTGCCCTTGCAATTCGTCCGTTCCCATCGTCGAATGGATGAATTGTCACAAACCATAAATGAGCGATAGCTGCTTTAAGAACCAGGTCAATTTCATGCTCGTTTTCAAACCATTTTAAGAATTTTTCCATTTCAGGTTCTATTCTGTAAGAACCTGGAGCTTGATAGTGAACTTTTTCTTTTCCCATAGGTCCTGACATAACTTGCATAGGTCCTGTCGTGTCTTTTCTCCAGTCGGCAACTGTGATCTTATAAAGATTACTCCATCCTGATGGAAACAATGCAGCATGCCAACCAAACAATCTGGTTTTAGTCAAAGGCAAGTCATATTTCTGTGTAGCGTCAAGCATCATTTCAACTATTCCGTCAATGTGGCGTTCCGATTCCACTGCTCCTGCAATGTCAATTCCTAGTCGCTTGGCTATTGATGAACGTACTTGTTCTATTTCCAAAAACTCGCCTTCTATTTCTGATGATTTAATAACATCCAGCGTAAGAGTGTTCAATACTGCTTCATTTTGCAAATCAAAACCCAGCGAATCCATTTTCCCAAGGAGTCTGCCCTGTTGATTTCTGGCTTCACCTAGTTTTAGCATCACTTTCTTATTGTCCCAGGTGAAGTTAGTCCAGTTTTCTTTTTCGTGTATATAGATTTTCATTCTCCGCAAATTATGCGACAAATATACTGCTTATTCTCCGGAAAGAAAACATTCTCCGCAAAATATGCTTCGATTAAAGCTATTAATCTCCGCACTGTCATTTTTTTTGCATGGCGGTTACGAATGCATTACCCCTATTGCTGTTATGCATTCTTAAGACACAACTTTGCCCGGGGCATAACTAAATTGTGACGTCGATATCTGATGAGATGGGGTGAGAGGCTCTCACCGTTAGTTTAGCTGGCGGGGCGGTTTAATCGACTGTGGTGTCGTGCATTATTCAAGGTCAAGTACTATTTGAATATTTTCTTTTACCAAATCAATCAGCTCGTCAGGTAAAATCCCAAGTCTTTTTGTCAATCGTTTATTATCAATGGCACGAATCTGGTCAATCATAACATCACAAGCTTGATGTAAGTTGGCTGTTCCTTTTTTAAGGTGTACCCTTAATATCTCAGAATCCTTTTTCACATTTGTTGTAATTGGGCAAACAATAGTCGATGGGTGAGGAATCTTGTTGAGCAAATTTGTCTGTATTGCTAAAACTGGTCTTGTTTTACCTGGTTCAGTTCCAACCTGAGGATTTAAATCTGCAATCCAGATTTCAAATTGTTTAATCGACATAATCAATCTCCTCAAAATCTTTTAGCACAGACATTGAATCCGCTTTAACTAATCCAGATTCCTTTTTAAGCTTCTTCTCAAGAAGCTGTTTGCGTTGAACTTTATTGTAAAACTCAATCGCTTCGTTTATATATCGATTCCGTGGTTTCTTAATCCGAGCAAGTATTTTTTCAGTCTCGCCGAAAATCGAATCGTCTATTTTTAAAGATACTGTTTTCATGACATCTTATTTTAATATCACAAAGGTATATCTTTTTAGTATATTAATCAAGGTATCTATCAGGATCATCTCAAATATCAAAATCAATAAATACTCAATCAATGCAGTAAAGATTAGTAAGGGAACATGAAAAATAATGGCTCTTGAAGCTCCACTCGGATTTGAATTCTTAATGTCAACATTATCAGTCAATTCTTTTAGATAATAATTAAAGATTTTCTAATATTTAAATTATTGTACTCATTTTTACAGAATCTCTGAACGTATGAATCACAACTATCACATTTCAACAATTAATGTTATGCATTATTATCACACAAAAGTACCTTATCGCGTTGCCTCTAATACCCTAACCTGGACAAGCCAGAACGCGATTTTACCCCTAATTTAGCAATGCGATACTTTGGTGCTGTGCAGCTTTGTTGCTGTTTTACCCCTAAATCCCCCAGGGGGGACTTTTTAGAGCAGTGCTTTTTTGTTGTTATTTTCCATTTTACCAAGGTTTCTAAAGTAGTTTATACATGGCTGTTTTAAATTTAGCAGTCCCGTAAAGTCCCCCCTGGGGGATTTAGGGGTAAAGAAACGTTGAATTCCGGCAATTGTCCTTTGTAAATCGAACACCACTTTTTATCAATTTTATGCCAAAAAAAACACGAATTTAAAAGATAAGGTACTTAAAACATTTTCAGCGGGCTCCACATTAATCCTGTATTTTCATTAATTGCGTTTTTTTTCTCTTCAGCAATAACTAACTTTGGCTCCTATTCAAAAAGAGAAGCTATGCCTGAAAAGAAAAAACTGTTTTTATTAGACGCTATGGCCCTGATTTACCGGGCCTATTTTGCGTTTAGCCGCAATCCCCGCGTTAATTCAAAGGGGATGAATACATCCGCCATACTGGGTTTTGCCAATGTGTTGATGGAGGTAATCAAAAAGGAAGACCCTACCCACCTGGTGGTGTGTTCTGATGCTTTTGCCCAAACCCAGCGACAAACAGATTTTACTGCCTACAAAGCAAATCGTGAAGATACACCCGAAGATATTGTTTCATCCATTCCTTATATTAAAAAACTGGTTGATGGCTTCAATATCCCGTTTCTGGAGCTGGCTGGCTATGAAGCTGACGATATTATCGGCACCCTGGCCAAAAGGGCTGAGCAGGAAGGCTTTACTGTGTTTATGATGACGCCCGATAAGGACTTCGGACAATTGGTCTCTGAAAATATTTTCATGTACAAACCAGCCCGCATGGGGAATGATGTGGAAATCTGGGGCGTGAAAGAAGTTTGCGAACGCTTTTCCATTCAAAATCCTGAGCAGGTGATTGATATCCTGGGTTTGTGGGGCGATGCTTCGGATAATATCCCCGGAGTACCCGGAATTGGCGAGAAAAAGGCCAAGAAGCTGATTGCCGAATTTGGCTCCATCGAAAATATTCTAAACAATCTGGATGATGTGCCCGAAAAGCGCAGCCGTGAATCCTTGCGTGAGCACTCTCAACAGGCCCTTCTGTCGAAAAGTCTGGCCACGATTATTCTCAACGTACCGGTTGATTGGGATGAAGAAATGTTCAAGCGCAAAAACCCAGATCCGGAAAAGTTATTGCCCCTCTTTGAAGAACTCGAATTCAGAACCTATGGGAAGAGAGTTTTTGAGCACATAAGGGAAGAAGCCCCTGAAGTATTGCTACCCAAAGAGAAATTCCAGGGGCAGATGGATATGTTTGCCGGAACCGATGCTTTTGAAGATCCCACCGAGTTAGCCCAGAAAAGGGCAGATTCTTTGATGGCAGAAAACGATTACAATCTGGTTGACAGCGATGAAGAGATCAAGTCGCTGGTATCTCAACTCAGCAAAGCCGGAGCTTTTTGTTTTGATACGGAAACCACATCTCTCGATATCAGGGATGCCCAGCTGGTAGGGGTTTCTTTTTGTATGAAGCCCGGTCAGGCCTGGTACATCCCTTTTCCTGAAGACCAGGAAGAAGCAACAAAGCGCGCTGTATTGTTAAAGGAGCTGATGGAAAACCCGGATGTTGAAAAAACCGGCCAGAACATAAAGTTTGATATCGGAATCCTGAAAAACTATGATATCAATGTGCAGGGAAAACTATTCGATACCATGCTCGCACATTATCTTCTGCAACCCGATATGCGCCATAACATGGATGTTTTGTCTGAAACCTATCTCAATCACAAACCCCTGAGTATAGAATCTTTGATTGGCAAAAAAGGAAAGAACCAGGGGAATATGAGAGATGTTGATTTAGAAAAAATAACAGCTTATGCCTGCGAAGATGCCGATGTAACCCAGCAATTGCGAGAGGTTTTTGAACCGGAACTTGATAAAATGGGGTTGAAATCGCTGTTCTACGATCTGGAAACCCCACTAATTTATGTGCTTGCCGATATGGAAAGGAGCGGCGTACAATTGGATATAAAGAACCTGGAAGATTATTCGGTGATGCTTCAAAATGAGATCGAAAAGATTGAAGCAGCAATTTATGAACTGGCCGGGGTAATATTCAATATCGGTTCTCCAAAGCAATTGGGCGAGATCTTGTTCGATAAACTAAAAATTGTTGAAAAAGCCAAAAAGACCAAAACCAAACAATACAGCACCAGTGAAGATGTTTTGTCTAAACTGGCCGATAAGCACGAAATCGTCTCAAAAATATTGGATTACAGGTCTTTGACCAAATTGAAATCCACTTATGTAGATGCCTTTCCCAAATTAATAAGCGCTAAAACCGGCAGATTGCATGCCAGTTTTAACCAAACAGTAGCGGCTACCGGCCGATTGTCTTCCACCAATCCAAACCTTCAGAATATTCCTATTCGTACTGAGCAAGGACGTGAAATCCGCAAGGCTTTTGTCCCTGCTGATGATGATCATGTGCTGCTGGCTGCCGACTATTCGCAAATTGAGTTGCGTATTATTGCATCCCTGAGTAAAGATGAAGCCATGATAGACGCTTTCAGGCAGGGGTACGATATTCATGCTGCCACAGCTGCCAAAGTATTTGGTGTTGAGTTGGATGAGGTTGACCGCGATATGCGCCGCAAAGCCAAAACCGTTAATTTTGGCATTGTTTACGGAATATCTGCATTCGGCCTGGCCGACAGGCTGAATATTCCACGCGATGAAGCGGCCTTTATCATAAAAAGCTATTTCAGTCAATATCCTGGTATTAAAAAGTACATGGATCAAACCATTGCCTTCGCCAAAGAGCATGGCTATGTTGAAACAATTCTGAAAAGAAGACGTTACCTACCGGATATCAACAGTGGCAACGGAGCCGTTAGGGGCTATGCCGAGCGAAACGCCATCAATTCGCCCATTCAGGGATCTGCCGCCGATATGATCAAGCTGGCCATGATCCATATCTATAAAGAGATGAAGGAACAGAAGCTGAAATCGGCCATGATCCTGCAGGTGCATGATGAACTTGTTTTTGATGCCCGGAAAGACGAACTCGATGAATTGAAGAAGATCGTTGAAAAAGGGATGAAAAGCGCCATGAAACTCGATGTAGATCTCGAAATAGATATGAATACCGGGGCCAATTGGCTGGAAGCACATTGATATGCAGAAGCCTGTTTGCTAACACTATTTAGTCTTTGCAAGAAAACGCCAAATACTGCGTTACTCTCGTTTTTAAAACAGTCATTTACGAAAAGTAAACTCCTTGGTTTTAAAAACGTCGAAAGCCTTGTCTTTGACGTTTTCTTATCAAAGACACAAAATATATTAGTTTTCTTGCCGACACAATTTATATTATAAAATAAAAAGAATTTTCAGTACATTTTTTGAAATTGAATACCATGAACAACCTTGCCAAAAGAATAATTCCCTGCCTTGATATTCGCGATGGGCGTACAGTAAAAGGGGTAAATTTTGTTGAAATAAGAGATGCCGGCGATCCTGTTGAACTTGCCCAACGTTACTCCGATCAGGGTGCCGACGAACTGGTATTTCTGGATATAACTGCTTCGCACGAAAAGCGAAAACTGCTGAAAGAACTGGTAGATAAGGTTGCCATGGCCATTAGCATACCTTTTACGGTGGGTGGCGGTGTGTCAGAAATTGCTGATGCCGATGTGCTGTTATCTGCGGGAGCCGATAAGGTTTCGGTTAATTCGGCTGCGATCTTAAATCCTGATATTATTGATGAGCTTGCCCAACAGTTTGGAAGCCAGTTTGTAGTGGTAGCCATTGATGCCAAACTCGAAGATGACGGCAAGTGGCAGGTTTACCGCAACGGAGGCCGCATCCCCATGGGATTGGAGCTTTTTTCGTGGGCAAAAGAGATGCAGGAACGTGGAGCCGGTGAAATACTCTGGACATCGATGAATCATGACGGAACCCAGAATGGCTTTGCCAACGATACCATGCGCGAGCTGGGCCGTTCTCTCAGTATTCCTTTGATTGCATCAGGCGGCGCAGGAAAACCTGAACATTTTGCCGATGTTTTTTCCCTTGGCGAAGCCGACGCTGCCCTTGCCGCCAGCGTGTTCCATTATGATACCATTCCTATCCCGGTTCTGAAAGAGTACCTGAAAAGTAAAGCCATAAATATCAGGATTTAGTTCTTCGTCTATCAGCACTGGTTACTGTTGTTGGGTTACTGCAAAATCGGGTCGCGTTTCCTGTTTTTATTTTTGTACTTTTACAGCTTTCCAAACAAACTGTCTGTTTGCCGGAAAATTAACTATTTGCTGTTCGTTTGAAATCACCAAACAAGAATACTTTTCACTAAGAAATGTGTAAAACTATTCTTTAAAATATTGACCTAATGAATTTCGATAAACTTAACGGACTTGTTCCGGCCATCATCCAGGAACCCGGTAGTGGTAAGGTTCTTATGACGGGTTTTATGAACCCCAAAGCCCTCGCACAAACCAGAGAAACCGGCAAGGTTACTTTCTTTAGCCGCACCCGAAACACCATCTGGACAAAAGGGGAAACCAGCGGCAATTTTCTGCTCGTGAAAGAAATCTTTGAAGATTGCGACAATGATACTCTTCTTATCTATGCCGAACCTACCGGACCAGTATGTCATACCGGTGATGCCACCTGCTTTCACGAAGATCCGGGCCCGCAAATTGGGTTTTTATCTTATCTTGAAAAGGTGATTCAGGGCCGCAAGGGGCAATCGCCCGAAACATCCTACACCGCTCGTCTCTTTGAAAAGGGGCTGCCCCGCATTGCTCAGAAAGTGGGCGAAGAAGCTGTGGAAACAGTTATTGAAGCCATGAAGGGTGACAAGGAGAAATTCAAGGAAGAAGCCGCCGACCTTTTGTACCACCTGATCGTTCTATTGGCTGAGCAGGGTATGGAACTAAAGGATGTGGTAAAGGTGCTGGAAGGAAGGCACAAGTAAGGTTAGGGTTAGGGTAAAGGTTGAGAAGGTTGATGAAGAGAAGACCTTTTACTACCAGCCTACACCGACTCTGAATCCCATAATGAGCAGAAATCCGTTCCCACCAAAGGAATAAACATCGTCGGAAATATTATAATAACTATCTGAAGGCTTGGATTGTTGAGAGTATTTGAATCCCCAGCCAATAAACAGATCCAGGGCAAGGTGATCGTCGGCAATGGCCATATACCCCGCCGTGGTTTTGATGGTTGCCGAATGGGAATTCAGATTCCAGGGTGTTTCATCGTAAACATACCAGTTTAATCCATCTTCCTGGTAACTGTTCCACCGGTAACCCCTAAACTCCTGCATAACCATCTGGTAACCCCCGCCAGCCATCAGATAAGCACCTCCGCTTTGTTTTAATCCCGCGGGGTACCATCTGAAGAAAACATCCATGCCTATTCCCTGCATCTGGTAAACATCATAATTGCCCCATAATCGGTTGCCTCTTTGCCCTTTGTAATACACCACAGGGGCGACGGTTAACCAGTAGTTGGTTTGGGGGATTTTTTTGTCAATTTCGATGCGAATCCCGTTATTGAAAATATGCTGTGGAACACCCATAATCCAGGTTTTGTGCTCATTCCCGGTTGTAGGCTCCTGGGCATGGGAAACAAGGATTGTGACAAGCAATGTTATTATGGTAAGTATCGATCTGATCATATATAAAAATATTAAATCATTGGAATATTCTAATGAATAAAGCCTATTCGTATGCCCATAAGAAGAATATTACCCTTATAGCCGGGGAAAAGATAGCCATCGTTATACAACTTAGGTTTCTCTGCATCTGAAGTATTTTGCGTTACTCTTATTCCCAGACCGGTAAATAAGTCTACCAGTAAAATCTCTCCCGCAATGGCTACCAGCCCAATGGTGATATCAACGCCCGCACGGTCAATAGCAGTGAATCTTCTGAAATCTCCGGCTGAAGTGCTCTCAAGATATTGTATTTTGTGATGCTGGTACATCAATCCATAACTAATGTAAACAGGAGTTTGGCCAAAACCCTGACCGGGAAAATATCTGTGGCTAAGATGCAGTCCCGCACCATTATGCTTTAAGAATTTACTATCCCAAAGGTAATTTCCGGTATTTTCATTCTGGCTTTCATTAAAGAACAATACTGGGCCTGCCTGTATCCAGTGATTCCGGGTAATGGCAAGGTCGTAATCGAGTCTTAATCCATTAACAGTAAAAACCAGGGGTTGAAAAGCGACTATTCCACGGGTTTTGCGGAGTGAAGCTTCCTGCTGGGCAATGGCAGGTAAACTTCCCACGAAAACCATCAATGCCCAAAGAATTGCTATCCTAAAGAATTTATTTTCCTTCATGCGGAGTCATGGTTATTTTCGACAAAAAACTCAGTCCTTCTTCCTGGTAATTGTATTGATAAAAGCCATCTTCGGCAATTACATACAAACGATCAGGATGGGGAATAACATCAATGGCAGCCAATAGAAAAGACTGTAGCTGATCTATCTGGTAACCGTTGCTGACAGAAAAGACCTTAAGCTCGTCAACATCACAGATAAAGAGCCGGTCATTGAGAATGCCCAGACCTTTAGGACCCGTCATTTCGTATTCTGCCAGCAGGTTGGGTTCATTGAGTTGACTAATGTCGTAAATCTGCAGCAGGTTGGCCCAGCCCCAGCCATTATCGCCGGTTCGAAGGGTTACATAGGCAAAATCTCCCTGAACCACTACCGGATCATAGCTCACAAAATGGGGTGTAAAGCTTTTCTTTACAGGAAAATCAGGGGTGGAAATGTCATAAATGTGCATCCCGTTTCTGGCACCAATAAACAGGTTTTCGCCATTGGGAAAAATCGTTTCAATACCAAAGCCCAGTTGCTGTTGTTTCTTTTCTATGATGTTGGTGGAGTCTGAAATGTCAAAAGTATTCAGGTTGTTGTAATCAACGGCATATAGGTAGTTTCCTTTAATGGCAAATCGGGCCATAGAACCTCCGGTGCCGGTATCGCCAATGCCTGAATCTGATTCAGAACAGGAAAGCAGAATCAATCCAAATCCTGCTAAAAACAAATATTTTAATGATTTCATGATCTTAGTCTTTAATTTCTCAAAAATATTTTTGTACAGACTATTTTACCCAGCCCACAATAACGGTATTTGCCGGGCGGTTGTCTTTTGACCATGCATAGGGAATCCATTCCATATCAGGTGGGGCAGGTTCCGGAAAAACATCTGGTACACGGTCCAAGGATGTGATCTGTGGGTAGGAAGAGAAATCAACAGATATGAGATCTATGGCATTGTCGGCATACAAGACCTGGTTGCGCATGGCCATATCCATAACGCCGGGGATTTTTATAAAACCGGTTTTCCGGGGTTGCGTAGGGTCTTGGTTGTCAATTACATGAATGCCGGTAAACAGGTCAATAATGAAAACCAGATCGTTGTAGATGTAGATTTTCCCGGGGAGGGTAAAATCGCGGGGTATGTCTATGGAAATACTGCGGGGCAGGTCTTCCATATCTAACAGAACCGGACGGTAGGTGGTCATGTCGCGATCGTCGGGTTCAAAGCTGAATCCGGTTAACAGCGGAATCAGCAAAAACAGCAGGGTTTTTTGCAGGGGGTTCATAATCAGGAGTTTGGTTGCTGAAACAGGGTTGTTTTGGTTACATCAAAGGTAAAGTATTTTTATTTTATTATAAGTTGAAAGCAAGTTTTTTATTGTATGAACAAAAACATTTCTTTGCCAAAACAATTTCTTTGTATATTGTTTCCTTTTAAGAGCAAAGCTTATTTATGTTTGATATGAATCCCAAGTTTATAGTAAATAACAACCGGCTGCTGATTGGTCATGTAGATCAGCACCGTGATCTGGCTAACGATCATACGACTACACAGGGTGGTGGTTGGTGGCATATCGATGAAGCATCCAAAACAATCTGGCTCTATGCCCGTAGTCAGCTGTTCGGTTACTCCCAAAAACAGGTGTTGTTCCGGATCGTTAAAGCCGGAAATCATGATTATCCGGGCTATACTTTTTATTACAGTCGTGAGCTGTATCTGGATTCTGCCATGAGAAATTGTGAGAAGCTTTCCTGAGCTTTTTAGTAAGTCATTTTAGATCATACCCTCATTAAATAAGAAGAGCGACACTTTAAATGTCGCTCTCATTAGTTCTGGTTTTTCAAAAACCCCTTCATTGTAACTTATAGAACGAATGTCTGAAAATTTTTAATTCTGATTTTACTTATTTGTATCATGGAAACACCCTGTTGATACTTCCGGAACCAGTTATATTTACTTTCAGTCCGGGGTTTCCAATGTAGAAAAGGTCACCACTGCCTGAAATGCCTGCATCAATATATTGTGCAACATTTAAACGGGCATCACCTGATCCACTGATTCTTACTGTTGCCCTTGCTGAAAATAAATCGTAGGCATTCACTCTTCCTGAACCGCTGATAGAAACGTAGTGATTGCTGGTAATTCCTGCAAGGTTTACATCGCCTGATCCGGAGATGGTTGTGCGGATTTGATCATAGTAAAGTTCTGGTGCAGTTATACTTCCAGACCCTGAAACCTGTAATTCAATGTATGATTCTTCAAATGAAGAATCAATATAAATATTTCCTGACCCGGATAGTTTTACAGACTCAATATCGGGTGTAGTAATAAATACTTCGATATCGCCGGCGCGGGTTCTTAAACACTGGGTGTTGTCAATAAACAGGGTGTT
>JAABRR010000030.1 GCA_011390785.1 Sphingobacteriia bacterium
CTTGTTCATTGGGTCAGGTTCAGTTAAAAAATTTATCATCCTGCCAGTTTGCAGGATTGTTTCTGATGTATGTTGAAATGCGTTGAAATTCTTCATTGTTCCTGATAATGCGATCGTGATAACGCGATTGCCAGGCAAAATCCGGATGAATTAACCTGGCATTTTTCGTCACACCGGTTTTAAATCCCCGAATGATAGACGCCAGATTTTTGGATTGGGGGCCGAATTGGTTTTGGGGTGGGGATGGCGTAGAGACGCAATGCATTGCGTCTGTACGATTGGGTTCGTTGGTGTCGGTTTTTGTTGTAGAGACGCAATGCATTGCGTCTCTACGTTGTGCCAAATCCAAACGTCCGGGACCATCCGGCCGTTGTTGTTTTTCCCATTTCATATTATATTCATTTTCCCCGATAATGATAATGGCGTGAAAATGGTTGGGCATGATCACGTATTCACCCATTTGTAAATTCATATCGGGACGCATTTCGAATGTTTTTATCCATTCGGATTGCGCAATCTGGCCGATGGGTGATAATGAGACGCATAGCATTGCGTCTGTTCCCATCTGCATTTCCCCAAACCAGGAAATGCGGTTTTGTGTGCAGATGGTTACAAAATATGCGGCATTCCGGCCATAATCCCAGTTTTTTAACCGGGCGGAAGGGATCCGGTATTTATTTTGAAATTTATCAGACATGGTTTGGTAATTATTGCAATCCGGGCACAACATAAAATCCTACCCTAATTTAAGAAAAAAAATTAACATATGGGTCGTGGATTTCTGATATGTGATCTTCCAGGCTAAGCAGTCCGGGCACGACTTTGAGTCGTACCCGGACTTTAAAATTATCCCCCCTTCTTTTTCTCCACCCGTTCCTTCAAAGCCCGGTTCATCTGATGGTAGCCGGTTTCGGTTTTATTGATCATGCCGCCCATAAACAAAACCATGGGACCCATAAACCTTTCAATCTGCCGGAACCGGGTCTTGCCATCGGGCAGGGGTTCCAGGAGAAAAGTATGGTCGCCGAGATACATGACTTTCAGGAAACTTCCGCCCCATACTATGGCTTGCAGCGGGTGTACCACATACACTTCCGGTGTAAAGGTCATTGGTTTCAGGCCGGGCGTAACCACCCTTATGCGCAGGCGCTCACCCTCCTTAAGGTTTCCTTCCACTGCAGGAATAAAATCATTCCACGTTTCCCATGATTGGAAATCCGTAAGCACAGCCCACACCTCTTCGGGTGTTGCATCGACAGTAATGGATGCATCGATGATACGATGCATGGATACTTTATTGATTTTCCTGCTCATGGCAGCATCTTCAACAATGGTGTGAAGACCGGGTTTGGCTGTGGCGAGAACCGGGGCAAGGGAGGTTTGGAGGGGCATGGTGGGGTTTTTTTGGGTGTAGATGGATTGTTTTTATGTGAATTGTTGGTTATTACCATCTTTTAACCAAACTTGGTTACAAACTAACTTATATTATCGGCGCTGTGAACCTTTTAAATGCCTTAATACTTTGCTAAATCATTTGGCAATATATCCTCCATCTGTTTTTTCAATTTTTTCAAGATTAATTAACCACAGGAGCCTAAAATTGACCTGGGCCAAAGTGCTCCAATTAACGTCAAAATTCTCCACAATATACTCTAGAACCTCTTGATCAGACTTTGGCTCAGGGCTACTAACCAAAAATTGATATACTTCTTCAAATGCCATAATATTTGATGAGATAGTTTTAAAAAGGAATTCTAAGTTTTTATTGGTAAGATATTCCTCTCCAGCTACAGTTAAAGAACAATCCCCATCTATAAAGTCAATAAGACCCATATTTTTTGGCACAGTCAGATAACCAGTAGCAGTTTTCTTTGATGTAACATTATCAAAGGATTCTACAAACCAATGAATTAATTCATCCCGATTACTTTTCTTTTTTACAATTCGATCCAACAATTGGTTTAAGGTATCAATATAGGAGTATATGCCCCCAGGTAGTGGCCAAATAGAACGACTTTTATTCTCACTTCCTTTTAAGGTTGAATCGGCTAACTCATTTTCAAAAAGCTCTGAGTCTATTGAATAAACACTGACGGTTTCTTCTTTAACACCAACTTTATACTTGAAAAGAAGATCAATTAATTTTTGACCGTTTACAAGGGCAACAGGCATTTTATTAGTTGCTTTTGATTCGTAAAGAGCGTCTTTGGTGAAATCTGATGTAGTAATGATTAAACCTCTTTGGTCTACCTCAGCACTTCCTCTGAGTTGAGTGATATATTTACCAGAAATATTGTTTCCAGTCTTATACCTTTTTACTTGAATAACAGTTTTTACATTTGTAAGGCCGTCAACTGTCAAGTTTGCGACTACATCTATTCCTTTATCACCGCTGCGTTTAGTCACATCAACATTTTCATAACCTATTTTTCTTAAAAGTTCAGCTGCCAAATACTCAAACTGAAACGGGTCCATTTCCTGTACTTTCTCGATCAGCTTTTGTTTAACTAGATTATTTTGGTTTTGAATTGCTAGTAGCGGAGATTTAGCAGATTCTGTTTGTTTAACAAGAGCAAAAAGTCCTTTACCTACTTTCTTAAATTTCGCAGAGTCAGTATACAATTGAGCAGCCATTGTGGCGTCAGGAGTTGCACCGGAAGTTTCTATTAGTGCTTCTTCCAAGGCAATTTTCGTAATCTCTTTTGCAGTAAGAGGTTCTTCCGCTTCTTTCAATATTCTAACTGCTGCTTCTTTAAAAGATAGTTTCTTCATAGAAATGCATTTATTATGTCAATATAAATTCGTCTCATAACCCTATTAGAATTTTCAATTTACATCCAAATATAAAAGTATCAACCGAATAATTCATGCTTTATATTTGAATATTATTGGTCAAGAGAAGAATCATTGTCATCAAGTAATATATATTTGGTTTGGTTTGAATGTTTCGCTTTTAGATTTTCCCATTTTTCCCTGGTAGTTTTCTTAACTTCTCCTGTAAGGGTATTCTTAACCATCTCTTCTCCTTCTTCAAGCTTTCCGTAACGCCTGCCGGTGGTATGTACATTAATGATCTGCTCCAGGAGATCATTTGTTTTCTGCTGGTTTTTCAAATTAACGTTGACTTTCCAGTACCAGAGCCAGAAACCCCTGAGCAGAAGCAGAACAAGTATTAGAATAATTATTGAAACTATTGTCTCACCGGGGGTTGTTTAAAAGTAAAGTAGCTGATGTTGATTGCATAATGGGATTATTTATAAAGGTGAAGTCTTCAACTACAACAGGTGGTCAGGTTTTCCTGTATGATTTTGTGCTATTCTGTCTTTGTAAAAAAGAATTTACGGCCTCTTGATCCTAAAATAGACTTACTTTTTCTTCTATTTTCTTTTGATTTAGTGTAAACCTATTTCAGGACAAGACAGATGCAGATTTTTTTTTATTCTTTACGTCATTATTATTTTCCATCAGACTAAGAAACCTGAAAGCGAGGTAGCCCGACCAGAATGTCCAGCCCAGGTATAAAAAACGTTGTTTTAGTCCGAAATGATCCGGTAATATTGATGGGAAGAATATCAGGAAACCCAACAACATGATCAGTAAGCCTGTTATAGCGCCGGCTCTTACTCTTAACTGACTCTCATTGTTTTGCCAGATTATCAGTGCTAATAATGGCGACAGCATAAAAAGCGGAAAGGGGATTCCGATTATTCCGTGTAATCTTAAGGGCATGGGTACAACGCCAGGGCCTGCAAGAAATGAAAAGAACAACAGAAATAATACCGGAGTTGTATTGATATTATGAGATTTACAAATTCTGTACAGCCCAATGACAAAGAAAACATTTAAAACGGAGCTGATTACCAGGCCTGTTGAGAATATGTATTGAGGTTCTGAACCCAGGGCACCCAATTCACTTACCATGTTTGAGAAATGATTGTAATCATCTATCATCAGGCCACAAATCAAGGTTGTTACCCAAAATATTACCGGGCTTATGAAACCCGCAAATAACAAATGTTTTCCCTTCAACTTATTGTGGTATTTTGTTCAACTGCCTGTAACCTGCGGTTCATAATTCAGTCTTTTTTATTCCAGAAATCAATACACCTTTCCTGTTCTGCAATTCTCAAAACGGAAAAACCCAGTTCAATTGCTTTGCTGAAATCTTCGCATCCCTGCTCTTGTTCACCTGACTCGTATCGGGCCAATCCCCGAAGAAAGTAAGCAATTAGGTTATTCGGGTTTAACGAAATGGCTTTATTACAATCCGATATAGCTCCGCTCAGGTCAAATGGAAATCGGGTTCCGGCCCTGTTTACATAAGCTCTTGCATTTAACGTATCTGTCAACAAATATACATCAAGATCATCTTTTGCCGGTTTGAGCATACCTGTTGCCAGGTATATCCTGGCTCTGTGTAAATATAATTCAGGTTCGGGAGTCTCTGATATCTCATCACCCAAAGTCTCTAAAAAATCATTAAAATCAGGCCTGGTCCAGAATCCCATGGTAGTTTTTATTCTTCCGCCACAATTGTCATCAATTAAATCAAAAGATACATAGTAATCTGTCTGATAAACCTTGTACAGTCCGGTTCCTTCGCACATATGCCCTTCCTTATCAGTAAATCTGATGGTATCGCCTGATAATTCATATGCTGATATAACATCAACAGTCTGGTCATTTCCAAAATCGGATTCTACCCATCCGTTTTTTGTAAACTCAAAGGCGACCGGCCCGGTTTGTCCAATCCTTACCCACTTGCCCGTAAGTGTGTTTTCAGGCTTTGCAGTTGTCTGATTATTTTGCTTTGAAGCAGAAATGGAAGTAAAAATAAACCCGGTGGAAAGAAGTATCAAAGAAATCAGTTTTGTGTTCATATGTGTATAACTTGGTAAAGGTGGTCAGACGAAACCTGCAAACTTTACAATGAATCCTAACTCAATATCATCAGCAAATATATACTACTTTGCCGGATATTTTTTGGAAAGTTATTAACGAATAAACTGAATTGGTTGATGTTAAGGTTCAGTTGAAGAATTGAACAGTTAAATGAGACAAAGTTGAATGCAATGGTGTTCACCGGTATTTGTCTGATCTGTAATTACTTAACCCGTTGATATTTTTTTATGAAAATCGGATTCAGAAAAATGACAAAGTTAATAGAACATTCCCTATCCCCCGAACATTCCATTGATTCGGTTTTTCAGGACCTGGATTTCTTCGGTTACGGGGAGTTTTTTGTCGAGAACATGAACGATTATGGTTTCTTGGGTGATGACAGTACTGGCAGTTCCCGGAAGCAGACTTATTACCCAGGTAAGAATCAGGGTTTTTCGCGGATCCTTGTCGTGATTGATGGTAACAAAATCAGGGTCTATCGGGATATTTCGGTAAAAGACCCGCCGGGCCACATCCCAACCTCCCAGCATGGCTGTAATGAGAAAATAGGGGATAAACCGGACAACCCCCAGGGGGCTTAAAACCCATTGTCCGGGTGGAATACTATACATACTAATGAGTGTAGTAATGGATACAAAGAGAATTACGAATCCAATGTCGCTGATTTTTTGTCCACCCATCAATATAAACCAACCTGCCGTAAATACTGCAAATCGAAGAATAAAGCTTAGAATAAGAGTACTGCTTTTCAGGTTTTTAGTGTCAGTTTTCATAATCATGATAGTTATCGGAGTAAGATGAACATGGTTAGGAAAAAGATAAAAAATCCGATGCCCACAACATCCCAGCGCCTGAGCATAGATTCTGCAGAGGCACTGATTTGTGATGCTCGTTTGTCATCCGAAATCCTGTAAAATAATTTTTCGGGGCCTTGCAGCGATTTCGTGCCGGACTCCAGCAAAGTAATTCCTTTCAGAAGAAGTTTTGCTAACAGACTTCCTGCCATAAGAATTATGATAAGAAAATCGCCAGCTGGCAAGAGAGGCTTTTTCAATGACCACTTGTTGAGGGTAGAGATTTTCAGGGAAAGAGCCATAAGAATGACACCTAAAGTGATTGGCCAAAGTGAAGCCCAATTCGTGGGCAGGTTCCAGAAAAAGGCCATTATTCCTTTTTCTTTTGTGATGTAGTTCATTAGTTCTGTGGGTAAAAGAGTCGTAGACATTGTCCACCATCCTCCGGCAAGCAAGAGAAGTATCCATGGCAGGAGAAAGGGTGGTGCCATATTTTCAGATGGTGCCTTAATCTTGTGCAAAAGATGTAAGAAACGACTGAGTAATAATGTTGTGGTGACAGCAGAAATTGTCAGCAAAAGCAAAAAGGTTTGAGCCCCCGGCAGGCTTGTTTCACCGAGAAAAGTTTTGACCATGTATTTGGTCCAGAGTCCACCGGTGAGAGGACCTCCGGCTATGGCTAAAACTCCCACACCTAAACCCGCCCACATGAGTATCCGCCAGTATCCACCAACCTTGGCAGGTAGCGCCGTACCCATAAACAACAGAGCCTTGGCTGTTCCGTGATTAAAAGCATAAAGAGCAATTGCGGGAAGTAGCAACCCTGCCGGTATGCCGCCATATAAACCAATACCCAAAAGCACGGTCATAATTCCCATTTGGCTGATGCTTGAATAAGCGAGATTGGTTTTGGGATCTATCTGAGTTAAGCCAAATATTGCTGCCCCCAAAGCCGCAGTAAAGCCCAGAGATACCATAAGTATGCTCAGAGAAGGCCATTCCACCAAACCCACCGGGGCAAGGTTCATCCAGCCAACCAACCCGGCTTTGATCATAGCACCACTGAGCACCGCACTGGCCGGAGCGGGAGCTGCCGGATGTGCCAGGGGAAGCCAGAAATACAAGGGTATAGCTCCGACCTTTACTCCGAAGCCAATCAGGCCAAGCAAGAAAATGAACGGGCCATTAGGGTCTTTAGCCAGGGCGGGAGGTATGCTGGCAAGCAGCATACTTTCGGAACTTTGTACAGCCAGATATAATGCCGTAATAAGAAACAACTCTCCAATGATCGCCATAACCAGATAAATCCTGGCTGCATGACGAGCAGAGGGGGTGCGGCTGTGAATGACCAGGCCATATGAGGCAAAAGTCATCAAGGCAAAGAAGGTATAAAATGCGGCTACTTCTGCTGATATCAGCAGTCCAAAATTTCCTGCCATAGAGGCACCAAAATAAAATGAAAACTCACCTTTCCTGACGTCGTCTTTTAGGTATGACCCGGCAAAAAGACCTGATGTGGCCCACAAGATGCCGGTCAGCAGGAGAATTATTTGCCGCGGTGTATCAAGAGAAAAATGCGATTCCAGTAAAAACCAATGTGCTGTTACTCCCGGTACATCAACCAACCCAAGCCAAAGGGCAGGTAAGGTGGCGCCGGCAAAAATAATTCCGGACCCTCGCCTGCCTGTGGGTAAATAAGCGGTGATTATCGCAGCCAACAAAGGCAAAACTATAGTGAGAAACCAGATCATAGCAGGTAAAGTTTTTCGGCGATTTCACGGGCAATGGAAAGAGGACTTCCAGCCGTGGCAGCAAACACTCCGGCAGCAAGGGAGAGTAAGCCGGTGACCACCACCGGGATTAACAATAAAGCCTGAGTTTCCAGGCGACCAGAGCGTAGTTGCGAAACTACCTCTTGTTCAGGCTCACAAAACCACGCACGGTAAACGATGGGCAGGAAGTAAGCTGCATTTAATGCACTGCTAACAAGGAGAACGAAAACTACCCAATAGCTGCCTGCCTCTACCGCACCAAGACCGAGATACCATTTACTGATAAATCCGGCCACAGGCGGCAGGCCGATCATGCCAAAGGCGGCTATAGTAAAAGCTCCCATGGTTAGGGGCATGCGTCGGCCGATACCGTTTAGTTGACTGATTTTATGGTAACCATAAGTTTCGGCAATATTACCGGCTGTGAAAAACATGGTAATCTTCATGATACCCTGATGCACCAGGTGAACAATGGCTCCGGTGGATGTGAGTACCCCCGGAATGGCTACCCCAAGGGCAATATAGGAAAGCTGGCTGACCGTGGAGAAGGCAAGTCGTTTTTTAAAGTCATCCTGAAACAATGCTCTAACCGAACCATAAATAATAGTAAAAGCCGCAAATACTGCCAAAACGGATAGAAAGTTCATCTGTTCGGCTATTCCGATACCATACACATCATAAACCAAACGTACAATCCCAAAGGCCCCGGCTTTAACTACGGCTACGGCATGCAAAAGTGCGCTTACCGGGGCCGGAGCAACCATAGAAACGGGCAACCAGCCATGGAGAGGAAAGATCGCTGCTTTAACCGCCAGACCTGTTAACATAAGGAAAAAAAGAATGGTCAATTGGGTAGTGTATTCCGATATCAGGCCGGCTATTATTTCGGTCTGCCCAAAATAGATGGGGCCGGCAACCACAAACAAACCAACAACGCCTAAAAATAAAACCGTGCCTCCGCCAATGGTATACCAAAGGTAGGTTCTGCCCGCTTCCACAGCCTTATCGGTACCACGGTGAACCACCAGCGGATAGGTCGACAGGGTAAGAAATTCATAAAATATGAAGAAGGTGAGCACATTTCCCGACAGTGCAATACCGGTACTGGCGGTTACACAGAAACTGAAAAAAGCAAAAAACCGCCTCCGGTGCTGCCCGCCTTCCAGGTAACCGATTGCATATAAGGTAGTAACCAACCAAAGCACTGATGAGAGGGAAGCAAATAAAAGCCCCAGTTGATCCACACGCAACGTAAAGGTTAGATCCAGCGCAAGGTTAAAAACAAAAGTATATTCTTCGCCACGCAGGTAACCGGCAAAAACCCAGGCAATCAGACCCACTTTGGCAACGGCCCCGAAGATGTTCAGAAAAGTGCGCAGAACAGCCTGTTCCTCCCGCAACAGCAGAATCAATATCCCGGGTATCAGGGAGCTAATGAGAATCAGCAAAGGCAAAAAACTAGTCGTTTCCATTAATACCTCCTTCCAATATTGTTTCGATACCAGATCCAAAAATTTCGCTGCTTTCCAGAAACTGAACCAGGCTATCTGCTGGCAAAACGATCAAAAAGGAACCCAGCGCCAGCAACAAGGCATACACTTCCAGTTTTTTGGGGACCGGGCGGAACGGTGCTTTTTCACGTGAAGGAGCAAAAGCCAAACGTAGAAGCATAAAGATATAACCGGCAGAGAGCAAACTACCCGTCAGAACCACAGGTGCCCACCACCATTGGCCACTGAGGAAAATCCCTTTTAAAAGCATCCATTTGGCCATAAATCCTCCACTGGGGGGAAGTCCGATTAAACTGACTCCGGCGAGGCCTATAGCCAGGGCTGTAATGCGCATATGCCCTACAAGGTCGCGAAGAGACTCTATACGGTCATGTCCGAGAGCCATAATGATGATTCCCGCAGAAAGAAAAAAGGAGGCTTTGGCAAAGGCATGGGCTAAAACCTGATAGATTCCTGCAGTCCATACCGGAGAAAGCCAGTCAGCCGAATCAGCCGTCACTCCCGGGGCCAGAATAATCAGCGGGAAAATCATCAGCAAATACCCCAATTGGGCTACACTGGAATGGGCTACAATCAGCTTTAATCTCGTTTGCATAAAAGCTTGCCATGAACCCCATATTACCGCTATGGCTCCGGCCAGTCCAATAAGTTGTCCAGCGGCATAAGTAAGGGAAACCCCAAAAACTTCCATCCATAAGCGAAGCAAAATGTAAAAGGCTCCTTTTACCACCAACGCTGAGAGTAGGGCACTCACCGGAGCAGGGGCAGATGAGTGTGCCGGTGGCAACCAAAAGTGAAAAGGAAATCCTGCCATTTTAATCATCAATCCGAGGGTGATAACCAGCAAAGCAAAAGATGTGGTTGTACCGGGTTCCAAAACCTGGCTCAGCAGCTTAAGGTCCAGTGTACCTGTACTTCCGTAGATAAGAGCTACTCCAAAAAGATAGGCCATTGAACCGGTAATCGCAGCCAGCAGATATCGCAATCCGGCGGATAGAGCAGGTGATTTTCCGGATAACACCGCCAGGGCTACTGCACTAATACCTATTACTTCGAGAGTTACAAAAAGATTAAACAGGTCGTTGGAGAGAAAGAGCCCGTTCAGTCCTGCCCACAGAAAAAGCCATAAAGGCCAGAATAATGGTAAACGACCGTTAGTAGCTTCCTGGGCAGGAAAATACCGCCAGGCATAAAGACTGATGAAGACTCCGACAACGGCTGTCATACCAATAAATACTGATGCCAGAGGATCCATTCTGAGCAGGATACCCAAAGGAGGTTCCCAGCCTCCCAGTATATGGATAACTGTTCCCATCTTTGTCACTTCTACGAAAGCGATTAATGCCAATCCTGCGGTGAGCAAGGACCCTATGATGCCAACAATCGCCTCTCCTCTTGTCCTGAAAAAGAGGCTCAGTGTAGCCATCAAAATTGGCAAACCTACCAGAAGGGCAGGATATGGAGAAATGGGCAAATCTGTCATTTGTCGTTTGTAAAAGATTCTTCTTCGGTGAGTTGGTAAATGCGACGGGCCAAAGCCAGGGCGAAAGCAGCAGAAGCCACCGCTACCACGATTCCGGTTATAACCAGGGCATGGGGAACAGGGTCAGCAAAAGCGAGAGCATCACGATCGGCAAAACTGACGAAACTCAGAAATACGCCTCCTCCCATAATAATGG
This sequence comes from Sphingobacteriia bacterium, assembly GCA_011390785.1. GTDB lineage: Bacteria > Bacteroidota > Bacteroidia > Bacteroidales > UBA7960 > SKVR01. The sequence continues at coordinate 10,659 of JAABRR010000030.1, forward strand.
TAGCAATGATTTTTTTAATAAAATGTCTTGATATAAAAACTCCACCTATGCCTATGACAAACAAAACGGCGGAAGTTAAACTGTAAATCTGATAAGTCTCCATACTTCTTATTCAATTGGTAGAATCAATTTTGTTCGATTCCTCTTTTTTCATTTGATTTAAATTGGCAAACATGGCGGTCAGAGCTGCTGCAATGCTTATTGCCGCCAGCGTTTCAACGATCAAAATCAACACTCCTGCATACGCAGGTGGGTATTCAAACAGAGTAGCACCTCCGGCAATAAACAGAAAACCCAGGATAAGAAAAAATAAAAGCCCCAAAGTCAGGAGAAGTTGACCCAGCCAGCGGGGAATCAACAAAAATATCGGCCTGCCTCCTAAATGAAGAAGTATACCAATTGCCCCCCACAAAACTGCAGCCTGGAAAGCTCCTCCTGGCCCGGTTTTCCCAAAATATAAAAGGAAAGCTCCAAAGAGGAACAAAACCGGAGTAAAAAATAAAATTACCTGACGCAGCAAAATGTCGTCGACAACCGGTATGGGTTTGCGGTAAATTTGTATTTTCCCTACCGCAAAGACGGCTAGAAGACCCAGTAGAATGACCCCGATTTCCAACCAGGTATCATAAGCGCGAAAATTAATTAATACTGCTGTTACAGGATGTTCTACACCCGATTGCGGCAGTAACTTTTCGGCGTCTGCGGCCAAACCACCGCCGTCTGGTATATTCCAGACAGCTTCTAAGGCTATAAGGAGAAAAAGCCCCAATCCTAACACAAGGGACAGCCTGGGCAGTAAAAGGGATTTAACAGAATTCCTGGAACGAGAATTTTGAACAGTTGAAATGTTTTTCTGTTCTTCAGAGCTCCTTGGAGAAAAGTCCCTTAACGCATCAAGAAACAAAACTCCCAGAAAGCCTGATGCAATAGCAGCCTCAGTAATGGCCACATCCACAGCCCCCAACCGAACCCATGCCAGTGCCAGTGCCAGCCCAAAGGCAAAGAAAAGAAATACACTCTGGGAAAGCCTGGGTGCAAGCAAACTCTGTAAGGCCAGATAAATCACAAGGATGGCCAGCAAGATATCAATCAAAACACTCATCCTTACTCCTTTCTGTTTTTGGTTTGTTCCTGTTCTTTCTGGAAACGGGCAATGAGATAACTGGATGTAGAACTGGCCAGCAACGTAAACAGCCAGATAAAGAAAATCTTTACTGCTACCCAGGGAGAGGCGATATATACTGCCATTCCGGCAGCAATAAAGCCCAGTCCCAGATTGTCAGCTTTGGTAAGGGCATGAAGACGGGAAAATAAATCCGGGAAACGAAGCAATCCAAGGGTTCCCGCCAGAAAAAAGAAACAACCCACTACCAAAAGAATAACCGTAATTACTTCTTTTATCATCACGACGATTCTCCTTTCTTTTTTTTCCAGACCTGTACCAGACCAATTACCAATAAAATCGCAAGTACATTGAAGGTAATGGCAACATTCAGCAATGTAAGCTGCTCCAAATAACCCGTCAGAACCAATAGTATCGCCATGCCTGTAGTGCCGAAAAGTTGTGTGGTTAACAAGCGGTCTGCGATCGTTGGTCCCCGCCATACACGAATCAACCCCAGGGCTATGTTGAGCAAAAGAAAAACACTAACAATGATAAAAATAATATCCATAATATAAATGTGTTGCCGTAAAAAGTTTAATTAGACTCTTTTGCCTGTTCAATTTTTTCAGAATTCGCAACCTGATAGTCAATCCTTGATTATAATTCCCAAAAAAAGAACCGGCAGGAAAATTTTTTCCAGACCAGCCCTGCTTTTGTTGATCATTTTAACAAACAATCCCTTAAAATAAAAGTTCAAAGACGTATTTTAATCGATAGTTTCTAAATATTTAGAGTTTATATATTAAATAAAAACGCGACAAATCCTAAAATTATTAAACCAACATTTTTATTGATGGCGATAATTCTTTCGGTTCAGTTATTCCCCAATTAAAAGCAGCAATGCATCTAAACTATTATTCATCAGAATTCATTCGGTTATCCAGATCGATAAGAAAATCGAAAAGGTTTTGCTCGCTTCTAAGATTGAGCTTTTTGCGCAGGCGATGGCGACTGATCTCAACCGAGCGTGGAGAGATGTTTAACAGGCGGGCAATTTCTTTGCTGTTGAAATTTAGTTTCAGATAGGAGCAAAGCCGCAGGTCGTTTGATGTTAATTCAGGATATTTCTCTTTGAGCACTTTAAAGAAACCCTGCTGGGTAAGTTTCAGGTTTTTCATGGCATTTTCCCATTCAACATTTTGAGTACCTAAGCCCTGGGCAATTATCTTTTCCATCTGGCTCAAATATTTTATCGGATATTTTGATGACTTCGTTTTTATGGCTTCTATTTGCTTTTGAAGATCATTGAGGATATCGTCCTTAAGCATGAGATGGCGCATGATAAGCAACAACTCATAACTTTTATAATCCAGTTCTTTTTCAAGCCGGTTTTGTCTTATTTCCAGGGCAACGAGTTCTTTCTGCCGGCTAATTTCAAACCTGAAAAAGATTATAATTCCCCAGGTTAGCAAGCCAAAAAGAACAAAATAAATAACGTAGGCTAAATTGGAAAAACGCCAGGGTTTATGCACCATAAAAGAAATATGTAAAGGTTCGTCGCTTGTTTCTGATGTTATTTCGAGAAGGTATTCCCCGTGTTTTAGGTCGAGATAGGTAAAGTAATTTCTGTTGGTAGATTGCCACGACTGGTTTAGCTGTGGAATTCGAAAATAGTATGTTTTTGGATAGTTGGCGAAATCTGCCGGATTAGAAAAATATACGGTAAGATTGTTAATTTTTGATGGAAGTTTTTTATCCGGCAACTTTCCATACCATGTTAGTGTATCGTTTTTACCGAAAAAGAGCATTTTTTCAATCTTCAGGCGAGACTGGGTTTTGGCTGTGGATGCCAGATCAAGGTTAATGGCATCAAAATTCTGATGATTGGGTTTGAGAAGGGTTTTTTCATTAAGAGAAACCAGCTGAATACTACGTTGTGGCAGATTAACGGTAATATGAGGTATTTCGAGCACTTTCGATGCAGTGAAATCAAGCCCTACATCGAAAAGGGCCATTCTATCATCACCAATAAACCAATATTTATTTCTCCCAAAAGGGCTTATCTGGTTTACGCTTCCATATTCACCCAAATTTTCGTTGAGGATATCAAACCCCACAATTTCATCGCGCACAAAATCCCAGGTGTAGATCTTTTCGCTGGTGTTAAAAATTATCCGGTTATTGATTTTAAAGACATTTATATTATGTGATTTCCCTCCAATGTCTTCAATAAGCTGTGTGGTGGCAACGCTTCTTAAATCTTCTGATGGCTCAATTTTAAAAATTCCTTTTTGATGATGTGATGCCCATATATAGCCCAGGTAATCGGTTTCCAGATAACGTGTAGGTTCGAGAAATCCTTCAATTTTGTTTCGAAACTGCCATTGTCCGAAAGGAGATTTTTCAAGAACAACAATGCCAGTATAAGTACCTGCAAGTACATATTCGTTATAAGGTGTAAAGGACCAGCCACCGGTTACTGAAGAAATTTTCTCGATTCGGTTACCTTTCACCAAAAAAATACCTTCATTGTGACCACAAAATACTTCTCCTTCAATCTCGGTTAAATTCCATACCTGTCCCTGGCTACCTCTTATAAATTCTAAATCTTCAAAGCTGAAAATATGTCCTTTTTGAACAATTGATGCCCTGAAAAGGCCATGATTGGTGCCCACGTACAAATAATCATTTTTTCTTAACAAGGCATAAATGGTACCCATTGTACCATTTCGGGTTGTGTAATAGGTAAAGGGCGAAAGGAGATCAATATGATTTACCCCTTCATCGAGCCCCACCCATAAACCCTTATCTGCATCAATAAAAAGCGATAAAACGGTGTTGTTATTCAGTCCGTTGTTGGTATTGTAACTTTCCTGTATATTCCCATCTTTATCAGTAATAATAAGACCATTGAGGATACTCCCAAAAGCAAAAGCAGAATCGCTGAGTTGTTTGGCGGCATTGCATGTATAATCCATCAAAAAATCAGATGCTTCAGAAGCAAAATAGATGAAATTTTCTCCGTCAAATAAATACAAACCTTCCTTTTCGGTGCAGACCAGCCAATTATCTTTATCATAGGGAACAATGGCGTGTATTTTCTGTGATGTAAAAATATCGCTGTTTTCAATAGATATAAATTCACCTTTATCAAACCAGAACAAACCGTTGTCAAGAATCTGCACCACAAACCGATCATCAATGGCATGCATAAAAAGCATAACATAGGGAGCCTTATACTTTTCAACACTATCCCCCTTGTATTGGTAAATAGTTGTAAACGATTGAAAATATACACAATCGTCTTTATGATAGATTTTCCATATCTCATCATTCTTTTCCGGCTCGGTAAGCACCGCCAGCGATGTATAGTACAGTTGCCCTAAATCATCATACTGCCAATAACCAAAATCCTGGAACGATCCGGTAAAAATGCGGCCATCTGGATGAACCATTACTGATCGGATGGGCCGGTTCTCGTTCAATACATGTTTTTGCACGCCCACACCATTAAAAACAATTAACCCATCCGAATTGGCAAAATACAAATAACGTAAATCACGATCTTGAGAAATGGCCCAGTTTTGACTGCCAATATCAAAATCATTTTTTATATACGATTGAATGGTAGGCAATTCAGGGGGGAACGCCCTGGCCCCGAAAAGACATACCAAACCCATCAATAAGAAAATAAAATTGACTATTTTACTATTGATGAGCTTCTGCATTATTTTCTCAGTTTAGCTTATTCCCGACATATTTCAGTGTAGTCATTCAGACCATTATTTAGTTTGCAAAAGAACCCTTACGGGCCAATGATCTGAAATGAACAAACTATCCTGCTTGTAGGTGTCTACTGCATAGCTTTTAACATTAAAATGCTCATTAACAAATATGTAGTCAATTACTCTGGGCCTTATTTCATCCCTAAAGCCAGTGACTGTATTGTCTGCAGGAGGTATAACTTCTTCAGCTATGAGACTGGAATTTTGAAGATTGTTTTGTTCCTTTAAATGGCTTTCCATATAGTTGTACAATTCAGAACCCTGGGTAATGTTAAAGTCGCCGGTAACAATAACAGGCTCATCTCCGGCAATTTCTTTGATTTTTTCCGACATAAACTCCATGCTTCTCTCGCGGGCCAGATCGCTTACATGGCTGTAATGGGTGTTGAAAAAGTAAAATTCTTTCCCCGATTCCACATGTTTAAACCGGGCCCAGCAAACCACCCTTGGCAAAACCGCTTCCCAACCAATACTGCCGGGCACATCAGGAGTTTCTGAAAGCCAGAACTGCGAGTCTTCAAGAATTTCCAGAATTTTTGTATTGTAAAAAACGGAAGAAAACTCTCCGCTTTGCTTGCCATCATCTCGACCACTGCCAATGTAAGCATAACCGGGCATCATTTTCAGCATATCTTCATTTTGGTGGTATAATGCTTCCTGAACCCCCATTACATCAGGCATTTCATTTTTCATGTAAGTTTCAACAAGTGGCATACGGCTGGGCCAATCGTTGGGGGCATCGCCAGGATTATCAAATCTCATGTTGAAAGAAATAACTTTGAGTTCTACCTGAGATGGTTGTGTTGTGCAATTGGTAAATAAAATCAGCAATACGGGAACAATGTAAATCAGTTTTTTCATTTGTATATAATTTTTATTTTGCTGTTATTCAGCGCTGTACAATTTTGTTGTTTAAGCATCACTTTTTGCAAAGGTAGTCCTTACTCCCCCTTTGAAGGGGGGTGGGGGGATGTTTTTAGGTTTTAGCCATCCTTTAACAACATCCCCCTAACCCCCTTCAAAGGGGGAATTACGCTTCGTCCAACGGTTCCGAGCATAGAAAATGTTTTTTTCTTTGGTCAGCCTTACATCAATATTTATCCGCGTGTGTGTCAAAATTTTTGTAATGGCTCGGTTCATCTGGCAAATTATTTTGGGTTGAACAATCAGGTTTTAAAGAAGTAAGATAAAAAGATTTTGATTATATGGGTTTGGTAAGATCAAACTGGGCTTCAAACATAAGCTCTCCGGAATAATGAAGCTGATAGCTGAATGTTGACAGATCATCACTTATGCTAACTTCCCAGCGGCGGCCCAGGGTATCGGTAAGCAGGTCAATGGTATAATCGTCGGCAGGGAAAAATTGTTTCAGTGCGGTTCCGTTGCCATCGGCATAGCCACCATAAAGGGTGAGGTCTTCAGGGGTGCCATCTTCGTGGCGATGGTCATGTCTGAAACGTAGTTTGCCATCTTCAGCCAGAAACATCCATGTGCGCGATTTGTCTTCATCCATATGGAATGGTATCTGCACACCAGAATCATCGCAAACAGTAACATGCATAACCATTTTACGATCGGCCCAGCTGTCTCTGCCAGATTTTGAATAGGTCTCTTTTCCGGTAAATGATTTTCCGCACAACCCGGCCAGATTATCCAGAAAAGCTTGCTGGGTTTCGGGCAAAGCGGAGACTTCGGATGTTTTTGTGTTATTTACAGTAGTCTGCGATTCTTTTCCCGCAGGTGCTCTACAAGAAAAAAGAAATATAGCAATAATGACACTTAAAACAGATCTTTTTGATATCGACATGAGCATGTAGTTTTTAAGCATGTTTATTTTAGGTAAAGGGGTAATATTATGATTTGATACAATGTGTTTTCTTCGCAAGGATAAAAACCCTATAGCAGTTGCATGCAGAAAGTTCCTGCAATGTTACTAATTAATTTTTTTACAGTGGTTAATTTTGGATGAAATAATTTTATGAAGGTAAAGTTAAAGCCAGGCCTAACGGGGCGATAGGTAGCGTAGTAGAATTTCGATCCGTGGGTTTGCTTTGCACCTACAGAGAATCATGGAAAACCCCTTTGGTGATGTTGTGAATATTAAAAAGAAGTTGATATTGGATAGAAGTACCCAGGTAAAGCAAGTCAAAAAAAAGACCCCCATTGCCGGTGCAGTGCAAGCAATGAAGGTCTTTTGGGGAAATGTAACCTGTAATTAAAACTACCTGATGTACTGGTTTATAATACTTTCGTATAATTCCTGCTTACCACTTATCTGGGTAGGTTCACCATTTTTGATGGCCAGTTCGCGTAGGTCTTCAAGGGTAAGTTTGCCTTCTTCGAAAGCTTTGCCATCGCCAGAATCGAAAGATTTGTAACGATCGTTGCGCATTTTAATGATGGGCGAAGTTTCGATTAGGTTGTGAGCAATTTCAAGGGCACGGGCAAAAACATCCATTCCGGCAATATGTGCGATAAAGATATCTTCCAGATCGGTAGAGTTACGACGAATTTTGGCGTCGAAGTTGATACCGCCGGTTTTGAAGCCACCAGTCTGAAGGATTACCAGCATAGCTTCAACGGTTTCAGAAATGTTGATAGGGAATTGATCGGTGTCCCATCCATTTTGATAATCGCCACGGTTGGCATCAATGCTGCCAAACATGCCATTATCTGCAGCCACCTGCAATTCGTGCTGGAAAGTATGGCCAGCCAGGGTAGCATGGTTCACTTCAATATTAAGTTTGAAATCGTCGGCCAGGCCATATTTGTTTAGAAATCCAATAATGGTAGCTGCATCGTAATCGTATTGATGCTTGGTTGGCTCCATGGGTTTGGGTTCTATAAGAAAAGTGCCCTTAAATCCTTGCTTGCGGGCATAATCGCGCGCCATACCAAGGAAACGACCCATGTGGTCGAGTTCACGTTTCATGTTGGTATTCAGCAAAGAGCTGTAGCCTTCGCGGCCACCCCAGAACACGTAGTTTTCACCACCCAGGGCAATGGTAGCATCCAGGGCATTTTTAACCTGTGTAGCAGCATAAGGAAGTACATTAAAGTCAGGATTGGTAGATGCCCCGTTCATGTAGCGCTTGTGCGAGAAAAGATTGGCAGTACCCCATAATAGCTTAACGCCTGATGCAGCCTGCTTTTCTTTGGCATATTCCACAATGGTTTGCAATCTCTTTTCTGATTCGGCAACGGTTGACCCTTCTGCCACCGTGTCAAAATCATGAAAACAATAGTAAGGAACACCCAGTTTGGTAACAAACTCAAAAGCAGCATCCATCTTATTTTTGGCCACTGAAATGGCATCGCTACCACTATTCCATGGGAAAATAAGGGTGTCTCCACCAAATGGATCAGAACCGCCGTCGCAGAAAGTATGCCAGTAAGCCACAGCAAAACGCAGGTGCTCCTTCATGGTTTTTCCGGCAACTACTTTGTTTTCGTCATAATATTTATATGCCAGCGGATTTTGTGAATCGCGGCCTTCGAACTGAATTTTTCCAATACCTTTAAAATATTCGGTATTTCCTGTTGTAACACTCATAGTAGTTAATTTTTAAATGAAAATAATAAGGATGATATAAAAACTGTAATTCCGTTGTCCCTCATTGCCGTTACAGACCAAAGGGTAATAAGTAAATAAAATCGTTAAAAGACCCTGTCCACCAAAGCTTTCCAACTTTCATAGGCATCAAGCAAAGGCTGTTTCAGCGTTTCATCAGGTTCAATGGTTTTCATTCTTTCCAATCCTTTAAAAGCTTCTGTTTCTGATGCAAAAACTTTGGCTCCCAGGCCGGCAGCCCTTGCTGCTCCCTGAGATCCATCGGTGTTATAAAGCTCGATGGTTGTGCCGGTAATACTTGCCAAACAGTCGCGGAAAACAGGACTTAAAAACATGTTGGAGTCCCCGGCCCTGATCACTGAAGGCTCGATGCCGGTTTGAAGCATAATATCCATGCCCATTTTGAAGGCATAAACAATTCCTTCGTGAGCGGCCCTGATAAAGTGCGACTGGTTGTGTCGGTTAAAATTTAATCCTTCTACAACACATCCCATATCTTTATTACCGGTAATACGCTCAGCACCGTTGCCGAAGGGTACAATCTTAAGGCCTTCTGCTCCGGGTTTTACAGAGGCAGAAAGGGCGTTCATATCGTCGTAACTCAGGCTGTTGCCTCCTATGTTGCGTTTTAGCCAGGAGTTCATGCTTCCGGTTCCATTGATACAGAGCAATACACCCAACCGGTTTTGTTCGCGGGTATGGTTAACATGGGCAAAGGTGTTTACCCGTGACTGAGGGTCGTATTTGATCTGGTCGCTAACACCAAAAACAACACCGGAGGTACCTGCTGTTGCGGCTATTTCGCCGGGATTGAGTACGTTGAGAGAAAGCGCATTATTGGGTTGGTCGCCGGCACGGTAGGTAAGTGGAATACCTGCTTCCAGACCCAGCTGGTTAGCAGCCTGGCTGGATAGTTCACCCTGATGTCCAATGTTAGGCACCAGGTCTGGAATGAAACTGCTTTCAAAACCATAGTGCTCCATGATAAGCGATGATACTTCATGATTGGGAAAATCCCAAAGAATCCCTTCAGACAAGCCGGATGGAGTGGTAGATGTAGCACCCGTCATACGCAAGGCGATATAATCTCCGGGGAGCATAATTTTATCAATGCGGCTGTATAATTCCGGCTCATTGTCTTTTACCCACTTTAGTTTGGAAGCGGTAAAATTACCGGGTGAGTTGAGCAGTGTTTTCAGGCACTTCTCCTCTCCAATTTCTGCAAAGGCTTTTTCGCCAGTGGCCACTGCGCGGCTGTCGCACCAAATTATAGAAGGGCGCAACACACTATGATTCTTATCGGTAAGCACAAGGCCATGCATCTGGTAGGAAATACCAATGGCTTTAATGGCCTTAGGATCAATCCCTGGTGTTTGTAAAGCTTCGCTGGTAGCAGCTTTGATACTTTCCCACCACATATCGGGGTCTTGTTCTGCCCAGTCGCTTTTGGGGGCAGAAATAATCATTTCCTCTTTGGGGTGAAAAGCCGAAGCAACACATTTACCACTGGTGGCGTCAATAATGCTCGCTTTTACCGAAGAGCTTCCTAAATCATATCCGAGTAATAGCATAGTATTGAAATTTAAAAGATGATACGGTTGTTGCTGAATTGTGCAAATTTATCCGGATCGAACCGGTATAACTGCGCGGGTTTATGCGCAACATTTTTTTGTTTTTCGTTGAGTGCTACAATGAAGTCGAGCTTTTTAATCTTCTTCCTGAAATTGCGGCTGTCGGGTTCTTCATCATAAAAAACAGAAATAAGATTTTGTAATTGATTGATGGTGAATTTCTCAGGCAGATAGCCAAAAATAAGACCATCCCTTTTAAACCGTTGCCTAATGGCAGTAAGGGCCCCTTGAATAATGTCTTCGTGATCGAAGGGCAGGTTGTGAGTTTGGTTCATCTCAACCCAATGAGAATTTTGATTGCAGCTATTGATAACAGATGATTCAACAATGCCGTAATAGGCAATGGAAACAACCCTTTCAATGGAAAGACCGGTGGTTTCTTCGAGCCAGACTCTGTCAGCTTCGTTTCCCATCCTGTTTAAAGAATCAAGAACATCAAACTGATACAGAGTTGTTTTTTTCATTCCACTGAGTTCTTCTAAAACCCGGGTTGCTGCATCAGAGAGCAGCTCGTTGTTAAAAACAAGCCCGCCAGGAAGTTTCAGCCGGTTATGATCATAGGTTTCTGCTGGCTGCCCTTTAGTATCCCTATCTACCAGCAATACCCTTAATCGTTGGTTATCAACACCAAAAATTACACAGTCAACCGAAAGATGAGGATTTAATTTGTTCATTTTAAATTCAATTGATCTGGTAAAAGTAAACAAAAATACTTAACGTACTTAATACGCTAAGAAATAAATTTCATTTTTATTCAACCACCATTGTTTATGCGTTGACATGAGTTTTGCTATTTGAAATCATTAGTGTCCGATAAAAATGAATTGATGAACCGAGCCATTAAAACAATACTTACACACACTCGTATGAATATAATTTCGCAGCATGGCAAAACATGCAGAATGAATATTGTTGGTGATTTATCCCGCTTTTCGCGGGAGCTCTCTCGTCATAAAAGACGAGACAAGCTATCTGACCGAATTAATAAAATTATAAACAGTAAAAATAATTTAATTAGAGATTGGCTTCGCCGAGCTTACGGTTCCTCACTCCGTTCGGAATGACAGTTACTTACGTCTTTACAACGAAAGCCTTATCATTTCGACCGAAGGGAGAAAACTCGAAAGTTTTACCTGACAACACTGATTAGAAATCTATTGATAGCCCAGGTTGAACATTGCCTGTTAATGAATCAAATTTTACGCTATTTGTAATTAAGCCCTTAAATAATCGTCTTAAGATTTAAAAATTACCTGTTCAGCAACTCCGGTTAGATAAAAAGAGCTGGTTTGACTTATTTTGCCCTGAAAATGTAACATCAAAACAATTATACTATGCAAACTACCTTTAGCCCCTATTTAAAAAGTGAACGTCATGAATTTATAGATTTATTACGTGGATTTGCCCTGTTGGGTATCCTGATGGTGAATATGCCCCTTATGAATGCTCCTTTTATGGCTCAATATGGTGAGTTGGCCTTGTGGACAGATCCTGCCAATCATGCTTCCCATTGGATAATCCTCTTCTTTTTTACCGGAAAATTTTATACTATTTTTTCGATGCTGTTTGGCATTGGTTTTTATTTTTTTCTTCGTAAGGCTGATGAAACCGGCAAATCAGTGCTTCCCGTTTTTCGTAGGCGGCTCGGCTGGCTGCTGGCAATCGGAATACTTCATGTTGTCTTGTTTTGGTATGGCGATATCCTGGTATTTTATGCTCTTTTCGGATTTATCATGATCCTGTTTCGCAAAGTATCTAACCGCGCATTAATTATCTGGGCCATTGTAATAATACTAATTCCGATCTCTATAACCATTCTGCTAACTCTTTTCATTAAAATGGCTATGAGTATGCCCGAAGCAGCTGCCGCGATGCAGGAAAGTTTTGCCGGAGCAGACGAAAACATGCGTCTGATGACCGAGAATGCCCTTGCCATTTATCCGAACGGAAGTTTTGGTGAAATTGTATCTGTACGATTAAAAGAATATAGTAATGTGCTGGGCGGTTTAATCTTCTTTTTCCCCAATGTATTGGCCATGTTTCTGGTGGGAATGGTTCTGGCACGTAAAAAAGTTTTTGAGAACCTGGAGGAGTCTAAACCTTTCTTCAAAAAACTATTAATTATCAGTTTGCCGATTGCTCTTATCGGCAACTTTATGTTGGCACACTTTGGATTAAAGAGCAGCTATATTTCTGTTGACTGGAATACGGTAGGTTTTATTGTTGGCCAGGGAGTGGGTGGTCCGGCCATGAGCTTCGTTTATATTTCACTATTGGCACATTGCTACCACAGAGGATATTTCAGGAAACTGAGCCAGATGATTATCAAGACAGGCAGAATGGCACTTACCAATTACCTGATGCAATCGGTTATAGCCACTACTATCTTTTTCTCCTATGGTTTTGGATTGTATGGAAAAGTAAATGTTTGGCAGGGAATGTTATTAACTCTTTCTATCTATACCATTCAGGTTTTATGGAGCGAATATTGGCTCAATCGTTATCGCTTTGGACCAATGGAGTGGCTCTGGCGCACACTCACTTATGGAAAGAAACAAAAAATGCGGGATTAGAAAAAATTAATATTCCCTTCATTTACCGGTAGATTCCTCGAAAAACCCTCTTCAAGCGAAATGAATGTTTCGGTACTGGTAACTTCCACAATAGATTGAATATTCTCAACGATTACCTTTTTGAGATGTTCGTTATTTTTTGTGTATACTTTAACGAAAAGGGAGTACTTTCCTGAAATATGATGACATTCAACAATTTCCGGGATTTCCATAATTTTTTGAAATACCTGCTGATGGGTCGAATTGGCGTTCAGGTTAACCTGAATACCAATATATGCACAGGTTTGATATCCCATACCTTTTGGATTAAGAATAAACTGCGATCCTTTAATTACCCCGGCATCCATTAGCTTTTGAACACGCTGGTGAACAGCTGCACCACTTATGCCACAAATTCTGGCCACTTCAAGAAAAGGCATACGGGCATTTTGGGTTAATACTTCAAGAATTTTCTGGTCAGTTTTATCAATCTGAAAGCCACCATCCATTTTTCAACACTTTTAAATTACAATATTTTGCAAATTTAACGATTTTATCGAAAAATTATAATCAATGAATGAAATTCTGATGATATTTTTTATAATAATTATGGATAATACAGTAAATTTATTATTTTTGCTGTGCTGTTATCACAATCATTCATTGGTCACCCTAAATCTCAAAACACATGAAATTTGACCCGGCAACCAATATTCAAGACCTGCTCCAGTTTGGTGAGTTTGGTGATGTAAATCCTTCTATTACAGATTCTGCTACCTATACTTTTCTGCACGCCAATACAATGATAGATACTTTTCATGGTGAGCAGGAAGGATGTTTTTTGTATTCACGGCACTGGAACCCTTCTAACCGTTACCTCGCAGAAGCTCTGTCAGCCATGGAAGGAACAGAAAGTGCATGGGTTACATCGTCGGGAATGGCGGCTATTACTTCTGCTATTCTTCAGCTTTGTAAATGCGGCTCGCATATAGTTTCTTCCGTAACAACCTACGGTGGCACATTTGCTTTCCTGGCCAATTACGTCAAAAAATTTAACATCGAAGTTACCTTTGTTGATCCTACCGATCATCAACAGATAAAAGAGGCTATCCGATCAAATACAACTTTGATCTACACCGAAACAATGACCAACCCCTTGTTGCAGATCTGTGATATTGAAGCACTGGCCAAAATTGCCAATGATCATAACATAAAACTATTGGTTGACAATACTTTTACCCCCATGATTGTTGCGCCTGCCAAACTGGGTGCTCACATTGTGGTTTACAGCATGACCAAATTCATCAACGGGAAAAACGACTGTGTAGCCGGTGCCATTTGTGCCGACGAAAAGTTTATTAACGACCTTGCCGATGTAAATACCGGAACCGCCATGCTGCTGGGCCCTGTTCTCGATCCGCTGCGCTCATCAAGCATCCATAAAAATCTGCATACGCTGCATATCAGAATGAAACAACACAGCCATAATGCTATGTACCTGGCAAAGAAATTTAAAGAACTCGGGATTAAATTCAATTATCCGGGAATGCCAGAACATCCGCAATACGAGTTGTTTAAGAAAATAATGCATCCCGATTTTGGCTTTGGCGGCATGATTGCCATTGATATGGAAACAGCAGAAAGAGCCAGTATGCTTATGGAAAAAATGCAGGAAAAAGGTGTAGGTTACCTGGCTGTTAGCTTAGGATATTTCAAAACCCTTTTCAGTAATTCGGGCAAAAGCACATCGAGTGAAGTACCGGAAGAACTGCAACGTAAAATGGGTATGTCAGAAGGTCTTGTAAGATTTTCTGTTGGGCTTGATCACGACATTGAGCGTACCTACAAACTTATACACGAATCACTTAACGAACTAAATCTGATTGGGAACTAACATTTCTTAATCTTTGAAAAATACCCTTTAATCAACCTATCAAATCAAAACACCAACCCAAACCTTCAGGCTAACACACCTGAAGGTTTTTTTATGGCATGTTTATGAATATTGCCTGAGGGCACTTTTGTAAGTTTCAACGATCTCCTCTACCAGCGCCGGAGGTTCAATTACCATTACACTGTCGCCAAAAGAGAGAATTTCCATAAGCAGATCGTGGGTAATAAAAAGGGTAAGTTTAATCCGTACTTCCTTACTGTTATCAATCAGGAGTTCCTGCGATTCATGCAGGGGCAGTGTTTTAATGTATTTACCCTGAAGTGGTGTAAAAGACAAAACAATTTCCCGAGGCTCATTATTATTGGGGCTAATGATGCCGAAACAATACTTAAAGTGTTCCAGCATATCGAAATTTCGGGGAATATCAAACCGGGTTCGGGTAATATCCAGATCAGTTAGTCTGTCGAGTGCAAAACTTTTTATCTGCTTATCGGCCATATCGCGACCCATAAGATACCATCTGTTCCTGAATTCTTTCAAAGCATATGGATGCACCTCACGTATGGTGGGTTTATCATCCCAGAATTTGTGGTGGATAAAACTTACCTGCTTTTTGTGCCTGATGGCATGCATAAGTCCGTAAAGATTTTCTGTTCCCTGCGATGTTCTTTTTTCCAGATGGATTATTTCAGAAAGGCTTTCACGAATATTAAGGGCGTTAAAAGTATCAAATGCTTCAAATAACCTATCGTTAAACTCCGGGCTTTGGTCAAAATCCATATAATAGACTTTTTTCAGAAAATCATATCTGATATCAATACCATATATAGATCTTATGTCAGCCAGATCGCGTTGGAAAGTGCGCTTGGATATATTAAAATTATATTCATGAATTTCAGACTCCCGGGCAAGGTAATCTTCTATCTCATCAAAAGTGCACAACTTACGCTTCAATAGTTTAATAATAAGATTATAGCGGCTAATCGATTCTCTTTTTGTCATAACATCCAATTTAAATCATACACAAATATATATATGATAAACGACAAATAATGCCGCATCAGTTAATTTCAATGTTAATTTTATGTGAACTTATCGAAAACCCATTAATAAACTGCCTATATAAACAAGTTTGCCCTGGTTTACGTTTTAAGATATTGAAAGCAATTTAGTACCTTTACGCGCTTATACATCAATTCATTAGTTTTAAATATTTACGCCTTTCTGGCACGATTAAGCACCTTAAAAAATGAGCAATAATAATTTCCGTATATTCTTACCTTTTCTCTTTGCTATCATTCTGGCTCTGGGAGTTTTGCTGGGTTTAAACCTCAATTTTAGTGAAACCACAGCACCTGTCAGTAGCGAAAGGCGATTTCTATCCATTGGTTTCGACCGCAATGATAAATTAGGAGATATAGTAAACTTAATCATGGATTCTTATGTAGATAGTCTTGACCGACAGGAATTGACCGAGGATGCTATCGTGAATCTTCTTGAAAATCTCGACCCACACTCTTCCTATATTCCTGCATCAGCCTTCAGAGAGATGAACGATCCCTTAATGGGAAGTTTTGAAGGAATAGGCATAGAATTCAACATGATCAATGACACTGTTATTGTTATCAATCCGGTGCCCGGTGGCCCCAGTGAAACCATAGGATTGCGTTCCGGCGACCGTATAACCCATGTTGATGGCGAACTTATTGCCGGCGTGGATATGAATACCCGCGATATTGTGGGCAAGCTTAAGGGGCCCAAAGGAACAAAAGTAACGGTATCGGTAGCACGCAGGGGTGTGGATGATTTGCTCGATTTTACGATAACCCGTGATAAAATACCTTCTTATAGTCTTGATATCGGTTATATGATCGATGATGTAACCGGATATATTAAACTGGGCCAGTTTTCGGCAACCACCCATCAGGAATTCAAACAGGCCATGGAGCGGTTAAAGCGCAACGGGATGACACAGATGATCCTTGACCTGCGCGGTAACGGGGGAGGATTTCTCGAAGCAGCCATCAATATTTCTGATGAATTGCTTAAACCTGAATCACTCATTGTATATACACAGGGAAACAGCCGGCCCATTACCCATGCTTACGCTCGTCGTAATGGCGCCTTCGAAACCCAGCCTCTGGTTATTCTTCTTGATGAATGGTCTGCTTCGGCCAGCGAAATTGTTGCCGGTGCTATACAAGATCATGACCGTGGATTGATCATTGGCAGGCGCTCATTCGGCAAAGGTCTTGTGCAGGAGCAGGTGCAGCTTGGCGATGGTTCGGCCCTGAGAATTACAGTAGCAAGATACTATACCCCATCCGGGAGAAGTATTCAAAAACCCTACGACAATGGCTCAGAGGAGTATTACACCGACCTTATGCAACGGATGATGGATGGCGAGCTTGAAAACCAGGATAGTATCAAAAACATCGACTCTCTAAGGTATGAAACAACAAACGGACGTATTGTTTATGGCGGTGGAGGTATTACTCCTGATATTTTTGTCCCCCTTCAAACTGATGAAAGATCTCCCTACTATATGAAAGTTGCCAACCGTGGCCTTATTTACCGGTTTGCCTTTGACTATGCCGATGACAACCGCGACCAGTTAAAAAACTACCTGGATGCTCCTACCTTTGTAAGTGATTTTACCGTTTCCAATCAAATAATGCAGGATTTTATTGCTTTTTCCGGTGAAGAGGGTGTTGCCTTTAATCAGCAGGAATATACTTCATCCCAAAACATCATTAAAACACAGATTAAAGCCTATATAGGCCGTAATCTGTTTGGTAACGATGCCTTTTACCCTGTTATCAATCAGGACGATGAAACCATCCAAAAAGCACTGGATGCGCTTAATAACGGGGCCATGTCCAGTTATCTTGAACCGGTTCAAACTGCCGTTGTAAATTGATCCTGCTTTTAATAGGAATTAAACTCAACAAAATTGTTATATAACAACAATTGAATACAGGGTATTTTATACCCCAAAAAAAATCTATCATGACGAACAATTCCGGATCGGACCAGACAGAAAACACCTACACATTACACCCTTTTGACAGGCCTTTACAATCACTGGTTTATGAACAGCGAAAGGTCTTTAATCCGTCATGGTTTCAGGGAAGCCGCGAAACAAAACAATATTTTGAAGGTTGGTATTTTAAAAATGTAAGTGCTGACGAAAAATCGATATGGTCTTTTATTCCTGGTATTTCGCTGGTTGAAAATGACACACACGCTTTTGTGCAGGCCATAAACGGACAAACAGGAGATACTTTCTATTTTCGGTACCCTGCAGATGAGTTTTCATTTTCTTCAACTGGCTTTGAGATTTGTGTCGGGAAAAATTTCTTCTCAGACAAATTGTTTGTGCTCGATCTGGATAATGGAAAAGACCAGTTCAGAGGAGAAATATTTCTGGAAGAAGTTACTGATTATCCTACCTGGTATGCCCGGCCGGGAATTATGGGTTGGTACCGGTATGTTCCGTTTATGGAGTGTTATCATGGTGTGGTGAGCCTTGATCATGCACTGAAAGGGGCCCTGGAATTCAACGGAGATGTTATAAATTTTGATGGCGGACGGGGATACATAGAAAAAGACTGGGGATCTTCAATGCCCAAATCATGGATATGGATGCAAACCAATCACTTTGAGCAAAGCAGAACATCATTTATGTTATCGGTAGCACGTATTCCATGGATAGGCAATACTTTTACCGGTTTTCTGGGTTTCTTTTTGCATGAAGGGAAAATACTTTCTTTTGCTACCTATACCGGTGCACAAATAGAGAACCTTGCATACTCATCAACTGAAACAAAAATTACCATTAAGGGCCAAAAAACAATTATTGATATCTATGCCCGCAAGTCGGACAGAGAAGGGCAAAAACCGGCAAATGGGGGCCTGAAGGCGCCTGTTTTTGGAAACATGGAACGCACCATTCATGAAAGTATTGATTCGGAAATTGATATTACCATTTCGCAGCTAAACGGCGAACAGATTTTTAAGGGTAGAGGAAGAAATGCCGGTTTTGAAATGGTGGGAGATCTGGAACTGCTGAAACTCTGATGAGAGTTCTCCTCTCCTGCCCCCAAACCTTTTTCCGAAACCTTCTTTTCAAATCCAGGAAATAGTTACGGGGAAAGATGAAGGCTTCATTGTCAGTATTTTATGTTAGGAGAAACTAAGCGCTATTTCAATTCTTTCATAGCATCAAGCGCCAAAGCGGCAAATTCGGGAAGAGGAATTCCGATCAGTTCACATTCCATGATGTTTTCTCGATTAACAGAAGCGGCAAAAGCTTTCTCTTTCATACGTTTGGTAATGGATTTGGGTTTAACGCTCTGAATATTTTTATCAGGATAAACCAGTGCTGTTGCAGTAATGAGACCTGTTATGGTTTCACCCGCAGCCAGGGCATGATGGAATTTTTGGGTTCGTTTTTGACCGTGTGCCGCATCTTCATTGTGTAACATAATAGCTTCCAGAATATCTTCATCAATTCCTTTTTCGCGTAGGATCCGAACTGTTTCCATGGCATGAAGTTCCATGTCGTGGGCGGTAAATTCAACATCCAGATCGTGTAACAGGCCGGCAAGTCCCCATTTCTCTTCATCTTCGCCAAGCCTTTTGGCCATGGCACGCATCACCGCTTCTGAAGCAAGACAGTGAGCAATCATTTTATCGTTTTTTACGTATTCATTTAAAAGGGTAAGGGCTTCGCTTCTATTCATATATGATATCTGTTTAGCATGAAAGGTATTTAAAAATCTGACTTTCCTGCGATTCTTAGGGCTACTATGATTTTTAAGTGCTAAATTACGACAAAAATAGTGTGATTTAAAAGATTATTGAATTACAAATTCAATGTTGTTTAAAGCTGAATTGCAAATTCACTGTTGCTAAAAAATTCAGCTTAGCCGGGCTTAGCTTTGGCGTTGCTAAATGTTGTTCAATTCTGAAGGATCGGTAAAGGGAGGCAGGCATTCATTCAGGGTACAGGGGTAGATAAGGGTTTGTTTGTCTGTCCAGCGATTTTTCAGCACCGGGAGCTGGGTGTTTGGTTGTGGAAGGCTACACACCAGGGTGTCTGGTAAATAATTCTGCATTAACTGACTGGCCTTATCCATTGCATCGGGTCCACAGACAGCAAGGGTATAAAAATCTTTTTGATGATGTAGCCACAAGATGCCCCAGTTGGCAGCCCAGCTTCCTGATTTCTCAATGAGACCGCTCATATCACTCAACATCAACCGGCTTCTTTCTACCCATTCATTTTTCCCGAATAAGTTTCCGAGGTAAAACAGGTTTCTTGCCATGATGCTGTTGGAAGAAGGAATAACGTTATCCTGAAATTCATAATGGGGTGCTGCAAGTTTCTGAGATGTATCTGCACTAAAAGGAAACATGCTCGTATCTACAGAACTAAAATGTGAAAGAACATACTGTTGAAGATCAGAGGCAACATGAAAGTATGACTCTCTGCCTGTTGCTTCACCCAGCCTTATTGATGCATTGATCATACAGGCATAATCTTCCAGAAAACCGTCGATAGATGCCTTTTCTCCCTGTAAGGTATGATAGAGACTGTTATCAGCCCTAAGGCCAAACCTGAGAATAAAACGGGCAGCTTTTTCTGCATCGGCGAGCCATTCAGGATTTTGAAATGCAACTGCTGCATCTGTCAACGCCGCAATCATCAATCCATTCCACGATACGAGAACTTTATTATCGAGCCCGGGCCGCACGCGGGTTTCCCGATGACGAAGTAATAAGGTTTTCCATCCGGCAATTTTTTCGCGCATAAGTTCTTCATCCAGGCCATGTTTTCTGGCAAATTCTTCTGCCGTAAAGGTGTTAAGCAATATATTGTTGTTGTGCTCCCAGAAACCCTTTCCACCCAAATGAAAAAAATCAATAGCCAGAGGGGCATCTTCTCCCAGCACTTTGCGAAATTCCTTTTCTTTCCATACATAAAATTTCCCTTCCTCCCCTTCGCTGTCGGCATCAAGGGCAGCATAAAATGTTCCATGCAAACTGCAAAGCTCTCTTTTAACAAAGCCTATGGTTTCTTCGACAACCTGTCGGTAAAGGGCCTTTTTGTTTATTTTCCATGCCTTCGAATAGAGAGATACTAACTGGGCATTGTCGTACAACATTTTTTCAAAATGGGGAATTTTCCAGATCTCGTCAACAGAATAGCGGGCAAAACCACCACCCAACTGATCGTAGATCCCTCCCATTGCCATTTTTTCGAGCGTAATACTTACGGCATCAAGAGCATTGGCTTTCGTTGGATTTTGAGAATGATAGTGCAGTAAAAACTCATAGATAACAGGAAGAGGAAATTTCGGGGCACCAAGAGTACCACCTTCTGTCATGTCGGTATTGTTTATCAGAGATTCCGCCATAGTCTGAGCCGTCTGCGCTTCAAACCTTACGGGCTTATCTTTAGAAACAGATAGCAACGCGTTTTGCTCCACTCCCCTGGTGAGCTGAATGGCCTGTTCTTCCACATCGGAATACTTATTTCTGTATAGCTCATTGATTCTTATCAGAACGTTTTTCCACTGGTCTCGCGGAAAATAGGTTGCCCCCCAGAAGGGGCGGCCATCAGGAAGAGCAAAACAATTGAGCGGCCACCCGCCACGGCCGGAAAGTAGCTGAACGGCATTCATGTAGAGATGGTCTACATCGGGCCTTTCTTCTCTGTCTACTTTGATGCAAACAAAATGGTCGTTCATCAGCCTGGCCACATCATGGTCTTCAAACGATTCTTTTTCCATAACATGACACCAGTGACAAGCAGAATACCCTATGCTTACCAGTAAAGGTTTGTTTTCTTTGCGTGCTTTTTGCAGTGCTTCTTCACCCCAGGGATGCCAGTCAACCGGATTATAAAGATGCTGCAAAAGGTATGGGCTCGATTGGCCTTTTAAATGATTTTCTTTACTCCTGGATACCGACATAAGCTTCACTGATCTCCCAGAGCTTATCAGCAGAAGCTTGCTGCAATGCCTGAGATGCTGGTTTTTTTGGTTTGGATTTTGAAAAATACAGCCCGTTTGTTTTTTCCACATCAGGTGAAGTTGCAAGATATATTGTTGTTTGTGCCCCTTTTTCTGGTGTGATCATAAACAGGTTCATTGCTTTCATAAGAATTCCGGGCATCTTATCAAACAGATTGGTAGAAACCACTCCCGGGTGCAGGCAGTTAACCGTTACCCCCGAGCCACTTAATTCTTGTGATAACTTTTTCGTAAATAAGATATTGGCCAGCTTCGACTGTGCATATGCTTGAAAGCTTGAAAATTTATTGTTGAATTCGATATCCTGAAATTTTATTTTACCCTGTCTGTGTGCTTCGCTTGCCACGTTAATAATGCGGGCCGGCGAGCTTTCTTTAATTGTATCAAGCAAAAGGTTGGTGAGAAGAAAGGGAGCCAGATGGTTTACAGCAAAGTTTTTTTCAATGCCATCAGGGGTAATATTTCGTTTTGTTTCCCAGATACCGGCATTGTTGATAAGCAAATGCAGTTTTTGATATTTGCTTTTAAACTGATGCACAAATTCGCGAATTGATGACAATGAAGCAAGGTCGCAGTGCATAAAATCCAACTTGGCATCCGGAGTTTGTTTTATGATTTCATCACGCAGCGTGTCTCCTTTTAAGGCATCGCGGATTGGCAAAACCAGGGTAGCACCAAGTTGAGCAAGGGTTTTGGCTGTTACCATTCCAATTCCTGATGTTGAGCCGGTAATAATGCAAATCTTATTGGTTAAATCCATGATCATGAAGTTCAGAAAATAGTGATTAAAGAATACAAAATAAATAATAGCTTTCGGTTTATATGGGTATTTCAACGGAGATGACAAATATTTGTTCAGGTTGACAGACTCATAACCAATTCGTTTTTCTTTTCTTTTAAGGGTATGATAAATAAATGATAATAACCTGGGTGCAAACAAACCCGATACAATTCTGTTTATCGAAAGTAATTAAATTTTTATGAGACAAATGGCATTTTTAATTTTCTTTTCGATTGTATTGCTCATCTACGGGAGCATTAACTACTATATTTACATTCGCGGTATGCAGGCCTTGCCTTCCGGAAGTATGATAAGGAGCATTTTCCCTTATGTTTTCTGGTTACTGGTGGCAACATTTGTTGCTGGCAGAGTGCTGGAAAAAGTATATTTATCGCAAGTGAGCGATGCATTGGTATGGACGGGCTCCTTCTGGCTTGCCGGGATGTTATATTTTTTCCTGGCTGTATTTTTCCTTGATATTTTAAGACTTATCAACCATTTGGTGCCTTTTTTCCCGGCATTTGTTACACGGGATTATGCTCAGTTTAAAATGTGGCTTTCGGGTGGAGTTAGCCTGGGGGTTGTTATTTTAGTCATTGCCGGTCACATTAACACGTTGCATCCTGTGGTGAGAAAGTTAGACATTCACATTGCCAAAGAAGCTAATGGAATGAAAGAGCTCAATGCTGTGGTAATGTCTGATATACATCTTGGAACGATCATCAACAATGGTCATTTTGAAAAGATTGTGAAGAAAGTACAGGCTCTCAATCCTGATATTATCTTACTTGCAGGTGATGTGCTTGATGAAGACCTCGAGCCGGTTTTGCGGCAAAATATCGGTGAAACTCTTCGTGGCTTAAGTGCACCATTGGGTGTATACGCCATAATGGGAAATCATGAATACATTGGTGGTGCTGATCCGGCCTATAAATACCTTACCGATCATGGACTGCAGGTAATACGAGACAGTGTAATAAAAGTAAAGGACAGTTTTTATCTTGTAGGCCGCGAAGACCGGGATAAACCACGTTTTTCGGGGAAAGAAAGATTGCCTTTGGATAAACTTATTGGTATGGCAGACAAAAAATATCCGGTTATACTGATGGACCATCAGCCTTACTATCCGGAGCAGGCATCGGAACTGGGAGTTGACCTGCAGCTCTCGGGCCATACACACCATGGCCAGTTGTGGCCATTAAATTTTGCTACCAGTGCTATTTTTACGATAAGCAGGGGGTATAAAAAAATTGGAAACATGCATACGTATGTTTCCAATGGGGTGGGCACGTGGGGTCCTCCAGTAAGGATAGGAAACCGGCCCGAAATTGTTCAGATAAATATTCGTTTCGAATAAGTTATAAAGAACTTTGATCCTTCTCTTTCTTCTTCTTTTTCGACTTTCTCCTGGATCCGAACCACGAGATCAGTTGATGTATTTTCTTATAAACTCTTTGCCCCACTTCAAAACCATAAGTTATTCTGGAAATCAGGGCTGAATAACTAGCCATATCTTCTACCGCCTTGAAATTCTCATTAAGATTGTTCTCAATAACGAGTAATTCGTAGCGAAGCCGGGCTTTTTCCAGTTTCAGATCGTTAAGCGATTTTATTTTCTTGAAACGGCTGTTAGTCATATACCAAAAGAGAAGTTAAGGATTTTTTTGATTACCGGCATTACCAGGCAGTTCATCATCATCATCCTGAAAGAATAAACCTACCAGGAAGGTGATGATGAACCGACTAAATATCTGCCTTTTAAAAATAAGGAAAATAATTCCGAGAAAAAGATAAAAACCTGCTACAATCAGTAAACCCAGTTCAAAACTCTCCAACAATCTGCCAACATATAATGCTCCGGCAAGCGACATCAGGAATATGGCCATGGCCATAGACATAATGACAAAGCTGTTGGAGATAAAAACAGTGAGAGCCTTTACACTTTTATCAAAAGCTATCAGCGCGTATAAAGAGACTTTTGTCTCAAAATATAGTCTGAGGTTCTCTTTTATCCCGGAAATGGTTTCAGCAAATGACTTATTTTCCATTTAAAATATTATTAAAACAGTAAATCCCCAAAATCAAAGTCCCTTTATTTACTGTTAAAATTAATCCATGTAAGGTTAGGATCAGTTTCATTCATCAGGCGTTTTCAACCTTATTGAATTTTTTCTTCACATCATTGGTCATATCCTGAACGTAACTTTTCATTTCGTCCATTTTTTCTCCAACTTTTGCGGTTACTTCTTTGCTGATTTCATCTGCTTTGAGCTTGATATCCTTGCGGGTTTCAGTTCCTTTTTTGGGTGCAAATAAAAGTCCGGCAGCAGCACCAAAAGCTGCTCCTACAATAAAGCCTACCAAGGCTTGTCCTGTTGATTTATCCATAGTTATATAATTTAAAGTTAAACAATAATTTAAATAAGTGCGAATTTTAATTCGCTTAAGAAATAATTTTTTGGGTTTACCAAAGATACGAAAAAAATAGGGAACATGCAAATAGCAGACTTTCTATTTATAATGATATCCTGTATTTTAAACGGCTTGCGGGTAACATTGTTTAAATATTAGGATATTTAATCTGATTGTCATATTCAAATTTTACGGTTGGTTTTTTGGCAAAAATAAAAAGTCTATCTGGATGAAAAACTCATTACAACGAATTTATGCATGTTGTTTTTGTCAAATAGAGTTATATGTGTATTTTTACTAACTTGTATGTATCGCGTTGGAAAATTACCACTACAGGCTACTCAATTAAACCACCCTTCATGAAATATATTGATATCAATTTTCAAATAACGGAAATTACCGATGTTTCTGAGCTTTCTGCCGACGAACAAAAGCTGGTTGCTACTGCCAACACTATGACCGAAAAGGCCTATGCTCCCTACTCTCAATTTTCTGTTGGTGCCGCCATTCTGCTTGATAACGGTGAAATCATTGTAGGTAGTAACCAGGAAAATGCAGCCTATCCCAGTGGTTTGTGTGCCGAACGGGTAGCCGCTTTTGCTGCTGCTTCACAATATCCGGGAGCAATAATGAAGGTTATTGCTATCAGTGCAAAATCAAAACATGCTAAAAATGATCAGCCGGTTTCGCCCTGTGGTGCCTGCCGGCAGGTGTTGCTGGAATATGAGTTTAAGCAGAAAAAACCATTGAAAATACTACTGAGCTCGGTATCCGGAAAAATTTATAGCATTAACAAGGTAAAGGATATTCTGCCCCTTTCTTTTACGGCAGAAGACCTGGGGATATTTTAGCCGCTAAAAAATTCTGTTAGGTTTACTAAATTTTTAATTTGTCATGTTGATTTAATCATTACTAAATAATTGGATAATGAAAAGATACTTCTTTACAATTTTGGTTGTTTCAGCTTTAGTGCTTGCATCATCCCCTGTAATGTCGCAGCATCTGGCAGCATATCGTCTGTTCGACAAAAATGGCGTGGAAACCGATTTCGGGAAAATGGTAACAGAAACATCGCAAACGCAGGTTGTTCTCTTTGGCGAGTTGCATAACAACCCGATAAGCCATTGGCTGCAACTGGAGCTCACCATGGCTCTGCATACCGAAAAACAATCTGATCTCGTGCTGGGGATGGAAATGTTTGAAGCCGACGATCAGCTTAAGATCGATGAATATTTTTCCGGGTTGATAGCCCAACGGAATTTTAAACAGGAGGCCCGGCTGTGGAGTAATTACAGTACCGATTACGAACCCCTGCTGGAGTTTGCCCGCAAAAATAGCCTGCGATTGATTGCCACCAATGTTCCCCGCAGGTACGCATCTCTGGTAAACCGACTTGGTTTTGAAGGACTGGATAGCTTAAGCACAGAAGCCCGCAGGTTTGTAGCTCCGCTCCCCGTGCCCTATAACCCCGAACTGCCAGGTTACAAGGCCATGCTCGAAATGACCGGTATGCCTGCACACACCAACGAGAATTTCCCCAAAGCACAAGCCATTAAAGATGCCACCATGGCATATTTTATTGTGAAGCACCTCGGAGAAACCAGCACTTTTATCCATTACCATGGCGCATTTCATACCGATAATTATGATGGAATTGTATGGTACCTTCAGCAGTATTTTCCCGATATCAGGTTTGTAACCATCAGCACCGTTGAACAGTCGCAAACCGAAATGCTGGATGAAGAAAATCTGGGTGTGGCAGATTTTATTATCGTAGTGCCAGCAACCATGACCAAGACCTACTGATTTTTGCCGGGAATAAATTTACAATCTCCTTTTCAGGGATTTTTGTCTCATTTTTTAACTTGAGCTTTCATCATCTGTCTCACATGTTTAAAAATTACATCCCGACGCACTTTCTTCAGGGCCAATTTTTTACCCAACTATTAAAATACTCCGGTAATGTAAAAGGCTTTGCGGCATGCATTCTATTAACAACCAACCCCTGGAGTTGCATGGCCTGCTCAATGCATTGGGGTAGCCGCTGAAGTTCGTTCTGCGAAAGGGCACTGATATAGCCCCGGCTTTCGAGGTGCCGTGCCAGATACTCTTGTTCGGTTTGCCCCGGAGTGGGAATAAAAACGGCCCGCTTACCAAAAACAGACAAATCCATAATGGTAGAATACCCCGACCGACTGATTACCAAACGACTATTACGGATTAGCCAGGCAATGGTTTCCGTATCGGCATGATCAAAAAACCAATGGTTTCCCTTTTGATGAGGTGCATAACTTTCACCCGGTAACCCTCTCAGCCATACACAGGTTTTATGCTCAAGTTGTTCAATAAGGAGGTTTTCGAGAAGGGTGCGTTGTGGCTCAGGGCCGGAAAGCAAAATCAGCAGAAAGTTATCGGGCAGCAGTTCAAAGGGTACTTTCAGATCTTTTTTCAATACCCTTTCGAATCGGCTCAGGGGCCCTATATATTGAATGTTTGTCAGTTTTACTCTGTGAGATAATGAGCCAGCCAGCCCGGGCTCTTCTTCAAAATCAGGCACCAGGCACAGGTCAAATTTCTTTAGGAGCCACCGATTGACGCTGTTAACAATTCCGGCCATCCAACGCCATCCTGTTGGAAGTTGTATTTCCAGCTGGTGGCCCATAAAAACAGAAAATACCCCTTTTGTCCGCACCCCATAGCGATTGTCGGAAATGATGACATCGGGTTTCAGCGTTTGGGAATACTTTTTTGTCAACCTTTTTTCTCTCCACAAATTCATAATGAGTGCCGGCAACTGACGGGCTATAGCTAAAACCATGCTGCTCCCTCCTGAATACCGGACTGTAACCCCGGGAAATCCGACATAATCAACCTTACCGCCAAACTCTTGTTTCAGCATAATCAAAGGTTTGCCCGATGCACCTATTGTAACCCTGTATCCTGCATCCAGAAAAGAGTATACCATGGGTATGATGCGACTTGCGTGGCCTAGTCCCCAGTTGAGTGGACATATGAGGATGTGGAGAGGCATAATTAACATTGTGTTGATAGATGAATTCTTTAATGTAACAGCAAAGTTAGTTGTTGTTTGCTAAATCATTGAAAAGGAACCGCAGAGACAGGGGGAGCCGGAATTTACCTCACGCAAAGATCGCGAAGTGTGGCGCGAAGATCGGGAAGAACTTGGGGAGTTGGGGAGTTGGGGACGGGGGGGTTTCTACACTGATATCCATCTCTCTGCCTGTTTTATCGCGTCAATAATAGACCTGAATATCATTTTGCTCATTTACCTGATGTTTTACCCGATTGCCAGGGCCCTGTTACTGCCAGAACCTTGAACTTTTTGCATAAATGAATCAGTCTTTTTTCTGCTGTTCGAATAATCATTTCGTAAAAATATGGAATTATGTGGACTCTAACTCCACATAATTCCGGATTTATTTCGAATTTGTTTGAGAATGGTTGAGTGTTTGGCTCCGTGTCCAATAATTTGAAGAGATTTCATGTTTCACGCAAAGGGGCAAAGGAGGCGCAAAGGACACAGAGTATTATATGGACCGCGGAGACAGCGAGACGCGGGGTATAAATGAAGTTTGAAGCTGGAAGGTGGAAGCTCCAGGCTGTAAGGGCCGGAATGAGCATAATCGAAGGCTATGGCTTTCAATTCCAGTTAATTTTAATAACATCTGCTCTGAGATTTTATTACTTTTGCCGAAAAACTAAGATGAACCGAGCCGTGACAAAAATTTTGAAACATATACGGATGATTATAAATCGCAGCATGGTAAAACATGCATTCAGAGTTTTGTTGGCGATTTATCCCGCTTTTCGCGGGAGCTCTCTCGTCATAAAAGACGAGACAAGCTATCTGACCTATTTAATCAAATTATAAACAGATGGATAAAGTTTTAATAACAGGCGCAGCTGGTTTTATTGGATTTCATCTGACCAGGCGGTTATTGGGTGAGAATTATCAGGTGATTGGAATTGATGAGCTTAACGACTACTATTCAGTTGATCTAAAAAAAGATCGGTTGGCTGAACTTGGTTGGAGAAAAGGGGAAAACAATGAAAATTTTCAATTCTACCAGTTTAGCACTTATGACAGAAGGGCCATTGAAGGTCTTTTTGAAGACAATAAATTTGATTTTGTAATCCATCTTGCAGCACAGGCAGGTGTAAGACACAGTATTGACAACCCTTACTCCTATACGCTAAGTAACATCGAAGGATTTCTGCCTATTCTGGAAGCATGCAGAAATCATCCACCAAAACATATGATCTTTGCCAGCTCCTCCAGCGTTTATGGAAACAGTAATAAAATCCCTTTTGATGAAACAGATGTTGTAGATAAACCAGTAAGTCTGTATGCTGCTACAAAGAAAGCTAATGAATTAATGGCCTATACGTATAGTCATTTGTATAATATACCAATTACAGGCTTACGATTTTTCACTGTTTATGGCCCGTGGGGCAGACCAGATATGGCCTATTTTAAGTTTGCAAAAGCAATTTTAGATGGTAAACCCATTGATGTTTACAACAATGGTAATCTTAGAAGAGATTTTACTTATATTGATGATGTGGTGGATGGGATTTGTGGGTTACTGAAAAAGCCTTCAGGTAAGGAGCCGCCGTATAATATTTTTAATATTGGGAATTCAATACCAGTCAACTTGTTGGAGTTTATAAATATTTTGGAAGATAAACTCGGGAAAAAGTCCATAAAATCTTTCAAACCTATGCAGGCAGGTGACGTTTATGAAACCTATGCATCGGTTAAAAAGATAAGTGATTACATTAACTATCAACCCAGGGTTAATCTTGAGACAGGGCTTCAACGTTTTGCAAATTGGTTTAAAGATTATTATTGAAATGCTTCAAAAAAGTAATTCTGTTTTACACCCCTTAGTACTCATTTATTTGATAGGTTACGGATATTTAGATGGAAGCCGGTAGGTGGAAGGTTTGGAAGCCGGAATTTACTGCACGCAAAGATCGGGAAGGGTGGCGCGAAGATCGGGAAGGACTGGGGGGACGCGGGGACTGGGGACGCGGGGAGTTGAGGGAGGTTAGGTCCATTTTTCGGGTTGGTTGGACATGGTGACGAGCATACCAATTATGCTATTACAGCTTGCATCTAATCGTGTATAAGTTTCCTGATCGATGTAATTAAATACAAGGGCAAAATCCAGCCAGACCTGTGTTTCTGCTGCTTCAGATTCGGAATCGGTTTGTTTTGAAACAAAATGTTTAGGATATTTTCTTTTTCATCTGTTCATTATTTGATTCAATAGGTCAGATAGCTTGTCTCGTCTTTTATGACGAGAGAGCTCCCGCGAAAAGCGGGATAAATCGCCAACGATATACTGGCTGGGTGTTTTACCGTACTACGAATTATAATCATCCGCGTGTGTGTTAAAGTTTTTGTCATGGCTCGGTTCTGAAGGCTTCAGCCAAATTCGCACATACTGACCGACTTGACCTTCTGATCTGATCCCCTTCTCCCCCTTTCCAGTTCTCTATATTCAGACTATGGCCTAAATTATTAACCGGACGCTTCCATTTCCTTCTAACAGCCTGTCCCGATTTTTTTTCGGGAATGGGAAGTCCTTCGGGAAAGGAAAGTGTTCGTAAATCCTTTGGGTGGTTGGATGGAGAAAAGTTTTATTCGGTTTGTGGACCCATAAAAGCAGAATTCTTCATTCTTCATTCATCATTCATCATTCTGCCCTGCCCAACGAAAAAATGGAACAACACTAATGGTTTTATCTTTGATGGTAAAGGTATCAGACTGGTTGTGGGTTACAATTATCGACTCATGATGATTGAAGAACTCCATCGCCTGCATTGCACCGGCGATTTCTCTGTCCATATTGTTTTGATCAAGCTGATAGCATGCCTGAAAAATTCCTTTGACTTTACCGTTTGAGAAAATAATAAAATCGCATTCCTTTCCTTCATTAAAGTAAAAGATATCAGCTGATGATCTGCGCAATTGCATATAGACCATATTTTCAAGAAGTCTGCCCAAATCTCCTGAAAACGATACTGAATTGGTGGTAATAAATCCATTGTCGTTGCAATATACTTTTTTGGGATTCACCAATTGTACTTTCTGTGAATAACTAAATTTGGGCACATAGAAAAACATATAAGCATCAGCGAAAAAAGACAGATACTCCATAATGCTCGAAGATGATGCTATACCAAACATTTTTTTTAAGCTGTTTCCCGACACTGATTTCCCCACATTGGATACCAGCCAGACACCCAGTTGCTTTAGCAGCAAAGTGTTTTTGATGTTGTATCTCAATACAATGTCCCTTGAAATGATGTCATTAAAGCATTGCATAAGGATTTCCTGTTGTTTGGTCTTCACGAATTCAGGGAAGCCGCCCCCAAGCATATACTCCATAGAAGAGTTTGCATTGGCATCAGTATGGTTATATGTCAGAAACTCAGCATAAGAAAATGGAAATAACTCCCTGGATATATGCCGCCCTGTTAGTTTGGAACCCAGTTCTCTGCTCAACATGAATGAATTGGAACCTGAAATAAAAACCCTGTCATGTTCATCCAGCCGAAATCGTACAAAACTTTCCCATTTGTCAACGAGTTGTACCTCGTCCAGAAAATATATATTGATTTTCTTTTGTTGAGCTATATCATAGAGCCGGTTAAAATCACTAAGGTCAAACCCGGCTAAACGGGGGTCTTCAAAGTTCAGATAGATACTTAAACCATCAACCGACCGGTTTATTTGCTGTAAAAGAGTGCTCTTGCCACATCTTCTTATGCCGGTTACTATAAATGCATGTGTGCGTAATTGTTCGTATCCTGAAATTCTTCTCTCCAAACCCATATCCATTGATTTGAGTCTTTCCAGCTGAGAATCTATAACCTGTTCAATAACTACTTTTGAAAGCATTGCATAAAGTATTTGTTGGCAAAGATAACTAATGTTCGTTTACAACGAAAGCTTTTTTATTGATTGCCATGTCTCGCTTATTTACAGCGAGATCCTTTGTTCTGGTTTTCTGGATTACTAATTATTCAGTTTTTTCAAATCTCTAATCATTACACCAGTTTTTCCACGACAAAAGCTGCCCGTGCTTTGTTGAAAGGTCTTTTTCACCACCGTAGATAACCCCTCCATCCGGAAATTTACCAGTAGCTTTCTCCCAGAAACGCAAACCCTTAAAATGATCGCTATGGTATGTGTTACCCGATTTTATTTCCCATACGTACACCCGACCATTCTGCTCAACTATCAGGTCAGTTTCATTTCCGGTATTATCCCTCCAGAAATATAAAGCAGGTTCTTTCGCCTGATTATATTGCATTTTTAAATACTCTGAAATGATGAGATTTTCAAATAAGGCTCCTCTTTGATAATGACTGAAGATTTGCTCCTTTTGGCTTATGCCCAGTAATGAACAGGCAAGACCAACATCGTGAAAGTATAATTTAGGCGTTTTTACCAGCCGTTTATTGAAATTTTGATGAAAAGGTTTCAACAAATAAACAATATAACTGCTCTCCAGAACAGATATCCATGACTGCGCTGTAGGCTGACTTATGCCACATTCGGTACCCAGTGACGAAAGATTCAGTAATTGCCCGATACGCCCGGCACAAAGCTTTACAAACTTTATAAATTTTGATGTGTCTGAAATATTCACCAATTGGCGCACATCTCTTTCAACATACGTTTGAATATAAAATGGATAAAATTCAGCCGGCTTAAGGTTTTTATCATGTAGCCTGGGATAGAATCCATTGAAGATAGCCTCATCTGGCTCATCAGGGTTAATCCTGGCGTTGGTAAGCTCTTTCAATGAGAACGGAAGCAATTTCAACACAGCAGTCCGACCAGCAAGCGATTGACTTATGCGTTCCATTAATAAAAAATTATGCGATCCTGACAAAATGTACATACCAGTTTTGCCTACAGCATCAACATGGGTTTGCAGCCAGGAAAACAGATCAGGAAAACGTTGAGCTTCATCAATAATTACCTTAGCGGGGTATTGTTTCAGAAAAAGACGGGGATCTTCCTGGGCAAGCAGGAGTACATCTGGGTCTTCGAGTGAAAGATAAGTGTAATCACTGAAGGTATTCTTAAGTAAGGTAGATTTGCCCGATTGCCTGGGGCCAGTAACGGTAACCACAGGATACTTATCCAAAAAATAGTGTATCCTGCTGGTTAGTTTCCGATCAATCATTCTTTACAAATTTAAAGTTCAACTTTTAATTTGTAAAGATAACAGAATTGCAGGAATTAAGAATTAAAAATTACGAATTACGAATGTGCATGTGGCCATTGGCTGTTAGCGGGTTAGCAATAAACAGTGGCGGGGTCACTGAGAGTGGCCCCGTCACTTCCGGACATCACCGATAAAATCAAACTCTAAACACGAATACTAAACGTTAAACTTTTGTTAGTTCACTGATTGCGTAGAGAGGTATATTCACCAGCCAATCCTGTTCGCGATGGTTTGACATGGATGCCCGGACACACCTTTGAAGATTATACTTCTCATGAAAAACTTTTAAACTTTTAGCCTGCAGGTTTTCTTCGGCCTTAACTTCAATAGGTATTACTATTCCGTTATTCTGAACCAGGAAGTCGAGCTCGGCAGTTGAACGTTCTGCTGTCCAATAATAAATTGCATTCTCCCTGTCATTTACAAGTTGTTGTAAAACAAATTGTTCTGTAATTGCTCCCTTAAATTCACTGAAAATGGCATTGCCCTCCAGTATGGTTTTTGCATCAATACTGCCCATTGCACCCAGCAGTCCTACATCAACCAGAAATATTTTAAAAGCACTCCTGTCTTCGTAGGCTTTTAATGGAATTGCCGGTTTTGTAGTGCGAAATACCTTATGAATTTGCCCGCAATTAACCAACCACTCAATGGCA
>JAABRR010000031.1:0-43947 GCA_011390785.1 Sphingobacteriia bacterium
GATAAGATGCTCAGGAAGTTCAGTAAGTTCCAGGATGGATTGGTTGGTAAGATGTTTTACGTCCTTAAATCCATCAGGAATTAAAGGCCTGGCGCCAGTATTGATAAAAATATGATCTGCCTGAAGCTGCTCACCATTCACTTCCAGGGATTTAAACCCGGTAAATGAGGCTTTCCCTTTATAGGAAGTAATATTTTCATTGCTCTGCAGGCTGGATGCAATTCCTTCAGAAGATTTCCGGATCAGGGCATCTTTCCTTTCTTTCACTTTGGGCAAATTTATTCTTGCACCCGCAGGAATAGAAACTCCCAATTCTTCTCCATGTTGGGCATCCCACATTCTCCTGGCACTGGCAACGTAAGCTTTTGTTGGCGTGCATCCCACGTTCAGGCAGGTACCTCCCCAATGTTCTTTTTCAATAAAAGCTACTTTTTTCCCTTTGGCGGCCAATTTAAAGGCCAGAGGAGTTCCGGCCTGACCAGAACCCACAATGATTGCATCAAATTTTTTTACTGTCATATTTATGGTTTTAGATTTGTATTATAAAAAATCTTTATTTTCCGGTAACATTGATACATTTACCGCAAAGCTGATTCTAAGTAAAGTTTCTGTCGCTTTTGTAATAGGGAACAAATACTATAATTTGAGCGTATCTTTTTTATTGGTTCCCTGTACATTAAGTCGAATACATTTGTAAACCTGACAAAATCCTTCTAAACAAGCATTATCAACCAATGACAGTTGTTGAAAAAATTCAATAACCCATATTGCTATTTCTTCCCCCGCTCCCTCGCCTTCAGCTGGCATGC
Source organism: Sphingobacteriia bacterium (assembly GCA_011390785.1). GTDB lineage: Bacteria > Bacteroidota > Bacteroidia > Bacteroidales > UBA7960 > SKVR01. The sequence continues at coordinate 810 of JAABRR010000031.1, forward strand.
ACAAGATCCGGAAAGCCGCTCGTTTACATCTGTTCGCACAGGTAATCCGTCGCGTTCCCATTCTACGAAACCACCGGCCAGGCTGGATACATGCAAAAAGCCATTATTTTGCATTTTCTTTGCAAAATAATGGCTTTTCAAACCTGATGAATCGGCAAGGATGTAAAAATTTTCCTTATTAAGATTATTGATTTCCTTATCAAAGATTTCGGAGGGTATGCTAAGAACATTTGCGGTTTCAAACGCTTTAAAATCCGAAAAATCCAGGTCTCTTAAATCTATCAGGTAATCCCCTTGTTGTGTTAGTTGATAAGTTTCACGAGGGGTTAACACAAGTAAACCTTTTATGACCATTCCAGTTTTTTCAAACAAATTTCCCATGGTAGCATTTTTAACCGTTAATATTTTAAAGGTAGGTTATTTTCCTTCCAGCCAGTTAACCCATCCATGACCCCAAAAATCTCACCTTTATAACCGAGCTCTTTTAGTTTTTCAATGATGGTGTTGGTGCGACGGTTGGTGGTGCAAATGACCATTATTTTTTCTTTGGTAAGGTAGGGGATCAGATTTTCTTCAAGAGTTTCCTTAAAAGCATTGATAAGGATGGCTTTTTCAATATGCCCGGATGTAAACATGGTACTGTCGCGGCCATCAATCAGCACTCCGGTTTGGTGGTCGAAGCTCTTCAATAATTCAAAAGCTTCCTGAGAATCGATTTCCTGAACCGATTGAGCCTGTAATTGATTGATTGTTAAAATCAAAACACAAATTGCTATAATTTTTTTCATGGGTTCCGAAATTTATGTATTGGTTAAACGAGTAAAATTGTCTTTTGAGTTTTATCATTAAAAGCTAACAGCAACTTTCGTTACCTGTTGTTTTGGAAGTAGAGCAGCCACAGCCACATCCCGAGCCAGTAGCAAGATTGGATTCCCAGGGCAGGCCTTTTGCCTTCCACATGGTGAAGCCGCCATCCAGATTGGCCACGGCGGGATAACCTTGTATGTTTAGCAGATTGGCTACTTTAGAACTTCTTATACCACCGGGGCAGGCCAGTATAATATTCTGGTCTTTAGCAATGTAAGGCAATCGTTCCATGATTTTCGTCATAGGATGATTCAACACATTGTCCATGGAAATGCTTTCCAGTTTCACTTCATCGGCTTCTCTTACATCTATCAGTATAGCCTGATTGTTTTTGATGGCTTCATAGGCCATTTCGGGCACAATGTGTTTTACACCCTCTATGTGGAAGTCCTGTAATTGGGGTTTTTCTGTTGTTGTCATTGGAGAAAAGTTTTAGATGATCAATTTGATAGGATAAGGTTTGTAAGGTATGTGTTTTTTTGCATGATTAAAAAAAGCTGCCATAAATTAACCCGGATATTGTGGCCATTATCACCACAAGGCCTATATACACCAGTGTTTTCTGGGTTCCCATCACGCCACGTATTACCAGCATATTGGGAAGTGACAGTGATGGCCCTGCCAGTAGAAGCGCCAATGCCGGACCTTTGCCCATACCGGATGCAATTAATCCCTGCAAGATAGGCACTTCGGTAAGGGTGGCGAAATACATAAAAGCTCCTACTATGGAAGCAAAGAAGTTGGCAAAAACGGAGTTGCCGCCTACCAGCCATGCGATCCATTCGTTGGGAATAATGCCGGGGATGGCAACGTCGTCGTGGGTTGAACCCAGGAGAAAGCCTGCAGTTACCACACCTACTGCAAGCAATGGCATGATCTGCTTGGTAAATCCCCAGGCTGAAAGGGTCCATTCGCGGTTCTCATCATCTCTTTTATCATAAAGGGTAATAATAGTCAGGGAGATAATCCCCACCAACATCGGAACTATGGGAGCCAGTTTGGCATCTGGAATAAAATTGAATGCCAGCAAAGCAGAAATAGCAGTAACAACCACAGCGCCGAGCACCCATTGCCATTTTATCTTCAGGATAAAGATTAGTGAATACGCGAGCAGCAGACCGAAAGCACCTGTAATATACCATTTGTAGGCCCATATATAATACCATGCACTGGAAGTATCATCGCTTGAAGGACTGCCCCAATTGGCAAAAACAAGGATCAAAACCAGGGTGAAGAAGTGAAAGGAAGTTTGCCACATGGGTCGTTTTTCAGGTGGTACCTGAATATTCATTTGTTCTTCTCGTTTTGCTTTTTCCTCTTTTCGATAGATAAGCGACATAACAATTCCGATAATTACACTAAACGAAACAGCACCAATAACCCTGGCTACACCCATCTCAAACCCCAGGATACGGGCAGTAAGAATGATAGCCAGAATATTGATGGCCGGTCCGGAGTAGAGAAAAGCAACTGCGGGCCCTAAGCCAGCCCCTCGCTTGTGGATACTGGAAAACAAGGGTAAGATGGTACAACTGCAAACGGCGAGAATGGTTCCTGAAACGGATGCTACCGTATAAGCAAGCCATTTTTTTGCATTGGCACCAAAATATTTCAATACAGATCCCTGGCTCACAAATACCGAAATAACCCCGGCAATAAAAAAAGCAGGCAACAGACATAAAACAACATGCTCGCGAGCATACCATTTTACCAGATCGAAGGTAGCATCTACAGCGGTCATAAACCTTGCACTCTCAATGGGCATAAAAAACGCTACCCCAAAAAGCAAAGCAATCCAAAACAATATCTTAAACTCTTTTTTTGTTTCCATAAATATATTTTAGTATTTCGGAAAATGACGAAATGATTGTTTAAATTTTTTTATTTGATGTATACCAGCCATACATAGTATAGGCCTACAATGATAAATACCACAGCTACTACCCGTCTGAACCAGAACTCGAAAGTTTTCACTTTGTTGTAAAAAGATCCGAGTCCGGAAACACTGAAAGCCAGTATCCAGGCGAAAATAATAACCGGTAGGCCGGTAGCAAAAGCGAATACAAGTGGCAGTGAGTAGCCTATGGATGACGAAACGGATAATGGCATCAATCCGCCAAAAAACAAAACCCCGCTGTAAGGGCAAAATGCCAATGCGAATACAATTCCCAGCATCAAAGAACTCCAAAGACTTCCTTTGGTTGTGCGGTTTTCCATGTTTACCGACCAACGGTTAAAAAATGGGAGGTTGATTTTGATGATATCGAGCATAAAAATACCTATCAGGATTAAAAATGGGCCAATGGCCATCTCACCATAAGTGCTGATGGCTTTCTGTATTTTATAAATGCTGGCACCTTCTTTAAGGGTTACGATAAGAATGGTGCCCAATACGGTGTAGGATATGGTTCTTCCCAGGGTGTAAACCAGTCCGCTGAGAAATACTTTTCTACGGTTGGTAACATCCTTGCTGATAAACCCGATTGCTGAAATGTTGGTGGCCAGCGGACAGGGGCTTATGGCGGTTAAAATACCCAGCAAAAAGGCTGCCAGTAGCGGAAATTCAGTACTGCTGGCCAGTTGGTGTAAATATTCCATTGGGTTAGTTTGAGAAATCTTCCCTGAAAACAGTTTTCTGAAATCAGGGAAGATTCATGAGATAGTTGTACTATAAAGAAAGAAACGCGTTGGTTTCTTTTACAATCAGCGCTTTTAAATCAGCCGGATTCCCTTTTGCCAGAGCAAAGCACTCCTTAGTAACATCTTTGTATTGCGAATCGTTGGCAATAATCAGGGTGCTGAAAACGGCTTCATATTTCTCTGCCAGTTCTTCATTTCCCGGTTCTGAAACATCTATTTCAATAAAAGCCACATCGGGGTTGTCAGCAAAGTTTTCTTTTATAGCTTCTTCGGCTACCTGCTGTGCAGTAACGCAGGTAACACAGCGTTGTTTTCCATGAAAATAATAAACTTTTACTTTGGCATCATTCGATGCAATTAAAGTAGTTTGCTCTGTGTTGGTTTCCTTACTGCCGGTGGTTTGGCCACACGAGAAAAGTACAAGGCTCAAAAGCCCTAAAATCATAAGGTTCTTCATAGGTTTTAGTGTTTAAGTATTATGTCATCTACTTCATTGAATAAATATTCTGAGAAAGCGGTTTTAAGCTTTCCCCAGTTTTCTTTGTTGATGCAGTATTTAATAAAGGGTGCTTCAATTTCACCCTGGATTAATCCTGCATGTTTCAATTCTTTCAGGTGCTGCGATAGTGCAGAGCGACCAATGGGCAACTCGTCAACCAAATCGCCGCTATAGCAGCAGGAATTTCTGCTCGAGAGTTTCTTAAGAATATAAACCCGAACCGGATGGCTCATGGCTTTGGCAAAATCAGCGATCTGCTTTACATCGTCAGGTATTTCAATTTTTTTATCCATTTATTGCCTTTTCAATATGCTTTTTAATTTCGTCTTTTGATGGTACCCGGCCGCTGATCACCACTTTTTCGTTGATTACCAGCCCGGGGGTAGCCAGTATACCGTAGTTCATGATGTCCACAATATCTTCAACCTTGGTGATTTCAGCATCGAAGTTATTTTCGCTAACTACTTCAGTTGTGGCTTTTTCAAGGGTTTTGCACTTTTGGCATCCTGTGCCCAGTATTTTTATATTCATAAAGTTTATTATTTAAAAACAGGCAATTAAGTATTTCGCAAAATTACGAAATGATTAATTAGTACCAAGAAATATTATCAAAAAAAATGATTCATTTTTAAAACGTATATTTTACTTAGCTAAAGGTTGTTGATAATCAATTAAAAAGTAATGTAACATCGATTAAAAGTTGTTACATGCTTTATATGTTCCTTTCACCCACTTTATACCTATTCATTTGTTGCCGGTTAAGAAAAAATATGTAGGTTTGCGCGGCAAAAAAATACTGTTTTGATTATTTTCAGAGGCATTAGCATTCCGCATGGTACATTGAAAACCATATTCAGGGCATTTCGTTACCCCAACTACCGTTTGTTTTATTACGGCCAAAGCATTTCTCTAATTGGTGTTTGGGTGCAGAATATTGCCATGGGCTGGTTGTTGTACAGGCTTACCGGATCGGCCCTATTGCTGGGTACAGTGGCTTTTGCTCAGCAAATTCCATCCTTGTTTATCATGCCATTTGCCGGGGTTCTGGCCGATCGGTTTAACCGCAGAAAGGTGTTGATTATTTCTCAGGCAGCCGCCATGGTAGTGGCTTTTGTTCTCGCTTTCCTGGTTCTTTATAATTTCATCACCATACCTGTTATCATAATTCTGGCGGCAGTAAATGGTGTAATTCTGGCCTTTGATACCCCTTTTCGTAATTCTTTTGTGCCGGACATGATCACAGAAAAGCAGGACCTGGGCAATGCCATAGCGCTGAATTCTTCCCTATACAATCTTGCCCGCTTTATTGGCCCACCCATTGGTGGGGTTTTGATTGCATGGGTAGGAGAGGGGTGGTGCTTTTTTATTAACGGTGTTAGCTTTTTAGCTGTTTTAGCAAGTTTATCGGCCATGAAAATAGGCCCGCAAAAACCCCGTTTAAAAAAATCATCTGTATTTCGTGAACTGCGGGAAGGAATTAATTATGCCCTCAATGAAAAATCTATCCGTTATCTTTTGGTTTTGGTTGCCATGAGCAGTTTCTTTGGTTTGCCATTTCAGGCTTTACTTCCGGTTTTTGCTGCCGATGTGTTGAAAGGGGGTTCTGAATTGCTTGGATTGCTTACCGGTGCATTGGGTTTTGGTGCTTTAACCGGTGCTTTTTACCTTGCTTCGCGAAAGTATGTTCATATTATTCCTGTAGCGGTTTTCCGAACGGCGCTTGTTTTTGCTGTCGGGCTTGGGATTTTTGCCCTTTCTTCTTACACAATCCTTTCTTTTATTATGATGGCCATTACAGGTTTTGGAATGATAGTGCATTTCAACAGTACAAACGCCCTTATTCAAACCATAGCCGATGAAGACAAACGGGGTAGGGTAGTGGCTCTTTACAGCCTCTCTTTTATGGGAATTACCCCGTTGGGAAGTCTGGCAGCCGGTTGGGTTGCCGAGTTCATTGGGGTGCCTTACACGGTGTTTGCTTTTTCACTGATATGTATTGTGTCTGCCTTGCTCTTTGGCAGAAGGCTTCCGGTAGTCTTTCGCAAGGTGGTCAGAAAGGTAGGGCGATCTTAAATCGATTTCAGATAATCTACTATACTTTTCGTAATTTTTTCTGATGCTTTCCCATCGCCATACAATTCTTTTGGAAAAACAGTTTTACTACCTTTAAAGTGCTTGAAAGCCTTGATAATCATTTCTTTGTCAGCACCGCCCAAATGATTTACTCCTGCCCGGGTCAATTCGGTCCATTCTGTTTGATCCCGCAGCGTTATGCAGGGCTTCTCGAAAAAGTAGGCTTCTTTTTGCAATCCTCCGGAATCGGTCATCACCATCTCACAGTTTTGCAGCAACCAGATCATTTGCAGGTAACCCACCGGCGGAATGAAGAAAATGTTTTTCAGACTTTTATCCAGACCTGATTTTGCCAGAATATTGCGGGTTCTTGGGTGAAGGGGTAAAACAACAGGAATGTCTTTGGCAATTTCCTGCAATGCATCAAAAATGGCTTTTAGCCGCTCTGATTGATCTGTATTTTCAGCCCGGTGAATGGTGGTAAGAATGAACTTTTCAGGAATTTCATCCGTAGGTTGGGTAGCCCTGGGTTGATAATAACGGGCCGCATCGTACATTACATCCCCGGTTTTTATGATCATACAGTCGAAATTACTAAAACCTTCTTTTTCAAGATTATTTATGGCATCCGTAGTGGGGCAAAAAAGCAGGTTGCTTATTCGGTCGGTAAGGATTCTGTTCACTTCTTCAGGCATTTGCATGTTAAAAGAGCGCAATCCCGCTTCTACATGAGCTACCGGTATATGGAGTTTAGCTGCTGCCAGGGCACCGGCAAGGGTTGAGTTGGTATCACCGTAAACCATGAGCAAATCAGGCTTTTCCTTTAACAATAGTTCTTCAATTTTTTCCAGCATTCGGCCCGTCATAGCTCCATGTCCCACACTGTTTATATCAAGATTATAGGTTGGAATGGGTATGTTAAGTTCGTCGAAGAAAACTTTGCTCATATTCTCATCGAAATGTTGGCCTGTATGCACAATTATTTCTTCAAGATTATTGGTAGCGGCTATGGCTCTGCTTACTGCGGCTGCTTTAATAAACTGTGGGCGTGCCCCTATAACGGTTAATATTTTCATGGTGGCAAAATTAATTTTATTCTTTAATTTTAGAAGGATTAAATTGGGACTTGTAGAATCCGAAAGCATTATTTTTTTAACCCCATACATTTTAACTGTACTTTTGAAAGTGTATTTTTGATCAAATGATAAACCAGAACTAATTATGATAATTTTCCTGATTGGATTTATGGGCAGTGGCAAAAGCACCCTGGGTAAGAGATTGGCTAAAAAACTTCAGTATGAATTCATAGATATGGATCATTTTATTGAAGAGAAAAACGGAATGACGGTTCAGGAAATATTTGCTAAAAGAGGAGAACCATGGTTTCGAGATCAGGAAGAACAATTTCTTGAAACTGTTGATATTACAATAAATTTAGTTGTAGCTACAGGAGGCGGGGCTCCATGTCATGGGCGAAATATGGAATTGATGAATAAGAAGGGCATTACTGTTTATTTGAAATTAAATCCGCCTGTTTTAGCCAATCGATTGATTAATGCCCGGGTAATCAGGCCATTAGTTGCAGGGCTTAATCATGAAGAACTTTTGGCCTATATAGAAACAAAAATTGCTGACCGGGAACCCTATTATTCTCAGGCTAAATGCATTATAAAGGGAGAAAATGTGAGAACAGAACATGTAATAAGCCTTGTTTTTGGCTCATAATGCCGTGCTGGCACTTTATTTTATTGATTGGTGTTTCACGTATAATCGGCTTTAGGGGATTGTTTATTTTTATCTCTTAAAAAAAATCGGGCTTAGATTATCAAGCCTTCTTATATCAATTAAATGTTTGTATGATGCAAAAAATGATTCTTTTCACGTTTTTATCCATTCTTTTACTGGAAACATTTGCCCAGGTTCGACCTGCACGTAAAAAACATTACGAAAAGTTTTTTTACAGTACCACCTATGTGGTTGAAGATCGTGATCCATTTTCTCTTTATAATAGTACAATGAAAAAGGCAATGGAAAAACACTGGAATATTACAGAATTTAAATTTATTAGCTATTCCGAATTTCAGCGAATGCGTACCAATGAAGATGCTTCGTTTATGATCTTTGCCAATATTAAGCAAAATAACCTCGATCAGACCTATGAGTTTATCAACTTCGTAATGGGAGATAAAAAACGCGAATTTGAGAAAATGCCAGACCTGGCTTCTGTTCCCCTGTCATACCTTGATGCAGATGACTTCAATTATTTATATAAAATGGGAGTGTTTGTGAAATTTATGCAAACCTACGTTCAAATGCAGGCCACCACACCCCGTATGCGATTGAGTAACGTGTGGAACGTGCAAAATAAAGAAGTTCACGCGATGGAATTGTGGCTTTTGGAAGAAGAATTGGCAGAAAATGTCAATACTCCTGATAAAATACGTGAATTTTATCCTTTTATAGTAAAGATTGTAACCCGCGATGAAATAGAAGAAGCTATTTATAACGATCGTGAAGATGTGGCCATTTTGCATAAAATAGGCCCCGAAGATACTACCCGAAGCGGAAGGGGGAAGTGTTGGAAATTTATTGTTTCTGTTAAGGATGGCCGTATACTTTTTTCATCGCAACATGATGTTGACAGACAAAATCCTGATGCTTTGCTGGCAGATGATCTGGTAAAAATAGCAGAAGAATAAGGCAATAAAGGCAAATTAATTAAGTATCGGATCTGTGGGAAAGTTTGCCCATATGGCATAATCATTACCCAATTTTTTGAGTGTATTGGCCCAAAGGGTTTCAGCATTGTCTGCCAAAACACAATTTTGAGTTGCCTGGGTAACAATCCATGAGTTTTCGCCCATTTCTTTATTCAGTTGGCCTGCATCCCATCCTGAGTAACCAATAAAAAATCTTACCTGAGAAGGGCTAACGAGTTTGAGATCTATCAATTCCATTATTTTTTTTATTTCTCCTCCCCAATAAAGATCTCCAAAAATATTGATGCTGCCAGGAATCTGGTCGCCCAGCGTATGAATATAAAAGAGCCTTTCCGGATGAACGGGGCCGCCAAGATAAAGGGGGAAATCTATTTCAGGGAAATCTTTTACCACTTCATTTAACTTAAGGTGTATGGGTTTATTAACGATAAGTCCAAAAGTGCCTTCTTCGGTAGTATGCTCCACAAGCAATACAACACTCTTACTGAAGTAGAAGTCTCTCAGTGAAGGTTCGCTTATCAGAAGCCTGCCTTGCAATGGTTGTAATTTGCGGTTCATTAAAAATATTTTTTGTTAATACAGGAAATAATTAGAACAGATTCCAATCTGTGAAAAAAATTAAAATTCTATCTTTGCTAAATTTATAACCTTACAACAAGATTAAGTTTACCATTGTTCATAATCTGGAACTTATGCAAGGCAACAATTCCAACACCTTTAAAAAGCTCAGAAAGAATTATCCTTTAATAACTTACGAGGGTTTTCATTGGCAGGCTCAAAATAGCATACTGTCTATAACCTATCATTTTAACATTTCAGGGAAGTATGATTTCTTCCCGAAATATGAAATTCCCCTTGCAGATCACAATCTTGATTCTTTCAATATTTCTTTTATCGATAGTATGATTTTTCATATTGGTATGGTTGAGTTAATCAGCTATTGGAAGTTGACTTGTTCTCCCAGAATATTGATAAAGCCTTTTCGGATAAAAGCATTTCAACAGGATTGGTGGCGAAAGCTTTATTTTTTGGGCCTGAGTGAGTTTTTTTACCTGAATGGCATTGACGTTGAAGAAAACTCTTTGCTAACTTTTGAGTTTGAAAAAATGTCGAAACTGGTAGGTCGGAATTTTTCGCTTGATTCAGGAAACGGAGTTTTGGTTCCGGTTGGCGGGGGAAAAGATTCTCTGGCAACATTGAGCGTTCTATCGGGTTTTTCCGAAGGCCAAATGGCTTTTGCTATCAATCCTGGTATGGCTACAGTAGAATCAGTTAAGATCGCTGGTCTGGAAAATAATTTCGTGAAAGTTGAGCGGATTCTTGATCCATTATTAATCACCTTAAACAACAAGGGTTTTCTTAACGGGCATACTCCTTTCTCGGCTCTGATAGCTTTTGTCAGTTCCTTTGTTGCTTCTTTATATGGTTATCGCTATATCGCATTATCAAATGAATCCAGCGCCAATGAAGCTACTATTCCAGGTACAAATATAAATCATCAGTATTCCAAATCATTTGATTTTGAAAACAGCTTCCGTAAGTATATAGTTAATTTCATAACCAGAGATTTATACTATTTTAGCCTGTTACGGCCCTTAAATGAATTACAGATCGCTTCGCTTTTTTCTCAGAATCCCGGTTATTTTAAGATTTTCAGATCGTGCAATGTAGGCAGCAAAACCAATTCTTGGTGTTGTAAATGTTCAAAGTGCTTATTTACTTACATAATGTTATCCCCATTTTTAACGACTGAAATCCTTGTTTCCATTTTTGGCGAAAATTTACTTGAAAAAAAAACTCTGATTCCTTTGCTTGACCAGCTTACCGGAATCGCACCAGAAAAGCCCTTCGAATGTATTGGTACCATCGACGAGGTGAATTCAGCCCTGGGGTATCTGGCTTCAAAATATGCAGGAAAGGAATTACCTGCATTACTTAAACATCATCAAAAAGTTACTGAAAATATTATGTTTACCGGGCTTCCTAATCAGTTAATTAGCTGGAATGAGTGTCATAACCTTCATGATCAATTTGAAAAGTTGTTAAAAGATAAGCTTGGCATAGAAATTACTTCCCGATAAGATATTTTATGATAGAAAAATTCTTCAACGGTTTTTTTGGCCGGCAAAGCATTTGTTTGTTGGGTTTTGGGCGGGAAGGGAAATCTACTTTTGGCGCCTTGAGAAGATATTTGCCTGGCAATAAGATTATTATTGCTGATGTAAACGACCAGACAGAAAATAATTTTCAAAAAGAATTCGACCAAAAAGAGAATGTGGTGTTCTTTTGTGGCAAACATTATACATCTGGCTTGAAAGAAGCAGATTTGATCATCAAATCGCCCGGTGTATCTCTTAAATCGTTAAAAGAAGATGGAGTGACAGAGGAGTACAATTATCTGTCTCAAACCGAGATTTTTTTAAGGCTTTTCAGGGAGCAGATTGTAGGCGTAACCGGCACAAAAGGAAAAAGCACAACAGTTAGTTTAATCTATGCTATTCTTAAAAATGCTAACCGAAATGTTTTACTTGTTGGAAATATTGGCGTGCCGCCCTTCGATCTTTTAGATAAAATTACAGATGAAACCTCAATTGTTTTTGAGATGAGTAGCCATCAGTTGCATACTGTTAAGCAGTCGCCGGGTATTGCTGTATTGCTCAATATTTTTCAGGATCACCTGGATCATTATGACTCTTTTGAAGAATATCAGCAGGCAAAGCTTAATATTGCCCGGTGGCAAAAACAAGGTGATAAATTTATCTTTAATGCCGGAAATAATTTATTGAGCCAATTGATCCTGGATATAAGAACCCCGGCAACTATTTATGGTCTAAATTCCAGAGATAATAAATATAACAGGGTTTTTTGTAAAGATGACGGGTTTTATATTGAGCATGGGCAGAAGTCTTATTTTCTGGAGGATATTTGTAAAGAAAGGCGTTTGCAAGGCGATCATAATCTTATAAACATTGGAGCAGCAGTTACTGCAGCTTTTGTTTTGGGTGTTTCTTCTGATGATATAAGAACTACCGTAGCATCCTTTTCCGGGTTACCTCACAGGCTCGAATTTGTAAGGGAATTAAGAGGTGTTCGCTACTACAACGATTCTATAAGCACTATACCGGAAGCAACCATAGAAGCTCTGAAAACATTTCAGAATGTAGGAACCCTTTTGCTGGGTGGCTTTGATAGGGGTATTGATTATTCAATACTTGTTGATTATTTGGTCGAAAATCCTGTTGAAAGTATCATTTTTACAGGAAGGGCAGGCAAAAGAATCAGGAAAGAATTTCTCTCTAAGGCATCTGTTAAATGCAAAATTGACATTATTCTCGTTGACGATTTTGAATCGGCTGTTAAAAAGGCCGTAGAAGTTTCTCTTCCTGGTAAAGTTTGTCTTCTGTCTCCGGCTGCTGCCAGTTATGATATGTTTAAGAATTTTGAAGAGAGGGGAGAAAAATTCAAACAGATGATTGTTGCCATTTAATAATTATCTGGCCATGCTTTGGGTATTGTACTTTTCGAAGATGATTCAGTTTAAGCTACTTTTAACTTCGTCTAAAGCTGATTGGCTCTTTTTATTGTTGAAAAGGTTTCTCATAGCTTCTTAGCAACGTTTTCAATACCTTTTGCGGTTCTCTGACAGATTTAATGGCATATTCAAAAAGCAACTCTTCTTTTTCATCGGAAGTGAGTTGCCAGGGGTAAGATGAATCTTTCAACCGCCCTGCAAGATGATACAAGCAAAGAGCCACCGAAACAGAAATATTGTAACTTTCAGTAAATCCATAAATGGGGATTTTTACAAAAGCATCCGCATCTGCCAGGGCTTGTTCCGATAATCCGAAACCTTCATTACCAAAAACAAGGGCAGTTTTATGATCAATGGGCAGATCCTCGAGCAGGCAATCATTTTTATGCGGACTGGTAGCAATAATCCTGTATCCATTCTTTCTTAACTTTTTAAAGCAGGTAAGGGTATTGTAATCAGCATGGTTGTATTTATAAATATTGATCCATTTATTTGAACCCACAACTATATCGGGGTTAATCTCGTAAGGATTATTATTTTCAATAACATAAAGGTCCTGAATACCGGTAAGCTCGCAGGTTCGAATTACTGCACTGGCATTATGAGATTGGTAAATATCTTCCAGTACCACGGTTACATGGCGTGTTCTGTTACTAAGAACTTCGTTAAACTTGTTCCATCTTTCTTCGGTTATCATTTTCTGAAGGTTTTCCAGCAGATAACGGCGCGTTTCTTTCGAATACTTTGTCATAGTCTGTTATTTGATTTCAGCATCAGAGCAATGGTTTTGTATAGAATACGACATGCAACAATACCATCGATAGGATTTGGTCCGGTTTCAACCAGGTCGAACCCAATAATTGTTTTGCCCGAATTTACGAGTTGCTCAAAAAGGTAGAGCACCTGGCTGTAAGTTAAACCGCCGGGCACGGGTGTACCGGTTCCCGGGCACTGAGACGGATCCAGTCCATCAATATCGAAGGTTATGTAAACTTTTTCAGGGAGGTTCTTAATTATTTCATTACAGACTGATTGCCAGGTTTGGCCTTCAAACAATTTTTTATCGATTTCGCGGGCATAATATCCGTAAAACCTACCTTTGTTTTGTTTGATAAAATTAGCTTCTTCTTCGCAAATATCGCGTAATCCAACCTGCGCAAAACTTTTAATAGGAATAAGTTTGGCCGCATTGTAAATAACAGATGCATGAGAGTGTTCGAAACCCATGAATGACGGATGCAGGTCAGCATGTGCATCAATCTGAAGGACTCCAAATTCGGAATATTGTTCTGCCATTGCTTCGAGCATACCAAGAGGAGTGCTGTGATCGCCGCCAATGAGAGCTATCAGTTTTCCCTTCTTCAGATAACGAGCTGTTTTTTCTTTAATATCATTTTTCAGATTGTTACAAGCATCGTTTATTTCATCACGTATCCTGATCATTTCTTGGGTATTTCCTTTCTCCGGGTATTCTTCCAGTATATGGATATACTTTTGTGCCTTTTTTCTTAGGCTTTTGTTCTGTTTAAGGGTTTGATCAGATATTACTTCCATAGCAATACCGGCTTTCCATGGGGCATCAACTACTTCATCGAATAGGTCTATCTGGGGAGATTGATCAAAAATATTCTGCGGCCCCAAAGATGTGCCATCCTGGTTGGATACGGTAACATCCCAGGGAACAGGAATGATTACTACATCAGCTTCTTCGGGGGTAAAGGGTAATCCGAAAATATTGGCTTCTGTATGACCAACGCTATTGGCATTAAACGAAGCAATTTTATCTTTCTTACTTTTTTTGGTATTATTCATCTATGCAATAATAAGAGTTATGCGGGCAAAAATAAGTTTTTTTGTTGCATAGAACAATATTTATGGCAAGTTGAATGGTATGAAATAAAAAAACCCCGGAATCATATTCCAGGGTTTTCTATAATTTTTTGATGACTGCTTACTTAACAACATCAGCAAGTTCTGCACCTGCTTTGAATTTCACAACTTTTTTGGCAGGAATAGTAATTTCTTTACCAGTTTGTGGGTTTCTACCTTTGCGTTCTTCTCTCATAGAAACTGAGAAGGATCCAAATCCAACCAAAGCAACGCGATCGCCTGCTTTCAGCGCTTCAGTAGTTGCACCAATAAAAGCGTCAAGAGCTTTTTTTGCATCAGCTTTTGTTAAGCCTGAGTGAGATGCCATTGCATCAATTAATTCTGCTTTGTTCATTTTTTCCGTTTTTAGTTAGTTTCTCTTTAATAAATTAAAAATGTCCTTTAACCTTTGCAAATATAGGCTATTTCTTAAAAAATACAAGCTAAATATGTGAAAAGTATGGGCTTTGTTGATAAAAAGGAATGTTTTGTTAATAACTTTGCTTGAAAGGCCTGTTTTTATTGCTGTTTCAGAAAGAATGTGATTAGAATGCCTATATTATCTCTGCATCATAAAAAGTGTATCCGCGTAGGAATTCCACAGTTTTCATGCTTTTTTTCCCGGGGATTTGTAACGTTTTAATATCAATGAATCCATTTTTCGTTGTGATTTTGATAAAGGTTCTGTTATCTGTTATAAGTTTTCCGGCATTATGGCTACGTTTTTCCACTACTGGTAATGCTTCATAGATTTTTATGGTGATGGGACCCTTTCGGGTTTGTTGTATCTCAGTAAAAGCTCCCGGAAACGGGGAAAGACCACGAATAAAGTTATAAATATTCTTTGCATCCTGATTCCAGTCTATCCGGCAGTCATCTTTAAATATCTTGGGTGCTTTTTTAAGCACTTCATTTTCAGATAGTAACATTTTTTGATTAATGGGCTCAATTTTGTTCATCCTTATCATTTCAAGTGTATCAGTTACCAGATCAGCCCCCAGGTTCATAAGCTTGTCGTGCAGGGTTCCGGCTGTATCGGTAAAGGAAACAGGAATTTCTTTTCTGGCTAAAATCTTTCCTGTATCAATTTCCTTATCAAGCAAGAAGGTAGTAACTCCAGATTTTTCTTCACCATTGATTACTGCATGGTTAATAGGCGCTGCACCCCTGTATTGAGGTAGTAGCGATGCGTGTAGGTTAAATGTGCCTTTGGGTGGCAATGCCCAAACCACTTCAGGTAACATCCGAAAGGCAACAACAACCTGTACGTCGGGTTTTAAATCCCGGAGTTGGGTATTAAAAGTTGAGTCTTTAAGGTTTTCTGGTTGTAAAAGATTTAATTTATGCGCAAGGGCATATTTTTTTACGGGGCTGATCTGAATTTTTCTTCCCCTGCCGGCTGGCTTGTCGGGGGCGGTAACTACTGCTGCAATATGATACCCTTCGTTTAAAATGGCTTTTAGAGAAGCAACGGCAAAATCAGGAGTTCCCATAAATATTATACGCATATTATGTTTTTCCATCTTTCTTTAAGTTTTTTATGCTTATACGCAATCATCTATTCAATTGCTGTCAGTTTTAACTGACGGGTTAAATGTGCACAACGTAATAAAGACATCCAAAGAAAAAGAGAAAACCTTTATAGCAAAGATTTTCTCTTTTCAGTCCTGATATTAATTATTCTGGCTGAACCATTTAATTGAGTTTAGTAAAGTCGTTGGGATCATCATCTTCAAAATCATCCTCGTCATCATCAAAGGGGCCATCGCCAAATTCTTCATCTATTTCGCTCTTATAGGCAAACGGATCATCATAAATATCATTTTCTCTTTGTATCATGGAATCTTTTAAGGCCACCATTTTAATGGCTGTAATAGCGGCTTCATCTCCTTTATTTCCATGAATTCCACCTGCTCTTTCTTTGGCCTGTTCCCAGTTATCAGGAGTAAGAACCCCAAAAATAACAGGCACATCAGTTTGAAGACCAACATTGGTAATACCGTTGGCCACTGCGTTATTTATAAATTCGAAATGACGGGTTTCTCCCTGTATTACACATCCCAGGCATATTACCGCATTGCAAAATAGTCTTTCACTAGCAAATTTGGCTGCCAGTGGCAATTCGAAACTGCCTGGTACATAATCAACAGTTATATTTTCCTCCAAAACTCCATGCTTTTTCAGTGTTTCTATGGCTCCATCGCGCAAAGCAAAAGTAATTTCATCATTCCACTCAGAAACAAGGATCACAAAACTCATATTAAAGCCATCAGGAATAGAATGGATATTGTAGTCAGAGAGGTTTTTCTTTTTATCTGCCATAATAAACTTTTTTAATTCCTCGGATTTATAAGATTTTATCAATGATGATTAAAAGTCTGCTTTGAAGGGTTAGTTTTCGGCACGCACCCTTGCAATATGTCTTTCAATATTTCGTCCTTCGTTGGTATTTTGAAAGTCATTTTTAATGATTTCGTATGCTTTCAAGGCTTCTGATGGTTTATCCATTAGTTCGTAAGCTGTTCCGAGTTTCATCAGAAACGGGGGAGAAGTAAGTTCGTTGGGCTCATGTTTTGCGGCCCTGTTGTAATAAGAAACTGCATTATCAAGATCATTAAGCTGCATATAGGCATCTCCAATAGCTCCGTAAGCCATCGCTCCCAGCAACTTGTCTCTTTTTCTGAATTTTTTCAGGTGTTCAATAGCGTTTTCATATTCACCCAGATTAAGGTAAGAAACTCCGGCATAATATCTCGCAAGGTTAGCCGTTTTGGTCATGCTGTAATCAGAAATTATATCCAGAAAACCAAGGTTGGCACCATCACCGTTCAAGGCAAGTTCCAGGCTGTCTTGTTCAAAGAATTTTTCTGCCATGAAAATTTCCGAACGGGCCTCTTCTTCGCGAGGCTCCAGGATAAACCTGCTATAACCTATGTAAGCTCCAATTATCAATACAACAACAACAACTGCTCCTATAAGCATGTTTTGGTTGCGTTCAATAAACTGTTCACTTTTACTTAGTGCTTCTTCTACTGCTACAATATTTTTATCGCCTTGATCTGTTGTTTTGTTTTTCTTCATTTTTTTTGATTTATTCGTTGAGTTTCTTACTAACGTTGATTTTCTTTCTTACTGTTTGGATTTCTCCGCAAAGTGTTTTATTATGTCAATTTTCCAGGTCCCCGGGTAAGTTGCTAACTAACATTTAATTAGTTCTTTTGTCAGGGGATAAGGATTTCGTTTTAGCCTGCAAAATTAAGCTAAATTTACGTGTAACAAATTTTTTGTTACATTTTTTTATTGCTTTACAAAACAGGCCCAATGGTATTGTTAACTTTGCAGACAATAAACTTTTGCCAAAACAGTTATAAAATATTGAATTTACTTGATTTTAGCAGAATACATCTTTATGATTATCAGGAAAATTAGTTTAATCGGATTACTGGCAACAGGTTTGTTTTTTGTTTTGCAAATGCAATCGTGCAGGCAGGATGATTTTGATACATCACCCAACCTTCGGCTTGAGTTTGACACTGATTCGTTGCTTTTTGACACGGTTTTTACAACAGTTGGATCATCAACAAGATTCTTTAAAGTATATAACAGGCACAATTCACGCATAAGCATTTCAAACCTTGAACTGGCAGGGGGGGCGTCATCTTACTTTCGTATAAACGCTGATGGCAGATCGGGAACCCGCATTAGCGATCTTCAGATTGGACCAAATGACAGCATTTTTGTATTTGTAGAAGTCACCGTTGATCCGGTTATGCAAGATCTGCCGTTAATTATTGCTGATAGTGTGGTTATAGACATAAACGGGAATAACCAGAATGTTAAACTCATTGCCTGGGGGCAGGATGCAAATTTTATCAGACCCAATTATACAGATACTGTTAACAATATTTCTGCCCATATTATTACTGAAAACACAGTATGGGCCGGACCGAAACCTTATGTTGTTTATGGACTGGTATTGGTAGCACCCGGAGTTTCGCTCCATGTTGAGCAAGGCACCAATGTACATTTTCATAATAACTCAGCTTTGATTTTTTACCCTGAGTCAACTTTTAAGGTTAGGGGAACTCTGGAGGAACCCGTCTCATTTCTTGGAGACAGGCTGGAGAGTATCTACTCTGATTTACCCGGACAATGGGGCTATATCTGGTTAATGGCTACCAGTCGCGATCATGAAATTGATTATGCCATTATTAAAAATGCCACGTATGGTATTGTTATGGACTCTATCGGGAGTCTTACTGAGCCTACCTTGCGCATAAGCAATACAATTATTGAAAATATGGATCAAACAGGGCTCGAGCTAAGCGGGACATGGGTAGAAGGTAAAAATCTTGTTGTGGCCAATTGTGGTGTGCATGCTATTCAGATGCGCTGGGGCGGTACTTACAGTTTTAACCATGTTACTGTAGCAAATTATTATAGTTTGCCCGGTGCTATAAGGCAAACACCTTCTGTTTTTGTCAATAATTATTATCTTGATACACTTAATGTGCCGGTAGTAAGAGATTTTGAAAGTATTTACTTCGGTAACTCTATAATATACGGTAGTGTTCAGGAAGAATTTCTTCAGGAGATGTATCCTTTAGATGCACAGGCAGATATTACTTTTGACCATTGTTTGCTAAAATCTACATTTAACAATCAGATTCCCACATATTTTGAAAACAGTTTCTTTAATGAGCAACCATTGTTTTATGATGTTGGAGAAAATGATTTTCGGTTGCTCGAAAACAGTCCGGTAATTGGACGTGGAAGCAAGGAAATTGCGCTTAGTGTACCCTTTGATATTCTGGGGAATAACCGCTCAGATACAATTGATCTGGGAGCATATCAGTATTATGAGATAGAAGAGGATGAAGAAGATGAATAATTAAGTAAAACATACTGATAATAAGTTGGTTATAAGCAGACGATGCAATCCGGACGCGAAGATGCATAATTGATAATCAGCTCATAAAACGTTGTCTGTCATTCAAATTCCCGAAACATTATGAAAACAGCAATTTATCTTTCAGGAATTACAGGAACACTGCTTTTGGTGTTTAGAATTATAGGAATAATGTTGGATTTTCCTTTGAATAATGTTTTTCTAATACTTGGGTTGGTTTTACTATTGATTGTTTTTCTACCCTTATTGGTTATAGATAGATATCTTCACAATAAGGAGATTGATAAAATCATTGATTCATACAAAGAAACTGATAAAAAGGTTGTTTCGGAGAAGAAAGGAGATTCAAAAGCCAAGGGATGGGTAGTGAATAATTCTCCCTACAGAGAGCGTAAATCTGGATTGAGCTGGGGTGGAGGAAATATTAAAGGATCCGTTGCATCAAGGGGAACAAGAAGACCATTTTTAAAATAGCATGTTCACTATAGCAATATAAACTAACCAACCAATACAAAGAGTTCAGTTTATACTACTAATTATATTTAAGCATTACGATTTGAAAAATAATCAATTATTGTTAGTACTTATGAGCGTCCTGTTTTTAACTGCATTTTACAGATTTCGGATGTGCTGGATTGAAATACCCCCTTCATCCAGAAAATATACTTCCTGATTCACGGTTCCAACTCAATAAACCTTTGCTCACTTCCGGCTTTTTTAATCTTATTGTCTGATCTGCTATACCGGAAAAAAACGCTTCTGTTTTCGGGTTTAAGGTCAGAATTGTCTTCAACATGTTTGTTTAGCAGGAAATCAAAAATATACTGGGCGTTTTTCTCTCCGGCAAAGCGGTTGAGTTCATAAACATCTTCCAGTGTAATAAGATATGAACTGTATTCATAAAAAACATCTCCTGAAAAGGGCCTGTATCTGAAATTCCCGTTTATATCGTCAGATGTAAACAATGTACTGTATAAAACCCTTAAAGCCTGGTTTTCGTTGTGGTCATCGACCTTTACATATTCGAACCAGGTATTTTTTTCAATGGTACGCAATAAAAACGACTGTCGGTAAAGAATGGTGTCAATTAAGGCTCTGTCGTTATATTCGCTATCAAACTCAATCATTTCAGATTGGGCAATTGTGAAAATATTTTTGGGTCCATTATACCTTAGGAATTCATCAAATTGTTCTGATGTATAGACCTTTAAACCGTAGCTTCTAAGCTCGCTGAGTAATGATTGCAGAAATATATCGGTAGCTTTTTGTTCATCAACTTCCCTTAAAAATTTGCTGTTTTCCAGATTTTGTCCACCATCAGGAAGGCTTTCAACAGGCATATCTGAAGGGTAATAATATAAAAAAGTAAAAGATGGAGGAACAATGATTACTGCCTGATTATGGCTATCTTCCAGAAAGGAGGTGGCAATTTTTTTCCCTGGCACACAGGATGTAAGAACCCCCATGACAGAAGTAAAAACAAAATAAATGAGTAATCTCTTTAAATAAAAGGGCATATAGTTACTGCTTGATTACTGAAAAGAGCGTTGAATTGTATAAATGTCTTATTCCATTACAGCAATTTTTTCTCCTATCTCTTTGCCGTATTCAATACATTTTTCGAATTCGTTTTCGTGCGGAGTAAATTTTATAAAAATTCCGGAACCTTGCACATTAAGTTTTAGATTTTCGAGGTTCGAATTGATTAATTTTAAAGCTTCACCACTCCATCCAAATGATCCAAAAGAGCCTGCTATTTTTCCTTTGTCGCGTATAGGACTAATAACAGCAAACATTTTATAAATGGGCAAAAGTATGTTTTGATTGATGGTGGGACATCCCACAATAATACCTTTACTTTTGGCAACTCTCTCGTCGATGTCGCCCAATGGCATATTTTCGATGTCTGCAACTTCTACTTCAAAATCTCCGGCTAATCTTATCCCCTCC
Organism: Sphingobacteriia bacterium; assembly: GCA_011390785.1. GTDB lineage: Bacteria > Bacteroidota > Bacteroidia > Bacteroidales > UBA7960 > SKVR01. Next base: position 21,869 of record JAABRR010000031.1, read on the forward strand.
GCAATTTTTTCGGCAAGTAAACCCGTATTTTGATAAGCTGAAACATAAGGTATAAAAACTCTTTTCTTTTCGGGTTCCTGTAGTGCTTCACGGGCATATTGTTCTGAAATGTTCAACCATTTTTCCCATTGTGTAAGCAAAAGCGGGCCATGGCCTGTAAGGATTCCTTTTAATGGAAGCGGACGAATTTTTTCAATAGCCTTAAGCATAAATTTACTGAATGGCTTCAGAATAACATCAAAATAATATTTGAATGCTTCACTGAAATCGCCAACCTTATCGTCGTACATAACCGGATGTGCATAATGGCAACCAAAAGAATCGCATGTAAAAAGATATTGATCTTCTTCCAGGTAAGAATACATTGTATCGGGCCAGTGAAGATTGGGTGCAGAGATAAATCTCAGGGTTTTGTTGCCAAGGTCGAGCGTATCTCCGTCTTTTACAACCATGTGAGGGAATGGTTTTCCAAGAAAATCTTTAAGATAATTAATTGCAAGGCGGCTACCTACAACGGTAGCATTAGGAGCAATTTCCAGCAGGTTGACCAGATTACCACTGTGGTCAGGTTCGGTGTGATTTAATACAATATATTCAATTTCAGCCGGGTCAGTTACCTTTTTGATCTTTGCCAGGTAAGTATCCCAGAATTTTTCTTTGGTGGTTTCAACTACAGCCTTTTTGTCTGCATTAATGAAATAACTGTTATAGGTGGTACCGAACTCTGTGGACATCACCACATCAAATGATACAATGTCGTAATCCAAAACACCAATCCATTTTATATCATCGGTGATATCTAAAACATTCTTATCGGGTAATATATTTTCCATCATTTTTTATTTTAATTTATTAGAGGTATCATATAAACAATGTTTTACTTATTTAGATTTCGTTTTAAGGAATTTTAAACAATTATACCTTCCAATTTTTTTCAATTGATTTATTCGAAGTCAAGCGTTATTTGTCGCATATCCGGCGGATCAGATTTATCGTCTTTTTTATTAATCATTGATGAGCCTGGAGATTTTTCGTCACTTTCAGAAGAAGTAATCTCAGAGTCTGCTGATTCAGCGGGTTCTTTGATTTGATCTTCATCCTGATGATTATCCAGTGCCAGTGGTTCAAGCCATTCTACTGATTCTATTTCGTATGTTGAAAGACGCTTGCCCCTGGCTTTAAATCCTTTTATTCCAATAAACTCATCAACATTAATTTCTTCTTCGTTTTTGAGTTTCCTGCCACCTGGAACAAGGCTTACTTTCAGCATCGGGTATTGAGCCACCGATATTGTTATCAATTTACTTTCCGGATGTTCACTGATAAAACTCTGAGGTTTATCTGATTGCTCAGGATGAAATCTTTTTATATAGAATTGTTTCGTTTCTCCATCAATGTATATTGCCGTAATAATCCTTTCAGGAAGGAATTTTTCGATAAACAATGGAATAACATCAAAATGCACTGAAAGATCGTACCCCATAGTTCGGAATGTTCCGGATGAGAAAATTGAAATAATTTTATCATCTCCTTTGTAAGATCCTATAAATTTACCGCGTTTATCAACATTAAGGCGAAGTACATTTTCATCAAACCAAATATTAAGTGCGCTAAGGGTAGATACTCCCTGATCTTTCAGAACGATTTTTCTGATATGATGTTTGGTAAGCATATTGCCGCCAGCGTTTCGCCCTTTAATGGCCAGATCTTTAAACTCAAGATCAAAAACTGGTTTTCTTAATTTGGGTTTGTAGCGCAGGTGGATGGTTACTACTTCTGCTTCACCATTGGGGTTGGCTGTAAAATAGAGAACCTTTGAGCCTTTTGTACCTTTGGTTAATTCATATTCTTTATCGCGTGTAACCCCTTTTACATAAAATCTCTTCATGTACGACGGGCCACTTTGCCCATCCTGATAGATCATATTGTAGATAGTGCGATCGTCATTTTTTTCAAATACAGCAATATGAATAATGTTTTTTCCTACAAAAGACTTATCAGAAACTTTGGTAACCACAAACGTGCCATCAGCCCTGAAAACGATTATATCGTCAATATCGGAACAATCGCAAACAAATTCATCTTTTCTGAGTGATGTACCAGCAAAGCCTTCGCTGCGGTTAACATATAGCTTTTCGTTGGCAACAGCTACACGGGTGGCTTCGATATTTTCGAATGAGCGGATTTCTGTTTTGCGTTCACGGCCTTTACCGTATTTTTCTTTAAGCTTTAAAAACCACGCAATCGTATACCCAATAAGGTTTTCAAGGTTTTTGTTAACCTGATCAAGTTTATCCTGCAGGCCTTTCATAATTTCGTCGGCCTTGAAGGAGTCGAACCGTGAAATTCGTTTGATCTTTATTTCGGTGAGCCTGATAATGTCGTCTCTTACTATCTCGCGATAAAATTGTTTTTTAAAGGGATCGAGTCCTTTATCGATGTTTTCTATTACTGCTTCCCATGTTTCGCACTCTTCAATATCGCGGTAAATTCTGTTTTCAATAAATATTTTTTCCAGGCTGGAGAAAAGGAGTTGTTCAAGCAGTTCGTGTTTCTCGATATCGAGTTCCTGGTTAAGCAGGTCAACAGTATGATCTGCAGAGATCTTAAGAATTTCACTCACTCCCAGAAAACGTGGTTTGTTTCCCTCAATAACACAGCAGTTTGGCGAAATACCAATTTCGCAGTCGGTAAATGCATAAAGGGCATCAATGGCCTGGTCTGGCGAGATATTAGGTGCCAGGTGTACGAGAATTTCTACGTTTCGTGCTGTATTGTCTTCTATTTTTTTTATTTTGATTTTCCCTTTATCGTTGGCATTCAGAATGCTTTCTATCAGGCTTCCTGTAGTTGTGGCAAAAGGTATTTCTGTAATAACAAGCGTTTTTTTATCCTGAATGCTGATTTTGGCCCTTATCCTTACTTTACCTCCCCTGAGTCCATCATTGTATCTGGAAAAATCAGCCTGTCCACCGGTAATAAAGTCGGGCAGAATTTCAAATTTTTCACCTTTGAGATAGGCAACGGATGCATCGAGCAACTCCATAAAGTTGTGGGGAAGAATTTTAGATGCCAGCCCAACGGCAATTCCTTCCACTCCCTGGGCAAGCAAGAGGGGGAACTTTACGGGCAGACTTATGGGTTCATTATTTCTGCCGTCGTATGAGCTTTTCCATTTGGTGGTTTTTCCATTAAAAACAACTTCAAGGGCAAATTTTGATAGACGGGCTTCAATGTATCGGGGGGCTGCAGAACTGTCGCCGGTAAGTATGTTGCCCCAGTTTCCCTGGGTATCTATAAGAATGTCTTTCTGACCCAACTGCACCAGGGCATCACCAATAGCGGCATCACCATGAGGATGGTATTTCATGGTATGACCAATAATATTGGCAACCTTGTTGTAGCGGCCGTCGTCAAGATCTTTCATTGAATGCAGAATTCTTCGCTGCACGGGTTTAAGACCATCGCGAATTTCTGGTACGGCGCGCTCCAGAATTACATAGGATGCATAATCCAGAAACCAATCCTGGTACATACCAGAGATCTTGGTTACTTTGCCGGAATCATCAGATTGTATGGGTGAATCTGTTGGCTCCATTCCATTGCCGGAAATATTATTTTCTTCAGGAATATTGTTGTTCTCGTTCTCGTTCATTCAGTAACCTCAGAATAATTATTTTATTTGATAAAAAAACGTTGCAAAGTTAACATATTAAATCCTTGGGGGAATAATGATGTGGTGAATACAATTTGTTAAAACGGATTATTTTAAAAATCTGATAAGAAATACTTCTATGATTAAAAAAAGGACTCCCAGTAAAAGAAAAAGTTTCCACAATTCACGGCCACCAATAAGTAATTCCATTTGCTTTTCTAAAGAAACACTGCCGGGTTCAAATAAGTTTAGATGGGGTGTATCAATATTTTCGATCATGTTGCTCAGTTCAACTGTTGTAAACACATCAAGCAATGATTCTCTTCTGTCGTAATTGAAAGAAATGAATTTTAAAGCTGTTTCACCTGCACTAAGTAAATAATTTCCATGTGTGCTTATTTGATCGTGAAGGTTTAAGATTATGTTATTATCTCTGTTTATTCGTTCTGGGATAATTTCTGCCTGATTGCCGGTAACCTGAAACAGATCGTTTGATGCCGGATTATAGTTTCTTACAAAGATATTTTCATTCTCATTGATGATATAATACAACGGATAAAATGAAGCACTCTGCAATGCTATATTATATATTGTAGGCACAAAAATGGCATGCCGCGAAAAATTGCTGAATTTATCGTTGGCAGGAACAGCAGAAACAAAAACGTTTCCCTGGCCTGATGAAGCAGAAATGAAAAAATAATTACCATTTTGAAGTAGAAGCAGATTTTCTTCATTACCCCTGGTTTGTCTGTCAATAACATAGTATTCGTTAACTACGGGCAGATCAATATTTTCCGGAATTCGGTCAAACACGCCCCTGTAAACAGGATGGAGTTCATTAACAGACGAAACCCGGGTATTGGTAGTGTCTTTTTGCGAAAAAGATGCTATACCCAGCGATTGAAAGAGATTATTGTAGGATGTAATATCGGTATTTTCTGATGGAAAAATCAATAGATTTCCACCCTGATCAACATACCTTGTTAACTCCATGATCAAACCACTGCCGGGAGACCGTATTTCATTTAATATAATCAGATTCTGACTACTGGCGGTAGAAAAATCTATGGCTGTGGATGGTACGTTCTTTAGAATAAATGTACTGTCGGCAGAAAGCAAAGCATTTAAAAACCTGTTGGGAAGATCCTGATTTATGATCATTACCGGAATATTGTCATTGATGGTAAAGCTGAAGTAAAACTTATCATCGAAAGTTACCGGATGATCTGTAATTTCTACCCATGCTTCCTGAAATTTCTCATTATCGGGGGTATAGGTTAATTCTGCGATTGCTGATTGTTGTGCTTTAATATCAATTGTTGCAACAGTTCTTTGTAAGTTATTTACATACAATCTGGCTGGCTGATTTTGCAGATCGTCCATAGTATTATTAAAAATCTCTACACTTATTGTTACGGGTTGTCCGGGTAGTTTTACCGGATTTTCAATCCATACCGAATCAATAAATATATTCATTCTTTGTGCTGCCTGAAAGGGAATCAGAAAAAAATTCATCAACGAATCGGGTTGTAAATCATCAAACCGGGTAATATTTTTCTGGAAATCACTTAATATAAAAGCATATCCGCTTTCCTGTGCAAAATCATCCATCATCAAACTGGTTTGTCGTTTCATGATTTCAGGGATGGTTTTTATGGCTGGACTAAAATCAATCTCCGCGAGCATAGCCAGAAATTCTTCCTTGCTTACAAATCGCTGATGCTTTGCTTCAAAATCGTTTGTAAGGAGTAAAAATTTATCTGTTGCATCAAATGTTTCCAGAATTTCACGGGCCCTTACAATAGCATCATCAAGAATACTACCGGTAGATGAACCACTTTCCATACTAAACGAATTATCAATGTAGATGCTAACCTTTTTTGCCTGCCCGGGAGATACTACATTTTCTTCCGTAGGAATAAACGGCCTGGAAAAGGCCAATACCAGCATAATAATGGCCAGTATACGATTCAATAAAACCAGCAAATGTTTTAATCTTGCCTGCTTTTGAGTTTCATCATTTATTTTTTCAAGAAACCGTATACTCGAAAAATAAACTTTTTTAAATCTACGAAATTGAAATAAATGGATAATAATTGGGATGGCAATAGCCGATAAAGCAAGTAAAAACCAGGGGTAATAAAAACTCATACCGTAAAACTTTATTGAGATTGTATGTTCAATAAATTGAAAACCCAGCAAAATTACTTTTTATTGTGTAATGGGCATGTTTAAAAACCAGTAATTTAAGAATCAAATTTGAATGTCGTTTAGTTAAGATTATTCGACCCCGAATAGGGTCGCATGTTTATAGAAAACAAGGGCTTCTATAAACATGTGACTCCGAAGGAGTCAAACCAATCATAACCAAATGACATTGAATCAAATTTGATTATTTGCGCTACCTTTGCACAAAAAAAAATAAAGTGACTTTTCAGGATCTCAATCTTACAACTCCTCTTGTCAATGGCCTTACAGACATGGGCTTTGATACACCTACACCCATACAGCAAAAGGCCTTTCCGATAATTATGTCGGGTAAAGATACGGTGGGGATTGCACAAACCGGAACAGGGAAAACCTTAGCATATTTGTTACCTGTAATAAGGCAGTTGCGTTTTTCAGAACAAAGGCAACCCCGGGTTCTTGTATTGGTTCCAACCCGTGAACTGGTGATTCAGGTTATGGAAGAGGCCAAAAAACTGGCTAAATATACCAGTCTGCGTATAGATGGTGTGTATGGCGGTGTAAATATTAATACACAAAGCGCCAGGATTTACCAGGGAGTTGATGTGCTTGTTGCTACCCCGGGCAGGCTGTTTGACCTGGCAATGAGAGGAACGCTCAGACTTAAGTCAGTTCAAAAACTGGTTATCGATGAAGTGGATGAAATGCTCAACCTTGGTTTCAGACCGCAGCTGGTAAGTATACTCGAATTGCTTCCACCAAAAAGACAAAACCTGATGTTCTCGGCCTCGCTCGCTGATGATGTTGAAGCCATTATTCGCGATTTCTTTACTGATCCGCAGTGGATAGATGTTCATTTCAGGGGGATGCCGGTAGATCTTATCACACATCATGTTTATCAGGTGCCTAATTTTGCTACCCGCTTTAACCTTTTAAGCTTGTTGCTCGAAGATGATGATGTCTTTGAAAAAGTTATGATTTTTACACCCTCCCGAAAGATTGCTGACAAGATCTTCAATAAACTAACGCCACGCTATGGTGGGCAAATGGGAGTAATACACTCCAATAAAAGTCAGAATCAAAGGTTTAATACTTTACATGATTTTAAAACAGGTGATATTCGTATTCTTATTTCTACTGATCTGGTGGCCCGTGGCGTAGATATTTTTGAAGTAAGCCATGTTATCAACCTGGGTTTGCCTGAAATACCTTCCGCATACCTGCATCGTACCGGTCGTACAGGTAGAGTTGACAAAAGGGGTTTGGCTATTTCCATTATCTCTGATCAGGAACTCGAATTAAAAAATGCCGTAGAAAAATACATCAATTTGCAAATGGAAGAAATGCCATTACCTGATGATCTGGTGATAAGTAAAGCTACCGATTGGGATGACGATCTGAAGCCCCTGGCAGGTGATAAATCTTATTTGAAGCCACCAAAAATTAATCAGGGACAAAGTGCCTTCCATCAAAAAATAGCTAAAAATCAGAAAGTTAACTTAGGTGGACCCGGTAAGAAAAAAAGATTGGCAGCAAAGAAAAGAAAAACAAAAAAATAGTGTATTGAATTGCTAAAAACCGCCAGAGTATTAAGTATTGCAGTAGTTTATTACTGAAAATTTTAATTGTAATACCCTATTTGGAATGGTAAAAATTAGTTAAATTTGTCAAATTCTTTTGTTTCCAGACCGAATAATTATGCATTCTTTCTCAGGTAATCAAAGACTTATTAGCGCTCCCCATATCTGCATTGTGTTGTTTACAATAATTGCAGGATGCAATATTATATTGGCTGTTGCGGATCACAGTAAAATGGAAGATTGTCTAAGTAACAGAGAAATAAAGACTATTTCTTTTCTTGGTGAAGAGAGTTTATCTGATCAACGGGGAAAATCTGGTAAAAAGAAACAACAACAACCCATCAAAGATAATCTACCTGATACCATTCTCCCTTTCGACCATATTCGCTTAAAACTCGAAGATCCTGATTATGATGTCCGTTATGAAAAAGGGTCGATAAAACCCTGGCATGAAATAAAAAGCATTTATTTAAAAAGACAGATTTCTCCTTCCAACTTTGCTGCTATTCCTTCCCATTATGTTTGTTAATCCCTTCTTTATCATCATATTACATCCTTTGCTATTTTCTTCCTATTGGTTAGTTTTGAATCATTGGGTTATAAGATTTTCTTTCCCCCTTTTTCTTTAATATAAATTAGCTTATTACCCCATTCAACCATTACCCTGATTAGTTGTTATGCTGAGAGTTAATTTTTAACTAATCAAGAAAAACTATATGAAACGAGTTGATTGGAGTTTGCCTGTTAGAGTATTTGTAATAGGTATTTTGTTTTCTGTGGCTTCTTGCAATATAGAAAAACAGCCAGAAATACCATCTTTTAGTGATAATTATAAGGGATGGGTAGAAGTACTTTCTTCTGATAATTTTGAAGGAAGAGCACCAACCACACCTGGCGGAAAAAAAACCAAGGCATTTATTGAAGCCGAATTCAGAAGGATAGGATTAAAACCTGCCAACAACGGCAGCTTTCGGCAGTCGGTTCCCCTCATTGAAACTACAAGCGATAATTTTACCCCTATTTGGATTAAAACTGAAAAGGATAGCGTTTCATTTTCTTTGCCCGATGATTTTATGATTGGCTCAGTTTTGATGACTGATAGCATTAGCCTGGAAAACAGTGAGATGATTTTCGTAGGCTATGGAATTGTTGCTCCCGAATATAGCTGGAATGATTATGAAGGTATTGATGTAGAGGGTAAAACAGTTGTGATGCTGGTAAACGATCCGGGTTTTGAATTGCAAAATGAAGATCTTTTCACCGGACGCGCTATGACATACTATGGCCGTTGGACCTATAAATTTGAAGAAGCTGCCCGACAGGGTGCTGCTGCGGCACTTATTGTGCACGAAACAGAGCCAGCATCCTATGGTTGGGATGTAGTGCGCAATTCATGGTCGGGCCCACAATATAGGGTAGGAGGAAATAACAATCAGCCATTTCTCGAAATGCAGGGCTGGATTCAAAACTTTGTTGCCGATAGCATTTTTGGTCTTTCTGGTTATTCGCTTGATGAACTTCGTAAGCAAGCCTTGTCGCAAAATTTTCAACCCCTGCATCTTGCCATGAACCTTACATTATCGTTTACCAACACCTTTACAATAACAGAATCTGATAACATAATAGGGTATCTTGAAGGAAGTCAGTTTCCTGATGAAACGATAATTTATATGGCACACTGGGATCACCTTGGCAAAATTGAAACACCCGAAGGAGACCAGATTTATCATGGAGCAATAGATAATGCTACAGGTACCGCTGCAATTATGGCCATTGCCGAGAAATTTGCCGCTTTGGATCCCCCACCAGCCCGCTCAGTAGTATTTATGGCCCTTACGGCCGAAGAATCCGGTTTGATAGGTTCTGAATATTACGCTCTCAATCCATTGTTTGAAATTGAAAAGACCGTTGGGGGAATCAATATCGATGGTTTAAATGTTTATGGGCCAACCCGCGATGTTTCCGTTGTGGGTTATGGAACTTCTACTATTCAGGACATACTACTAAAACATGCTAAAAATCAACAAAGGATTCTTATTCCTGAGAAATTCCCTGAACGGGGTGGTTTTTACCGTTCTGATCATTTTAACCTGGTAAAAGTGGGAGTGCCTATGATATATGCCAATAGTGGAGATGATTACATCGGCAAAAACCAGCGCTATGTTGATATGGTTAAGGAAGATGTTGAAGGGCGATACCACACTGTTAATGATGTAATTAATGACCTTTGGAACTGGAAAGGCATCGATCAGAACCTTTGGCTGTTTTACGAAGTAGGGAAAGATGTGGCCAATAGTCGTAAATGGCCCGTATGGAATGAAGGAACAGAATTTAAAGCGATAAGAGAAGAAACTAACGATTTAAGAAACTAAACTTTTTTTATTATGTGGATAAAAATTATTAACGTATTGATGTTTGGCCTGATGATCATGATGAATTATCTGGCCAATTCCCTTCCTATAAACGGAAAAACTACCGGAGAGCTTTCCGATCAATACCCCAATCTGTTTGTCCCGGCAGGTATTACCTTTTCAATTTGGGGAGTGATTTATCTTCTTTTGCTTGTATTTATTTTTATTCAATTTCGCGAATCCAATAAGTCTGTAGTCCAGTCCATTGGTTGGGCTTTTGCCTTAAGCAGCCTGTTAAACGGGGCATGGATTGTAGCGTGGCATTTTGAGAAGTTGCCATTGTCTCTGGCCATCATGCTGGGCATGCTCATTCTGTTGGTTTATATTGGAATTAATATTTCTGGCATAAGTGCCGGTTGGGTTAAAGCCGCTTTTGGTGTTTACCTTGGCTGGATTTGTATAGCTACAATTGCCAACATTACAGCCTTATTGGTTAACAGCGGCTGGAATGGCTGGGGATTTTCCGATCAGTTCTGGACCATCACCATGATCATTGCCGGATTGTTGATTACAGCTTTTGCTGTGATCCGTTTACAAAATCCATTTATTGGGCTTGCTGTAATCTGGGCATTTTCAGGCATCGTGATCAAACAACTGGGCAACAACACTCCTATCGTTACCACAGCTTTGGTGGCAATTGGCATTATGGTCATCGTTACCTTCTGGCTATGGTCGTCTATCGGTTTTGTCAAATCCTGAAAAGCATATCTGTCTTTTTTTGTAAATCAATTTAATTTTTTAAGTTATTAATTTAACCCCCTTTTTATGAAGCTGATCCTTCCTGTTTTTTTCTTGAAAAACCGATATTCTATATTTCTTATCCTGTCTCTTCCTGTCTTATTGGCTTCCTGTTCTTCAACAGATACACAATCACGTCAGGGGCCACCCACGGTTAATGCAGAGGGTTTCAGAGCCGAACCCGAAATTTTTACCACATCCATAAACGCTACCGGTAACCTTCTGGCCTGGGAAGAAGTGGAGCTACTTGCCCCGGTGGCTGGCAATGTTCTTAAAATTCATTTCGAAGAAGGCCAGGTAGTTCGAAAAGGGCAACCTCTTATTGAAATAGACAGCAGGGCATGGCAGGCCCAAAAACGTGGATTGGAAGCACAGCTGGCCAATTCGCAAAGAGAACTGGCAAGACGCGAACGGCTATTAGGTATAGAAGGCACAAGCCAGGAAAGTGTTGATCAGGCCCGCACAGCCATTGCAGATCTTCAGTCTCGTATCGATGAACTCGACGTAAGAATTGATCTGGCCAATGTTCGGGCACCCTTTGCCGGCAGGTTGGGACTTCGTGATTTTAGCGTGGGTGCTTTTATGGCTGTTGGGGCTCCTGTTACCCGGCTGGTGCAAACAGACAAGTTGAAAATCAGCTTCGATGTCCCCGCCCGTTATGCTTCTATGGTTAAATTGGGAATGAATGTAAATGTCATCGCATCCGGGGCTCCCGATACCACCCGCGCCCGGGTGTATGCCATTGATCCGGTAATAAATGAAACAAACAGAAGTCTTAAGGTTAGAGGAGTGCTCGAAAATGGTATTGGCAAATTTATTTCAGGAGATTTTGCCCAGGTAGAGATGAAGGTAGATATTTCGGAAGATGCTTTGCTCATTCCGTCAGAATCGATTATTTCCGAATTAAATACGCAGATTGTTTATGTCTATCGCGATGGAAAGGCCGTTCGCACACCCGTGGAAATGGGTGCCTCTACACGGGGCAGGGTTCATATCGTTAATGGAATTTCGGAAGGTGATACCATCTTAATCACCGGACTCATGAGTATCAGAGATAATATGCCCGTAAATATTGCCACCTTAAACCAGGAGGCCGGCTTATGACATTATCTGATCTGAGCATAAAAAGGCCCGTACTTACAACAGTATTTGCCATAGCCATTGTTATTTTTGGCGCTGTAGCCTACTTTTCTTTGGGGGTACGCGAATATCCCAGTGTTGATCCACCCATTATTACTGTTACCACCAACTATACTGGTGCCAACGCCGCCATTATGGAGTCGCAAATTACTGAACCGCTCGAAGAAGCCATCAACAGGGTGGATGGAATAAAAACACTCACTTCCATTAGCTCAACAGGCCGCAGTACCATCAGGGTGGAGTTCGAACTGAGCCGTGACCTCGATAATGCTGCCAACGATGTGCGCGACAGGGTGGCGCAGGCTGTCAGGAATCTGCCCCCCGATGCTGATCCGCCCATTGTGGCCAAGTCTGATGCCGATGCCCAAACCATTCTCACAATCACACTTTCCAGTGAAAACAGGAGTTTGCTTGAGCTTACCGATATTGCCCGCAATGTTTTTGCCGAAAGGCTTCAAACCATAGAAGGGGTTAGCCAGACCAATATCTGGGGCCAAAAAAGTTATGCCATGCGTCTTATTCTCGATGTTGAAAAAATGGACGCTTACAATATTACACCTTCAGACATAAAATTGGCACTTAATCGTCAGAATGTAGAATTACCCTCTGGCCAGGTGGAAGGCGACCGCACCTATATTACCATACAAACTTATGGAAGGCTGACCACCGAAGAAGAATTTAATGATCTTATCATTACCCGTCGCGATAATACCCTTATACGGTTAAAAGATGTGGGCAAGGCCGTTCTTGGTGCCCAGAATGAAAAGTCCATTTTAAGGGGAAACGGTGCCATTCCTATGGTGGGCGTTGCCATTCAGCCGCAGCCGGGGTCTAATTTTATTGAAATTGTTGATGAAGCGTTCAATAGGGTAGATGTGCTGCAAGATGATATCCCTGACGATATAATTATTGGTGTGGGCCTTGACATTACTGATAGCATTCGCAGGTCAATCCGCGATGTGCAATATACCATCGTCATAGCATTTTTCCTGGTACTTTTTATCATTTTCGTTTTCTTGCGAAGCTTGCGAACTACATTTATTCCCATTATTACCATACCCATTTCGCTGATTGGCAGTTTTGCTTTCCTTTATCTCGCAGGTTATTCAATCAATGTATTGTCGTTATTGGGATTGTTGCTTGCCACAGGTTTGGTTGTTGATGATGCCATTGTAATGATGGAGAATATTTATGCCAAGATAGAGCAGGGCATGAATCCTATTCAGGCTGCGTTTAAGGGGGCGAGGCAGGTGTTTTTCGCCATCATTTCTACTACAATTACACTGGTCAGCGTATTTCTCCCCATCTTCTTTATGCAGGGATTAACGGGTAGGTTGTTTCGCGAATTTGCGATGGTGGTGGCTGGTTCGGTAGTAATTTCCACGTTTGTCTCACTCACCTTTACAGTAATGCTTTCATCCAGAATGCTCACCAAATCCAACCGTGAGTATCGGTTTCTGCATTATTTACGTTTACCTATCGATTACATCCTGAATACCTACCCCGGATTATTACGCCGCACCTTAAAATACAGGTTTACTTCCATACCGCTCGTTATAGTGATGGGTGTATTGATTTACATTTTATTTAATCAATTGCCTTCAGAGCTGGCTCCTTTGGATGATAAAAGCGGACTAACCATATTATCTACCGCCCCCGAAGGAACATCTTACGAAATGATGGATGCCTACCAGTTGCAATTGATCAATTTGATTGATACCATGCCCGAAAAGGCTTACCTTTTGTCGGTGACTTCACCTGGTTTTGGTGCTTCTGTATCGGTAAATACCGGTTTTATAAGGATCATGCTCGATCCACCCAACCAACGCAATAAAACCCAGATGGAAATTGCCAATGAACTAAGGCCTCATCTGGCCAGATACAACATGGCCCAGAGTTTTGTAGTGCAACAGCCCACCATAAGTGGCGGACAGGGTGGGGGAAGAGCACTCCCGGTTCAGTATGTGTTGCAGGCTCCCAACCTGGAGAAATTGCAGGAATTTCTACCTGAATTCCTGGCCCGTGCAAGAGAACACCCGGCATTTGATGTCGTTGACATAGACCTTCGTTTTACCAAACCCGAACTGGTTCTTAACATTGATCGCGACAAAGCCTTCGATATGGGTATCAGCGTTCGCGATGTGGCAGAAACACTGCAAACCTACTTTAGTGAGCAGCGTGTAGGTTTCTTTATTCGCGATGGGAAACAATACTTTGTAATAGCCCAGGCCGAACGTGAGCAAAGACTTACCCCGCAGGATATTGCATCTGTGCGCGTTAGAACTTCTTCGGGTGAATCAGTATCGCTTGATAATATTGTAACCCTGAAACAGCAAAGCTTACCCCCGCAATTATTGCGGTTTAACAGGTATTCGTCTGCCACTGTTTCAGCATCTACTGCCCCCGGTTATACGCTGGGCGACGGTATAGAAGCCATGAACGAGATCGCCGCTGAAGTACTCGATGATTCTTTCTTTACCACACTTACGGGTACATCGGCTGATTTTGCCGAAAGTTCTGCCAGTCTCCTACTTGTTTTTATTTTTGCACTGGTTTTGATTTATCTTACGCTGGCAGGTCAGTTCGAAAGTTTCCGCGATCCGCTTATCATCATGTTTACCGTACCCCTGGCCATTGCGGGTGCATTGATATCACTCTGGATTTTTGGCCAAACCATTAATATCTTCAGCCAGATAGGTATGATTGTGTTAATCGGAATAGTAACCAAAAACGGGATTTTGATTGTGGAATTTGCCAACCAGAAACGACTGGAAGGTATGGAAAAGTTGGAAGCCGTTATCCAGGCTTCAGCTGAACGTATTCGTCCCATTCTTATGACGAGCCTTGCCACCTCGCTCGGTGCCATCCCGCTGGTTATTTCCATCGGGGGTACTGCCAATAGCAGGGTGCCCATGGGTGTAGCCATTATTGGTGGCTTGTTATTCTCATTGGTGCTCACGCTTTTTGTTATCCCGGCCCTTTACACTTATATATCAGGAAAAACCAAATCTTATGTGGAAGAAGAAGATTAATATTCTTGTTGTTTGTTTCCTATGGCTTTCTGTTTCCGCAACTTTTGCCCAAGCGGTAAGCCTTCAGGAAATCATCAATACAGCACTCGATCAAAACTACAGTTTACAAATAGTAAGGAACAACGAACAGATTGCACAAAACCAGAATACTTTGGGTAATGCAGGCTTCTTGCCGTCGGCAGGAATACGCGCCGATCAGGCCTGGGGTGTTCAAAATAGCGAACAACAGTTTTTTAATGGCGATACGCGCAGCGGAAACAATGCCCGAAACGCCCGGTTCGATGCTTTTCTTGAAGTTGACTGGGTAGTTTTTGATGGCTTTCGAATGTTTGCACACCGCGATCAACTGGGTTATCTTCAGCAGATGAGTGAAGAAGATACTAAATATTATGTTGAGCAAACTATTTCCGATATTGCCACATTGTATCACCAGCTAATAATGGAGCGTCAGATGCTTGAGTCCGGGAGAAAATCTCTTGGTATTTCGCGGTTTCGGCTCGATCTTGAAAAACAAAAGCGTGAAATGGGGCTGGGTAATATCCTGCAATATCACCAGGCATTAATTGATTTTCAGGCTGATAGTGTGGCAATCATCAACCGTAAGATTGCCGTAAAAGAATTGCAGATACAACTCAACACCATCATGAGTCAGCATCATGACCAAACCATTGTGCCTGATGAAACAGGTATTGCTCTTTCCGGGTTTGATGGTTTTGAATCCCTTGTAAGGAAATCCATTGAAAACAACCGCGATTTACAGCGTTCCCGACTGGAAGAGCTGATAGCAGAATCCACACTGAGAATGGAACGGGCTGCCCGGTTTCCCCAGGTAAGTCTTTTTGGCAATTATTCCTACGCTAACCAAACCAATGAAGTGGGTTTTATAGAATCATCAACATCCTACGGCGGACAATATGGTATTCGGGTAAGGTTTAATTTGTTTGATGGCGGAAAGCAGAATACCCGCATAAGAAATGCTCTCATTATGCAGGAAAATACTGCCATATCCCTTCAAAATGTATCGTCCTTAACGGAATCTTACCTGGCCAGTCTGGTAAATGCTTACGATGGGTATAAGGAGCAATATCGCCTGTTGAGTTCCAGCCTTGAAGCATCAGGGCAATCTCTTGCCATTGCCGGAGAACAATTCGAAGAAGGGCTTATCGATGGCTTTGATTTCAGGCAAACCCAGATTTCATCCATCATGATTGAAAATCAGATAGCAGCACTTCTTTTTGCCATGAAGTCGATAGAAATTGACATTTTCAGGGCTACCGGGGAGCTGTATCAGAATTTTCTTTAAATCAGTTTAAATTTTTCTGCCTGGCAAAATTTTGCCTATTTTTGGCATTCGTAATTAAAAATTATCTTATGCCCGTAAAAAACTACTTTTTCATCATCCTGTTTCTGCTGTCAGGAACGGTTGGTTTGGCACAATCTGAATTTTCAATTGTAAGGGGTGAAAGGCCACCCGTTAATTTCAGTGAATTATCTGACGAACATTACCATAAAGGTGTTTTGATTATCAAATTTAGTCCTGAGCTGGAAAAACATTTGGAGCAAAATCAGGCAACAGCAGATAAAGACGGTATTGTTAAATTTAATATCAGCGATGTTGATAAACTCAATCAACAATTTGGCGTAACACAAGCCAAACAGCATTTTAGCAGTGGTGCTCTCAAAAATGGTTTCACGGCACGACACAAGGCATGGGGTTTCCATCTTTGGTATCGATTACAGGTTGATGAAAAAACCGATATTCGCGCTCTTATAGAAGAGTACAAAAATCTGCGCGAAATCGAAGTTGCTGAACCGGAACTGGTTAAAGTTTTAATAGGAAGTGGTGATATTACTGATTACTCTTTGGCACAGGCCACCGAACTATCAGATAATCTCTCCAAAGGCAAAAACTGGCAACCCAACGATCCACAATACTCAAACCAATGGCATTATGAGAATACCGGTCAACAAGGCGGTACACCCGGAAAAGACATCAGTCTGCCCGAAGCCTGGGAGCTGGAAAAGGGAAGTCCTGATGTTTTGGTAGCCATAGTAGATGGGGGTATCGATTACAATCATAATGATCTTGCGGGCAATATGTGGCCAGAGACTGGATTTAATTTCGTAACCAACTCAAATACCATTGAGCCTCATAACCACGGAACCCATGTTGCCGGCACTATTGCCGCGGTTAGCAATAACAACCTGGGGGTTGCCGGTATTGCCGGTGGTTCGGGCGATAATGACGGGGTAAGGTTAATGTCAGCACAGGTGTTTACTGCTGCCAGCAGTGGAGGGTTTCATCTGGCTCCTGTTTATGCCGCTGATAATGGCGCAGCCATTTCGCAAAATTCCTGGGGCTATACTTCTGCCGGGTTTTATGAACAGAATGTTCTTGATGCCATTGATTATTTCAATGTAAACGGTGGCGGTGAAGCCATGGACGGCGGTATCACCATCTTTGCTGCAGGAAACAGCGATTCTTCAGAAGATTATTATCCCGGTTATTACTCCGGGGCGTTTTCGGTTGCCGCAACCAACAACAATGATCAAAAATCATGGTATTCCAATTACGGTTCCTGGGTTGATATTTCAGCGCCAGGCGGTGAAACAAATACTGTTACTCAACGCGGTGTATTGAGCACTGTAAACGGCAATCAATATGCCTATTACCAGGGCACTTCCATGGCTTGTCCGCATGTTTCCGGACTCGTAGCTTTGATGTTATCTGCTGTTTATGGCGAGTTTTCTACCGAAGATATAACAGATATATTGATCAACACAGTTGATAACCATTATGCCACCAATCCTGGTTTTACAGGACAGATGGGTGCCGGAAGGATCAATGCATACAATGCTGTTGCTCTTTCACAACTCTATCTCAGCTTACCATCAAATCCTACTGACTTTGAAGCCATCGCACCTGATGATTCACAAATAGACCTTTCGTGGCAAAAAAATGAAAATAACGATAGGGTTATGCTGGCTTATAGTTCAACCGGTTCCTTTGGAATTCCCCTGGTTGGCACTGCATATCAGGCGGGTGATGTTATTGATGGTGGCGGAACTGTTTTACTGGTTGATGACACAACATCTTTTGCCCATACTGACCTCAATGCAGCCACCCTTTACTATTACAGAATCTGGTCTGTAACCACAGAAAATGATTATTCCCTCGGACGTTCTACCAATGAATATACCCAATGCGGGGTTTTGAACCTGCCATCCTTCCAGGATTTCAATAGTTCTGAAATACCTTATTGCTGGCTATTGCCAGATGGTGGTAACTGGGCTATATCAACGGATAGCGGAAATCCAGCTCCCGGTGCAGAATTTAACTGGAGCCCGTCGCAAACAGATTATTCCTTTACCCTTGAAAGTCCGCCATTGGATGGCAATATTCCGGGTAATGCCATTGCCCTTGAGTTTGACCTGCTCCTGAATAATTATTCATCAGATACAGAAGAAAACATGAATGTTCAGGTTTTTGATGGCGGGAACTGGATTACCGTTGAATCTTTCAGCAACGCTCAGGGCGATATTGATTGGGAAGGATATAACATTGATATCACACCTTATGCTATAGACCGGGTATTCAAGGTAAGATTTACTGCTACAGGAGAAAATTCTTACAATATAAACTACTGGGTAATAGATAATTTTGCCGTTTATTCCTTTTCCTGTCCCATGCCTGTTAATATTGCAGTAAATGATATTACCACCAATGCGGCCCTGGTTACCTGGGAAGCTGTAGGGGCTGAAACACAATGGGATTTACTGGTGGGGCCAGCCGGATTTAACCCGGAAACAGGGGGGATGCTAATAGCCGGAATCACCCAGGAAAGTTATTTATTGGAATCATTGGAAACTTTTTCCAATTACCAGCTTTATGTAAGGGCCGATTGCAGCGAAGGCGATATCAGTTTGTGGAACGGCCCAATCGATTTTTCTACACTGGCCAGCTGTCCGGCTCCTGAAAATCTGCAGGTATCTCAGATCACATCTGAAACAGCACTGGTTTCATGGGATCCTGTGGGTAATGAATCTTCCTGGACACTGGCTTGGGGCAACCCGGGTTTCAATCCTGATAATAACGGAAACGCTGTTGAATTATCTTCAGGCTCCTATGTTTTGGAAGGCCTGGAGAGTGTAACCAGTTACGAAGTTTATGTTTTTGCCTATTGCGATGAAACTGACCAGAGCGTTTGGATTGGCCCCGAATCTTTTACCACGGTTTGCGACGTTTATTCGCTTCCCTTTACCGAATATTTTGATGCTGAATCTGTGGAATGCTGGGCTTATCCGCAAGGGAAGGGCAACTGGGGAAACAGTACCAGTTATGCACCCCCATCTTCAATAAGTGGAACACCCCATGCTACATTTACATGGAGCCCTTCGCAGGTGGGATATTCATACTCCCTTACAAGCCCCCTGTTTGATGCATCCTTTTTGAACGAACCCGTTAAGCTTGACTTTGTGCTTCTTCTGGATAGCTATAACAATGAAAACCTGGAGCAAATGTCGGTGGAGTACAAAGCATTTGAAGATACCGAATGGTCTTTGTTACTTAATTATACCAATGAAGGAGCCGGAAATAGTAACATAGAATTTAAGGTAGAAGGAGATCAGATACCGGGAATGGAGGGCAGGGTATTTCAAATCCGGTTTAGGGCACATGGACAAAATACTTTCAGTATTGATGGCTGGGGATTGGATGATGTTTCTGTTTACCAGGAATTTACCCAATGTTATGAACCTGTTGATCTGGCTGTAAGTGATGTAACAGCCACGTCTGCAACAATTTCATGGGATCAGCCCGGCGCGGTGCAATCATGGGAAATAATTTTTGGCGAAGAAGGTTTTAATCCGCAAACAGATGGAAATTTGGTACAGGATATTGAAACAAATTCTTATTTATTGGATGAACTGGCCCAGCTATCATCTTACCATGCTTATGTAAAAGCCGTTTGTGGTGCGGAAGATAATAGTGAGTGGGTTGGGCCATTAAATTTTACCACACTACTTCAAACCTACACTATACTTATTGAAAGTAGCGGGTTTGGAACTGTTGAGCCCCTGGGAGAAATTATTGCAGATCATGGATCAGATCATGTAATTTCTGTTACCCCCGATCATGGCTCTCATCTGGCATCAGTAAAACTCGATGGTGCAGAAATATCAGATCAGATGATCATGGATCAGGGGGGTATTTCTCCTGCCGGCCATCTGGAATTATCTGATATTAATGCCGATCATCACCTGATGTTTGAATTTGCCCGAAACCGTTACCAGGTTACCCTGGATGTTTTTCCTGATGATGCCGGCACGGTAACCGGCGATGGAGAATACGTGCACGGACAGCCGGTTTCTGTTTTCGCTACCGGAAATGAAAACTACCAGTTCCTTTTCTGGAAAGAAAACGACCTTGAAGTAACCGGCCAGCCTGCCTTTACTTTTTCAGCCGGTTACAACCGTTATTTGGTTGCCCATTTTCAGGATGTAACATTTGTAGAAGAGGGTTTTGATACCATGGATGTTGAAATCTATCCTAACCCTGCCAGTCAGCAGGTTTGGGTTACCTTTACCCATTTGCAGTCCAACGAATTGGCCGTAAAGTTACTCACTACCGATGGCAGAATTGTAGCGCAGGAACTCGTTTCTGCACAAGGGCATGTAAAACTTTTATTTGATCTTTCCGACCTTTCTGCCGGAGTCTATCTCCTGTCCATAGGGGATAGCGGCATTTTTAGAAGAGTGATTGTGCATTAAGGTAAGTTTGAGTGCACTCCGCAAAGTAAATTATCATCCAAACCCCTTTTAAGGGTTGAATCTGTCAGTGCAATTATTTAACTAAACATCATTGACAATTCAATGCAATCTTCTACCGTTTCGATATTTTGTTATTGGAAATCGGACGTTGCCTGGAGCATTTAAACCGGGTGATGTCGTCGCTACGTTTCATTAAATGCTTTTTACTGATACCGCTGTTTACCCTTTTTCTCCATAACCTGAATGAGCCGGGTTTCAGTTCGCGGCGCATCAGTTGAATTACGTCCGCTTGGCGCAAGCCAAACTGAATTTCGATGGCTTCAAAAGGCGTTCTGTCTTCCCATGCCATTTCTATCACCCTGTCTGTATCTTTTTCGTTCATCATCTTTGGCAAATATTGAGGGTTGTTTCTGTTTTTTATTTATAACAAGAAAGATAACAATAACGGTAGGTGGAAGTTTTTCCGTTTTTTTAAATTTCTCTGCCAGCCCGCAATTGCCAAGCCCACAAGCCTTCTCACAGCCCAAACCTGATAATACCCCTGGGTTATTGGTAAAAACAAGGGCGATTCGTGGCTAAATATATTCCCTTTTGGGAATTTTTTTACTCAGATAATTGGCGGATATGCAATGTGGGTTAATGCTTTCAGCAAAGGCAAAAGACCTGGTAGGGCAACGCAATTATTTTAAAGAAACCCTACGCATTAATTCATACTGAAACTTAAAAAATAATTAACAAAAATCTATCTGTACTAAGTAAAATACTTTATATTTGACGTCATCAATAAACAGCTCAAAAATAAAAAGCACCATTTTAATGAAAACAAACACAACTGCGGGGAATGGCACAATTAAAAAACAACATCCCCAATATTCAAAAGCAACGATCAACCAAAAAGTTATGCCGAAGTAAAGTTGTGTTATAATAATGCATAACAACAATGGTGGTATGTAAACGTTGTGCTTCATGCTGAAAAACCATTAAAAAAACTGATAATGAGATGAAAAAGACAAATTTTTTTTTAATAGTAATAGCAGTTATTCTTTTTTTAGGGTCATGTGAAAAAGATGATGATGTAAATCCTCAGATTGACAGTATTGCAGGAGAAATACCCCTTCTAAAAGGAGATAATAGAATAGGAATAATTGAAGGATTTAACCCTTCAAATCCTGATGCTACAACTGATTCCATTGAAGCTAGATGGAATGAAGCCATAAATACAGGGATGACTGTAGAGCGATTACAAATTGACTGGCCAGAGTTAGAACCATCTCCTAACACTTATGACAAAGTGAGTTTTGAGCAAAGGTTGGCGGAAATGCAAGCCCAGGGTCTCCAGACATTTCTCTTGATTTCAGCCTATGACAGTGGAGAACCAGTAGTGCCTAGTGATTTGCAAAACAAAGACTTTGATGACCCTGAATTTATCCAAAGATTTAAAAATCTAATGGATTGGGTTATTCCATTGCTTGTGGAATATGATGGTTTTCTTATCTCAATAAGTAATGAAGCAGAAAATTCTTTTGGAGAAATACCAGGTCTGGATAGTCAAATGCTTATATTTTTA
>JAABRR010000031.1:43957-44274 GCA_011390785.1 Sphingobacteriia bacterium
GCGGTTACAGTTACTATTTCTGAAGGTAGTCTGGATGAAGACAAACCGGGCATCTATGAAATTATTGCTGAATGCGATGTTGTCTGCTTCAATTTTTATGGTGCTAAATCTCAATTTACACCTCCGCTTTATTATGTTGCTCAAACTGAAAGTGAAATTAAGACAGACATTCAAAGAATGTTGGATGTTTCGGGTGAAAAAAATATTGTTATTCAGGAACTGGGAATGTATTCGGGAAATACCACTTTAAATAGCTCTCAGGAGATACAACAAAAATTCTTCGAAGTATTTTATACAGAAATGAAAAAGGAAGAACG
>JAABRR010000032.1 GCA_011390785.1 Sphingobacteriia bacterium
TCGGGCTCTTTTTGAATGATGCCGCATGAAACTAGGCTGAGGGCGGCGGGGATGATCAGGGTTTTCATAGATATTGGAGTTTATAGTTAAGCTGTTTCTTGATGGGGCCAGTTTCGTGACGGGGCTACTTTTAGTGACCCCGTCACTGGTCAATGGGTGAAAAATTCAGTCGCCCCGTGACTGTTCATTCTAAGCTTTTTGCGTTATTTGGTGGTTTTCTCATGATACGAACTTAAGTCATGGGGTGGCAATTGGGTGCTGGTTACTTAGTTTAATTAACCTTGCAATGATACGTTTTTTTGGGTATTTGTGCAAACGTTTACGCAGGTTTTTATGTCAAAAAATTTGTTTGCAAGGTTGTTTAGCGTTAGGTGTGCTTCTTCCTTTGCTTTAAGGTGCTATGTGCTTGGCATTTTCCCTGCAGGGTCAAACAACTGAATAATTACTCAATATCTATAGGCTTGGGTTAACTAACTTATTGGTGTTTTAGATATTTATCATTCAAACAATTTTAAATATTTAAGATCATAGTTATGTGGTATTTTTTCATAACGATTCACTTTATAGTCAGATACATCCGTAATGCATTCATTAATTCTTTTCACATGGAAAATATAGTCTTGTTAAGTGATTCTTGTGGAAATATCCCCCTAAGAATATCGAAATAGTATATCTTTGCTTAAGATAATTTATTTGTTTCAAAATCTATCATCATGTAAATATAATTGATAGTCCGGGTTCCGTAAAGCGGATTTATTATCAATCAACTAAGAGAATGTGATTAAGTTATGCCTTTAGTGCTTCCCCCAAATTATTCATTAGTATTTTATAAATTCAAAAATAAATTTGTTTTACGTACTTTAGCCCTTGTTCATAAATAATGCACATGAAGGTTTGAAATTGAAAACCTTCTCATTCAAACAATAAGCAGAAAAACTACCTTTTTAGGAAACAATTATTAAAATCAGGATATGAAAAGTATTGCGGATAATCTCTATAAAGCCGGTGAAAAAATTTTCCGGTTCTCACATTTTTCTTCAAGAGTTTTGGCGATAGTTTTTTTGTTGTCAGGCACCAGTGTTTATGCACAGGATTGTACTGTATTTGCAGGTGATGATGCAACAATTTGTGCCTGTAGCCAGTTGTTGCTTACCGCAGATGCAAATGGTGGTTCAGGATCATATGATTACCAGTGGCAATACAACAATGGTGCAACATGGCAAAATGTGGGGGCCAATAACAGCAGCTTCACTACACCTATATTGAATGCTATTGGAAGTTACCCCGCAAGAGTGATCGTCAGCGACCAGGTAACTATAGACAATGGCGGATTTCAGACTACATCCCCTGTCACCACCATTACTGTTGTGGGAGATCCATCCATCACCTTACAGCCGGAAGCACTTACTACTCTATGCAATGATGGAAATACAACTTTAAGCATTGTAGCCGATGAAAACACAGGCACACCTGATGGCGTTACCTTTAACTGGACCAATACCAATCCTGATATTGGTCTTTTAGCTTCCGGAACCGGGAATATTGGCTCCTTCACTGCCACAGTAACAAGCAATACCACTGATCCTGTTGTTGCCAACAATACTGCAACACATCAACTAACTCTTGCTGCATCTGCTGTTTTATCCCTCACCAAAACAGCTCCTGCCACCATCATAGCCGGATTGCCGATTTCCTATACCCTGTTGGTTTCCAATGATGGGCCCAGTAATGCTTTAAATGTGCTGGTTACTGACGATCTGCCTGATGGACTATCGGGGGCTGAGTATAGCATTGATGGTGGAAACAACTGGATGCCCTGGACAGGAACATATACCCTTACATCCCTTGATGCCGGATCAAATTTTGAAGTCAGGTTGCGTGCCAACACATCACCGGGTCTTACCGATGGTCTGTTGATTACCAATATTGCCACTGCGTCGAGCCCCACTGCCACCGATGATGCCGAGGGCAGTGCTGAAACAACTGTCCGGAGATCGGCTGATCTGGTCATGCTGAAAACCAGTGCTTCGGGAATAGTTATTGCAGGCCGAAACATTGTGTATACTCTTACAGTGAACAATCCGGGCCCCAGTAATGCCCAAAACGTAGTAGTTACAGATATACTCCCTGAGCATTTGACTTTTGTAAGTGCAATACCACAAACAGGTAGCTGGCTTGCACCAGAATGGACAATTGGCCAAATTACTGCCGGAACCACTGCCAGTATGCAACTTACCGCTTTGGTAAATCCCGAAGTAGCTGATGGTGCCATCATCTTGAATGAAGCATCTGTTCTGAGCAGCACATCCGATCCTGATCCTGATAACAATAATGATGAGTTGGCTGTTTCGGTAAATTCTGAAGCGAATCTTTCTATTACCAAATCGGTGAATAACAATACTCCTAATGTAGGCTCAACGGTGGTCTTTACCCTTCGTGTTTCTAATCAGGGACCTAGCAATGCAACAGGAGTTGAGGTGACGGAACAACTGCCTGATGGGTATAACTATTTATGGCACAGTGGGGGTAGCTACAATCCTGTAAGCGATATCTGGACAATTGGAAATCTGGCTAATGGCAATACCGCACAACTTCAGATTACTGCCATTGTAAGTGCTTCGGGCAGTTATACTAATTCAGCCACTGTAAACGGAAACGAAAACGATCCTGATCTGAGCGATAACGTGGCAAAGGTAACTGTTTCTCCCGTACCCTTTGCTGATCTGGAAGTAAATAAAACAGTCAATTTTCCCTACCAGTCAGTGGGGCAGGCAGTTGTTTTTACTGTTGCACTTACCAATAATGGGCCGAGTCCTGCTACAAGTGTGCAGGTATTGGACAACCTGCCGCAAGGCTTTACATTCCAGTCAGCTTCAACATCAGCAGGTATTTATAATAATAACACCGGCATCTGGTCTGTAGGCAATCTGAATGCCGGATCAACTGTTACCCTTAATATTACTGCTTTGGTAAAAGTTAATGGGCCTTACATAAATTCGGCCAGTGCTTCTGCTTCAGAAAATGATCCAGTTGCCGGAAATAATTCAGATAATGTTGGTATTTCGGTTATTCATGCAGTTGATGATAATTTTAGTACCAATCCTATAAATGGATACACCGGTGGGACGGCAGGCAATGTTCTTCTCAATGATCTGCTTCAGGGAAATCCTTTGGATACTGATGATATTTCCATTTCCCTGTTGGACAATGACGGTTTGACCGGACTGTCAATCAGTGCCAACGGAAACGTTATCGTACCTGCATCTTCAAAAGCAGGAGTTTATAATGCTACCTACAGAATTTGCGAAGATGCCATACCCGCTAATTGTGATATTGGTGTGATTACAATCGTTGTAACAAGTGCTCCGATAGTTGCTGTTAATGATAACTTTACGGCATCTCCGGTAAACGGATTTACAGGAGGTGAGGCAGGGAATGTTTTGAGCAATGACCTGCTTAACAACGCTGCGGTTATTTCTGCCGAAGTGAGCATTTTAATCATTAATAATGGTGGACTTACAGGAGTTGTGATAAACCAGTCCGGCCTTGTTACCGTGCCTGCAGGAACACCTGCCGGAAATTATATGATTACTTATCAGATTTGCGAAAAACTCAATCCCGGCAACTGCGACCAGGCAACGGTAACTATTCTGGTTGCCGCTGCAGACATTCTTGCTGTTGATGACGATTTTACCAATAACCCGGTGAGCAGTATTACGGGTGGTATTGCCGGAAACGTTTTAAGCAACGACCTTCTTAGTGGTTTGGCTGTCAACATAAATTCTGTTTCCATTACCCTTTTGGATAATGATGGCATTAGTAATCTGACTATTGATTTACAGGGACGAATAGTGATCCCTCCCGGATCTACAGCCGGGCAATATACCTTTACCTACAGAATCTGTGAGCTGCTCAATCCCGACAATTGCGACCAGGCAGAAGTCGTGATACTTGTGTCAGCAGCATCCATTATTGCCGGCAACGATTCGTTTGGCCCTGTAAATGGTTATACCGGTATGGTACAGGCAGGCAATATTCTCGTAAATGACGTACTCAATGGTAATGCCGTAAATATTAATGAAATAAATGTTTCTATAGTGTCAATTGATGACCGATTGCAACTGGATATCAATACGGGTTTTGTTGGCGTATTGCCTTCAACGCCTCTGGGAATTTATGAATTGGAATACCGGATTTGTGAAATTCTTAATCCTGAAAACTGTGATATGGCAGTGGCATCTGTGATTGTGTCTGCTGCAAGTATTCTTGCCACTAACGATTCCTATGGGCCTGTAAATGGATATGTCGGAGTATCTGATATTGGGAATATTCTTGCAAATGATTTGCTCAACGGCGCCCCGGTGTTAATTGGTGAAATTGCCCTTTCTGTTATTTCTGCTGATAGTCCGCTTACAATAGATGTTGAAACAGGTATTATTGGTGTATTACCAGAAACTGCTTCAGGGAATTATTCTGCAGAATATCAGATTTGTGAGATTATTAACCCGGAAAATTGCAATACTGCTGTTGTGTCTGTTGTTGTTGTGGCAGCCCAGATAATTGCCAATAATGATGATTTTGGCCCGGTTGACGGAGTTACGGGAGTGGAAAATGCGGGAAATATCCTCGCAAATGATCTTCTCAACGGGCAAGAACCTGATGCTGGTGATGTTGTCATTTCCATCATTTCCAACAATTTCCATAGTGGAATTGCACTGAATGCCGGTACAGGTATTATTTCTGTTGCACCCCTTACACCTGGAGGGGTATATACAATGGGATACCAGATATGCGAAATCCTTAATCCTAATAATTGCAATCAGGCTATCACTACCCTTACAATAAATCCATTTGCAGACCTTAAAATTGAGAAGACTATTGATAATCTGACTCCAGGGTTTGACACAGAGGTGACTTTTACCCTTTCAGTAACCAATAACGGGCCCAACACCGCAACAGGAATAGTGGCCGTTGATGAGCTCCGCTCAGGGTTCACCTATTTGTCTGACAATTCTGAAGGTGCCTGGGACCCTGATACGGGATTGTGGACAATTGGCGATCTGGCAACGGGTACTTCTGTTAGTATTGAAATAGTTGTTACAATCAATTCCGAAGGCGATTTTATCAATACAGCCAGTGTATCTGGTGAGCAATCCGATCCCAACATTGATAACAATACCAGCGCTGTGAACCTTGACCCTGATGCACTGGCTGATCTAAGCATTGAAAAGACCCTTAACAACCTAACGGTGGACGTGAATAATAATGTGATATTTAAACTTACAGCTGTCAACCAGGGTCCTGGTAATGCCAACAGTGTTGTTGTAACCGATTTGCTCCCTGATGGTTATGCTTATGTTTCGCACAGTGGTTTTGGGTTATATGAACCCGAAACAGGTTTATGGGACATAGGCAGTTTGTCAAACGGGCAATCGGAAACACTTGATATTACAGCCAGGGTAAATGCAACTGGTAATTACACCAATGTAGCCAGCATTGAGGCAAATGAAACTGACCCTGATATAACCAACAATTCTGATGAAGCTACAGTATTTGCGATTCCGATAGCTGATGTGGCCATTTCTAAAACAGTGAATCAGGATTTTGCGTCCATAGGCACGGAGGTTATTTTTACCATAACCGTTAACAACCTTGGACCCAGTGAAGCATCTGATGTGGTTGCAGTTGACTTGTTATCAGATGGATTTACCTACATATCGGTAACAGGTGCGGGAACCTATAATCCCGGCAATGGTAACTGGATTATCGGAACCCTTGAAAACGGCGCTACCACTAGTTTGCAGATTACAGCCCTGGTAAATCCTGACGGTGATTATACCAATACAGCTTCCGTAAGCAGTTCTACCAAGGATCCTGACGATGAAAACAACAGCGACACTGTAACCGTTAACACAGCTACCGAAGCAGATCTGGGAATTGTAAAAACATCTGATAAACAACGTGCTCATGTTGGAACAGATGTGGTGTTTACTCTAACGGTAACCAACTATGGCCCCTCCAATGCTACAGGAGTGGAGGTGCTTGATCTGTTGCCAGATGGATTTACCTACCTTGATCACAGCGGGCATGGCAGTTATAATGAGCTTACCGGCGAATGGGTTATTGGTGATCTTGGCAACCAGCTAACGGTTACGCTTGATATCATAACAAGGATAAAAGCAGATGGCAATACCACCAACCGGGCTGAGGTTACAGCGAATGAATACGATCCCATAACCGATAATAATACTGATAGTCTGACCGTTGCGGTTGACAATGAGCTGGTTTTCTCTGAGGGTTTTTCACCCAATGATGACGGCTATAACGATAGATTTGTGATATTTGGTTTGGAGCAATACCCCAACAATCAACTACTTATAGTAAACCGTTGGGGGAATAAAGTGTTTGAAGCATCCCCGTATAGTAACGACTGGGATGGCACCAATAAATTCGGGGTTACGGTGGGTGGACGCGATTTGCCGGAGGGAACATATTTTTATATTCTTGATCCCGGGCAGGATGGTATGGAGCCCATCAAAGGGTTTATTTATTTGAAGCGTTGATGCTCTTCCTGACGAATTTTGTTTCCAAATTCAAGACCAAAGAAATGATGGCATCAAATTAATTCAACACCAAAAACACAAAATAATGATAAAAAAGACAATAGCGTTTGCCATAATACTTCTGGGGCTAGCAAGTCCATTGTCAGCCCAGCAGGAAGCCATGTTTACCCACTATATGTTCAATACACTTGCCATTAACCCCGGGTATGCCGGTAGTCGTGATGCCCTGACTCTGGCATTGCTTAATCGTACCCAATGGGTAAATTTTGAAGGTGCCCCACGTACCCAAACTTTTACGATGCATTCTCCCCTTTTTATCAGGAATACGGGTATGGGGCTGTCTGTTCTCAACGACCGTATTGGCCCTACCAATAATACATCAGTTTTTATAGATTATTCCTACAAGATTCGTCTTTCCAAATTATCGCACCTGGTATTTGGTCTTAAGGCAGGTGCCAGCTATCGCGAAAATGGGTTAAACAATCTGGCCATACACGACCAAAACGATCCCCAATTTGCCAACAATGTTCAAAGTGATTTTCTGCCAAATTTTGGTTTTGGCCTTTATTACTTTACTGATCGTATTTATCTGGGTGCGTCTATTCCAGGTATTCTTGAAATCGATTATGAGAACAATACAACTGGCGGTGTTTCAAGTTTGGTTAGCGGGAAAAGGCAAAACTATTTTTTTATTGCCGGGTATATATTTTCGCTAAATGAAGCATTCAAGTTTAAACCAACAACTCTTGTAAAAGTAACCGGTGGCGCCCCTGTGGCTGTAGATGTTTCAGGACAGATTTATTACCGTGATCGTATCTGGGGGGGGCTGATGTTTCGCTCAGGTGATGCAATGGGGGCTTTGGTAGGTGCGTATATTACCCAGAGCCTCGCCTTTGGGTACTCCTATGACTGGTCATATACAAATCGTACTTTTCGATATAATGGTGGCACACATGAAATTGTTCTTATTTATGATTTCGTATTTACACAAGGGCAAAAAATCCGTTCACCCAGGTATTTCTAATGGGGAACCAATAAAAACAATCAAAACAATGAAGAACATACATTTCATTCTTGGTATATTATTGCTGGTTATCCTTCCACCAGCTCTTTACCCTCAAAGTGCTTCAGAACGCAAAGGTGTAAAGCATTACGAACTATATTCATACCAGAAGGCGGCAAATCGCCTGGAGCATGTATCATTCAAAAGCACAGAAGTACTGCGCATGCTTGCTGATAGCTATTTCAAAATTGGGAAAACTGAAAAGGCGCAAATGGCTTATGCCGATTTGATGCAACGAACCGACAGAACCCCTGATGATTTATATCAATATGCATTTGTATTAGCGGTCAATAAGAAATATACAGAAGCAGCCCGATGGATGGAAACCTATGCCACTATGGCACCAGATGATTCGAGGGTAAAGCGTTACTTTGCCAACCCCCGGTTTTACGAAGAACTTATAAAAGATAAGGGGCAATTTGAGCTTAATCATTTGGAATTCAATAATAATCAGTCTGATTTTGGAACTGCATTTTGGACCAATAAGGTTGTATTTGCCTCCACGAGAGCCCTTTCACGGCCGTTTCGAAGACTATGGAGCTGGAACAAACTCACCTTTTTAAATTTATTTATTGCCAATGTTGATGAGAATGGACAATTTTATGACATACAGACTTTTGGCAAAGATTTAAATAATAAATATCATGATGGACCTGCAGCCTTTGCAAGAGATGGTACATTTATGGCATTTACCCGCAATAATTACGACGCTGCCAGCTCCGATGATGTAATAAAACTGGCATTATTTACAGCAAGGCTTCAGGACGACAGGTGGAGCGAACCGGTTGCTTTTCCCTACAATAGCAATGAGTATTCGATAGGACATGCCGCCCTGACCCCCGATGGCAGAACCATCTTCTTTGCGTCCGATATGCCTGGTGGTTATGGAGGAGTAGATATTTATGTCAGCCGATGGGATGCGTCAGGCCAGTGGTCAGAACCACATAACATGGGCCCTGCGATCAATACAGAAGGCGATGAGATGTTTCCGTTTATTCACTCCGAAGGATGGTTGTTTTTTTCTTCAGATGGATTGCCGGGCCTTGGGGCACTGGATGTTTTCTATTCCAATGTATCAGATATCATTAACCCAACTTACCCGGTAAACTTTGGAGTTCCTGTTAATAGCAGTGCGGATGATTTCGCATTTATCGTTAACAAAGATATGGAAAGGGGATATTTCTCTTCTAACAGGGATCAGGGGAGAGGAAATGACGATATTTATGCATTTGCTATGAATTTTCCTATCAGAAAGATTATTCGCGGAACCACCAAAGACATAAACAAAAACATTTTATCGCAAGTACAGGTTCAATTGCTCAACGAAAATGACAGTGTACTTCAAACCAGGTATTCATCAGAGAATGGCACCTTTGAGTTTTATGTAGATGAAAATGTGCAATACCGCCTGGCCGGGATACTTGATAGCTATGCCACGGGCTATGTTATTATTGATGATATGACGGGTAAAATGGAAATAGTTGCCGATATGGAGCTGGAACCACTTCCCGAATATTCGTTGTATTCTGTTATTTCAGATTCCAAAACCGGTGAGCCTTTAGAAGGTGTCCGGGTCAGACTGAAAAACAATAAAACACAAAGGATAGAAAATTTTGTAACCTCACCTGAAGGAGATTTTCATCACAAATTAACAGGGGTTTCACAAGATGATGAGATAGTTTTTACAATCACGGTTCAAAAGCATGGATTTATTACCCGCACATTTATCTATGAACGAATTGTTGATAAAGAGGGACAAATCGACGTACATGACGAACTGGATATGACCATGCATAAAATTGAAGTGGGCGCCGATTTGGGTAAATTGTTGGGACTTAATCCTATAGAATTTGATGATGATGCAGCTGAAATCCGGCCCAATGCAGCAATAGAACTTGATAAGATTGCTGAAGTTATGAATCAATATCCTGAGATGGAAATTGAACTTGGGGTGCATACCGACTGCCGTGGATCGGCTGCTTATAACCTGCGATTATCTATTAATAGAGCGGAGCAGGCCACATGGTATATCCAGTCTTATATCAGCAATCCATCCCGAATCTATAAAATGGGATATGGCGAAATTCGACCGGTGAACAATTGTGTATGTGAAGGTTCCAGATCAGTGCCCTGTACCGAAGAAGAGCATCGGCAAAACCGACGAATTGAATTCCAGATTCTAAGAGTAGAGTAGGCAGTGCTGAAAACTAAATATTTTAGCTTAACATTCAATAATGTAACTTTTAATCTGCCAAACATTAAGCACAAAAGTGTTGTAAGACTTCAAATCAAAAAATTCAGGATAGGACAGATGACAAAACAACCCAGCTTATTGCTAGCTTTTCTCCTTTTAACGCTTACTTCGTTTACGCAAAACCATGCGATAAATGTTGATGATTTGAACAGTCAATCTATTGACTCGTGCTTTACATGGATGCGTGAAAATGCATTCACAGGCGAGAATCTGGATGAATTTCATATTGTGGGGTTACAAACTTTACAGCGAAGCTTAGAAACAGAAAACGATAGCCTGATTGCACAAATCCATGAGGAGTTGGCCAACTGGCATGGTTATAATGGTACGTTTTCACCAGATTCTGTAGTTTATCACTCAGAGAAGGCACTAGAGTATTATTTAAAAGGCAACGATCAGAAGAAAATCGCCGATACTTACAGAACCCTTTCCATAGATTATATGAATACACGTCAATTGGAAAAAGCACAGGAAGTCTTGTTCAAATCCATTCAAATTTATGAAATTCTGGAAGATGATGCCGGCCTTGGAAGTGCTTACAGATCTTTAGGTGTATTGTATATGGTTCTTGAAGATTATGAAAAGAGTGTTGAATATACCAACATGGCGCTCCCGCTGCTTGAAAAAACTAAAAGTTACAGTGCTCTGGCCATTGCCCAGTTTAACTTAATTACAGGCTATGGCGAATTGGGTGAGTTTGAAAAAGCCTATGAAGCAACAGATCACTGCTTGTATCTTGTTGAAACAAAGGTGCCGGAAGAAATCTTTGTTCCTGTAAGAGCACTTTCCTATCGTGGCGAAGTTTACGTTAAAGCAAAAGATTATGATAATGCCTTGAAAGACTATATGAAAGCATGGGAATTGTGCAAAGCCCATATAGGTGAAGAACGTTGTGCTACCTACCGCACTGAAATTGGCCAGGTTTATCTGCTCAAGAGAAATTATGATAATGCGCTGGATCATCTTCTGGCTGGTGTAAAATCATACGAAGAAAAAGGTCAGAATAACATTATTCAACCTTATTTAGACCTGGCTGATTGCTATATTGGTTTGGGTGATTTTCAAAATGCACTTTTTTACAAAGACAAGGCAACGGCTAATTCAAAGAAAATACTGGAAGATAAAATTGCCAATCTGGAAACTGAAATGGTTATTAAGTACGAAACTGCTAAAAAAGATGAAGCATTGGCGTCGCAAGCTGCATTAATTGAGCAAAAAAGTAAAACCCAAACTCTCGTTATGGTTGTTGCCTCGCTGCTGTTGGTATTTTTATTGTCATTGCTGTACTTCTTTTATAAAAATAAAAAAGCAACCAAAACCATTCGAGCTAAAAATGCTGAGAACGAATTGTTATTGAAAGAAATTCATCATCGTGTAAAAAACAATTTAGAGTTGGTAAAAAGTCTGCTTGCCTTGCAGTCTGATCAACTGGAAGAATCTGCTACTAAGGATGCTATGATAGCAAGTCAGAACAGAGTGCAATCTATGGGAATCATTCATCAAAAATTATATCAGGGAACAAACCTGGGCAGTATTGATATGAAAGATTATTTTGTGAATTTGGGCGAAGGTATTTTAGATACTTTTAATGCAGAAGAAAAGGTGAAAATTGAATGTGTAATGGATAAGCTGGAATTGGATGTGGATACAGCAGTTCCTATCGGACTCATTGTAAATGAATTGCTTACAAATTCTTTGAAATATGCATTTCCGGAAGATGCAAAAGGGAATGTTCAAATTAGTTTATTGCAAACAACCCCCGAAACTTTAACATTAAAAGTAGCTGATAACGGTATTGGAAAGATAGTGGGCCTGCAACCCAAAGGCACAGGGTTTGGTTCCAGGTTAGTTCAATTACTAACCCAACAATTGAATGGTAGTATGAAAGAAACAAGTGAAGATGGAACTTCAATAGAGATTCAGTTTAAAATAAAATCAGCTGCATAAAAGATAACTATTTGGTTATCCATCTCGGCTCACAAAAGGTTGTTTCCATGTCTACCATTGAGGTAACATTACCATACGATCGGTTTATCAGAATCCATAAAAGCTACACTGAACAAGGAAAAGGTAAAATCAATTGACGGAAACCAGCTTTTGTTAGGAACGACAAAACTCCCCATCTCACGGCAAAATAGCAGGTGGGAATGGAAAAGATCATAACTCCGGTAAATAAAAAAAAGAGTCACATATACCTGTAACTCTTTGATATTCTGATTTTTTAGTCGGGGTGGCGGGATTCGAACCCACGACCTCGTCGTCCCGAACGACGCGCGCTACCGGGCTGCGCTACACCCCGTTTATAATCTCAATTAATATTAGAAGGAAAAATGATGACTTTTAAGCTGCATTTAATCTGCTGATAGTTAATTGAATGCTAATTATTTTCAGATTCTGCTTTTTTGTGTGAACCTTTAAAGAATCTTGTTGTTTAAAGTTTGTAATATAAAAATTAAACAAAAGTATTTCATTAAAGCGTGCAAATTTATTAAATTCATTTGCTTAAACCAAAAGATTTAAAGATAACTTTTTAATAATTACTTTTGATTTTCATAGTAAAAACTATCAGGAATCAAAGACTTAAAATTATATGATTTACATTACCCGGAGAGAAACTTTCAACGCCGCCCATCGTCTGTTTAAACAAGAATGGGACGATGCTAAAAACCTGCAGGTTTTTGGTAAGTGCTCTAATCCAAACTGGCATGGCCACAACTATGTTTTATATGTAACACTTAAGGGAGATGTCGATCCTGAAACAGGATTTTTGATAAACCTTAAAGATCTGAGTAAGATCATCAAAAACAGAGTGATAGACAAACTGGATCATAAAAATATGAATTTGGAAGTTGATTTTATGAAAGGAATCATACCATCAACCGAAAATGTGGCGATTGAGATTTGGAAACAACTTGAAGGAGATGTAATAGCTATGGGTGCCCAATTACACTGTGTAAAAGTTTCAGAAACAGAAAATAATTTTGCCGAATATTACGGATAATAAACTAAAATATTAATTATGATGACAGCAGAAATCAATCGACAAATGGCCATTGAAAATTCAATGGATGGTTACGAAAAAATAGATCAATACAATACCAAAACTATCAAGGCTTTATCAGAGCAATATCATAATGTATTAGAGCTAATAGGTGAAGACCCCTCTCGTGAAGGACTTGAGAAAACCCCTGAACGCGTTGCCAAGGCTATGCAATATCTTACACACGGCTACGATCTCGATCCTGCAGAAATTTTACGTTCTGCCATGTTTAAAGAAAATTACCGTCAAATGGTAGTGGTTAAGGATATTGAGATTTACTCAATGTGTGAACATCATATGTTGCCCTTTATTGGCAAGGCTCACGTTGCTTACATTCCGAATGGATATATTGTGGGATTGAGTAAAATTCCGCGTGTGGTTGATGCCTTTGCCCGTCGTTTGCAGGTACAAGAACGTTTGACTACCCAGATAAGGGATTGCATTCAGGATACTTTAAAGCCTATGGGTGTAGCTGTTGTTATCGAAGCTCATCATATGTGTATGATGATGCGTGGTATTCAAAAACAAAATTCGGTTACTACTACATCAGACTTTACCGGAGCTTTCCTTACAGATAAGACCCGAGCGGAATTTATTCATTTGATAAGTTCCAATCTTCATTAATGTTTGTTTTGTTCATGTTTGTTTTTAGTTACTAAGGCTCTTTTATAAGAGCCTTTTTTATATCCTGGATAATGCTTTTTTGAATTGTTACAATGTAATAAAAATGTCTAATTTTGTGCCTTGCTAAGAAAAATAGTAAACCTATAAACCAATAGTTATGAAGAAAGCATTTGTATTTCCCGGACAGGGAGCACAGTTTTCGGGTATGGGCAAAGAGATGTATGATTCTGATGCCAGGGCAAAGGAAATGTTTGAAAAGGCCAATGATATTCTGCAGTTTCGTATAACTGACTTAATGTTTGCCGGCACAGACGAAGACCTACGTCAAACCAAAGTAACCCAACCCGCAATTTTTCTGCATTCGGTAATTCTGGCCTACACCCTGGGCAATAAATTTGATCCTGATATGGTGGCAGGTCATTCGCTGGGTGAATTCTCAGCCCTTGTTGCTGCTCAGTCATTGAGTTTTGAAGATGGACTTGTGCTGGTAAGCAAGCGTGCCCAGGCCATGCAAAAAGCCTGTGAAGCTGAGCCTTCTACTATGG
This sequence comes from Sphingobacteriia bacterium, assembly GCA_011390785.1. Taxonomy (GTDB): domain Bacteria; phylum Bacteroidota; class Bacteroidia; order Bacteroidales; family UBA7960; genus SKVR01. Next base: position 14,090 of record JAABRR010000032.1, read on the forward strand.
CAGCCATTATTGGGTTGGAAGATAAGGTGGTTGAAGATGTTTGTGCCGCCATTGATGATATAGTGGTACCTGCCAATTATAACAGTCCCGGCCAGTTGGTAATTTCTGGTAGCATGAAAGGTATCGATATTGCCTGCGAAAAACTGAAAGAAGCCGGAGCAAAACGCGCACTTCCACTCAAAGTAGGTGGAGCATTCCACTCTCCACTTATGGAACCTGCCAGGATAGAGTTGGCAAAAGCCATTTCTGAAACAGTTTTCATGAAACCCCTTTGTACGGTTTATCAAAATGTGAGCGCTCAACCGGTAATGGATCCGGAGCAAATAAAAGCCAATCTGGTGGCTCAACTTACTTCGCCCGTTCGTTGGACACAAATCATGCTTAACATGATTGCCGATGGTGCTACCAAATTTGTTGAAGTAGGGCCGGGCAGTGTTCTTCAGGGACTGGTTAAAAAGGTAAATAGAGATATTGAAGCGGTAAGCGCTTGATGAGGAATGAAGAAAAAAGAATAGAGAATTGAGATTTTGTTTCGTATTTGCGTGTTACGCACCAATTACCAATTACCAGTTACCGTTTACCAATCACCAATCACTTTTTATATATGGTATACATTCTCTTTGTTGTAGGGTTTGTTTTTTTAATATATGGCGCCAACTTCCTGGTTGATGGAGCATCCTCGCTGGCCAGGAAGTACAACATTTCCAATATTGTAATTGGCCTTACCATTGTAGCATTGGGAACATCCAGTCCTGAACTGGTGGTAAACCTCGTGGCTAGTTTTCAGGGTAATGCAGATGTTGCCATGGGAAATATTATGGGAAGCAATATCGCCAACTTACTTTTAATTCTGGGTGTTTCAGGGCTTATTTATCCCCTTACGGTAAATTCCAACACAAAATGGAAGGAAGTTCCTTTAAGTCTGCTGGCAGCCATTGTTTTGGGAGTGGTAGCCAACGATGCCATAATTGACGGCCATGGGTATTCTTTTGTTACCCGAAGTGATGGTTTGATACTGGTCGCGTTTTTTCTCCTTTTTATGCATTATGCCTTTAGCATTTCCCGTGAAACCGGTGAGAACGAATTTACTGTTAAAGTATTCCCTACCTGGCAATCGTGGCTGATGATTGTTGGTGGGATTGCCGGTCTGGTTTTAGGCGGTAAATGGATTGTGGATGGAGCCGTTGTTATTGCCGGCTCCCTGGGTATGAGCGAAGCTTTAATCAGTTTAACGGTGGTAGCTGTAGGTACTTCGTTACCTGAGCTGGCTACCTGTGTGGTAGCAGCCATGAAACGAAATTCTGATATTGTAGTAGGAAATGTTATTGGCTCCAACATATTTAATATTTTCTTTGTGTTGGGAACCAGTGCCGTTATAAAGCCATTACCCTTTAACCCGATCCTGAACTTCGATGTTTATACCGGAATTCTGGCAAGTTTGCTGTTGTTTGTTTTCCTTTTTTTCCCACGGAGAAAGATTCTGGAAAGATGGCAGGCAGGTTTTATGCTTTTATTGTATGTGGCCTATACCACAGTTTTGGTTATAAGGGGATAAAAATTTTTTTCATTAAAAGGTGATTATATAAAAAACTCCGGTACCTTCAAAGAACCGGAGTTTTTTTTATTTTGAAGAAGTGTATTATACTTTAGTTGTGTTTGTGGTAGGTTATGGTTTTCAACTCATTCCAGGCACCACGTGTAAAATCTGGTATTTGTACCGGCATGCCCTGGTTGGCAACTGAAACCTGCGACAGATGAATAATGGATGACCATTCTGCGGCATCATAAACATCCTGATCGAGTGGCAAGCCATGATGCAAACAATAAATCAGCCTGTAGTCCATGATGAAATCCATACCTCCATGGCCACCCACTTCGCGGGCTTTTTCTCCTACTTCTTTCACAATCGGATGCTCATAAACCTGTAATATTGAATCAAGTTTTTCTTCAGAATACCAGTAGTGTGCATTGGGTTCAAGTGCAATACCTGTGCGGGGCCATTTTTGGGCAAATCCTTCTGTGCCGCTAAGCATATGAATACGGCTGTAGGGGCGCGGACTGGTAACGTCATGCTGTATTTTAATGGTTTTTCCGCGGATGGTTTTAATTATGGTGGTATTGATATCCCCTTTGGCATAATCGCGTTGGGCATAATCTGAGTCTTCGCCAAATTTTTCTTTGGCATATTCGGTCAATCCAAACTGATCACTGGATACTGATACCAGGAACTCCATCCTATCTCCCCGGTGTATGTTCAGCGCATGGGCAATAGGTCCAAGGCCATGCATCGGATAAAGTGCCCCATCTTTTTCCTGGTTGTGCTTTAGTCGCCACATGTTCCAGTAATGGCCGCGTTCGCCTTCTTCGGCGAAAAGCATTGAGCGCAGATCGTGAATGTAGGCACCTTCGGCATGAACGATCTCACCAAAAACACCCTGTTGTGCCATATTAAGTGTTGCCATTTCAAAAAAATCGTAGTTGCAGTTTTCGAGCATCATCATATGGCGGCGGGTTTTTTCTGATGTGTTTACCAAATCCCAGGCTTCATCAATGGTAAGTGCAGCCGGAATTTCTGTTGCAGCATGTTTTCCCTGCTCCATAGCATATTTGGCAATAGGGGCATGCAGATCCCAGTGGGTGCAGATGTAAACCAGGTCAACACCTTCGCTTTCACACACTTCTTTCCATGATTCACTGTCGGTATAGCCTTTGGCTGCCGGACGGCCCATGCCCTCAAGGGTTTGCTGCGCGCGTTCTACGTTTTCGGGAACAACATCAACCAGCGCAACCACAAGGGCTTCATCAATAAAGCTAAGCCTTCTTACGGCTCCCTGGCCTCTCATTCCCAGACCTATAATGGCTACTTTAACAGTATCGATAGGTTCGGCGCGAAGTTCCAGCACATGAGTCTGGCCCGCAGGGCGTTCAGGAACAGGGAAGGCTTCTATTGCGGTAAAGGGTTTGTTGGGATTGTAGGTATCTGAAGAGTTGCAGGATGTAATGACTGCCATCATTGCCATGATCATAAGTGTGATCAGTAAAGTGGGTCTTTTTATCATGATATTGAAGTTTTAGTTGATATTTTTTATCGTTGAATTATTTGGCAGATAGTGAAATAAATTTTGAATTGTGCCTATTAGTGCACTGGGATTTTATTTATAGCTTGCGATATAATTTCTTTCATTTCTTCCTTATTGTTTTCCATACTTTCGATAAGGGTTTTTTGTACCAGCGATCTAGCCAGATTATGATTGGCATAAATGGTTTTATAGTAGGTATCTCCATTAAGATAATCAGATAGAAATCTTATTCCCATTAAGTATGTCATGAGAATGGGAGCCTGGTAAAATAATTTCTCTTCAACATCAGTGATGATTGTTTTTACCTGCCCCATATAGCCATTGGTAAAAGCAGTGAAAGCATCAAAGTTAAAATGGACTTTACTTAAATCTATTTCATCTTCTTCGGCTGTGTTGGCAACCGTACGCAAAGCATCGCCATAATCGTAATAGAGTATTCCGGGGCCCACTGTATCGAGATCGATAACTGCAGCAGCTTTCTTATACCGGAAAAGTAAGTTGTTAATCTTGGTATCATTATGTACTACCCGTAATGGGATTTTTTCTTCATCTACCAGTTTTTCAATTTCATTGAGCTCTTCTTCGCGGTCTTCGTAGAATTTAACTACATCTTTAATGGCAGATATACGGCCAACTTTATCATTGGCAATGGCCTGCTTTAATTCAGACAGCCTAAAAGACAGACGATGAAAATCTTTTATCGACTCTTTAAATTCTTTAGGATTTAGCTTGTTGCAGTTTTTGGCAAACCATCCGAAGGCATTTCCCGCTTCAAAGGCTTGCCAGTCTTCGGTTACCACATCAATTGAATACGAGTTTGAGATAAAGGAAGTCATTCGCCATATACCCCCTTCCGTATCTGTATGAAGTTTTAGCCTAGTAGCTGTTGGGATAAGTTTGGCAATGGTAAGTGATTGAGTTGTATTAAATACTGCATTCTGTAATTTAAAATGGGCCTCAGCAATATTTTTGGGGTCTTTAAAAACGTCAGTATTTATTTTTTGTAAGATGTAGCACGAATCTTCTCCCTTTAATTCTACTTTATATGTTGAATTGATATGGCCACTGCCAAATGGTCTTACATCGGTAACATATTGGTAGGGCAAGAAGACCTTAATAATTTCGTGGAGCATGGTTTTCCTTCTATTTAATAATTTTGTTTCGGTTAGGATTGTCAACTGCGAAATTGAAGCCCATCTATAACTTAATTTGACCAATCCTGATTCTACTAATTCTAAATAATTTCCATGAATGCTATAGACTATTTTGCAAAAGATCAAGTTTAAATTAAATATTAGGTGAAATAATTCATTTAAAATAAACTTAAATGCAATAGGGAGTGTAATATAATAAAATAAATTAATAAGTCAGAGATTTTTTAAAAAAAAATAAGTATTTATTTCTGGTTTTATGAAAGATGTTTGTTGGAGATTATCCAGTTTCAGCCTGGACTAATTCTCGACATCTTTCGCAACAAAAAAAAAGGTTTTTTAGAAGGCCAGATTAATTTTTATAATGGAAAGTAGTTGTTTTTGATGATCCTGATTTAATGGGTGTTACTTAAGGATGATTATTCAATTGCACCAATGGTATTGCTCACCACAATGGGCAGGGTACCCATCAATCCTGCTTTTTCTTTAAGTTCTGATAGCAGGATGGTTGTGTCCTGCTTCAATCGTTGCATGGCATATTTATTTAGCTTTTGCTGAATGGGGTCTGTAATCAGGTTGCCGGCATCAGAAATTTCACCACCAATAATAATGGCTTCCGGGTTGAACAGATGAATAAGAATAGACATGGCTTTGGCCAGGTATTCACCGGCTTCTTCGATCAATTCTATGGCAAACAGGTCGCCATTGTTGGCCGCATCAATAATATTTTTGAGCGTAATAGCTTCTATGTTGTTGTTTACAACCTTTTTTAAGATAGTACTTTTGCCGTTACGGATTTTTTCCTGCGATTTTTTTACCATAGCTGCTCCAGATGCAATGGTTTCAAGGCATCCGATTTTGCCGCAATAACAGAGTTCGCCTTCAGGGTTCATCTGGATGTGTCCAAACTCGCCACAAAGCCCCGAATTGCCATGGTAAAGTTGTCCGTTGATGATAATTCCCAATCCAATTCCTGAACCTATATTGATAAATAACACGTTCTCTTTGTTTTTTGCCAACCCAAACCAGGCTTCGCCCCATGCCATGGCCCTGGTATCGTGTTCAATGAAAACGGGTTTGTTAAATAATTCGCGAAAGGATTTTTCTATAGGTTGATTGCCAAACTGTAAATAGCTAAGGCTCATGCCTTTTTTAATATCGATAAGCCCGGGCACGGTTATTCCATATCCCAGAATTAAATTATTATCAATGTTTTGATTCGTTATATGTGTGTTACATTCGTCTTTCAGAACTTTGAAAATGTCTTCTGTATTTTCCAGGCCCTGCTTTATTTCATGAGTTTGCCCCAATTGTTCGTTATGGAGATTGAAGATGGCAATATGGGTATATTTACGGCTTACTTCAATACTAACAACGTAGCCGGCATTTTTATTAAGTCCAAATAATACCGGTTTGCGGCCACCTTTTGATTCTCCGATACCAAAGCTCTTTACTATGCCTGCCTCTGTTTGCTCATTCATTATCTGTGTAATGGAAGGGATACTGTTGTGAGTATCTTCACAAAGTTCAGCAATGGTTTTCAGTCCATCTTTATAAATGATATTGATAATCTTGGTGGTAAGGATTGATCTTTTTGTATTTTGATGGCTTCCCTTTGTTTTTTCCTGCTCTTTATCTTTCTTTTTTGCCGCTCTCATGCAATTATTTATTAAATGAACCAATTTTCTGTTAAGAAGTTGGTAAAGTTAATCAAAAAAATTAGAAAGATTTACAGGATGTGATTCTGAATTTTACCGCTCATCAAAACTTTTTCAAGATAGATTTCGAACTGCGATTTTTTCAGAATGTTGAGGTAATGTTGGTTGTGAAGGTCTGACCCAAGAAAATCAATCATTTGTGCATCGATCATTTTTTCGGCCATCTTTTTTACTTCCTGAGAGTAATGGCCTGTAAGAGAGATCATATTTAATTGAAAATAGACACCCCGGTCTTTTAATTCTTCATATTTTTTCATGTTGTTGAACCAGTAAAGATATCTTTCTGGGTGGGCCAGCATTATTTTGTACCCTTTTATCTGGAGCTCAAAAGTAATGTCGTAGAGGTTGGGGGGTAAATGAAAATAGGGTAGCTCAACGAGCAGGAATTTGTTTGAGAAGGTAATTAAGTTGTTGCTATTTAATCGTTTTTCGAATCCGTCATCAATCAGGTATTCGGCAGCTGCTTCAACTTTGATATCGAGTTTTTCCATTTCCAGCCTATGCTGAAGTGCTGCAAGACCTTTTTGAATAATTTCTGTCGTATTCTTAAAAATATCGCTACTAATATGCGGGGTTGTAATTAGTTTCTGATATCCGAGTTGTTTCATTTCCCTGATTAAAAACACAGATGTATCCATATCTGGCGAGCCATCATCGATTCCGGGAATGAGATGCGAGTGCATATCAGTTTTTAAGCCTTTAAAGCTTACCGGATAATCGAGTTTTTTTTTCTTAAACAGGTTAAACATAATGGATTCTAATACTTTTTTATTTTGAAAAATATCTTTTCCTGAACCACTGAAATGTAATTTCAATTCCTTTACCAATTTCTATCGTGGGTTCGTAACCGATAAGATTTTTTGCTTTGCTGATATCTGCAAGAGAATGTTTAATATCTCCGGGTCTCTCATCTCTGTATATGGCATCTAAATAACTGCCGCCTGATTGTTTTATAATTTTAAACAATTCGTTAATGGTTGTTCTACCGCCCACAGCAATATTAATTACACCTCCATTACCTGATTGATCTAATGGTGCCAATAATGCTTTTATATTGGCCTGAACAGCATTTTCAACAAAGGTAAAATCTCTTGATTGCTCACCATCGCCATTAATAAAAGGTTTTTCCTGTTTGAGCACTGCCGCCATAAACAAAGGTATTGCAGCAGCATAGGGTCCTGTTGGACTTTGCCGCGGGCCAAAGATGTTGAAATAGCGCAAACCCAGGATTTCCATCTGATAGGTTTTAGCAAAAACATCGGCATAGAGTTCGTTTACACGTTTGGTAACAGCATAAGGAGAAAGTTGGTTTCCTATCTGTTCTTCTTTTTTGGGAAGATGCGGACTATCTCCGTAAACGCTGGAAGAACTGGCGTAAACAAACCTTTTAATCTTGCTTTCTTTTGCAGCAACCAGCATATTTAAAAATCCGGTAACATTGGCGTGGTTGCTGGCTTGTGGATTTTTTACCGAACGGGGTACTGAGCCCAGGGCCGCCTGATGAGAAACAAAATCAATCCCTTCGCAGGCATTATGGCAGGTTGCTTCATCTGTAATATCGCCTTCAATAAATTCAAAAGAAGGATTCTCTAGAAAAGGTTCAATGTTCTCTTTAAAACCGTTTGACAGATTGTCCAGCACCCTGACCTTTCCTGCGTTATACTTCAACAGATATTCTACCAGGTTGGAGCCAATAAACCCTGCTCCACCCGTTACCAGAAAACTGGATTTTGAAATATCATTTTTATGGAAGGCTGTCTGATACATTACTTAAATTCCTTTATAAAATTTGATTGATCTGTTTATTTTCTTTCCTCGTATTGTTCTTTGTAGTATTTCTGATAGTCGCCAGAAGTTACATTGTTGATCCATTCTTTATTGGCAAGGTACCAGTCAACCGTTTTTTCAAGGCCTTCTTCAAATTGCAATGAAGGCACCCATCCCAGTTCCTTCTGAAGTTTTGATGCGTCGATAGCATATCTCAGATCATGGCCTGCACGGTCTTTTACATAGGTGATCAGTTTTTCTGAAGTGCCAGGCTCACGTTTGAGTTTTTTGTCCATAATGCTACACAATAGCTTGATCAGATCGAGGTTTTTCCATTCATTATGGCCGCCAATGTTATAGGTTTCACCATTTTTACCTTCATGATAAATAAGGTCGATAGCACGTGCATGGTCAATGACAAAAAGCCAGTCTCTGACGTTTTCGCCTTTCCCATAAACAGGTAAGGGCTTTTCTGTAATAATATTGTTGATAAAAAGGGGCAATAATTTTTCCGGGAACTGGTTGGGTCCGTAATTGTTGGAACAATTGGAAATAACAACAGGTAGTCCAAAGGTATGATTCCAGGCTCTAACAAAATGATCGCTACTGGCTTTGGAAGCAGAGTAGGGGCTTCGGGGGTCGTAGGCGGTGTTTTCGGTAAACAGTCCTTCATCTCCCAGTGAACCATACACTTCGTCGGTAGAAACGTGGTAAAATCTTTTTCCCTCCATGTTATTCCATGATTTTTTGGCCGCATTTAGGAGATTGATTGTCCCAACAACATTGGCAAAAACAAACTCCATGGGGTTGGCTATGGATCTGTCAACATGGCTTTCGGCTGCCAGATGGATAACACCATCAAAACTATATTTTTCAAATAAGACGAAAATCTCTTCTGCATTAACAATGTCTGCCCTTTCGAAGATGTAATTGGGTTCATTCTCGATGTCTTTGAGATTTTCAAGATTGCCGGCATATGTTAGTTTATCGAGATTTACAATCGTATACTGTGGGTACTTCTTTACAAAAAGCCTCACAACGTGAGAACCGATAAATCCTGCTCCACCTGTTATTAAAATAGTTTTACCCATGGCGATTATCTTTTATTTACTAGTTTATTCAAGAATACCTTTTTCGAGATTTTTTTCCCAGTTCCAGGCTGATTGCAATGCTACATCAAGACCTAATTCTGTTTTCCAGCCAAGAACTTTATTGGCTTTGTCGGTATTTGCCCAAACCTGCTCTACATCTCCGGCTCTTCTCTCAACAATTTCGTAATTTACCTTAAGGTTATTCACTTTTTCAAAGGTAAGAATTACATCCAACACACTGTTGCCATTTCCTGTTCCGATATTAAAAGCTTCAAACTTGCTTTCTGATTTTTTGCTGCTCATTCTCTCCAGGGCTACAACGTGCGCTTTGGCAAGGTCAACCACATGAATGTAATCCCGAACCGCGGTTCCATCAGGTGTATTGTAATCGTTTCCAAATACCCGCAGTTTCTCACGCTTACCAATGGCAGTCTGGGTTACAAAAGGTATCAGGTTATTGGGTACACCCAGGGGTAATTCTCCGATAAGCGCAGTTTTATGAGCCCCGATGGGATTGAAATATCTGAGTGCAATAGCATGTAGTGAGCTGGTTTTTGTCTGATCAACGATGATCTCTTCCGAAATTTGCTTGGTATTACCATAGGGCGACATGGCCTGTTGGATAGGTGCATTTTCTGATACAGGCAATTCTTCAGGCTGGCCATAAATAGTGCATGAAGATGAAAAAACAAGGTTGTTACATTCTGCCTTTTGCATTGCCTCGAGCAGGTTGACCAAAGAAAAAAGATTATTGTAGTAATATTTCAGCGGAAACTCGGCAGATTCTCCTACTGCTTTATAAGCAGCAAAATGAATTACTCCTTTTATGTCTTTATTGTTTTCGAAGAAGGTAAACAGCTTATTCCTGTCACACAAATCCATTTTATGGAATTCTGGTTTTATGCCTGTTATTTTGGTGATCTGTTCTACAATTTTTTCGCTGGAATTGGCCAGATTATCAATAATTACAACATCGTAACCGCTTTGTTGCAGTTCTACTACTGTGTGGGAACCGATATATCCGGTACCGCCCGTTACCAGGATTTTTGCCATCTTGTTAGAATTTTATAAGTTTTTAGAAACTCCAGTATTGAAGGTCTTTAATTTTATTTCTGTAAATCCCTTTGATATCAACTAAGATTGGGTTTTTTACATCTTTCATAAGTTTCTTGAAATCATCTTCGGTAAGACTCATGTAGTCAGCATGGTTTACAGCTACAACTACTGCATCATAATTATCAGCAATTTTCCCGGTTAAAGAAAAGCCATATTCATGTTGCAACTCACCAGAATTGGCAAGGGGGTCAACAATATCAAGATTTACTCCATAGCTTTTTAATTCTGAAATTACATCGGCAACCTTTGAGTTTCTTATGTCGCTTACATTTTCCTTGAATGTAACACCCATAATGAGTACTCTCGATTGTTGGATGTTTTTATCAGCGGCAATGAGCTTTTTAACCAGCTGTTTTGCGGCATAAAAACCCATTGAGTCGTTCACAAAACGCCCACTATTGATAACCTGTGAGTGATAACGGAATTCTTTGGCTTTGTAAACGAGATAGTAAGGATCGACTCCAATGCAGTGGCCACCAACCAGGCCGGGGTAAAAACGCAGGAAGTTCCATTTGGTGCCGGCAGCTTCCAGTACGTCGTAGGTGTTGATTCCCATACGGTTGAAAATGATGGAAAGCTCGTTCATGAGGGCAATGTTCACATCACGCTGTGTATTTTCAATAATTTTTGCTGCTTCGGCTACTTTGATTGATGGAGCGCGGTGAACTCCAGCTTTCACAATCAGTTCATAGGTTTTGGCAATATTATCCAGTGCTGTTTCGTCACAGCCGGAAACAACTTTGGTAATGCTTGTAATAGTATGTTCTTTATCACCGGGGTTGATACGCTCTGGCGAGAAGCCTACTTTAAAATCTTCTCCACATTTTAAACCGCTTTCAGCTTCCAGGATTGGAATACAGTCTTCTTCGGTGCATCCCGGATAAACGGTAGATTCGTAAACAACATAATCACCTCTTTTGAGCGCCTTGCCCACAGAATGAGATGCTGACAATACGGGAGAAAGATCGGGTAGGTTGTGATCATCAATGGGAGTGGGTACGCCCACAATATGAAAATTGGCCAGTTTCAGATCGGCAGGGTTGGCTGTAAAATAAATATCTGCACCGTCAAATGCATCAGCTTCCAGTTCTTCGCTGGGATCTATGCGATTGCGCATTTTTTCTACCCGGTCTTCTTTAATGTCAAAACCAACCACCTGGATATTTTTTGCAAATTCCAGCGCGATAGGAAGTCCCACGTAGCCAAGTCCTATTACTGATAGTTTGGCTTCTTTATTTAGTAATCTTTCGTAAATGTTCATCGTTATTTATTGTGTTAATTTTAACTCAGTGGCAGATGCCTTTAAGTTTTGGTTGTTTATTTATGTTTATTATATGTTTTTTAAAATATATGTGCAATTGGTTTCCGGGTATCTTATACGTTCATTTTACTAACGGCTCCATTTTTTAAAATGTATTTTTCTTTGCTTTCCGGGCAAACGGCAATGTTATTTACATCGAAATTTAGTCTGTGGCCATATTCACTCATCCAACCAATATGTTTGGCAGGATTACCAACAACCAGCGCAAAAGCGGGTACATCTCTTATTACAACGGCACCTGCCCCAATAAAGCAAAATTCGCCAAGTTCAATACCACACACAATGGTTGCATTGGCACCAATTGTGGCCCCTTTTTTTACCAGCGTTTTTGCATATTGATCTTTACGTACAATAGCAGATCTCGGGTTTACAATGTTGGTAAAAACCATTGATGGGCCCAGAAAAACATCATCTTCGCAAATTACCCCTGTATAAATGGAAACATTGTTTTGAACCTTAACATTATTGCCCAATGTTACACCGGGAGAAACTACTACGTTTTGTCCTATATTACATTTCTTACCTATCTTACAATCGGGCATAATATGCGTAAAGTGCCATATTTTTGAGCCTTCTCCTATCTGGCAACCTTCGTCGATTATTGCTGTGGGATGATAGAAGTAATTATTATCTGCCATTATTCTTTGTTTTTATTTGAGATATTCGATTATGTTTTCAGTAATATAATCTATTTGTTCGTGATTCAACTCGGTATGCATAGGAAGTGAAATCACCGTTTTGCTAAGCATTTCACTAACCGGAAAGTCTCCGGGTTTGTAACGTTTATCCTGATAAGCCTTTTGCATATGCATGGGAACAGGGTAATAAATCATAACAGGAATACCTTTTTCTCCCAGTTTCTTTTGCATGTCGAACTGGTCTATGCCTTCAATTCTTAATGTATATTGATGAAATACATGGGTTGAAAATTTACTCCTGGCCGGTGTGTTAATTCGGGGATGGTTGGCAAATGCCCTGTCGTAACGACAAGCAGCCTTACGTCTTGATGCTGCGTAATCATTCAGATTACGAAGCTTAACGCCCAAAATAGCAGCCTGAATAGTATCGAGGCGTGAATTAACGCCAATGGAATCATGATGGTACCGTACCACCATTCCATGGTTTACAATCATTTTGAGCTTTTGTGCCAGTTCGTCATCATCGGTATAAATAGCACCGCCATCGCCATAACATCCCAGGTTTTTCGATGGAAAGAAAGATGTACAGCCTATTGTTCCAATTGTCCCGGCTTTTTGTTTGGTACCATCTTTAAAAATATAATCAGCACCCAAAGCCTGAGCATTATCTTCTATAATAAAAAGATTGTGTTTGTTGGCAATATCAATTAAAGGTTCCATGTTTGAACACTGGCCAAAAAGATGTACCGGAACAATGGCTTTTGTTTTGGGTGTAATGGCTTCTTTTACGCTTTCAGGGTCAATATTGAAAGTATCTGGTAAAACATCCACCAAAACCGGAGTAAGACCCAAAAGGGCAATTACTTCAACCGTTGCAACAAATGTAAAAGATGTAGTGATGACTTCATCCCCAGGTTTAAGTCCCAGTGCCATCATGGCAATTTGCAGTGCATCGGTGCCATTACCGCAAGGAATAACATGTTTTATACCCAGGTAATCTTCAAGATCTGCCTGAAATTTTTTTACTTCGCTTCCGTTAATGTATTGTGTTGATCTGATTACTTCTAATACTGCCGTATCAATTTCGTTTTGAATTTTATCGTATTGACTTTTCAGGTCAACCATATGGATGGGTTTCATGCAGCGGCTATCTTATTAATTTCCTGTAAAATTGTTCTTTTTAAAAGCGGTACAAAGATAAAAATATTTACTTTCTGACTTGTTGTCGCATCAGTTAGTAACTGAATTTTATTTATTTACTATATTTGTGCATCTAACCTTTTCGTATTCATATCCAGTCAAAACTATTACCATTACTTAATTCTAGCACAACATTCTAAATCGAAAACCATGAGGGTTGTTTATTCTTTTTTTGTTATTTTATATTTTTGGACTGTAAAAATTGCTTCTTTATTTAATAAAAAAGCTCTTTTATGGGTTAAAGGGCGTAAGAATGGACTGGAAGAAATTGCTCTGGAACTTGATCATGAAGCTAGTTATGTTTGGTTTCATTGTGCTTCATTGGGCGAATTTGAGCAGGGAAGACCGGTAATAGAGAAATTCAGACAAGAAAACCCTGATATTAAAATTGTACTAACATTTTATTCACCCAGCGGATATGAGGTTAGGAAAGATTATCCTTTGGTTGATCATGTTTTTTATATGCCCCTTGATACGACAGACAATGCAAGGCTTTTTGTAGAGTATGTTAATCCACGCATGGCGGTGTTTGTAAAGTATGAGTATTGGTTTAACCATTTGGATGCACTTCATAAAAAAAATATTCCGGTTGTTTTTATATCAAGTATTTTCCGACCTACACAGATGTTTTTTAGATGGTGGGGTGGCTGGTTCAGAAAGCAATTAAAAAGAATTACTTACTTTTTTGTTCAGGACAAACAATCGCGGGATCTGCTTTATGGTATTGGAATCAATAATGTTGTGGTAAGTGGCGATACGCGTTTCGACAGAGTTTTTGAGATTAGCCAGGATCCATCCCATTTTGAAATAGCAGAGACTTTTATTCAGGGATCGGTAATCTTTATGGCTGGCAGCACCTGGCCAGCTGATGAAGAGCTTATTGTACCCTTTATAAATAAATATGAAGGGGAAATGAAATTCATTATTGTTCCTCATGAAATTCATGAAAAGGATATTAAAAAACTGAAAAAAGATATTAACAAGACTGTGGTAACTTATTCACAATACCCCGTTAAATCTTTTAAAGATGCCCAGGTTTTGATAATTGATCAAATGGGGATGTTGTCAAGTCTCTATCAGTATGCTTCCTTAGCCTATATTGGTGGCGGTTTTGGTAAAGGAATCCATAATACCCTTGAAGCAGCCGCCTTTGGAATGCCTGTTTTGTTTGGGCCAAATTATGAAAAATTTGCAGAAGCGAAAGATATGGTTGCTTTTGGCTGTGCTTTCCCGGTAAAAGATAAGGAACAGTTTTTTCATGTAAGTGAAAAGCTAATTTCTGATTACAATGTACTTAAAGAAGCATCGGATATTGCCAGGCAATATATAATTATGAAACGGGGCGCCACCAATACTATTTTGGTTTTTCTCAACACCATTATTAATCCCGGAAATTTTAAGCATAAATCTATGGAAATGCTGAATATGAATTAAACTGGCATTCTAATACAATCAAACAAATTCCATTATTCTCTAAAAGCCAAAATTATGACCTTTCTTTTAAAAGTTATTGTAACAACCTTTGCCGTAGTTATTGGGGCATACATAATGCCCGGTGTTCATGTCGATTCATTTTTAACAGCCATCGTAGTAGCATTTGTGCTGGGTTTGTTGAACGGGTTGTTGAAGCCTGTTCTGGTAGTGTTAACATTGCCCGTTACAGTTTTCAGTCTTGGTCTGTTTCTTATTGTCATCAACGCTTTTCTTATAATGCTTACCGATTATTTTGTTTCCGGGTTTGATGTTAAAAATTTCTGGATTGCTGCTATTTTCAGCATCCTTCTGGCAATTATTAATGGTTTGCTGGAAATGCCTGTGAAATCTAAGGAAAGAAGGCGATGATAAAGACCATATCTGAGATAGTATTATTTACGAATTTATGAAAAATGATGAAAACAAAATTGATTGCATGGATTCTGCTGTTTATGCCCTTAATGGGCGTTGCCGGTAGTGTAAATTCTGAACTTACAGGGGTGAGGCTTTTTTTATGGGGAGCAGAAATTTCCCGGACAGCCACTCATCAGGTGAATGCAGGAATTAATGAAGTGGTTTTTACAGGCTTGCCTGTTAATCTTGATGCCAACAGTATACAGGTTAAAGGCGTAGGATCATTTAATGTACTTTCGGTAAGTCATCGCTATAATTTTCTGGATGAGCCTGCTGTTTCGCGCGAAGTAAAAATACTCACCGACAGTCTTGAGCTTCTCAAAAAGGAAATTGATTCACAGCAGGCTTTATTAATTGTTTATGAAGAAGAGCAGGCTTTGCTATTAGCCAACAAATCAATTGGAGGGAGCGACGCCGGTGTAAAGGTTGCTGAACTACAATCGATGGCAAATTTTTTTCGTTCCCATTTAATAGAAGTAAAGAACCTTCAGATTGAAACTAAGCAGAAGCTGGCAGAATTACAGCAGGCCCAAAGTCGTATCCGTAATCAAATCAATGAATTGGGAAGTCCCAGGACTAATGTTAGCGAGATTGTTATAACCACATCTGCATCACGTTCGGTGATGGGTGAATTTGAAATTTCATTTGTTACGTGGGAAGCACGCTGGAATGCTTTATACGATATACGTGCTACCGACACAGGCAACCCGGTGGAATTGGTGATGAAGGCTTCTGTGGCGCAAACCACAGGTGAAGACTGGAGCGGAATTTCATTGGTTCTTTCAACAGCCCCGCCACTTAGAGGCCGTAATATTCCTGAATTAAGTACCTGGTTTCTTCGGTTTCTGGAACCTAACCTTACTGAGAGTTCATTTCAAATAGAAAGCGTGCCTATGGCCAAACAGGAAATGTATCGGATGGATGCTGAAGTTTTTGATGATCAGGTTCTTGATGTTATTGCTTACGAGCCACAGGCTATTCAAACACAAACTACTACGACTCATGAGTTTCGTATTACCACTCCTTTTACCATAAAATCGGGTGGTGGTTCACATTTACTGGAAGTGCAGACGAACGAAATTCCGACTTCTTTTTCCTGGTATGCAGTGCCACGAATTGACCGTGATGCTTACCTGCTGGCCCGGTTGACCGGTTGGGAAAATCATGTTGTTTTGCCTGGTAAAGCGGGTATTTTTTTCGAAAATGCCTATGTGGGAGAAACCTTTATTGATCCCTTACAATCGGAAGATACGCTCAATATTTCATTAGGTATTGACAGAGGCGTGATTCTGGAAAGAAAACGGGAGGAAGATTTTACCTCACGCGGAATTCTTGGCAGAAGAACAACCGAATCTGTAGCCTGGGAAATTATGGTTCGAAATAATAAAAACCGAAGCATCAATCTTGAAGTCCGCGACCAGATTCCTGTTTCCACTGATGAAACCATCGAAGTTACTCTCGATGAAAGGTCTGGTGCACAGCATTATCAGTCATCAGGAATTCTTACCTGGCGATTGGAGTTGGAGCCAGGGCAATCACAGACTCTCCCTTTCAAGTATTCGGTGAAGTATCCTTCTGATAAAATGATTCGTTTGGAATAAGTGAATGTTGACATTATAAAAAAAGGTGAGATAAACTATTTCTGTTATCTCACCTTGTGTTTTTTATAGGAAATTTTACATTTGATTTATGCCATAAGATCGAGCAATTTGACATAATCATCTTCCGAAAGTTTTTGTGCCTGACCTGAAGCTTTATTCAATATCATTACCTTGAGAAGTTTTTCTTTAACGGCTGCATCTGATAAATCAATGTCAATTTCCGAGAGTTTTAAAGGGCTTCCCAATACTTTAAATAGATATTCGAGTTTATAGATTGTATCGTCCACATTATTGGCTTCAAAAAGTGATGTACCTAATTCCTGGATACGCTCCGGAATTCTGCTCTTCATGAGTTTTAACCATGCCGGATAAACTATTGAGAGTGAAGCACCGTGAGGAACATCATGCACTACAGATAAGCAATGGCCAACTTCATGTACCCCCCAGTCACCAGATTTTTTACCAAAACCGGTTAATCCATTTAATGCTAGTGTGGCGGCATACATAATTCTTGCCCTTAAATCATAGTCTTCAAGATTTTCAAGTAGATCAGGGCCATGCTTCATGGCTTCTTTAATGATTGAAACAATAATACGGTCAGAAAGGGATGCATCACCTTCTCCAAACCAAAGTTCGAGTGAGTGGGCAATTAAATCTACTACTCCATAGGCAGTGTAGTTTCTTGGGACTGATAGAGTAAAAGTTGGGTCGAGAAAACTATGCTGCGGATACATGAGTTTATTGCCGTAACCGATTTTCTTTTGTTGGCATGTATCCTGAATTACAGCAACCGGATTCATTTCTGTTCCTGTTGCTGCCAGTGTAAGCACCGCAATAAGGGGAGTTGCATCGGTAGGATTGTGTTTTCCGGTAACAATATCCCAGGCCGGGCCATCATATTTCATGGCCAGAGAAATAATCTTTGAACTGTCTATAACGCTTCCACCCCCCAGAGCAACAATAACATTAATATTGTTGTCTTTTCCAAGCTGTGCGGCTTTATTAACATCTTCTATTACCGGATTCGATTTTATACCACTATACTCAAATATTTCCATTCCTGCTTTTTTGAGCATCGAAAATACCTGGTCATAGGCACCACTTGATTTTGCAGAACCTTTCCCCAATACTAATAAAGCTTTTTTACCATATTCGCTGGTAATGGTTCCTATTTTATCGGTAACACCCTCCCCAAAATGGAGTTTTACGGGGTTATACATCACAAAATTTTCCATCATCAATATTTTTAATTAATAATCAGTCTGATTAAAAAACGATTTTTGCAAATTTATAGGATTGGCATAAGTCATCCTAAATTACTTGTAAAAAATTTACCTTACTCGGGGGGTGCAAGATAGATCATTTCTTTGTAAGATAGTTTTGAAACCTGGAAAAACCCTTTGGCACCTTCACTCATATTGGTAGGAATGTTGGCAGGTGGAGCACCGGCAAAGGGATTTCCTGACAGGTCTGTCTGAAAAAAGAATATGTTGTAAAAGTCCCAGTTCTCGCGCGAAATACTTCTCATTTCAACCCTTATCTTATCTCCTTCATTAAGGTCGGCCTTATCAATACTCAAAACAGAGAATGAAACATAGGGCTCAAGGTTAATATCACTTACAAGACTTTTGTCTGCCGGACGGGGAGTTTTTATTGTATCATTTACATATAAATCAAAAAGATAGTAATCGTCTTGGGAAGTCAACTCTTCAAAATGTACATAAATATCGAATATGGTATCAGGAATAAAGCCCAGTTGCGTAACAAAGCTAATACCCATGGTAATTGAATCAAGCTGGGGCAAAGGTTTTAATGCGCTTTGCGCTGTATAAATATTGTTATTGTGCTCAATGGTAAGAAAATAGTCCGTTTCAGATAACTTTGACGAGATTTGACCATTGATATAATAACCTTTAAGGCTATCCACTGCCATTTCATAAAACTCAAAATTTTGTTCTTCTGAATTTACGGTTACAATTGCACCGCTAATAGGTTCTCCTGTACTTACATCATAATATGATGATGAATACGAAAGTCTTATCCATTGATTGGCCCCATTGTTAGTAATATTGGCATCTACAACCATAAAATTACCTTCTTTTTTTGCCAAATCGAGAACAACATCTTTTTCGCAAGCCACAAAAAAAGTGCTGATTATAATTAGAGTTATTAATGTTTTCATGGTATTCATGCAAGAGTAATTTTGAAATTTATTTTTTGATGACAATCAGAAGTATTATTTTAGAAATTGAAGTTCCAGGTAATGGCAGGTATTGGCCCGGGAATATAGAAGAATGATGAGTTGGGGATACCGGGCCGTTCCTCTTTTTCAGCAAAAGAAACGGAAATAGGGTTTTCTCTTCCATAAACATTGAACAGAGAGAAATTCCAACTACTTTCAAATCTTCTTCTATCCCGATCGCGAATGGTAGGTTTGTAGGTTATAGATAAATCTAAACGATGATAATCCGGAAGTCTGCTTGAATTCCTATCGGCATAAATGGGTGCAAAAGCTCCTTGATAATATATTTTTCCGATGGGGAGTGTATAGGCAGACCCGGTAGCATAGATAAAATTCATACCTAAAATCCATTTGCTGGTTAATTCATATCCGGCACTAAGGCTAAGATCATGCCTGCGGTCATTGGGCGCATAATAGGGATTCCCATTATTGATACCTTCAATCTTTCTTTTGGCAGTAGCCCATGTATAGCCCACAAAGCCATTGATACGACCTGTTTCTTTTTTGATCAGAAATTCGGCTCCATAAGCCCAGCCAATACCCGTGCGAAGCTGGCTTTCAAGAAATTCATTGCCAAGAATATCTCCATTATCAACCAGGTCAGAAATATTTTGCATGTCTTTATAATAAACTTCTACAGATGTTTCGATAAGATCGGAGAAGAGATTTCTGAAATATCCTACGGCAACCTGGTCTGCAATCTGTGGTTTTATGTTATTACTAACAGAAAACCACACGTCGTAGGGAGCGACTGATTGTGCACTTTGTGCCTGTTGAATGTATTGGGTCATCCGGTTGAAGCTCCCTTTTACAGAACTTTGTTCGTCTATCCTGAGCCGAAAACTAAATCGGGGTTCCAGGGCGGAAAAAGTATCATAAATTTTTCCGGATTTGAGATTCAGACTGTCCTGCACCTGCCAGCGCAAAGGGTCTGATTTATCAAAGGTATATTGGTAACCAGGCCCAATGGTTTGAAAAAGAGATGCCCTTAAACCGTATGTAAGCGCCAAACGGCCTGAAAACAAGGATACTTCATCGTTAATAAACACACCATGTTCCCATCCGTTATCTGATGACAGTTGATTGTCGGCTACAGCTGCATCTTCAATTCTTGCTTGTATCCTACCCGGATTAAGATTGTGATAAATGGTTTGGGCTCCGAAAGATAGCGTATTGTTTTCGCCAATTACATAATTGAAATTGGCTTTCAGGTTGATATTGTTCAGCATGGAATTCCATTGAAATTTTGCCGGTCCTATATCTCCCGTGATATTGAACTGATAATTACTGTAAATCAGAGAAACATCAGAGAAAAATCTTGGTGAGAAGATCCTGTTCCAACGTGCACTGGCTGTTGCATTCCCCCAATCAAAGCCAAAGAATTCTGAAAAAAGTGTTATGTCTCTGCCAAAATAACCTGAAATAAATAATCTGTTTTTGTCATTTAGCACATAATTCATTTTTCCATTCAGGTCGTAAAAAAACAATTGGGTATTGCGTTGATTCTCGTCAGCAGAGAGTTTGAGAAATAAATCAGCATAGGTTCTGCGTCCTGAAAACATAAAGGCACTTCGACCATACTGAATAGGTCCTTCAACGGTTAACCGGCTCGAAATAAGGCCTATACCACCAGTCATTTTGTATTGGTTCATGTCACCTTCTTTCATTTGTATATCAAGAACCGATGATAAACGCCCGCCATATTCCGGAGAAATTCCACCCTTGTATAGTTTAAGGTCTTTTATGGCATCTGCATTGAAAACTGAAAAGAAATTAAAAAGATGCGATGCATTAAAAACAACAGCATCATCCAGCAGTACCAGATTTTGGTCGGCATTGCCCCCTCTTACAAAAAAACCGGTATTTCCATCGCCTGCAGACTGCACGCCTGGTAGAAGCTGTATGGTTCTTAAAACATCTACTTCACCCAAAAAGGCCGGAATATTTTTAATGGTTTCAATATTAAGGGTTACTGTACTCATTTCGGTTTCTTCGACATTCCGGTTAGAACGTTCACCTGTTACAGTAACTTCAGACAATCGTATGCCTGCACTTCTCATCCGAACATTTAAACTTTCATCACTTTCAAGGTTAATACGCTTTTCCTCCCTTTCATAACCTATGTAAGAAAATGTTACATTATGCCGGCCAGGTGAAAGTGTTAGGGAATAGAATCCATCAATATTGGTAACTGTTCCGTTAACTTTTTCTGGAAGAAAAACATTAACGCCAGGAAGTAGTTCTCCTGTCTCAGCATCTCTTACGGTACCACTTAACTTGTAAGTTTGACTAATTGATGTAAAAATGGATAAGGTGAAAATTAAAATGGAGATGATTATCTTGTTCACTGATTGATGTATTAGTTTAAATATTTTACCGGATATTTTAAATAATGATAAATTATTTGCCACATTCGTAGCCTTTAAACAACTTGTTATATCCATTGTTTGAGGAGTAGAGTTAATTGTGGTTAAATAGATACTGTTTTTTTAAAAATCACTTATTAATCGGTATTTTTCATATTAAAATTTGTAACTTTATTTAACTCGTTTGTATTTTTATAATTATTTATTCATTTAAAATTCTATTAATAATGAAATTGCAAAAAATTGTTACCTCCGTATTTTTTTTATCTTTTCTTCTAGTATCCTTCTCGGGCGTTGATCTTCAGGCCCAGGACAAGAAAGTGGAAGATATAGAAATAACCGTATTGGGTAACTGTGGAATGTGCAAAGAGCGCATTGAAAGAGCTGCCTACACTGTTCGTGGTGTTCGTCAGGCTTCGTGGGATGTAGATGAGAAGAAACTCACCCTTTCCTACCGATCTGACCGTACTGATCAGGAAACCATAGAACGTGCTATTGCCAAGGTTGGACACGATACCGAGAACTTTCTCGCTGACGAAGAGACCCATGCCAATCTGCACACCTGCTGCGTATATCCCAGAGACCCCAAGCTGCTTGAAAAAAATAAATTGTGGAACGAAGAATAAATTATTAACAATATGACAAAAGAATTTAATCTATCCGGCGTAACCTGTATGCACTGTGTATCTAAGGTAAAGAAGGCGCTGGAGCAACATGAAGATGTTAATAGTGTTTTTGTAACTCCTGATAATCAAATGGTTAAATTGGATGCTGATCCCATGCCATCATTGGAAAGTCTGAATCTTTTACTTGAAGACTTTGGCGAGTATAAATTAAGCGTTTAAAACAGTTTTAAACTAAGCGGTTTTTGTTGTATATTTGCCGCTTAATCTGATCTGATACTTTTTACCCGGATTACTAAAATGAAGAAAATTTTCACCAGAATATTATCCCTGATTTTGCTCGCAACATTCCTTGTGTCTTTTGCCGGGCTGCGTATTCAGATGCACGAATGTGCCACCTGCAATACACGCGAGATCAGCTTTTTTGGTGAAGCTCAGAGCTGCTGTTCTTCTTCAGAACATGCATCATCGAATGAAGACTCCTGTGCATTGCCCCTGGCCGGTGAATCTGCTTCCTGCTGTGGTATTCCTGATGAAGAAACTGCACATACCTCGGGTTGTTGTACCGACGAGGTGTTGTATGTATTCAATGATTACGAATTTGCCAAAGAAAAGCAACATCAGCGTGTTGAACCACTGGTGATTACCTGTGTAGCTCTGTTGGCCAATACTTTTGATGCATCTGATCTTTCGGTGCAAAAGCAAACAATAACACCTGGCGATGATTCGCCACCACCCCCCAATAAGGTAGGCAAAGATTTTGTCTTGTTTACCCACCAGCTTAAAATTTCATAATAGTTTTCAGTTTTCGAAAGTCTTCCTTTCGTTATTACAAGGTGCATCCCTGCAACCTGTATAATATTTTAATACACTGAAAAACATGTTAATTATGAAATTAATCAATTTTTTAAGGCAATCTGCTCATCCATCATTTTTAGCTTTAAGCACAGTAGTAAATCAATCACCAGTAAGAATTCTTCAACAAAGAATTTTGTTGGCACTTATATTTTTAATCATATCACCATTTGTTTCTTATTCATTATTGGCAGAACCTATCAGGGGTGCTGTTACCGGTTTAGAGATTCAAAATGGTAAAGAGCAGGCTATTCCGTTGGCCGGTGCCAATTTATTCTGGATCGGTACCACCATGGGGACTTCAACCAATGGTGATGGTGAATTTTTATTGAAGAATACACCTGAATTGCCACATCAGCTGGTAATTTCCTTTATTGGCTACCGATCTGATACCATTGTTGTTGACCATGGCCAGTTGCAATTGGAAATAGAGCTTCAATCTTCGCAAAAACTCAATGAAGTGGTTGTTTCCGGGCGACGGGCCGGAAGTCATGTATCTTCTATGGATCCTATCTTAACCAATGTTATTACGGAGAGCGAACTTCAACGGGCAGCATGCTGTAATTTGTCTGAAGCATTTGAAACCAATGCTTCTGTAGATGTTTCGTTTACCGATGCCGTTTCTGGTGCTCAACAAATACAATTGTTGGGGCTGGCCGGTACTTATAGCCAGATACTCACAGAAAATACTCCCACTATCCGTGGGTTGGGCCAACCTTATGGTTTGGGGTTTATTCCCGGGCCATGGATGGAATCTATCCATGTATCGAAGGGTGCCGGCAGTGTTGTTAATGGCTATGAATCCATTACCGGACAGATCAATGTGGAGTTAAAAAAGCCTGAAAGTGCAGAAATGCTTTACTATAATTTTTATGGTAATGATTTCGGACGTTTGGAGAGCAGCCTGAATGCGGCGGTTAAACTCAGCGACCGTTGGTCAACCATGATCCTTTCGCACGGTGAAATACTCGAAAATCAGTTCGATCATAATGGTGACAACTTCTTAGATCACCCATTGATGCGCAAGTACAATATTGTAAACCGCTATCGATACGATATGCCTGGTGTTATGGAATCGCAGTTTGGATTCAGGGTAATGCAGGAGAACCGAAGGGGAGGGCAGCTGTCATTTTTCGATAATGGTGAACAACTGGGTTCACCTGATTATTACGGTTTTGGTGTAAAAACCGCCCGTTACGAAACCTTTGCCCGCACAGGTTTTTTCCTTCCCGGCCAGCCCGATGGAAGCATTGGCACGCAACTAAGCTTTATCCATCACGATCATGATTCAAAATATGGTTTTAATGATTACCAGGGTCGGCAAAATACGCTGTATGCCAATGTAATTTATGAAAATTCTATAGCGCGCAACCCTGATCATAAAATCAATGCCGGTTTTAGTTATGTGATGGATGATTACCGCGAGAATTTGTTGAGCAATGAAAACACGCAGAATTTTGACCGGTTGGAATCCGTTCCGGGTGTGTTTGCTCAATATACCTTGCAGTGGCGTCAAAAGTTTACGGGTATTATTGGTTTGCGTACCGATTTTCATAATATCTACGGAACTTTCATAACCCCCAGATTGCACATTCGGTCTGATCTTAGCGAAAGTACTACATTGCGGGCTTCTGCCGGCAAAGGTTACCGTGTTCCCAATATGATTGCTGAAAACATTGGGCTATTGGTAAGCAACCGCCAGCTCAGGTTTGAAGAGGACATCAGAGCGGAAGAAGCCTGGAATTATGGTGGTAGCCTTACCCAATCATTCCGGCTGTTTGGCAACGAAGCATCTCTGGCAGTTGAATATTATCGCACCGATTTTACCAACCAGTTGATTGTAGATGTGGATTCTGAATATGGTGTAGCCAGATTTTACAACCTGGATGGGTTGTCATACGCCAACAATTCGCAGATAGAATTGCAGGTTGAACCTTTCCGTTTCTTCGACCTTACTGCTGCTTTTCGTCTTACCGATGTAAAAACCACCATCGACGGTGATTTAATGGCCAAACCTTTTGTGAATATTTACAAGGGAATGCTAACTGGTTCGTATGCAACGCCCAATAATAACTGGCAATTTGACCTTACCGCCCAGTTTAACGGGCCAAGCCGAATTCCTGATACTGCCATGTTGCCTGCACAGTTTCATATGCCGTCAGAATCACCAGCTTATACCATTTTGCATGCACAGATTACACGCCGATGGAATAATCTTGATTTTTACATTGGAGGAGAAAATTTAACTAACTTTACGCAGCATAATCCTATTTTAGGTTTTGATAATCCTTATGGTGAGCATTTTGATGCCTCGATGATCTGGGGGCCTATTATGGGTCGAATGTTTTACACGGGTTTACGGTATTCTATTCAATAATAGAAAAATGTAAATGATACCCAAAACCGTTTTCTTGTTAACCAATAGCTTACGAAATGGTTTTACCCGGCAGCAATGCCGGGTTTTTTGTAATTTTGAGTCCACTCTAAAAAATCTATTGTCCACAAACCAGAGCGAAGTGAAGCTCGACGAAGTCAATTACACTAATTTTAATGTCTGATATTCAGACGATTAAAAGTATAATATATTCACAAATTTTCCGAAAACGAGTTTTCGGAGTTGACTCAATTTTTAAATTCAACCTGTAATCTAAAATAAATCATGTGTTACTGGGTAGGAACCAAAAACGTACGCGAAGAGATGCAGCGCAGAAGGGGGGAAGACCCCTCCAATGAAATTGCACAGCTGTTTTATGATTCTTTTCTGAAAGATGATCCCCAATCAGTATTTCGGGAGTATTATGTAGCCATTGGGAAATCGAACCCCAGGTTGTCCGTTTTACTGTACGATGATCGTAAAGGATTGCATTTCAGTGATATGCGATGGGGACTTGATTGGAGTTACACGGATTCAAAAACGGGGAAACAATATTCCCGGCAGTTGATCAACTCTACCAGCGAAAAGGCTTTCTTTGTGCATAAGGATATAATATTCAGCCAAAGATGTGTGATACCGCTTGATGGATACTATGAATTTTTCCATTTTGCCGGACAGGTGTATCCCTATTTTCTTCATCCGGTAGCAGCTGAAGGACTATTTTATGCCGCTGGGGTATGGCAGGAAACTGTGAATACTGAAACAGGCGAAATAACTTCTGGGTTTTCCATTATTACAACACCCCCAAATCCACTGGCAGAAAAACTCCATAATAATCCCAAAGCCCCCAATGGGCCAAGAATGTTGCTGATATTGCCGCATAAAGAGATTATGGAATACCTGAATCCGAAAACATCCAAAGACGATCTTCAGGCTTTGTTCCAACCCTTTCCGCAAAACAGAATGGATGCATACCCCACGGTAAGGTTTCTAAAGAAAGAGTTTTCCGGTAGTATTGCTTCCCCGCATGTGAGGAAGCGGGTAGATTATCCTGAGCTTGCTTTTGCCTGATCCATCAGAAATCAATCATCGCTTTCATTACACCATCATGGTAGCCTGCAACAAGGTCGAAAGCTTCCTGGGTGTTGGCAAAGGCAAACCGATGGGTGACCATGGGTTTAATATTTACTTTTTCATTGGCCAGCATATCCAGGGTTTCTTCCAGGCTATGGTTTTGACGGCGTACGTTACCTATGGTAATCTCCTTGTGCCTTAGTTTATCCACACTAAAACTCCAACGATCGGTTTCGGGTATCCCCACGATCATGATTTTTCCGCCGGGTTTTAGCAGATCAACAGCCTGATCTATGGCACTTTGTTGTCCGCAACACTCAAAAATAACATCCAGACCGGCAGGTTCGTGTTCCAGTATTTTGCTCACAATGTCTTCTTTGTCGGGGTTGCCGGCCCAGATTGCCCCAACTTCACGGGCCTTAACAAGCCTGCCTTCAATTTTGTCGGTAACGTAAATATTGGCAGCACCTTTGGCCAATGCTGGTAACATTACGCTCATACCTATGGGGCCGAAACCCAGAATTCCCACTTTGGCATCCTGCATGGGTATGGATTGCCGAACAGCATAAACACCAATAGCCAGGGGTTCTGATATGGCAGCTTCATCCCAGCTCATGGTGTCAGGGATTTTAAAACAGCTCGTTTCGGGCATTACGATATAGCCGGAAAGACAGCCATCCGCTTGCCCCGGGCAACCCAAAAACTTTAGATTGCGGCAGGTGTGGGGTCTTCCAGCCTTGCACTGGTCACATTCCCAACAAGGCATAGCAGGCTCAATGGCAATGCGATCACCAGGCTTTACCAGAGTTACGTCAGAGCCTGTTTCCACTACTTCACCGGCACCTTCATGTCCAACAGGGAAGGGGTATTTCACCACCTGCTTACCGATTTTGCCGTTTACGTAATAATGAATATCGGAGCCACAAACGCCGATAACCTTCATTTTTATCTTTACATCGTTGGGATTTATTAAGAGCGGATCAGGAGTGGCTTGCATTTCCATCTGCCTGATTCCGGTGAGCATCATGGTATTCATATACTGGGAATTTGAGATTAGGTATATATGGTTTTAAGGTGAAAGGGCTGGAAGGTGGAAGTTGGAAGAACGCCAACTGCTAAATCCATTATCAATTACCAATTATTTATTATTTAATGTCGTTTAGTTAAGGATATAGCACTACCTGATTCCCCCTTCGAAGGGGGTTAGGGGGATGTTTTAAATTGTACTGCTCGCTAAATGCATCCCCCCTGCCCCCTTCAAAGGGGGAGTTGATTCTACATATCAATAATATAAATACCATCTTTTAAACTATGTGTTATTAATACGGTTTAAAATACTTAATTAAACGATATTCATTCTTCATTCTTCAATCTTCATTCTTCATTAATACTTTAAAGCTCTCTTATCCAGATATTTCTAAAACTAACCAGGTCTCCGTGATCCTGGAGCATGAGGGGTTCTTTCATGCTATGTGCTTTGTACTGGGGTAAACCGATAAATTCAGTTGTGCCAAGCAGGGTTACGTTGTTCTGAACCAAAACCCCATTGTGAATAACAGTTACGGTTGCCGGATGTGTTACCCGACCCTGATCATTGAATCGCGGAGCCATGAAAATGATATCGTAGGTTTGCCATTCGCCTGGTGCTTTACATGCATTGGCCAGCGGAATATGCTGTTTGTAAACCGATGCCGTTTGTCCGTTGGGGTAGGTGGTGTTTTCGTAACAATCCAGTACCTGAACTTCATATCTGCCCATCAGAAAAACCCCGCTGTTGCCGCGTCCCTGGCCTTCGCCCTTAACAACTTCAGGTGCCCGCCATTCAATGTGTAGCTGCACATCGCCAAAGCCTTGTTTTGTTTTGATGCCACCGGTTCCTGGTTTTACTGTCATGGCTCCATCGGCAACTGTCCATTCAGTTGCATTGCCATCGGAGTTAACCCAGTTGCTGAGATTAGTTCCATCAAATAAAATAATGGCATCAGAAGGGGCTGATGTGCCCTGGCCGGGTATTACAATAGGTGGAACAGGTTCCCAGACATCGGTTACTTCGTGTTCGTTTCTTTGTGCCTGCATAGTTAAGGGAAGAATTAATAATACAATAAGGAGTGATTTTAGATTAATCTTTTTCATCTGTTTATAATTTGATTAAAGTGGTTAGATGCAGCTTGCCAACAATAATCTGACTGCATGTTTTACCATCCTGCGAATTATATTCATCCGCGTGTGTGTCAATATTATTGTCATGGCTCGGTTCATCATAATTTATGTTTGAATGTTAGGAATTGAGTCATTTCCGAGATTTCTATTTTGCCATAGATAGGTTCAAAACAAGATTATTAAGTTGATTTAGGCAAGTCAGTTATTAAACACTGACAAAGGTATATGAAATTGTATATTTTTTTGGCGTTAATTTACACCCCGGGAACTACATGGTTTTCGTGGGAATGTTTTTCATTAATATTACTGCCCGATAACGCCCACTGACCCTGCTGGCTTCGCTGAATCGTCTTTGGATGTCTTAAGACAGGCCTCACTTACGACTGAGGAAGATGGATGCAAAATTAAGTTCTGAGTCTGTTCCGAAAAGTAATTAATGATATTTAGAATAAAACCTAATAGTTTAATTTACAGGAATACAGTTAGTTGCGAGCTTTCCGCAGAAATGGGATCATGGGTATTGGACTATTCGGGGTGGACTCAGTATTTAATTTTATTTTACAACAATTAGTTTTTCCCGAAAAACGGAATAGCCTGTTTGAATTAGTACGGTATATATACCTGTTTTGAAAGCATGCAAATTCAGGACGCTCAATTTATCTGTAATTTTCATCTGGATCAGGATTCTCCCGTTGATATCCAGAATTGTTAATATACTTTCAGTTACATGAGCATGATCGATGGTTATCATTAAAGTTGAATTTGCCGGATTAGGAAAAATACAATATCCGACATTGCCTTGTTCTTTATTGACAGAATTGGTATTCAACACACACCCTTCGAAAAAGGGCGAACTTGTTTGATACAAAAGTTCATCGTTTAGATGCATGCAACTCATAAAGGCCCAATCAACCCCATATAATTTGTAAAACAAACCTGAATTGGGGCCAACTCCTTCTATAAACTTAAGATTTTCATCCCAAGTTTCGCTAAATCGATCAAATCGAATAATTTTTCTATCGTTTAGATAGTATATACTATCTACTTTTGTCCAATATCCGGGTTCAATTTCGATAGAATCAGCAAGATTCAAACTCATATCCATAATTAAAATCTCATCGGTTCCTGTTGGCTCTGTCAACCATAATCGGCCATGTAATGTGTCTTCTCTTAGTTTTCCATAATACTCGTATTCGCCATAGGTATGAAAATCGGAATAAAAGTAAACAGGATGATGGGCAGAATCCGGTTGATGTCGAACAATTATTTTTGCCATAAACACTCCTGGCATGTCCCATGCTGCAACATCCCAAACTGTGGAATCTGGTTGTAGGATTCTTTGGTAAGAATTAGAATCTTTTATTATATCAGAGTTCTTTAAATTATACTCCCCCCTGGCAAACATTACAGAAAGCAGTAATAATGGGGCAATTATTATTTTTTTCATACTTATTATTTTTTTGGGTAACTATTCGGGTATTTAGACTGATGGCTGGATTATAAAGGTTTCCAGGTTATAGTTTAACTATTTTCTTCGATACGAAATGCTGTGAATTACCGGCTCTGATAATATACAATCCACTGTCCCAATGAGCAACATTTATACTCAGTTGGGTAATGTTTTCGGAAGAACGGTATTGGTAAA
>JAABRR010000033.1 GCA_011390785.1 Sphingobacteriia bacterium
TTAATATTTTATTTTTCATCCGTAAATAATCTGTAGGTTAAGGTCGGGTGGAACTCCATGTATGCTATTTTCATTGGTTTTTGTGTTTTATTTGCAAACATGTTCGTTTCATAACTTATTGTTTTTGCGTCTATTTTGTCATTTTCTATATGAGAACCAAACCAAAATTAAGAAAAGTTACCAAAAAGGGTAACAAGGAGATCATTTATTTTTAAATATTTCAAAATACCATTAATGAGTCTACTCCGAAAAGTAGCAGCCCCTCCGACCCCTATAAGGGGGAGTTCGCAACTAATTCAATTACAAATCATTGCGAATTCGGATTTGATGTTAACCATAAAATAAAATACCCTTCGGAGTGGACTCATGAATAAGACTCGAAGAGTAATCTTCTTTCTATAAAGACCAATAATTAGAGGAATCAGGAAATTCAATCCCAAGGTTATTCTTAACATAATCGAAAAAATAAAAATTAATTTTTCCACTAATTCTTCAATTTAAATATTACTTTTGCCCTAAATTAACCAAATGGTTAAACCATTAAGTTAAACCAAAAAGTAAAATTAATTCCATGACCGATAAAGATCTCAAAACTGAAGAGAAAATACTCGAAGCTGCTGCCAACGAGTTTCTGCAAAAGGGCAAGTCAGGTGCACGTATGCAGGAAATTGCCAATAACGCAGGAATCAATAAGGCACTGCTTCACTACTACTACCGCTCAAAAGACAAGTTGTTTGAATCTGTCTTTACAGTGGTGATTAAAAAACTACTGCTTTCAAAGGTGAACAAAATCATTGAAGAAGAAAAGGATGCAATCGGTTTGGTAAGAAGGTTTGTTGCCACCTATATCGATATCATTAATAAGAATCCGATGATACCGTTTTTCGTTTTAGAAGAGATTACCAAAAATCCGGGAAGATTAACGAATTCAATGTTGAATTCGGGCTTGCCGATCAATAAGGTATTCAACCTTATAAATGACTCCGCCAAACAAGGTGTCATCAGGGAAATTGAACCACAACAACTCATTATCAACATCCTTTCCATGTCCATTTTCCCGGTAATTGGTCGTAATATGTTTCAACCCATCCTTTTCAATGACAACAAAAAGGCTTTTGACCAATTTCTGGAATCCCGAAAAACCGAAGTGGCTGATTTTATCATTCGCTCTATTCAACCTGATAAATAAAATACCCATGAAGACCAAAGTTCTGTTATTTCTAATCATCATCATGGCCAGGCCAGTTATGGCACAGCAAGAGCTTACCCTTGAGCAGTGTTATGAGATGGCAAAGGCCCGTCATCCGCTTGGTTTACAAAAGGATGAAATGGATGAAATTTCAACCATCAACAAGCAAATTAATGCTTCAGCATGGCATCCGCAATTAATGCTCAATGCGCAGGCCAGCTACCAGTCGGAAGTGATTGAAATCAACCTTCCCGTTCCCGGTTTTGATTTCGATGGCCCATCCCAGGATCAGTATCGTCTTGCTCTTGATGTAAACCAAACCATTTGGGATGGTGGCTCAACCCGCTACAAACAACAACTCAACGATGTATCCCATCAGGCTGAACTTCAACAACTCGAAGTAGAAATGTACTCCATTCACGATCAGGTAAACCGGTATTTTTTTCAACATTTTTTGCTTCTCGAAAATCAGACAGCCATAAGCATTTCTTTGGAAGAAATAAGGGAGAGACTGGGCACTATCCAATCGGCAGTACAAAATGGAGTGAGGCTTCCTTCTGTCGGGTGGGCTCTGGAAGTGGAAATACTAAAACTCGAACAATCTTACGATGAATTACAATCATTATCTGCCGCAAACCTGGAAGCTCTCTCAATACTTTTAGGAAAAACGGTTAATCCGGAAAATCTGGTACTTCCACAATTTGAAACAGTACCCTTAAAGGAGCTAAACCGTCCTGAATTATCCTTGTTTTCATTGCAAAAGCAGAACCTTGAAGCCGCTTCGCAGCTTGCTTCATCTGCCCGCATGCCAAGAGTAAGTGCCTTTGCACAGGGTGGATACGGAAAACCTGGTCTTAATATGCTCAATAACGAATTCGACTTCTATTATGTAGCCGGACTAAGACTTACATGGAACATCTGGGACTGGAACAAAACCCAACGTCAGCAGCAGATAAATACCCTTAAATCGAATATGCTTGATAACCGCAGGGAGGCATTCGAACAAAACATCCAGCTGGCGTCTGCTCAGTTATCTCAACAGATAAACAGATTGCAGGCTACTCTCACCAAAGACCTGGAAATTATCGAATTGCAGGAAAGAATTGCGGCAACAGCCAGCTCGGAAATGGATAACGGAACCATTACTTCCACCGATTACCTGGCACAGATAAATGCTCTGACCCGGGCACGGATAACTTACCAAACTCACAAAATCCAGCTTTCGCAATACATTACACAATTCAATACACTTTATGGAAACCAACCTTTTTAAATATATTTCTATGAAATCGTTCCAATTTTTACTTATTGCAGCTATGGCAGTTTTCTATTCAGCCTGCAACACTTCCCAACACGAAGCTGATGCCTGGGGAAACTTTGAAGCCACCGAAACCATCATCTCAGCCCAGGCAGGTGGCGAATTGCTGAAACTTGACCTTGAGCGCGGCCAATTGCTCGGGCAGGGTGCCCTGGTAGCCATCATCGATACTACCCAATACCATCTCAACGTAAAATTGCTCGAAGCCCGCAAAAGAAGTCTGGCCAACCGTATCAATGAAGCTGATGCCAACCTAAAGGTACTGGAATCGAAAAAAGACAATTTGGAAAGAGAACTCAACAGGGCTCGCCGTTTACTTCAGGATCAGGCCGCTACCCAACAAACAGTCGATGATCTGAATGGCAAGATGACGGTAATTGAGAATCAGATAGATGCTGCTATGGTTTCGCGGCAATCGGTGTTTGTCGAGCTTGGCACTCTCGATATACAAATTGAACAAGCACAGGATCAAATTGATAAGTGTATCGTAACCAATCCAATGGCCGGCACTGTACTGGAGAAATATGCAGAAAATCACGAACTGATTATGCCCGGCAAGCCTCTTTATAAAATCGCTGACCTTTCTAACATGCAGCTCAAGGTGTATGTTTCAGGCAGTCAATTGGCACAAATTAAGCTCGGACAAAAGGTGCAGGTGTTGATAGATGAATCAGCTGATCAAATGCGAACGCTGGATGGCACCGTTAACTGGATTGCTTCGCAGGCTGAATTTACACCCAAAACCATCCAAACCCGCGAAGAAAGGGTTAGTCAGGTGTATGCCGTAAAAATAACGGTTTTCAACGACGGAAGCATTAAATCAGGGATGCCCGGCGAAGCCATTTTTACCTTGTAGCCATGGAGATTGTTATAGATACTGTTTCGAAGGCATACGGCAACACACAGGCCCTTGATGAAGTAAGCATGAGTGTAAGTCGTGGCGAACTTTTCGGACTAATTGGCCCCGATGGGGCCGGCAAAACTACCCTGATGCGGATTCTAACTTCACTGTTACTCCCCGATAAAGGCCGCGCTGAACTGGCAGGCCTTGACAGTAGGAAAGATTTCAAGGCACTGCGCAACATCCTCGGGTATATGCCGGGCCGGTTTTCCTTATACCAGGATTTGAGCGTTGAAGAGAACCTTACTTTCTTTGCAAGCATTTTTGGAGAGAAGTTTGATCCGGATTTCTACCTTATTCGCGACATTTACGCCCAATTGGCACCGTTCAAAAAACGGCTTGCCGGGAGGCTATCCGGCGGAATGAAGCAAAAACTGGCCCTGTGCTGCGCCCTTATCCACAAACCCCGAATTCTTATCCTCGATGAACCTACTACCGGGGTGGATGCAGTTTCGCGCAAAGAATTCTGGGATATGCTTTCCCAATTGCGACAGGAGCAGATAACAACACTGGTATCTACACCCTACATGGACGAAGCCGTGCGGTGCGACAGGGTGGCATTGATTCAGGCTGGAAAAATCATGGACATCAATACACCTGCAGGGGTTGTCGATTCTTTTAAACCTGAATTGTACTCCATTGCCACCCCCCACATCTACCAAACCCTTTTGGCACTCAAAGAGTATAACGATACCTATTCGGTGTATCCCTTTGGTCAGGTAATCCATTTTATTCCAACGGATGCTTCCGTTTCCCCCCATAAAGTGCAGGATTATCTGACGAAAAAAGGGATTGAAGCTGTCTCCATCACCCCTGCCCTACCCAATATCGAAGATTGTTTTATGGAACTGATGCAAGATGAACACACAAACGGATAATAAACCTATCATCGCCGTGCGCAATCTGGTGAAAAAGTTTGGCTCATTTACGGCCAACGATCATCTTACTTTCGATGTGCATAAAGGAGAAATCTTTGGTTTCCTGGGCGCCAATGGTGCAGGAAAAACAACGGCCATACGCATTCTTTGCGGGCTATCGGCTCCTACATCGGGCGAGCTAACTGTAGCTGGTTTTGATGTGTACAAGAATGCCGATCAGATCAAGAAGAACATTGGGTATATGAGCCAGAAATTTTCGCTCTACGATGACATGACCGTATGGGAAAACATCCGGTTTTACGCCGGAATCTATAGAATGAGAAGGAAGGATATCCGCGAGAAAACGGCCGACTTGCTTAAAAAGCTCGACCTGGAACCGGTTCGTGATAAGCTTATTGCCGGTTTGTCTGTGGGTTGGAAGCAGAAACTGGCTTTTTCCATCGCTATTTTTCATTCCCCAGCCATTGTTTTTTTAGACGAACCCACCGGAGGAGTAGATCCGGTAACCCGTCGCCAGTTCTGGGAAATGATTTACGAAGCTGCCAGCAATGGAATTACTGTTTTCGTAACCACCCATTACATGGACGAAGCAGAATACTGCGATCGTGTATGTATCATGACCGAAGGAAAAATAATAGCTATGAACACGCCGTCAAAACTAAAAGAAGAGTATGATACAGATTCCATGGATGAAGTTTTCAGGAAACTGGCGAGGAATGTGGAGACTTAAGTCGTAAGTGGGCGGTCAACAGTTGGCAGTCTTGTTTGTCACCCCGTGACTTTGGTTAGAATGAAAAATAAAAGTTAAGTTCTTTAAATATATTTAAAAAAGCGGTCACGGGGCAACTGGAAAGTTCCGGGTAAAAGCCATATTCAGTGGCAGGGTCACTTAAAGTGGCCCCGTCACGTCGAACAATAAACCCATCAACAAACCAAAGAAAAAAATGAACCGATTCACAGGCTTTGTCAAAAAAGAGTTTTTACACATCATTCGCGATAAGCGCACCATGCTGATTTTGTTTGGTATTCCCATCGTTCAGATACTGTTGTTTGGCTATGTGCTTACCAATGAGATCAAAGATGCCAATATTGCCATTCTTGATCACTCCAAAGATGAAACCACTGCCCGTATCACAAACAAGCTATTGTCATCGGGGTATTTTCGGCTGCAATCTACCATTGAAAGTGAACAGGAGATTGAAGACCTTTTGCGAAGCGGAAAAGCCCGGCTTGTGATCATCTTTGAATCCAATTTTAAGAAATCGATGATTCGCGATGGTACGGCCCGGATGCAGATTATTGCCGATGCTTCCGACCCCAACACGGCCAATATGCTGGTAAGTTATGCCAATGCTATTGTAGCAGATTTTTCGCGTGGTCTGATGGTTGGCCAGGCATTGCCCATAAAAGTGGATCAACAGGTGCGAATGCTCTACAACGAAGAGCTGAAAGGGGTTTTTATGTTTGTGCCCGGCACCATGGCGCTGATTCTGATGCTGCTTTCGGCCATGATGACATCCATATCCATTGCCCGTGAAAAAGAGCAGGGCACCATGGAAATACTTCTTGTTTCGCCCCTGCGGCCAGTACAGATTGTTTTGGGAAAAGTGACTCCGTATATTGGGATGGCCTTTATCAACGCACTGGTTATCATAGCCCTGGGAGTTTTGGTGTTTGGAATGCCAGTGCGGGGAAGCCTGATATTGCTGATGGCCGAGAGCTTCCTGTTTATTTGTATGGCACTTTCACTGGGAATTTTCATTTCTACCATGGCCAATTCGCAGCAGGTAGCCATGTTCATTTCTGTGTTCGCATTGCTTTTACCTACTATGCTGTTGTCAGGATTTATTTTCCCGGTAGAAAATATGCACTGGATATTGCAGGGCATTTCGCATATCATTCCGGCCAAATATTACATCATCATCGTAAAGAACATCATGATCAAAGGTGCAGGGTTTCTTTTTGTGTGGAAGGAAACACTGGTACTTGTGGGCATGATGGCACTGCTACTTCTGGCAAGTGTAAAAAAATTCAAAACCCGTTTGGAGTAAGCTATGAGAACTATTTTATTTATTCTGCAAAAGGAGTTTATCCAGATTTTTCGCAACAAAACCATGTTGCCCCTGATCTTTGCATTGCCGGTAGTGCAGCTGGTAGTGCTTGTTAATGCCGCTACCTTTGAGTTAAAAAACGTTGATATTGCTATTGTAGATTATGACAATACAAGTACCTCGAGGCAATTGATTTCCCATTTTGATGCATCTCCGTTTTTTAATGTTGCTATGGTTCCATCAACCGACCATGGCATGACGGCTTTGCTCGACAATTCAGCTGACGTAATTTTGACCATTCCTGCAGATTTCGACCGGGAGCTTCGTCGCGAAAATGCCGGCTCGGTGCAGTTTCTCGTCAATGCCATCGACGGCATGGCAGCCGGCCTTATCAACGTTTATGCATCGAGCATTGTGCAGGGTTTTCATCAGGAAATTATTACTGGATGGTTTGATATTGCCAGCGGTGGTTCGGGCCTTCCTGTTCAAATTACCCACCGTTTCTGGTACAATCCCAACCTTATATATTCCATTTACATGCTGCCTGGCATTCTGGTCATCCTGGTTACGGTAATCGGAATGTTTCTTACGGCCATTAACATTGTGCGCGAAAAAGAGATGGGCACCATAGAACAGATTAATGTTACACCGGTAAAGAAATACCAGTTTATAGCCGGGAAACTTTTCCCCTTTATGGTGATAGCCCTGTTTGAGTTTGCCTTTGGGTTGCTGATCGGAAGGTTGTTTTTCAATTTACCCATACTGGGAAGTTTGTGGTTGTTGTTTCTGGTAGCTTTTGTTTTTCTGCTCGTGGCTCTGGGGCTGGGTCTTTTTCTATCAGTCATTTCCAGTACACAGCAGCAGGTTATGTTTACCATATTTTTCTTTTTGCTTATGTTTATTCTGATGAGCGGGATTTTTACCCCGGTAGAAAGTATGCCACAATGGGCACAAAATATCAATATTATCAATCCGTTTGTTTATTTTATGAAAGCCAACCGGATGATTTTGCTCAAAGGTTCCGGGTTTATGGATGTGTTAAACGATCTGGCAGCTTTGTCGGTATATGCTTTTATAGCGCTCGGTTTCGCGGTATGGCGTTACCGTAAAACGGTTTAAGGAATGTGGCAACCCCATTTTTTTAACCCAAAGTGTACTGAAATGGACAATAAGTGTTCGGAATCATACAAGTGTAAAAACTCAAACGGACCGCAAAACCTTTGGCTATCAAAGCACTGAAGCAAAAGGCATAATTTTTCGGCTAAATAAAGAAATTGTTTCCAGATGCTTATTTTGAGTATATTCGTGTAGACTCAACATGGATTTTGAAAATTATAAGTGAGCTCAAAAAAAACAAAAATCATCCTGCATATGCTTATGTATTACATAAACCTGGCCTTCCGCAACCTTCGTAACAAAACCGGATTTTATGCCATCAATATTGCGGGATTGGCTGTTGGGCTGGCGGCATGTTTGCTCATAACCCATTACGTAAAATTTCACAGGAGTTTTGATACCTACCAGCCCGATAGCGAACGAATATACCGCATATTATACTCACGTTGGTCGGAAGGGGGTGGCGACCTGGTGGAGTTTGCCTCGGCAACCCCAATTATTGGCAAGGCATTAAAAGAAAACATCCCTGAAATTGAGATGCAGGGGCAGGCTTTCCGGCTCGACGGAACATATTCTTACCAGGATAAAGTTTTTGATGAAAAAAGATCCTTTTACGCTGAAACTGATCTGCTCAAACTACTGGGCGTTAACATAAAAGAAGGACAAACAGAAA
Source organism: Sphingobacteriia bacterium (assembly GCA_011390785.1). Taxonomy (GTDB): domain Bacteria; phylum Bacteroidota; class Bacteroidia; order Bacteroidales; family UBA7960; genus SKVR01. The sequence goes on from JAABRR010000033.1 coordinate 8,127, forward strand.
ACATTCTTGATAGGCCAGCAACGGCAATTATGTCGGCATCAACAGCACATAGATATTTTGGAGATGAACCAGTTGTTGGAAAAATTATTGAACACAATTATAACCAGAAATTTGAAATTGTGGCGGTTTTTGATGACATGCCCGCCAATACCCACTTTAAAGCAGACATGTTTTTATCGATGGAAACATGGAAACAACAGGTTCCCGACTTATTTCAGCAAGGCTATATTTACAGTGGCTTTTTCAATTACATAAAACTCAGGGACGGTACCGATCCGGAATTGATTAACCAGAAAGCGGCTGAATATGTTGAACGCGAATACAGCGAAGCACTTTCAGAAGGAAAAATCATGATGGGTTTTAAGCTTCAACCGCTGGAAGACATCCATTTACACTCACACCTGATGCACGAGATAGAACAAAACAGCGAAGCATCATCAGTAAGATTTCTTGAAATTGTAGCCTGGTTTATCCTGATCATCGCCTGGGTAAACTTCTTCAATTTATCCACCATTATTTCCATAAAAAGACTTCGGGAAATTACCATCCGAAAAGTAAACGGAGCATCGCGCAGGCAGCTGATCACACAGCTTCTTACCGAATCAGCCATTATCAACATTCTGGCAATTCTTCTGGCATTACTCCTGTTTGAAAGTATCGCCCCCTCCTTTTTCGGATTCAGTGATCTGCCCGACAATACCCCCGTCTGGAATCAAACCTGGGTTTACCTTTTGCTGATATTTGCATTTATAGTTGGCACGCTGTCCTCTGGTGTTTATTCTGTTACCGGCATCCCCACATCACGACTCAATGAAATGCTGAAAGGAGCATCAATGGGAATTAAAGGAAAGCGAGCTACCCGGAAATTATTGGTTACCCTTCAGTTTATCATTGCCATAGGGCTCATAGCTGCCACCACCGTTATTTACAGCCAATACAGGTTAATATCACAAACACCGCTGGGTTTCCGCCTCGATAATATGCTGGTGCTAAATGCACCGCTGATCAGCGATTCGCTGTCGTACCAGAAATTTCAGACCATGAAAAGGGAATTACAGCAGATCGCCGAAATAGAAGGGGCGGCCTTTTCATCGGTAATTCCGGGCAAACCCAACATGTACAACCGTGGTGGAGTGTATTTGTACGGAGCAGAACATACATCAGGAAAAAACTACCGGGTAACAGAAGTGGACAGAAATTTTATGGATGTTTTTAATATCCGGATCATTCATGGGGAAGACTTTTCAGAAAATGATTTAACCAACCGCTACAAGGTGCTTCTTAACAAGAACGGCGCTATCTGGATGGGATTTACTGATACGAAAGATGCCATTGGTGAGAAAATTGTTCTGGAACATGAGATATACACTATATCCGGCATTATAGATGATTTCCACCAGCTATCGCCCAAAGAAACCATTGAACCCCAGATTTTCCGCCTGCCCCGTCGTCATAAAGGATATCTTACCCTTGCTACCAGCAACACACAGCCAGACATCGCCATTGAAAAAGCCCGGGAAATATACACCAGCTTTTTCCCCGGCAGCCCATTCGACTATTTCTTCCTGAAAGATTTTTACAATGCCCAAAACCAGGAAGAAAGGAGATTCGGATTGGTTTTCCTGCTTTTCTCTATATTGGTGATCATCATAACGATCCTGGGGCTGATGGGTCTTTCGGCCTATACCGCAGAGCAAAAGAAGAAAGAAATAGGGATACGCAAAATACTGGGGGCCAGCCCTATGAATATCTTCAACCTTATGTTTAAAGAGTATATCGTTTTGTGGGCGCTGGGAGCCATTGTTGCTTTGCCTTTGGTCTATTTCCTGATAGAAAAGTGGTTAAACAGTTTTGCATTGCGCATTAATCCGGGTTACTGGTTTTACACCACCCCGCTTACCCTGGTTCTTTTTGTCGCCCTTGCCACTGTATTTCTGCAGTCGTGGAAGGTGTTGATGCTTAATCCGGCAGAGAATATCAGGGCGGATTAGAGATCGTACATGCCTAAACCACACTGTGGTACTGTGTTTAATGAAGTTCTAATGTTTTTGGGGCTAATTGGGTATTTCTTCGGAGTTATCGATTATCAGTTATTCTTGTTGGCCATAGCTACGTATCACAGCTTGTATAAAATACAGCAGAAACAATAATTGTTTTATATGCTTCGTCAATGGTAAAATAAAAAATATAGGGAAAGTGTAGTCCATGCTATTGAAAAACAACGGTTTATTGTTTATCTTTGGAAAGGAATTAATTATGAAAAATACTACAAACCATGAGAGAGTTAGACCAACATATTGACCAAATTAAACAAGCCTGCAACAGTAACAAGGTAAGGTCATTATTTGCGTTTGGTTCAGTTACCACGGATAAATTTCGACCTGATAGTGACATTGACCTTGTTGTTGATATTGACGAAAATGACCCTTTGGAATATTATGATTACTATTTCAACCTGAAATTTGAACTTGAAAAACTATTGAACAGACAAATTGACCTTTTAGAACAAAAAGCTATAAGAAACAAGTATTTAAAGGAACAAATTGACAGAACAAAAGTCCTTGTATATGGAAGATGAGATTAAAGCCTGGCTGACAGATATCAACCAGGCAATTGACGAAATACAATCGTTTTTACCGGAAAAGAAGGACTTTTTTGAATTCCAAAAGGATTTAAAAACCCAAAGAGCTATAGAACGGAACATTGAGATTATAGGGGAAGCTGTAAGCAGGATTTTAAAGCTATCTCCTGCTTTTCCAATAAACAATGCACGAAAAATTGTAGATACAAGAAATCGAATAATCCACGGATATGACAGCGTATCAAATGAAATTATTTGGGGAATAGTGATACGAGACCTGCCGAACCTTGAAATAGAAATAAAAAGAATACTTAAGGACAAATAAGCACAGACTACAACATGCCATACCTGTCAATTGCTTGTTCAGTGCAGGTTCTTGGGGTTTCTGCTTCGCGTTATTCCTCCTATCAGGGGAGCAAATTTTTAAAGTCCTGGTATCTGGTTTCAAAAACATTGCCTTCATCGCCTCCAAGTTCCTGGTGTATTTCATGAATGGCTGTAATGCGCTCATCGTCGGGCGGGTGGGTGCTGAAATATACCATCCAGCCGGGTGATGGTTCAGCGTCTATCTTCTCAAAAAAGTAGGCTACTCCCCTTGCATCGGTTTCTGTGGGATACAGATAGCGAACGGCGAATTCATCGGCTTCAAATTCATCCTGCCGGCTAAACGCCAGTGCCGAGCTGGTAACGGCCAGATCGGCCAGTATCTGTTCAATAAGGCCGGGATTATTACCCAGTAGCAACGACGTAAGTATCTGAATACCATAAATACTGGTTAATCTTTTGGTGGAATGCCGGCGGTCGGCATGGGCTATTTCATGTGCCATAACACCGGCAAGCGAAGCTTCATTGTCGAGAAACTTTATGAGGCCAGTATAGTAAAAAGTGGTACCCCCCGGAATGGCAAAGGCATTAAAAACATCCTGATCGATAATATATACATCCCACGCAAACTCTTCTCTGTAACGAATTTCTTCTGATGCAAGAATTTCATCGCGCATGCGATTTACATAAGCATAGGCCTCGGGGTGTAAAGCGGGGTCGAGAACAGGATATTCTTCGGGATTAGCCAGAATTTCAGCAGTGAATTGCTCGCCCATGGCAATATCGTCTTCTATGGTAAAAAGGTTTACTTTTCCATCATCGCAGGAGGAAAGAAACATAACAGATACGATCATGAAAATAGCCGGAAAAAATCGGGAAATAGTATTCATAGTGGTTAATTGTTGTAAAGTAAATGGTTAAGCTAATAATGATGCAAAAGTAATAAAAAATCGTGCCAATTGTTCAATGGATTAACATGACGCGTATTATAGTCATCCTACTATTTTTCGATCTTTGCCTTGATAACGTCAACATCCTTTTTCAGTTCCATAACCATGCGCGCCAGACTTTGATGCGAGGTACCTTCGCCGGGTATTTCTTCCGAAATAAAATTGCGAAACCGCCATACCTCACGTATATCGGCTACATGCACGTCGTATGGCTGGTAAATAGTGTTGAGCGAATACAGCCGCAACACCCCCCGCTCCTGCATCTGATTTTCGGCAATCTTGAAAACGACGCCATCATTAAGGGTAAGGATGATGTAGGGTTTCCCGCTCACAATGTCGTTCCAGTCGGCAACAAACTCGCCGGTTATCCAGGCCTTGTCGGGGATAGGCAGCATGCTGTCGCCACTCACCTGGAAGCTTCGGTATTTCTTGTTGTCTGACAAAAACGGAAGCTGAAACCGTGGCAGATCCTTTATGTATTCGGGATCGGCAAAACCGGTGGTATAGCCTGCCTTGGCCTTTTCGTGCACCAGCTCAATGTTTTCGCGGTTGGCGGCATCAACAGTAGAAGCCAGCACGCGAAGATTGCTACCCCGCACATACACATCACTACCCCGCTCCAGCTGCGAAAGCTGGTATTCAGACAGTTTGGAAAGATCAACCCGCAATAGCGTATCGGCGGCAATACCAAAATAGTCAGACAGGATCAACAGGTTATCTACGCTGGGCATTACGCCGCTGTTTTCGTACCCACTGAGGGTGGGCCGCTTGATTTTGCTGGTAAAAGCCACATCGTCCTGGGTGCGCTTGCGGCGCTTGCGAAGTAGTTTTAGGTTGGATGAGAAGTAGATGGTCATATGACTGAGGCTAAGGTTAAGATTAAGGTTAAGGTTGAGATGGTTAAATTATTTAAGCTGGAAGGAGCCGTTGCTTCGGACTTCGGACATCGGACTTCTGACTTATTTTTATCTTTTAGTTTTTAGTTTTCTACTGCAAAGGTAATGATTTTTGATTATATTGGTTACGTATTTTTTGATTGTTTAATGATCATTTTTAGAAAAAGTTTAATCTTGAAGGGTTGAAGGGTTCTGACCACGTCACGGGGTGACAAGCACTGCCAACCTTTGACTTTCGACTTTCGACTTAACTTATGGAACCAACCCACCGTAATATTGTCCATTTTGATCTCGATACATTTTTTGTATCGGTAGAGCGACTTATGAACAGCAGCCTTAATGGGAAGCCTGTAATCATAGGAGGCACTTCGGGACGTGGCGTAGTGGCGAGTTGCAGTTATGAGTCGCGCCGTTTTGGTGTGCGCTCGGCCATGCCCATGAAACGTGCTCTGCAACTATGCCCCGATGCCACAGTGATCCGCGGCGATATGGAGAGCTACACCAAATATTCCAACCTGGTAACGGAAGTAATTGCCGATAAGGCTCCCCTGTACGAAAAGGCTTCCATCGACGAGCATTACATCGATATTACCGGGATGGATCGTTTTTTTGGCACGCTGAAATGGACCCACGAATTGCGCCAGAGCATCATCAGGGAAACAGGCCTGCCCATCAGCTTCGGTCTTTCAGCCAACAAAACAGTGGCCAAGGTAGCCACCGGCGAAGCCAAACCCAACGGCGAGCTGTATGTAGATCAGCCGGGCATCATCCCCTTTCTGGCCCCTTTGTCCATTCGCAAAATACCCATGATTGGCGAAAAAACCTACATTAACCTGCGCAACCTGGGTATCGATAAGGTGGCGCTATTACAACAAATGCCCATGGAAATGCTGGAACGGCTGATGGGAAAAAACGGCATCGATATATGGAAACGGGCCCGTGGCATCGACAATGCGCCGGTACAACCCTACTGGGAACAAAAATCGATGAGTACCGAACACACCTTTGAGCAGGATACCATTGATATTGCTGCCATCAACAACCTGCTTACCACCATGGTAGAGGGGCTATGCTACGATCTGCGCTCAAAAAATAAGCTCACGGCCTGCATCACGGTAAAAATACGCTATGCTAATTTCGACACTCACACCATCCAGAAGCGTATTCCTTACACTGCCTTTGATCACATCCTGATGAGCACAGCCAAAGAACTTTTTCAGAAGCTGTACACCCGCCGCATGCTCATAAGGCTGGTGGGCGTACGACTGAGCCACCTTGTAGGAGGCTCGCAGCAATTGCACATGTTCGAAGACACTCCCGAAATGGTAAGTCTTTACCAGGCCTTAGACCGCATAAGACATCGGTTTGGGAAGGATGCAGTGCGCAGAGCGGTGGCGGGCAGCAGTAAACCAAATACTCAACTCAGCGAAGCAAATTCTGACTGAATAATCTTTGGTCTTCATCACACCCATCGGTGTTCACTATCTGACCGCAAAAAACATTTCGTTTTTTGGTTAACATTTTCAGAATCCAACCCGATTTCTGGTTATAATATTTCCACTAAGGTTTACAATCACCGTACTCATTTCCAATGAATTCTGCGATTTTATCAAAGTAGCTTTTGGTCTCTGCCAGATCATAAGTCAGCATCTTATCATTGGGTACTATCAATTTTTCAATGTAAATACTTGCAGACATAATTTTATGAATTTGGGTTGGACTTGTGGTTCAATCACTTTTCATTTTCCGTTATCCTTCTGATGCCTATCCAAAATCGTTTAACTCCGATTTGAGTGATGCTGATGAAGTCTTTACTGAATTTTATTGCTCCCATAGGTTTCATAATTGTAACTACTCAGATTACCTTAGAGTGCTGGCCAAAAAGACTTTGAGTGAGCCTGGTTGAGGTGAATACTGTAATTTGTTTATCAGTTTACCATCATACCTGGCATAGCTACTTCCATCTGTACTCAGTATCTTGTAATGGATCTATCGTATTAAAGCTGTCAAAATCCTTGTTCTTGTTATTTTCCCACCAATCGAAATAGGCCTCAGCCGCAATATGGTGAGATGATTCATCCATCACCATTTGTAATTCATCAGAATGTCTTAGAGCAAGAATTGGGTTCTGTGAGGGATAATTCATTATCAGGTTGCGACTATCCGTTGAAACAACCCTTATAGACTCTATTGTCCATAAAACAAACATTCCTAATTTACATTCCAGCATGAAATAGGATGAAACTGGGTTGTGTGGAAATTTCGTTAAAATAAATTCGTCATCCCGGTATTGCAGAAGCGCCGGAATATCCTCGTACGAGAATTCTGGTAAACCTGGAGAATCATATTCGCCCGATTTCAATAACTCTATAAACTGCTCAACATTTGGGTTTTCGGCAGTCTCACCATTGCTTTTATCGCAACTATTGGCAACTAATAAAATTAGGATCAAAATGATTAAATAATTGCTTGCATTCATCTGTTTATAATTTGATCGTTAAAGAATGATGCCTTGTGCCGCCTTAGCGTTAGAACTTGCACATTGTCTGTTTTATTTCTATTGTATTTATGCTTTGCATAACGTGCTCGTTTCAAAAGTGCTTTTTTTTTGATCTAAAAGCAACCAACTTATTTGTTTAGCATAAAATTGATTTTAAGCCGCATATTTCTGCAATAGGGCTTTCTCTTTAAGATCTCTTAAAACTTATTCATTCTCAATTCCTACATAATACAAATCAAACCCTCCTAAACCGCCTGCCTTGTTTGATGAAAAAACCATCATTGTTTGGGTCAGAGAAACACCTTCATTAATTAAAATGGGCCTGAATTCGTCAAATTCAGTATTAATCTTTTCTCCAAAATTAATGGGTTCGCCCCATTCTTCGTTTTCAAAGATGCTATAATACAAATCGTAGCCACCAAAACCGCCATCTCTGTTGGATGCAAAAACCATTTTGTTTTCAAAAATGAAAGGACATTTATCATCTGCACTGCCCGACAATGAGCTGTCTCTAAATACTTCGTGGTTTGATTTATCTGATAGCATCAATTCAATGTCCATTTCCGGGTTCACATTCACAAAATAGAAATCAAAATCGTTTCCATTCCTGTTTGAGCAAAAGTAAATCCTGGTTTTATCAGAATTGAAGGTTGGATACATATCTTCAAAGTCGGAATATAAGAATTCAACTTCGCGGGGTTCAGAAAAAGATGCATCAGTTCTGTTTGAAACGAAGCTTATTTGAGAATTCCCGGTTACATCGGTAGAATATAACAAAGTAAAATTGAATTCATTTCCACTATAACCAGGCACCAGATTTGGGCCAAATTCATTTCCTGCAGTTTTTATTTTATCCAACCCGGCTTTAATAATTTCATAATCGTCCATATAGATTCCCCAATTGCCATATTCATTTGTAACATTTAACTTGCCCGATGTTTTATCAAAGTTTACATTCATGGGATGATAAATAATATCAAATTGATTTCCCGCACTATTTCTGTTTGTAGAAAAGCAAAATGGAATTAAATATCCCAAACTGGGTGCTGTTGAATTGAAATCATCGTACTCAGTATTGAAATCAGTCAGATTCACGGGCGTTTCAGGAAGACTGCCATATTCATACCTATGACCATTGTTAATCTTTTCGCACGATGTTAAAATAATCGATTCAATGAGTATCAATATTATGGCTAAGCTTCTCATTCTTATCTGTTTTTATATATTGTACTAGGGCATTGTTGACTATTCCCAGCTTATCTGTTTCGTAAATGTGGGAGTTTCCGTATTGTTTTCATAATACTCAATGGTTGCATTGCCTCCCCCATATTCCAGATGCATTAGCATACTCATTATTACATTCTGTCTTTGAGAATTCAGGGTAAACCCATTGGGATACTCATTGACTAATTCCCACCCACAAATGGGCCCACCAATGCTTATATTTGAACCTATAACCCTAATTTTCAATGTTTTATTTAAAGGCGTAATGGCAGCCACCGAATAAGGGGCAGCCTGATAAATGGTTACAGCAGGATTTAGAATGTTGGGGATTATTCCACCAGGTGCAGTAGCAGGGTCAGGTGATGCATTTTCGGGATAATAGAAGTCAGCATACAGGTATTCGCTGTATTCTCCCTGAAATCTTGCTATATATTTTTCGAAATTGGGTATAGCAACGGATTGATCTAAATCGGCATATCGGTTTTCAACATTTTTGCGAATATCGATTAAATTTAACTGGGAAATATTAAAAAGCAACGTATCAATTAACGCCCTGTCAGTTATTGATCCATCTGTGGCAAATTCAGACGCCAGCCTGGAAAGCAGTTGTGTTAATTCGGCAGTTAAAGCAGGTTTGTCATTCCATATTATTGTATGCCTTTGAAGCATAATAGAAAATGACAGCAGAACTGCATTAATATCTTCATTTACAGATATATCGAAATTATCAAAATCTGTTTCGACTGATTCTGCTACACCAAGAAATGCAAGGAATTCAAATTTTGCCTGGTCATTAGCCTCTTGAAAACTCAAACCTGCTGAAACCAAGGATTCAATTCGCCCTTTTATTAAATGAGTTAATACATTTATATTTACCAATTCCTTGCCTGATAAATCAGTTATTGCCTGTAACGATAAAGTTGCCGCGGAAAGTTCTCCGTAAATCTCGCTGAAATAAAATCCATTTGCCGTTAAAAGCGCAAAATCTGAATTTAATTCAATATTGCTCAACCTGAAACTACCGTCATCAGAGCCAATTGAAGTTGTAAAGGATTTACCAGTTTGTCCAAGGCCTGAATTCAATTCATTTAAAGTTACACTGGTACCCGTAACAAAGGGCCCTTTTTGTGCTTTGCCCGAAATAGAGAAAACCTTTGGGGGTTTGTCATCCTTTTCGCAGGAAACAAATATTCCTACAACCAGTAACAATAGTAAAATGGCAATTTTTTTCATGGTGGCATAATTTTAAGTCCTGAAAAACACTTCTGTTTACTATGCTGAACACCTTATCCTTTTAATTTTCCTATAGGCGGTAAATCATGGGGTTTTCCTTTCCCATGCTGCGCAAAAGTGGTTTATATTAATAGATACAATATTAACAAATATTTTTAAAAAAATATATCGGATGTATTTTTTTTACATTTTTACCGCAGATGATAAAAGGATATTGGTAAAAGCAAGGATTCTGATTTGAAGCTAGGATTATAAAAATAAGCAAAATTCAAATCCTTTTCTACATGGGACGAAGCATCAGAATTGAATTTTTGGTTTAGTGTTTTCCTAAATCAATTAATGCCATAACCATTGCATTTATAAAAACATGGAATAGTATCGAATATTTCATACCCAACCTTATCCTTATGTAACCAAGCGATAATCCATATATAAAAAAAGGTAATAAAATCAATGGTAAAAATATTAAGTCATTTGTTCTGAATTCAAGATTATTTATATGCACTATAGCAAATAATGCAGCAACTATATAAAAGACTAATCCAGGTTTGGCATTCCAACCTGTTTTAATTCTATCCAGGTTTCTTTTAAAAAATTCCATCCTTACAATAAAGAAAAGAGTCCCAGTAATCAACAAAATATAAATACAATAAATCAACAGGTATGCAATATAAGAATTTGACACCCATAAAAATTGTGAGAGATAATCACCAAAAAGAATTCCTGCAAAAATTGAAATAGATATTGAAAGTAGTTTACTATCATATTTTCCAAGAGCCAACCTAAAAGATAACTCTTCAGTAATTGGACCAATCAATACAACTGCTAACAGGAAATAAGGCCTATAGCTAACAAAATCTACTTTTATTACTTCATAAACTAATGTTGTTTTTTGTATTGTTTCTCCTACTATCTCTAATTTTTGCAGAATATTCAATGGAATTGAAACAATTACTATTCCGAGATATGTTAATACAAGTACCTTAAACAAAATTAGAAGTTTGCTTTTAACTGCCTGGTCTGGCATTATTTCATAATCCGGTTGTTTAAGAAACAATAAAATATCTCGTCTTATTGATATTCGCTCCATACAATTTGTTTTCATCAGCATTAAAACTGACAATTTATGGCTACTCGAAGGAAGGAATACAAACTTCTACACTTTCTGCGATGTGCAGATCAATGAATTTACCACCCTTCTGTTCATCCGTCTTGGTGCTTTTAGATTTTGGTAGTATGAAATTGAGTTGCATTGGGTTTGTCAAATATAATGATAAAACTTTGTGTATTTATAATTTCAGTTATAAAATCTGGTAAGCAAAGGATGATTGAAAAATGCCACTCTACTAATGGATAAGGCAGAAGAGCGTTAGGCAGTGGCACAACTTGCTCCGGCAAAAATTTATCTCCAAATTCCAATTATTAAGCCCATTACAACAAAACTGACAGTAACATAGCCCCCATGAATAAGCATATACTTTGTTGATTTTCGTTCAAATTGCCCAATAATAAAAATGGACAAGGCTACCCATCCAAACCCTGCCAGGAAACCAGCAATTGCTCCCCAACCTGCTGTGGTAGTGGCATCGTTTAAAAACATTGCCAGGTTAAAGGCCATTACGATTGAATAAAGAAATGTGAAGCCAAAAATCCTGGGCATATTTCCTTTTTTCAGATCTTCATCTGTAAAATTGTTTTCTTTCATCCATGCCTTACCAAAAAGTAAGGGTGAATACCAAAGACCACCAATTAAAAAATTAGATAGCGCCATGGCAGATTCAATGCCTATAAAGCTCTTCTACTTGCCAATACCTCAGTGGATGTACAAAATCAGATCACTCCCGAAGAAAGGCTTTTCCCTAATCTGGTCAGTGATTTTCTTCATATTGAGACAACTGAACCCAATTCCCATATCCAGATTCTTGATATTACCGGTAAAGTGATTAACCAGCAACAACTCGCACCCTACAATGGTATAATAGACATTACTGGTTTTAAATCTGGTATTTATCTCATTAGAGAAAGAATTAACCGGATTTCGGCTATTCGTTTTATTTTAACTTATAGCAATGCATTGTTTATCATTATATTATTCGTGATAATTTTTGACATTCGTGGCAAAATACACTTTTGGGAGCAGATTTAGCATTGAAATTATTCGATTCAGGTGCATTTATTTCCCCTATCTGTCTGATTGCCTGCAGAACTTCCTGAATACTCGCAGAGAATTGGTTGATGCAATTATCAATTTCACTATTCATCTGGGGCAGCGATGCTTAAAATTTTAAACCTATTAAAAGAGAACCTATGGTAGTACTATATTCATACGGATAATAAAAATCAGCCAATAAAACATTGTAGTTGACACGTTTATTTAGGTTATCTACAACCAGACCATTCAGAGAATAAAACCTGATGTTGCTAACCAATGAAAACTTTGGGCTCAGCTTATATTCTGCGCCTATGTCGAAAAACCATCCTCCCTTTTGACTAAAATGGGCGGCATAATCATCAGAATCGTCTATTACAACTTTCGATGAAACAACAAAACTGGTGTTTTTACCAAAACCAATTGACGGTGAAATTAATTTATTTTGAAACATTTCATATTTCAACATCAATACCAGCCCAAGCTGTCTGTATTTAACTCCTATATAATTAAACCCTGTAAGGTTATTATATTGCTGAGAATAACTTATGAGGGAAGTGTTTAATTCCGTTTGAAGAACCAGTTTATCACTTAGCAAGGTTATGGGAAGATCATAAAAAACACCGATGGGGTTAGATATTAATAAACCAGTTTTAGGGTTTACTTCATCAATAGAATCCGAAAGGAGGTTGATGTGGTTAAAAGACACACCCGAATAAAATCCAAATTGTGGTCTTCCTATATCCAGGTCTTTTTTATACTGAATACAATCCCGCCCGCAGGTTTCTATTATGTAGCTTTCTGTAATATTGATCAACGCCTTTTTGTTATATTTAACATTATACAGGTTGTTACGCACTTGTCTGCTATCAATAAACAAGGAACGCAAAGTATCCTTATAGACCTGGGTTTCGACCTCATATTCATGCCAGTGGCTGGGTATGTTTATATTTTCCTTGAGCGGAGATAGCCCAATTTTCTCGTTTGAAAGATTGATTAAAAGGCTGTCAGTTTTTTGAATGTAAAAGTTTCTGTCTTTGTTATTCCAGTAATATAACAGATCTACCTTGCCCTTTACAAGAACTTCTACGAATAAGTTTTTATACTCATTGTCAATAAAAAGTTCTTCAGATTGGTAAAATTTCTCTCCAATGATCATGTAAGCCCTAATATCGCCCGGATAAAATACCTCCCGCTTGTTTTCATTATCCTTTTTAAAGAAACATGCTTTTGAATTTCTGATACCTCCCCTATCCTTCACCAGCCCCCACAGGGTGTCATTATCATTTGTTATAATCCATCCTTCTTTATAATCAAAACCAAACTGACCTTTGGCTGTAACAACTGATAAAATTAACAGAAGTAAAGTGATCCTTAATTTAGCTGCCATAGACTTTTGAATATTCGGGTTTATTTAAACAGTTTTTTTTTGCCTGGAGATTAAAACATGATTCCCAACTGCAACAATGCAAGTCTGATCTCTTTAGGACCTCTTTTTCTTTCCGATAAATCTAACCTGGCTTTTGTGTTTCCGTACTGAACATTAAAATGTTGATACCTAACATTTGTAAATAAGGAAATTTTGGAACTTAATTTATAGTTTACCCCAAAATCGAGTAAAAGGCTACTCTTGTTGATTTTGTAATTATCACTGCTTAAATAATATCCTATTTCTGTTCCAATACCCATAAATGGAGAAAAATCTTTTGAAAAGAATTCGTATTTAAGTAATAAAGGCATCGCAAATTTATCGTGTACTAACTGATTGTGCGAGAATTTTGAATAATTAAGCTCGGCCTGAAAAGAGAATCTTTCATTAATGAGTTTAAAAGGATGATTAAAGAAAATACCAACGGGGAAAGTTGTTTGAAAATCAGGATCAGTTTCGTAATTGCGAATAAAATTTGTTCCCACATAAAAACCAAACTTATCTTTTATCCTGTACAGATCCTTTTCAAATGTAACGCAAGTATCTTTCGCACAATCACCTGTTATACAATTCTTTGTATATTTTATCAGTGATTTATGATTATATTCCAAACGTTTCAGCTGGTATAACAAATCGGTATTATAGCCACACAATGAATACAAAGTATCTTTATATAGCAGGTGGTCTATTTCGTATGATGTCCATAAAAGATAGAAATTACCTAAGGGGCTTGGGGTGGTAAACCGTTCATTGATAAGCGGGATTAATTCGTTGTTGTTTTGAATATAATACCTGATTTCATCATTCTTATAAAAATGGAGGAGATTTACATCTCCTTCTACCAACACCTCCAAAAAATAATTTTCAAATTTATTCTTATGAAATATTTCCTGTTTGATAAAGTATTTTTCTCCAAAAATTAAATATGACTGAATATCTTCCGGGTAGAATTTTATTGTTTTAGCACTTTTATTTTCCTTAAACAAGCAAACCTTTGTACTTCTCAACAATCCATTATCCCTTATCAGCCCATACAAGGTGTCATTATTTGAGGTTATAACTCTTCCTTCCTTAAAATTTACCTGGCCTAAAACACTTCCTATTGAAAGATGAGTTATTAAAACCAAAATAATTATTCGTTTACTTTTCATATTCTTTTACTAGTGTTAATATTTGTTTTAACCAATGAGTCATAAAACCTTTTATTTCTTTTTGCCCATTTAATCGTTTTCAATTTTTCGGATTGTTCCCCAAAAATATGCTAATTTATTTTTGGGAATAAAAGAAAACCCGTTTTAATCTACATTCCATTACCATTTATTGTTTGGTAATCGTCGATTTAAGTAGTACTTGCAAGAAAACCTAACCAAAAATATTCATTTATCTTGAATTGTTTTCTGGAAAGTAAAAAATATCTAAAATAATTTGGCCCTGCTGAGAGAGTTTTTAGATCATCAGATTTTTGTAGCATGCAGCGCTTTAAGTCCATCGCGACAGGGAACAACAATAAGGTACTGTTTTGACGTCGATGAACCAGGGGAAGATGCTTTTGGAGATTTAAAATTCACGGAAATAACTCTTTTTGAAATGGTTGAAAAAACGCCAGGAACTCCATCATTATTTAACACCCACTCTATATCCTGCTTAAAACTTCGTTCCTATTTTCCCTTTTGCAAATTCAATTCGGGCAGAATTATCTTCACATCTTTGTCAGTAGCTTCTTTTTGCCAGTAAACAATGTAATTAATTACAGCGCCTGCTGGTTTATAGCCTTTGTTTCCATAAAATTTCAGCGTTTCTTTAAAACTATTGGAAAACCTTACAACGCAGTTTCCATTAGCATCATAGCACCCTTCGGCATTAAAAGATAATTTATCGCCACTTAGAAGATTTGAGAGAAGATGCTGTTTTGATGCAAAATAATTTAACCAAACATCTTTATGAATCAGATGCAAAACGATCGTGTCAGATTCTTCGTAAGCAATGGTGTCAAATTTTCTCTCCAGACCAGTACAGGAAATATCATCTAAATAATGACCATTTAAATGAATTGACAGATTGCGTTTGGTACGGGTCATGGCCACGTAAAGCAGCCTTTTCTTTTCATCTGTTTCAGGGTTAAAGCCATCCAACAGCAGGAAAACATTATCAAACTCTTTGCCTTTTGCCTTATGAATGGTTGATACGAAAATGGTTTCTCCGGTGGCGCTTATAAAATCTTCAAGTTTAGATTCTCTTACAAAAACATCGAAATCTGATTTGTATTTTTTCGTTGGATTGCTCAGTTCAAATTCCTTTATCAGGTTGATGCCAATGTCAATTTTCGTACTTCCTTTAAACTGGTTCCATAATTTTTTTTTCGCTTCAAGCCAGCTGGTTTCACTGATAATAATTGAGTCGGAATTGAAATTAAGTTGTTCAATAAAGCACCTAACTTCCAACAAGTTGTAAAGATTGAAATCATCATTTGACTGGATTATTCTGGCAGGAAGCCCGCCATGAACAAGCAATCCGGCAACCTGTAATGCTTCGTTGTTCGTTTGAGTTAAAACACAAGTGGTTCCTGCAAGGCCGGTTGATAATACATCGTTAACTGTTGGTCTTATCAAATAGTTACCGTCATATTTTATTACCCTGATTGTTCCGTTATCTTTTTGATGGGCAACAATGGGAATTTCTTTTAGCCGACGACTTAGTTTCCTAACAAACTGATTACTAAACACAACCAGGTTGTTTTTGCTTCGGTAATTGTCGTTAAGTTCATATTTCTTTGCCTGGTGTTGAAGAATGAATTGTTCAAGATGTTTCGAGCTGGCACCCCTAAACTCATAAATATTCTGGTCGTCATCGCCCACCGCAATTACTCTCATTTCTTCATTCTGTTCCATCAGGGCTTTGATTAGCTCAAATTCATGGGTATCCATATCCTGAGCTTCATCAATTACCAAAACAGATTTACCAATGCGATTGGGTTCAATGTCGTTATTTCGAAGTTTTTCAATCGCCTGATTTATAATGGTTTCTGATTTTTCAATGGAGCCTACCTTCCCAAGTAAATCAAAACAATATGAATGAAATGTTTTTATTTCAATAAAACTTGCCGCATTGCCAATTAATTCCAGCAGGCGCTTTTTAAATTCTGTTGCTGCTGCTCTTGAAAAGGTTACCATAAGCAACTGCTCATGTTTTACATCTTCCATCAGTAGTAAAGATGCCAGTTTGTGAACAAGAACTTTGGTTTTCCCACTGCCTGGCCCAGCGGCAACAGCAATATACTGGGTTGAATTATCTTTTATAATGCTCAATTGGGCCGGGGAAAGTTCTCCAAACAACTGCCTGAATTTAGCAGGTGTTATGTTTCTTGATATCTCACTTTGCCTGTTTACATTGAAATACTTATTTAAAAAGGAAACATAATTTAATTGGAAGTAATCTTCAACAAATTGCAGCGCCTCCCGGTAATCGCTGATCATTTTTTTGGCATACTCACCCACAATATGGATTTGCTGTATTTTATTTTCATAAAATTGTTTAAGCTTCGTGTAATCTTCTGTCTTGTAGCGCTTTTTGTTGTCTGTTTCCAGTCGCTCAATATGCAGTTTGTTATACACCACCAAAAATCCCCCTTCTATTTTTATGGCGTCCATTCTTGAAAGGTAAAACAAGGCATCTTCTATATCCTGAATTGAAATATTCTGTTTAAAGAGATAATATAAACTCTCATAGTTTTGCTTCAATTCGTGAACCGAAAATTCTACCAACACTTGTTCTTTAGAAAAATCTGATGTTGATAAATTCTCATTACTCCTTTTGTAGAGAAAGTCAACAATAAAACGGGCTATCTCATGCCGTTTTTTTAACTTGTCTTTTAATTCGCTTTTGGGTTGGCAGACAAGTAGGGTTAGATGGTTTTTAGAATTATCAGAATTTTTCCGTTTAACCCAGTTTTTAATAACCCAGAAATTGATAATCGTTCTGATTTTTTGGGGAGACACATCAGCAATTCCTTCCTTTTCTGCCAGTTCATTAAGCTCTTTTATATGAAATGTTATTTCCTGCTCCTGTATTTGATTTAGCAGGAAGCTTTCAATTTTGCTCATTGTTGTAATAATACCGAGAGAGCGGTTTTTATTACCGCCATGTTTTACAAAGGCGGTTAAATCTTTTGTGTCTGCCAGAATTTTTTCTTCTCTAAGCAGATTTACAACATCAATAACTTCCTCTTTTACAATCCCCAGATGATCAGATATATAATCAATTCTTGATTCTGCAGCTTCGTCGGTGGCCTGTTTTCTGCTTTTGCTTGAAAACAGTTTTTTGATTATCCGGACAGCCTGTTGTTTTTGCTTTTCATTAAATAATTCTGATGCGTTAATTTTTCCGATGGCTTCCTGCGCATTTTTTGATAAAATGCTGTTGGCGTATATCCGGGGCATATTTTGCCCACGTTTAAGGTACCCGGCTTCTTCAAGAGCTGCTATAGCAGTAGTAACTCTCGTTTCTATTTCCACAACATTATCGTCCCATCCTGCTTTTCTGGCAATTTCCAATGCCGAATGGGAGATTTTATTATTTCGGAAACGATCCAGCTCTTTTATTGCCTTCCATATTTGTTGTATCTCCTTAATACTGAGCTTTGTTTGGTTTAGCAGGATGAAATGCTTGCTTAAATCATCTTCATTGTAAAGGACGTAGCAATCGGCGGTTATATTTTCATCCCTGCCTGCCCTGCCTGCTTCCTGCACATAGTTTTCGAGAGAGTCAGAAATTTCGTAATGGATAACCATCCCAACATCTTTTTTATCTACCCCCATACCAAATGCCGATGTAGCAACCATTACCTGTATTTCGTCACTGATAAAGGCATCCTGGTTTTGAGACTTCTCTTGTTTATCCATTTTGCCATGATAGGGTTTGGCCAAATATCCATCATTGAATAATTTTTCTGCCAATTGATAGGCCCTGCGGGTGCGCGAAACGTAAATAATGGTTGGACATGGCTTCCCATCAAGAAGATTACGGACAATATTATACTTTTCTTCTTCTGTTTCCTTGGGAATAACTTTGTATTGAAGATTCGTCCTGGTAGCTGTAGAGCTAAAAGTCTCCAGTTTAAGAGACAGCTTTTCCTGAAAATACTCCTTTATGTCGTGAATCACTTTCTGTTTGGCAGTAGCGGTGAAACAGGATACCGGTATATTATCTTCAAGATTTTTCTTTTGCTGCAATGATTTTATAAAATCACCAATATAGAGATAATCAACCCTGAAATCCTGCCCCCACGATGAGAAACAGTGTGCCTCGTCGATTACAAAGCGAACAATATTTCTGCCAAGCAACAGATGTTCAATAGTTTTAGAGCGCAAGGATTCAGGAGAGATGTAGAGAATAGAAGCCGAGCCATTCTCAACCCTTTCAAATGATTTGGCTCTTTCGATTGGATCGAGCAAGCCATTTATGGTTACAGCTTCTGTTATGTTTGATTTTTCAAGGTTATCAACCTGGTCTTTCATTAACGATTGCAGGGGAGAGATAACCACAGTTAATCCTTTCACATTTTCGCCACTCATTAAAGCCGGCAGTTGAAATGTTATGGATTTTCCGCCCCCTGTTGGAAAAACTGCCAAAAGGGATTTGTTGTTTATCGCTGCTTTCACAGCATCTTCCTGCAAAGGCTCTCCGCCATAGGTCCGGAAGGTATCAAATCCAAAAAAATTATTCAACGCTCTAGGGGCATCCAGGTAATGATTACAGTAACCACAGCCGCTTATACAAGGATTGTTTCTTAATAAATACATGACCCGCTCAACATCGGGAAAGTTCTGAATTACCCAAGCAGGTGCAATTGAATATCGGCTTTGCGTATTTATAAGGGCTAAACAATAAGCCAATTCAATCGGATTTTCTAATACAAGTTTTTCAATTTGTACATTGCTGCAAATTTGAAACCTGAAATGTTCCTTGATAAGATCAGTAATTCTGGCGTTTTGAAAAGTGTAATCAATGAATCTGAAAAATGATGCAAATTCTACTTTATTACCCAACAGGGCATAATAGATCTGTTTCAAATGTGGTTCCGTTTGATTGAATGCGGCAACCTCATCGTAGAAAAGATCTCTTGCTTTTAAAGCATCGTTAAAAGGATTGTTTAGTTCCTCCGTTTGTAACTTGTCATCCTTAAGTAATGCGTGGTAAGGTTTTTTAGGAAATAATAACGGGGAGAGATATAATGTATCAATAAAATATTTGCCTGAAAAATCAATCTCTGGCGATTTTTCAAGAACAGGAAGATCATGCCTTATGATGTTGTGTCCACAAACATACTTCTCCTGGATAATAAACCGGAAAAATCCGGTTTTTGAGCTGGAGTGAAATTTTTCTCCACGATCATTTACTCCTCCAATGTCAAGGATTTTTCTGCTTTTCGCTTCAATTTCAGTATCTATGAAAACTATGCTATTCATAAAGTTTCAGGATCAGGCTCATTGAAGCAAATATATACTGGATTTTTGGTCAATTAAGTATCTAAGTACCCTTACTAGAAATAATAATACCAGCACTGCTATTATCTTTCTTCTCCGGTTGAGTTTCTACCTCTACATTGACCCCAATGGCATATAACTGCATGATAAAGATAGTTTTATTCTTTTCCTGTCACTTCTATGATCTGCTCATAAAGTTCAGGTATCTTATTTTTGATCACATCCCAAACAATCAAATAGTTGATTCCCATATAATCGTGGATTAATCTATCTCTCATTCCTGCCATGTTTTTCCATTTAATTGTACTCAATTTAGCTTTAAAATCTGCAGGAATTTTTTTCGTTGCTTCTCCAATAATCTATAAACTCCTAATTACTGCTCGTTTTATTGTCTCATCAACCAAAAAATCATCTTTTGTTTTATCTGGAGTGATTACTGAAAGTATATAAGAACTTTCATCGCGAATATGTTTCAAATAATCAATGGGTTCCTTAGACATATTTTACTTCATTTAAAATCTTCGGTCCTATATAAGGGCTTAATCCATTTTTTGTAACTACCTCAACTTTTTGATCATTGAATAATTTCTCAATCATATCATAAACTGCCATGTAATTGTCAAAGTTTTCTTTTTCAGGCTCAAAATCAATCAATATATCAATATCACTGTTTTCAGTTTGTTCATCTCTTGCATATGAACCGAATAATCCAATTGACTTGATTCCATATCTGGAAATCTCATTTTTTTGGGACTTAATGGCACTCATTATTAGTTCTTTATTCGTCATATTACAATCATTTATACAAATTTAATAATCTTTTGTCTATTTACAGTTTATGACTGCTGAAACTACTGCAACAATCCAAATTACAAGACGAATATCCACCATCGTGATTCCATCAGGCAGAACCATTAATATTCCAACGTTCTGCTTTATCGCAAACCAACCGGACCGGAATTAGCTACCCCAAATCTAAAAGTATGCAATTGCATTTTGGTTTTCCCAAGTATTTGAGTAAGACTTTGATTAATTTGTATTTAATCAGTTATTAAACTATCAATTTTATTCAAAACATGATCAATTGTGAAATTTGAAACAAAAACAGTAGTGTCATTCTTAGCCGTTTCTAGCCGTTCTTTAAGCTCAATTAAATATTTAATATATTCATCTTTGTCGGTATCATCAACTTTAGCAGGAACCATAAGGTTGTCCAATATTGAATATGCTTTTAAAGAATACAATCCTTCATACAGATTATATTGTTCTCTAAAAAGTATTGAAAACAACATATCAATATCAACCAATTCCTCCCAATTTTCTATTAATAAGAAATTTTTAACCAAGAAATAATTATCCTTTATTACCAGACTGTCTGCCCTTAGGTTAGATATATATTTAAAATCACAACCCATAACTTGATAAACCCATAAATGATTTAATGATTCATGGGCATCGATTTCGATAATAATTGTAGTTAATTTATCATTATCAAATCGGACTTTATGAATATTGGCATTTTCTAAAAACAAGGAACTGTAACCGTCTATTTCATTAAAGTATTTAGTGACTACTTCGTCTGAAATGGAAATCATTAATTCTCTCCCATTTCGTATTGAATATTTCTGCTCATCATTTCCCAGGGGTACCAAAACTCTTTTGAGCCAAATAGTTTTACCATTACAGTCAATAGAGTCAATAATAATATCTCGGTTATCAGAATACTCGTCAATTAAAAAATTTAATTTATTATGATTTATTTGACCTTCAGTATATGTATTAGAAGATTCTTCATCAAAATCACAATCATGAGTACAATTATCAGAATTGGTTTGAAAAGATTTCTTGTTATTATTACAACTAAAAAGAAATATAGCTAAAATTATTAATATTCGTATTGCTTTCATGTTTTGCTAATATTTTACCTAAATCATTTGGTTTTTAAATTTTTCATCCTTTCTCCTGCTTCATGCATTTTAGCTACTATCCTTTAACAACAATCCTTTCCAGTTGTTATAAACCTGTTTACCATACATAATACCCATTTAAAAAGCAATTGTCATGTTGCCGGCATATCAGATCAGTAATGGTTTTTGCAATACTACTGAACGGTTAGTCTCTTTCGTTATGTTTTTAGGCCAAACTATACAACTTTGAATTAATTATAAGAATTTCTTATTTGTGAATTTAGGCGTCTCCACACAATCATCTTTTCCTTTTACACTTGGAACCAGTCTCTCCAAATTGTTACATGATAAAACTATATGGCCAATCAAAATTTAAAGTTCTCCAGTCCATACACCGTACCATCTGGGTTTTTCTCGGGTTGCCAGGTACGGACGTAGATTTTGGGATTGAGGCTATCGTTAAGGTCGATCATAAGAAACAGGTAACCTTTATCGGCATAGGTTGAAGAGTAATAGTGCTGGGCAATCTGAATTCCATAGATCTTGTCGTTGCGTTGCGTTTTTCGCACCAGGTTGTCTTCGAAATGGATATTTATAAATTCGTTTCTGTTGAAGTTTCTGCGCAACCTTTCAATATACTCTGATTTGGAAAGTTTAATGTATTCAACCTGCTCATTAGAAAGGTTGCCATACATATTCTGCACATTTTCAACAGGTTCGGCAGCCTGCTTCACAACATTTCCAACAATGATAAGTGCATTTTCATCAAAAATGGCATCGAGATAATCCAAACGTTTCAGGGCAAAAGCGGTTTTATAATTCTCCATAAATCGTATGAGCAGGTATTTTTCTTCTTCAGACCCAAAAGCATCGGGTTTGGAAAGGATATCATTGAGCGCCACCTGCCCCAGAGAGAAGGATATATTGGAAATTTTCTGTTCGGAATCAAAATCAAAAACAACATTTTCAACAAATTTATTTCTGTTGTTGTTATAGGCAAACAGCATAGGTACCGAGCGCACCATTACATCATTACCCACCCGCATTATGCGCAGGGTATCTGTTTGAGGATCGAGGATGGTAATTTTCCCGGTGCCAAATAGCTGCGAATACATTTTAAAGCCTTCGGATGTAAAAAACTCCTGCGCCTGGTTATGATTAGTTGTGCGTATGGCTTCCACCACATTTTCAATCGTTTTCTGATAGGTACTGTAGCCAGCCACCTGTGTATCAATAATTTCAAATCCGGTCTCTGCAAAACTAACTCCAGACGAAGTCTCAGAATCAACATCTTCAGCAGCAGTTGATTCAACAGAGCCGGATGATTCAACAGGATTTACAAAATCAACCCTTTTTTCAGCACCCGGAAAGTATGGAACTACAACGGTTTCCATCATCGCTTTTACTTCAGGTTCAAGATGGGCTTTGTTGCTGTATTGGTATTCAATTCTTATTCTAATATTATTAAAGAGTTTAGCCGCTTCACCATCCAACGAGGCAATTCCCATTCCATCGCGAACGGTAATTAATGACGAATATCCATCTCCTAACCAGTAGGAATAATCAAGATTCTGAACGGGTTGGTCGCGATACAAAACGGTAAGATGTATATTTTTTGTGTAGGGAGATTCAGTTTCGGTAATTGCTTTTACTTCCATTTTTGTGAAAGTAAATATGCGATTGATGCGGTCATATAATCCCATCATAACGGGCTCATCTTCTGAACCTTCAAAAACATGTCTCAACTTGTTATTATCAGGATGGCTGCGGGTAAGTACCAGTGCCCAGTAATAGTAGCGCAGGGCATCGGCAATTCTTCTTTCGTTGGTGGCCTTTGATGCCTGTAGTATAAAATCGCGGATCAGCTGCTCACGTTGACGAAAAATATCTTCCATGCTTTCGCGGGTAATAAATACCAGGATTTCTACCTTGCCAGGTTCTTCATGAAGTACTCGTTCCTCCTGCCGGCCAATTACAGCAGTAGAAAAGCTACTAACCACGCCTGTGGTATATGAGTCAATATCATCGTTGGTTTCTTCAATAACATGTTCAAATTCACTTTTTATCCGAACACTGATAGATTCAGAAAGGCTGGCACGCGCCTGGTTGCGGGCAGTAAAAAGGTTTGGGCCCTCTCCTATTCCGTAATAATACAATCCCGAATTTCGAATGTGTTCAATACTTTGTCCCTGCAAATCGAAAACGAAGCTGGTGGAATAAATGACAACCAGGAAACAGAGCAATCGGTAAATTTTTGCTTTCATAAATCGTAACATTTCTGAATAATGTAATATTTCCGATTCTGTTTAAGGTTTACGATGTTGGAACGTTTTCCTATCTTTTAAGAGAAAATCAAAATTGATTTATATTTTGACAATCCTTTAATTAGAACCTTCAAGCGTTTTCCTTCTGCCAAAAATAATGATTTAAATACCATTAACCAAGGTATTTTTTATTAACCCTGTCAACGCAATTTAGCCATTAAAAACCTAAAATTTGCCTTTTAAACGAATTTTGTATAGCTTTGGTATCATCCCACTCAATACTAAAAATACTCCAGTCGATTTAAATGACTCGGGTTAGGAAAAGATAATAGTGCTTTTCCATTTGCAGGTTCTTAAAACATAAGCAATTAGCACCCCAGAACCCAGGCAATTAAGATGCAACGAAATTACATTTTGTAATAAATCAAAAAAACTATGAAAAATATTACGCCCGAATTGGCCAAAATATTAATTATATTTTCACTGTTATTGGCATCATGTAAATCAGAAACAACAAGAAAAACCTATAACGATTTACCCGAAATCATGGAAAGGGGCAAATTGATTGCTCTAACCAGTTACAGTCCACTGTCTTATTTTATTTATCATGGCGAACCTATGGGGTATGAATACGAATTGCTTCAGATGCTGGGAGCTGATCTTGATCTTGACATTGAGATCAAACTTGCCCACGACCTGGAAGAGATGATAAATATGCTCGAAAACGGAGAAGGAGATCTGATTGCCTATGGGCTTACCATCACATCCGACCGAAAGGACAAGCTTGCTTTCACCGTACCGATGAATGTTACCCGGCAGGTATTGGTGCAGCGTAAACCTTCGAACTGGCGACAAATGAAATTACATGAAATTGAAGCCGGGCTAATACGAAATCCATTTGATTTGGCCGGAGATTCCGTGTACGTAAGAAAAGGAACTGCATATATTAATCGCATGAAAAACCTGTCTGGCGAAATTGGCGATTCCATTATTATAATTGAAGCTCCCGGAGAATTAACTACCGAAGATTTGATAAACTATGTGTCTAACGACTCCATTAAACTAACGGTTGCCGACGAAAACATTGCCCAGATACAATCGGCATATTACCAAAATCTGGACATTGCCACCCCTTTGAGTTTGCCCCAGCAAACAGCCTGGGCAACAAGGCCTTCGTCCCCTTTATTGCTCGACACTATCAATGCCTGGCTCACAGAAGCTCAAAACCATGCTGATTATTATGTTATCTACAACAAATATTATAAGAATCGACAAGCATTTCGATCTAGGTATGCAAGCGAATTTAACCCCAGCACAGGTGGTTCCATATCTCCTTATGATGAATGGATAAAAGAAGGGGCGGAAAAACTGGGTTGGGACTGGAGACTATTGGCCGCATTGATATACCGTGAATCGCAGTTTGACCCACGCGCCCAATCGTGGGCCGGTGCCACAGGATTAATGCAGTTAATGCCACGCACAGCCCATGAGTTTGGTGCCAGTAACCCTTATGATCCTCAACAGAATATATTGGCCGGGGTAGAATTTCTCTTATGGCTGGAAAACTACTGGTCAGAACATATCGAAGACCCGGAAGAGCGCAGAAAGTTTGTAATTGCTTCCTACAATGTGGGCCAGGGACATATGCAGGATGCCCGCAAACTGGCTGATGCATTTGGCGCAGACCCTGATGTATGGGCAGACAACGTAGAAGAGTTTATGTTGAAAAAAACCAATCCGGAATATTACAACCTTGATATAGTTAGTTATGGATATGCATCGGGTATAGAACCGGTAGAATATATAAAAACGATTAATGAGCTTTATGAGCATTATCAAAATTTTATAGAATGATTTTACGCCCTTTTACTTTTCCTTTTCGTTATGCATTTGCTGTTATTAAGAAAAAAATTGGCAAACTGGATACCATAAAAATTGAGACTCTTTATGCTTTTGGAAATGAAGATAAAGTATTTTTCAAAGCCCGCGTAGTAGAATCTTACAAACAAAGCAAACCATCGGTAAAAAAAAGTTATTTCCAGAACATTCTTGCAGCCATCAGGCGCTATGCTGGCAGCAGTATTCCCAATGCCAAAGTAGAAGTAAGCTATCATGGTGAAAAAATCATTCTGGAAAGTGATGCCGATGGGATAATTGATGGCTCTTTTTCCATTGGGCGAAACGAAAAGACAGGAAAAGACAATATTTCTTTTCAACTTGTACCTGAAGATGAGCTAAAACCAGAAACAGACTCTATACAAATTAACGTTTTGAGATATCATTCTGACTATCCGATGGGTATTATTTCAGATATTGACGATACCATTCTTATTTCTCATGCCACACAAACCGGAAAAAAGTTCTGGCTCTCCGTTTCAAAAAATGCATATACCCGCAGGCCTTTCCCTGGGGTAAGCAACTTTTACAAAGAGTTGGGGGCTGGTGGAAAAAACCCATTATTTTATGTTTCAAGCAGCGATTGGAATCTATTTGATATGATACGGGATTTCATGGATTTTAGGAATATTCCTGTTGGCCCATTGTTGCTTAAGGATCTCCATGTAGATCTAAAAAACATTTTAAAATCGGGTGGTGGCAGCCACCAGCACAAAATTGAAAAAATAAAAATGCTGTTGAACTTATACCCGGGAATGCGTTTTATCCTTATTGGCGACAGCGGGCAGCACGACCCCGAAATTTATGCCGAAATAATCGCAGACCATCCCGGAAGGGTTATAGCTGTTTATATTAGAGAGATAAAGCCCATTACCCAACAAAGAAGAAAGCTGTTAAAAGCCAAAATTGAAGACCCAAAAGCACCGGATGTTACCTTTGTGAAAGACACCCACGAAATGATATCCTATGCCAAAACACATAAAATAATATCCTGAATATAATGAAAGCCAACTATTTATTCATAATGAACCCTGTTTCGGGTGCTAACGCGGAAAGGGAGACTATTAAAAAAAAATTACAAATAGAATTGGGTGATTCCGTGATTCACATTATTGAAACCAGAGGAAAAGATGACATTTCACTTATTAAAGAGCATCTGGAAAACAACCCATGGAAAGCTATAATTGCCGGGGGTGGCGATGGCACCATAAGAATGATTGCCAAGGCTGCCAGAGGTTTTGATGTTCCCATAGGTATCATTCCCATGGGGTCGGCAAACGGGTTGGCCCGTTGTCTTGGGGTGGATGAAATAAGCACTGCTGTAGCTGCTATAAAAAATGGCAAAACCCGGAACCTGGACATTATTAACATTAACAATGAGCTATGTCTGCACTTAAGTGATTTTGGATTTAATGCCAGCCTCATCAGGAAATTTGATAATGAAGACGAGAGAGGAATGATATCCTATTTTAAAAGCTCATTAAAACAATTTACCGAAATGAAACCCTATCATTTTGAAATTAAAATAAACGGGAAAACTGAACAAACCCAAGCACGAATGCTTGTTGTTGCCAATGGCGACAAATACGGCACCGGGGCTATTATTAATCCGGTAGGAAAGATTGACGATGGCATCATGGAAATTATCTCTCTGAATCCAGAAGGGTTTGATGATATGGTTGCAATGTCGTTCGACCTGTTTAGGGGCACCCTTGATGAATCGGATGATGTAAAAATCTGGTCGGGCAGAGAAGCAGAAATTATCAACTTGGATAAGGCTGACTTCCAGATTGATGGAGAAGTTATGGATACACCTGACCAGGTATCAATTTCTTGCCAGGCAAATCAACAGAAGTTTTTTAGCCAGCATTAAAAAAAGCCCAAAAGATTATTCTTTCGGGCTTTCATAGATTTGTAATATTGGT
This sequence comes from Sphingobacteriia bacterium, assembly GCA_011390785.1. Classification (GTDB taxonomy): domain Bacteria; phylum Bacteroidota; class Bacteroidia; order Bacteroidales; family UBA7960; genus SKVR01. Next base: position 35,887 of record JAABRR010000033.1, read on the forward strand.
TTTTTATAAACCCAAAACTTCTTTTCCCTGTTTAAAGGCAATATCAACCGGAAGGCCTGTTGCATTTACTTTATCCAGATCGTTTTTTAGCTGGTCGGTCATAACACCATCAGCATCTACCCACAATTTGGCGGCATCATAATCACCATTTCCCTGTAGAACAATGATTTTTTCAACCAACGAGATCACCGCTGCTTTCATCTCTTCAAAATTTACTTTGTAAGTACCATCATCCTGGTGAACAAAAGCATTATTATCGGCAAAATATTTCAGGTTTAGCATGTTTGCTCTGCCATGTGCACTGGAAGCCCCAAACCTGCTGGAACGGAAAATACCGGCAAAGAAAGTTACGTAGTTATCCATCACTTCACCACTGGTTATTTCGCCCATTTCATAGAGTTTTGTAACCAGATAAAGCCCCATAATATCAGCTTTGGCTTCCTCAATTACAGAATAATACTCCTTTAGGGCTTCGCGCGCAGGACCTTTTCCGTTTACGGTATTTTTAACCCCCATGCCATGCGATACTTCATGGAAGGTTGTATTTTCAAAAAAGGCATCGAATTTAATATGGCTGCGTTGACCCTCATCAATAAGAATATCAGAAATGGGCACCAGAATTTTATCAAACTTGGCCTTCATGGAGTTTTTCAATTGCAGCTTACGGCTACCCACAGAAGTATGAATTTCTGGATCGTTGGGTAGGTTGATGGCAATGGTTTTGGATCCTGCATTGCAATCACCGGCATAATAAAGGGCGTAATAAACATTGATATCGGAATCGGTTCCGGGTGCTTCTGCCTTATACTCAGGGGGAACAGGAAGACCAGCCTGGAGAGCTGGAAGCATGCCCGTAAATTTTGCCAGTTTGGCACTCCAATCGAGATCTTTTACCAAAACAAACGCTTCATGGGCAGCCTTGTAGCCATACAAACGGTCTTCATAATTTTCTATGGGCCCCACAACAAAGTCGATATTAGATTCCTTCATGGCCATCCAGGTATAATCGCTGGGCTGGTATTCATTGGAAAGCAGGGCATCAGCACGTGACAACAGGTATGCTTTTAATCCAGGTTCTTCGGCTAGTTCAGCGGCTCTGCGCATGAGCATGGCAGCTTTTTCATGCTGATCTTTGTAGGCTTGGGAATAAGGAATTGCAACGAGATTACCTTCATCATCCCTGCGAATAAGTGTATATAAACTGGTTTTAGTGGTATCAGCCCATGCATCAAACTCTTCTTTGGTTATATCTGCCGGATAAAATCCTGCTGCTTGGGGCTTTATACCAAATCCCGGAATGAAGGGCTCATTGCCCCGCAACCGGTCCCATGGCCCGTAATGAATTTTGGCGTACTTTGCTGCATATTCGTTTTCAATTTGGGCAAAAAGCTCATCTTTATCCCCATAGGCCTGCATCCAGAAAATTTCATTCATAATATCGGCCACATCGATCAAAATGGAAATGATCTCCCGCTCTGATGGGCTCAACCAACTCAGGTCGGTTGTAAGGATTACTTCGTCAAATCTTGCCAATCGTTCTTTCATATCTTTGGTAAATGGGTCTTCGGGTTGCGAATTACATGCAGTAAAACCAAACGTTAAAAGACTTAGAAACATTAATAATTGGGTTGTTTTTTTCATCATAATTTGTTTTTGGGTTCAAGTAAATTTCAAATCTTCCTTTCTACAGCAAAATTATCAATTATAGCCGTAAAATGGTTACTGCCACTTTTAAGTTTAAGATTATTGTTGCAGAAAAAAGCTTAGTTTCTTAAATCAGGGACAGGACAATCCAAGATAGTGCAGGCTTTAAGGGTAGCATCATTAAAATTATCGAAAATTAATTCTTCTTCAATCAGTTTGGTAAATTGGTATTTCCTGAAGTCTTTCCTAATTTCTTTATTAACTCCTGATAAAATAATGGTAATATTTTTTCTTCTCAATATTTTTATGGCATCTTTTAAATTGTGCAATCCTGTTTGATCAATAAAGGAAACATGACGCATCCTGATAATTAAAACCTTACATTGCAAACCGATTTCTTCAATGGCTTCGGAATACCTTCTGGCAGAAGCAAAAAATAAGGGGCCGCTAATTTCATATATGCTTAAATTTTCCGGAAGGTTGGAATAGTTTTCAATCAAATCGCTGTCAACTATGTTATTGATTCTCTTTTCACTAATATCAGACATTCTTTTCATAAACAGAATAGCAGATAGCAATACGCCTAACTGGATAGCTAATGTCAAATCGTAAAATACCGTTAGCAAAAATGTAGTCAAAAGGATAAGAATATCGAAATACGAGCCCCTAAGGATGGAAAGAAATGACCGCCATTCGCTCATGTTATAGGCTACAACAATCAGGATGCCTGCCAAAGAAGCCATAGGGATTAATTTGGCCCATTGCCCAAGAAACAGCATTATTATCAATAAGGTAATGGCATGTACCATTCCTGATATGGGTGTTCTTGCCCCGTTTTTAACATTGATGGCAGTGCGCGCAATGGCTCCGGTAGCAGGAATACCACCAAAGAAAGGTGTTACAATATTGGCTATTCCCTGTGCAATCAGCTCAGTGTTGGAACGGTGTTTCCCACTAATCATCCCATCAGCAACAACAGCAGATAGGAGTGATTCAATTCCGCCCAAAAGGGCAATTGTCATGGCAGGGGCAATATAATACTGCAACTCGCTGAATTGAAAATCAGGAATAGAAAAACTAAAATTACGGGGTATGGTGCCAAAGAAAGATTCTATGGTAGATACTTCTATATTAAATACATAAACCAAAGGGGTAATTATGATTATGGCTATAAATGAACCCGGTATTTTAGTTATTACCTTTTTAGAAAAAACAGTAATTAGAATGGTGGTTAATGTTACTGCAATGGCAATCCAGTTAACATGCTGAATATTAGAAAAATAAACAACCCATTTTTCATAAAACCCTGAAGGAACTTTTTCAATAGACAACCCAAGAGCATCTTTAATTTGTGTTGAAAAAATAATTACGGCAATACCGCTTGTAAACCCGACTACCAAAGAATGGGGGAAGTATTTTAAAAGCGTTCCCAGTTTCAATAAACCAAAAATTATTAGAATTATACCCGCAAGTACTGTTGAAATGATCAGGCCATCAATGCCATATTGCTCTACAATTCCGTACACAATAACCACAAAAGCACCTGTTGGCCCACCAATCTGAACCCGACTTCCACCCAGAAAAGAGATGAGAAAACCAGCCACAATAGCTGTTATCAAACCTTTTTCGGGCGATACTCCCGAAGCAACGGCAAAAGCAATAGCCAAAGGCAAGGCCACAATTCCCACTACAACTCCAGAAAAAATATCGGTGGTTAACTGCTTGTTACTAATCCCAAATTTTAGAACCGTAAAAAACTTGGGTTTGAAAATATTGTTCATCATTAATTCTTATAAAAAATCGCACAAAAGTAATTTAAATATCGACTCAATATATTTTACTGTGATGTTTTTGTAGTTCCCGATGTAAAGTAGGTGCTCCTTTTTTCATTCTTGTTAAGGTTATAAAACCAGCTGGTTTAAAAAAACAACTGGTTTAAAACAATTTGGAAAAGGATTTAGAATTTCTGAAATTTTAAAACTGAGTAGTTTTCAAACTACACTTGTTATTAATATCTCACAAATTTATCGCAGAGGTTTCCTATATTTGCGACTTAAAACTATACTAATAACTATGAATACAGTCCTTTTACTCATCTTTTACCTGGTTACACCTGCTATTGTGATTTACCTTTGCCATAGTTTCTCCTTTTTTAGCAAAATAGGAGCTGTTGTTATTACTTATGTGTTAGGACTTATTGCCGGCAATACAGGAATTCTGCCTGACAATGTCTATAACCTTCAGGATGTATTACTTACTCTTACCATTCCCCTGGCCATACCCCTGATGCTGTTTTCAATGAATGTAAAGAAATGGCTGATTATTGCACCAAAGACGATACTATCAATGGTTTTTGCTTTAATCGGAGTTTTATTAACTGTGATACCCGGATATTTTATTTTCAGAAAATATATGCCTGAAACCATGTGGCAGATTTCTGGTTTGCTCGTAGGAGTTTATACCGGTGGCACTCCCAATATGGCATCCATTAAAATGGCCTTAGGAGTAGATGAATCTCTGTATCTGGCCACACACACGTACGATTTGATAGTAGGGGTTGTTTACCTGATGTTTATGCTTACTTTGGGAAGACGTTTTTTTAACCTGTTTCTGCCAAAATTTCTTTTTCCTGATCAGATACCAGGGCATGCGGACGCATTTTCAGGTATGGAATCTTATGCGGGCATTTTTTCCAAAAAGTCAGTTGTCTCAATGCTGAAAGCCATCGGAATCGCTGTTTTTATTTTTGCCATAGGAGGCAGTCTTACCCTCATTTTGCCAGAAAACGTACAAATGGCAGCTGTAATCCTTACCATCACTACCTTGGGCATTCTTGCATCTTTGATCCCACATGTAAACAGGTTAGAAAAAACCTTTGAACTAGGAATGTACCTGATTTTGGTTTTCAGCCTGGTGGTTGCATCTATGGCCAATATGAGTAATATTGTTTCTGCCAGTCCATCCATCTTTATTTATATAACAATAGTTATTTTTGGTTCACTGCTAATACAAACTATTCTCTCTAAAATTTTTAAGGTTGATACCGATACCATGATGATTACTTCAACCGCTTTTATATGTTCTCCGCCATTTGTTCCGGTGGTAGCTTCTGCATTAAAAAACAAAGAAGTAATTATATCCGGATTAACCGTTGGTATTATTGGTTACGCCATTGGTAATTATCTGGGAATAACAATAGCCTATCTTTTAAAATAGCATCTGTTATAAAATTGCTAAAATATTAATATCTGTCGATATGATAACGTTTAAGCCTGAAGACTTCACCAAAAAACAAAGACATCAATATATTTTAGGAACCGTAAATCCACGGCCGATTTGTTTTGCCAGCACACTAAACCAATCAGGACAACCCAATTTGGCACCCTATAGCTTTTTCAATATTTTTAGCAGCACCCCTCCCATCTTTATATTCTCGATAAGCAATCGTAGAGACGGATCTATGAAAGACACGTTGCAGAATGCCAGAGATACCGGAGAAGTAGTTATCAACCTGGTAAACTATTCAATGGCTCGTCAAATGGCTATTTGCGGAGTAGAGTATGATGCCGGTATCAATGAATTTGAAAAAAGTGGATTTACCCCTTTACCTTCCGAAATGGTTAAACCATTCAGAGTCAAAGAATCTCCTGTGCAGTTTGAATGTAAGGTATTGGAAATAAAGACCTTTGATGACAAACCGGGTGCTGCCAATCTGATTATTGCTGAGGCGGTTCTGATACATCTGGATGAAAATATTTTGGCACCTGACGATACCATTGATCCGAATGTTCTTGATATGGTGGGAAGGCTGGGTAACTTTAATTACAGCCGGGCTAAAGGAGAAAGTATTTTCGCTATCAAACAACCACCAGCAGAAATTGCTATAGGGTTTGATAATTTACCAGAAACGCTAAAATCAAGTAAAATATTAACCGGTCATCACCTTGCCCTTTTGGCAGGTGTAACCAATCTTCCAGATGAAATCGATGTTGCCAGATTCAAGGAACAATCTCAAAATGCAAATCTTATGGCAGCAGTAAAGCAACCCAATGAAGGTTCTCTTAACCTAATCCAGCAAAAGCTTAAAGAATTTCTTGATGATGGCAAAACTGAAGAAGCCTGGCTTTTTTATCTGGCTACAAGTAAATGAGTTTTGCCAAAACCAAATAATTAATACAAGGAAACCACTATTTCTCTTCTGGAATATTTTTCAATACATCAAGAATATAACCCCAACTTTTGGCAACAGAAGGAATGTTTAGTTTTTCATCGGGAGAATGCACACCACGCATAGTTGGACCAAAAGAAATCATATCCATACCAGGAAATTTTTCCCCAATCAGGCCACACTCAAGTCCGGCATGGATTACCAGAACATGAGGATCTTTTTGGAAAAGATTCTTGTAGGAATTTTTCATTACTTCCAAAATCTCAGAATCCATATTGGGAGTCCAGCCCGGATATCCTTCTCCGTGCTTTACTTTTGCCCCTGCCAGCTGGAAAGCACTGCTTACCATATCGGCTATATCTCTTTTTAACGTGGTAACCGAACTGCGTTGACTGGTAGATATAATAATTTCTTTGGGTGTCATTTTTACTGAGGCAAGATTGGTAGATGTTTCTACCAGCCCGGGAATATCTGGCGACATGCCTATAACACCATGAGGGCAAGCATAAAGTGCACCCAGGAGACTGGTTTGAGTGGGATAATCAATAAGACATTCGGGCATTACCGAATCAAAAAAAGTAATTGATAAATCTGGTTCCCGAGATTTCTGCTCGGCTTTTATATGGGTTGTATATTCTTCCATTTGTATTTCAAAATCTCTTTTAAACTTTTGTGGAAGAGTTAACAGGGCTATGGCTTCACGGGCAATGGCATTGCGAAGGTTTCCACCATCAATAGATGCCAGCCGCATTTCGAACATTCGTTCCAGATTCCATAAGATCCGTGTAAGTATTTTATTAGCATTTCCCCTGCCCTTGTTAATATCATCTCCGGAATGCCCTCCTTTTAATCCGCTCACGTTTATTCTGAAAGCCATATGATCGGTTTCGTTGTTAACCCGCTCGTATTGAAAAGTAGCTACCGTATCCAAACCACCGGCGCAACCTATGCAAAGTTCTGCATCATCTTCCGAATCAAGATTGAGCAACATACGTCCTTTTAAAAGTTTGGGATCCAACTCAAAAGCTCCCGTTAAACCGGTTTCTTCATCAACAGTGAAGAGACACTCCAATGGACCGTGAGTAATCGATTGATCTTCAAGTATAGCCAATGCAAAAGCGACCCCTATTCCATTATCTGCCCCCAATGTTGTGCCTGTAGCTTTAATCCAGTCTCCGTCAATTTGGGGTTTAATAGGATCGTTATTGAAATCATGTTTCACATCAGAGTTTTTTTCACAAACCATGTCTACATGACTTTGCAAAACAAGTATCTTCTTATTTTCTTGTCCTTTAGTGGCTGGTTTACTAATAACTAAATTCCCAATAATATCCTGCTCATACTTAAGCTTATTTTTCTCAGCAAATGCCTTCAACCATGCCAGAATTTTCCCTTCCTTTTTCGATGGGCGGGGAACACCACAAATCTCTTCAAACAATTGCCATACTCTTCCAGGCTCAAGATGATTCAACACTTTTTCCATAACGATTGATATTTATATTTTAACAATAAATTCAGGTTTGTAAAATTAGAATAAAAAATTCATTGCGCCAAAGTAGCTTTTTGCAAATAACTTTAACCGCAATTCTTTATAAATTTGCACCTTCAGTAATTTCCTGCGAATGACTTCAAAGAAAAAATTAAAGGTTTTGGTAATTCGATTCAGCTCCATTGGCGATATTGTTTTGTGCTCCCCCGTGTTCAGATGCCTGAAAAAGATACCAGGTAAGGATGTAGAAGTGCATCTGATTACCAAAAAGGCTTTTGTATCATTTACACAAAATTACCCGGGCCTTGACAAGGTAATCCCTTTGGAAAAAGACCTCAATAATTTAATT
>JAABRR010000034.1 GCA_011390785.1 Sphingobacteriia bacterium
TGGTTGGGCTTAAATTTCATCAGTTCGTTGCTCGAAGAAACAGATATTGGCAATTGGAATGCTGCCTTTTCATGGGGAGATCATGCCAGCAAATCATCGTAAACTTGAAATCTGCCATTAATAAGCCACAGAAATTGCCTAAGCTTTTGATTAAAAGAGTTCAAGCACAGGAGAACAAATAAAAAATGGATATATTTGTGATGCAAATCCAGTAGCACAAATATATCCATTTTGTTATGCAAAAGGTTATCTCCATAAGTACCCATGCCCGCGAAGGGTTGTATGATATCACCAAGGAAGTATTTAAGGTTGTTGAATCGAGTAGAATTGAAACCGGCCTGGTGAATGTGTATGTAAGGGGTGCCACGGCTGGCATCATGATCCAGGAAAACTGGGATCAATCGGTGCAAGCAGATGTGGTAAATCTGTTTCGGAAACTTATACCGGAGGGTGTCTGGCTGCACGACCAGCAGGATGGTAATGGTGATTCCCATTTGAAAGCCGGGATCGTAGGGCCCCAGGAAACTATACCTATCATGAATGGAGAAATGGCCCTTTCCACCTGGCAAAACATTTTTCTCTGCGAATTTGACGGCCCACGAAAAAAAAGAAATGTGGTAGTAACCATCCTTAAAGGATAAGAGATGAGAAATTCTCTGATATCAATTAATTTTCTAACTCTTTACAACTAAACAAGCCTTGAAAATGAAAAAGCAAATTAAAGACAGTGTTTTGCATGTGCAGCTTGTAATCGTTTTACTGGCTCTGGTTTTGATAAATGCTGGGTGTAACCCATCACAAAATAATGGCTCAGATTCAGTTGATATTAACTTCTCCTTTCTTGAGTATGATATTTCCCAAATGCAAAAGGGGTATTCTGACGGGAGTTTTACCATTGAAGAAGTTGTCTCTGCTTACCTTAAAAGAATTGATGCAATTGACAAAACCGGCCCTGCTTTGAATTCTGTTTTAACCATTAATCCGGATGCACTTGAAATTGCCCGTAATTTGGATGAAGAGCTAAAGGCAGGGAAAAGTCGCGGGCCCTTGCATGGAATACCCGTTTTACTAAAAGACAATATCGACACCCATGACAAAATGCCCACTACAGCAGGCTCCAGGGCATTGTCAGAATCTTTTCCTCTCAAAGATAGTTTTGTGACTCAAAAGCTAAGAGAAGCTGGTGCCGTTATTTTGGGCAAAGCCAATCTGAGTGAATGGGCAAATTTTCGTGGTGAGCTTTCCAGCAGTGGTTGGAGTGGGGTAGGGGGGCAAACAAAGAATCCTTATGTATTGGATCGCAATCCCTGCGGCTCCAGTTCAGGGTCAGGTGCAGCGGTATCGGCCAATTTAACCATGTTTGCCATTGGTACAGAAACCAATGGTTCCATCGTTTGCCCTTCCAATGCCAATGGTATTGTGGGAATCAAGCCAACAGTAGGCTTGGTGAGTCGTGCAGGTATTGTTCCCATTTCTTCTTCACTCGATATTGCCGGACCCATGGCCCGCAATGTTTCTGATGCAGCTATAGCTCTTGGTGCGTTAGCCGGTGTTGACGAGAATGATCCACACACCTTGCAAGGTGAAGGAAAGTACCCGTCTGATTATACCCGGTATTTGAAATCTGATGGACTTCAGGGAAAAAGGGTTGGCTTGTTTACAGGTCCGCTGGGAAGGCATTTTAAGGTAGATACGCTTATGTGGCAAGCCATAAGATATATGGAAAGTCAGGGTGCAGAAGTTGTAGAACTCAACCAGGTTATTGCTCCCGGCACCGGTAACCATGCATTTCAGGTTATGTTATATGAATATAAAGACGGATTAAATAAGTATTTTAATTCGTTGGGAGCCAATGGCAAAATCAAAAATCTGGAAGAACTCATTGCTTTTAACCAAAATGATTCAATTGAGTTGATGTGGTACAATCAGCAATATCTGGAAATGGCTCTGGAAAAAGGATCCCTGGAATCTGAAGAGTATAAAAATGCTCTGGAAGCCATGCATAAGGGTGCTCGTGAAGAGGGAATCGATAAGGTGATGGATGAGTATGATCTTGATGCCATTGTTGCTCCTACTGGCAGTCCTGCCTGGAAAACCGACTGGATCAACGGAGATAGTTTCCATCTGGGTAGTTCATCACCCGCAGCCTATGCCGGTTATCCCAATATTACGCTACCAATGGGTTTTGTAAATAATCTTCCTGTTGGGATGTCAATTTTTGGCCGGGCCTGGAGCGAACCGACTCTCATCGAAATCGCCTATGCGTATGAGCAGGGAACGAAACATCGAAAGACTCCGCAGTTTTTGGACAAAGACTGATTTATTGGTCTGGGTTTTTATGCCAATCTATTTTTCTTTACCCACAATGGCTTCAATGGCTCGTTGTGCCAACCTTTCAGAAAACCCTGATACAAAAGCAACAGCGAAAAAATCAAGTGGTTCGTCAAAAACAAAATTGAAAAGTTTTATATTTTCTGCAACAGAAGATTTCATTATCAGGAAGATAAAGATGGAAAAGGATGCCCCTACAAATATTTTACTAAGGGTAATGATGGTATTACTACCTATTTCTGTTAGTCGCGAAACACGGGTTGAATACCTTGTAAATAATATACCACTGGTAATAGCTCCTAAAAATCCAAATAGCAATACTCCGGTAATCAGGCCTGAAATGCTAATGCTATGGCTGAATTCATGGCCATAATTATTTATCAAAACAGAAAAATAGATAATTATCGCAGTAATAAAGGCTCCCAAAAGCATAAAAAGCAACTGAAACATGCTTCTCGATAATGTATTTTTATAATACTGGTTGTTATAATGCTCATCTTTTATCTCTAAGGCTCTAACGAGCACTTCTGCTTTTGGGGGTAAGGGTTTGGGCTGGTCAGGTGTCCCCAACATTCTTAGTATGGCGTCTTTACGCCAGTCGTTCAGTTTTGAACATTCTACCTGTAATTCTTCTGTCAAAGCAATTTTTTCTTCATCTGCCATGCCGTAGACTTCTAATCTTTGTGCAGTGTGAAATGATTTCCAACCTTCATCGATTTTAAGTTTTGTAAGAAACTCCTCAGCATTTTTTATCAATGTTTTTGCCTGGATGGCCCATTGTTCATTTTCACTTTTTGTCTCGGCAATTCGTTTGTCGAGCAAAGGTTTATAGCTTGCTAAATCGCCTGCCAGACGAGTATAGCGCGGAGAGTAATCAATGGATACAAGCCGTCTGAAATATGCCTTAATTCTATTTTTCATACTTCTTTTCTTTTAAGTTTACTTACTGAATAGCTGTACTTATATGGCATCCAAATGAAAAAGTGGGGATGCATTTACTCTTTAGAAATCAATTATTGCCCTAAACTTTCGTTTTGTTCTGATATCGATAAGATGTTTGTTTGTGAAGGAAATTATTACTATCCCCGGATAGTTGTTAAATAATTTCAGGAGATAGGATATTTCCTGATTTGCATATCTGTCATGAGAATCTTTTGTCTTCGTTCTTTTGCCAAAAAGTGCATCTGCTTCGTCAAAGAAAAGTATAAAATCGTTTTGCTTAGCTTTTTCAAAAATCGTAGAAAGGTTTTTTTCCGTTTCACCAATATATTTTGAAATTACTCTTGACAAATCAATACGAAGAATTTTTTTTTCGGTAATTTTTTCAAGCATATTAGCTGCAAGGGTTTTTTCGGTGCCTGACTCTCCGCAAAATAGTACAAGAAATCCATTTTGTTTGGAAGCAATAGTTCCCGTCTTATGCCTGGTGTATTGCGAGAACAATTCTGAAAGATCAACCATTTGATCTTTAATGATTTCGATATCGTCTTTCATAATTTATATCTTTTTATTCCTTAGCTACAGCTGCGGATTAAAGGGTATATCGGTTATTAGGGAAAATCCTTTTATGAAAATAATTTCACTGCAATTGATTAGATTAATCTTTTAATCTATCCCTTTGATAACCGCATTTTATAACAAACAAAAGGTTGGAAATTTCCACCTGTAGAGTTTTTTAACTGATATACTTCTTCCAGCGAAAGGGTTTGAAGGTACATCATTATTTTTACTGGCTCTGATTCCTGATCGTCAGCAGACTCATTTCTTTCCAGTCTGAATTCGGGGGATGATTGGAAAAATCGAATAGTGTGAGAAATAGTTTGCAAGGCTTTTTCATAGTCATCAATCATGGCTGTAAATATCAATTGCAGGTTAAGATTAGTGAAAATATTGTCCTTTCCACCTTTACTGGTTGCCCGATCAGGATTAAGTAGCGTATTTTTGATAAATGGCTCCTCTGATATATTTAACAGGGTAATGACCAGTTGGTTATTGTCAGATGGAAGCGGGTTAAATCGCATCAGGTTGCCAAGTGATATCTGGGGCGAAGGAGAATCAGATTTTGACTGATCGGGGAAAGACCCTTGTAATTCATGGGCTAAAAAATTAAGAGCTCGTTTTAGCATAAACTTGTGGTTTTAAATTGTGTATCTTAAAGATAAAACCAGATTGTGATATTATCAAATAAAAGGCAGCAATATGTTGTCTTTTAGATTATTATAACAAATCTCTACTGTTTATCCTGATTCTTTCAATCATTTGACAGGGCAGTTTCTAATTCCAGATGTTAGCGAGCATTAAAACTGGTGGAATCTATGGATACAAAAAAAGGTGCATTTTACGATGCACCTTTTTGAATTTTAAAAAACCTACTCTGATTATTTCTTCTCTTTCTTGAAACACATAAACCAGTCAAGACAATAGGTATTATCATCAGGATTGTTGACTCGGTCTCTTGCTGTCCCACATGATCCTGGAGGGGGCACAATTACATCGTCACCGGGCTGCCAGTTGGCAGGAGTTGCAATTTGTTCTCTGTCAGCCTTTTGCATAGCAATAATCATTCTCATAATCTCATCCATATTGCGGCCTGTGCTCAACGGATAATAGAGTATCGCACGAACCTTGGCATCAGGGTCCATAATAAATACCGCTCTCACAGCCTGTGTCGTTGAAGCGTTAGGTTGTACCATCCCGAACTTTCCGGAAACATCCATTTTAAGGTCTTCGATAACAGGGAAGTTTACTTCAACATTTTTCATCCCCTTAAACTCAATTTTTTCCTTAATTGTACGCAACCATGCAATATGAGCATAAATACTATCAATAGATAAACCAATCAGCTCGGTATTGTACTTGCGAAAATCATCTTGCATTACGGCAAAAGTCATAAACTCAGTTGTACAAACCGGAGTAAAATCTGCTGGGTGGCTAAATAATATTACCCATTTTCCCTTATAGTCCTCAGGGAAGTTAATTGGGCCCATGGTTGTTTTGGCTCTAAAGGAAGGAGCATCGTCACCAATTAAAGGCAATCTTACAACTTCTTCTTGTTCTTTCACATTAGTGTTTTCCATAATTGAATTTTATTTTAAGTTTTATTTAAAATTGATTAACGCAGTTAAACAGATTTTGCAATAGGAAGGTTCAAAAAATCTCAACATAAAGGCTCAAAAATGTCAAATTCTTTTAAGTTGGTATGGATACTTTGATTTTACCTTTTTATAAGGTGATTCATAATGTAGGGTAGAATGCATCTTCTATATGATAAACCTGATACTGTTGCCCCTTTTTAAGGATAGAAATAATATCAAAACGTGTTTCAAGATCAAGGTTGTGTTCTGAAATATAGCCATTGGCTGCTTTAATCAGGTTTTTTTGTTTTGATCGTGTAACAAATTCTTCAGGTTCGCCAAAATAGTTTGTGCTTCGTGTTTTTACTTCAGCTATAATCAGTGTGTCTTTTGTGCGTGCAATAATATCAAGTTCCAATGGCCCTTTTCTCCAGTTGGTTTCAAGTATTTTATAACCTTTTTTGGCAAGATAATCCGATGCAAGCTCTTCGCCGGTTTTTCCTATTTCATGAAATTCTGCCATTCTCTTCCGGATAAGGAATATAGTGTATTAATTAATTCTTGCAAATTTGCCCGCTACAGAAAGAAAAATATAGAAAATGATCAGTAACGGCAATCCAAAAATACCAAAGAATAGTAAAAGAAAAAAACTGCCCAATAGAAAAAGGTATCTGATTTTATTTGTTTTGAAGCTTACATTTTTAAATTTCAATGAAAACAGAGGTAGCTCAGAAACAAGTAAGGTGCTTAATACTACAATGAGAACTAGCATTAACCAGAAGTTTTCTGTTAAACCGGAATATAGGGTGAAGAAGTAATGGTCGCTATTTCCAAATTTCAAAACAATAGGTAAAGAAATAATAAAAATAGCATTGGCAGGTGTTGGCAATCCGCGAAAACGGTCACTCTGTTGCTCGTCAATATTGAACTTTGCCAGTCTCAAAGCAGAGAAAATAGTTATTACAAAGGCCAAAAATGGAAATATATTATATGAAGATACCAGAAATCCCCAATCAGGCGATGCCATTTGCATATATTTATAAATAATAATTGAAGGCACCAACCCAAAACTAATAAGGTCGGCAAGCGAATCAAGTTCTTTACCCATTAAGCTGTATGCTTTTAGCAATCGGGCCAAGAAGCCATCGAAGAAGTCGAAAACAGAAGCCAGAATTACAAAAAAAGCGGCTGTATGCAAGAGACCATCTAAAGCCAGGACCACTCCAATTGAACCAGAAAGTAAGTTAAGGCTCGTAAGAAAATTGGGTAAATAAGCGCGTAAATTCATATTTTTACAAGGTTTGATAATCCTTTTTGTCAGTATTTTGTTTAATAAATATTTGATATCACAAATATAATAAAGCATGAATGCCACTGAATTTGCTAATTTGCCATTAAAAGAAAAAGTGTATCTTATTTTTGAACATGGCAATGAGATTGCATCGAGACAATTTTTGTACTTTGATATAAAACTATATTCTTTTTTTGAATTTTTTGCTGAAGTTTGGTACATTCCCAACAATAATAAAATTGACAGGGTAGAAGTAGTATCAACCGATGAAGTTTTATCATTGTATAAAAGCGAATTTGATATTTCAGAATTGTTATAATAACATTCCAAATAAATTTCATCAAAATTAGGCTTTTTGAGCTAAATCGCTTAATTAAAAACTGTTTTTTGACACCAATTAATGGTTGGTAAAAAAAGGGTTTTGAAGTAAAAATGTATTTTTTTTAGATTATTGTTGATAAATATTATGTTGAAATCGGGTAGTAACTATTTCGTATAGTTGTATTTCGAAAATTATTTTTTTATTTTCTTTGATTTATAAAAAATCTATTTGTAATTTTGCAGCCCCATTTAGTAAATCTTTAAAAATAACTACAATATAATTTTAAAAGAAAGAGGTTTAATATGATTATAGTACCTATAAAAGAAGGAGAAAATATTGACAGGGCCTTAAAAAAACTCAAAAGAAAATTTGAAAAAACAGGCATACTCAAAGAACTTCGTGAAAGGCAGAAATTTACAAAACCTTCAATCATTAGAAGGGAACAGGTAATAAAAGCCCGGTACGTTCAGAAATTAAGAGACGATAGCGAAAGTTAATTATCCCCTTCAGGTTTTATAGGGTTGCAATTTTCAAAAGAAGCTTTTGTGGAAGGAACATTTAGATGTACTTTAGCGAAAGTTTCTTTTTTTATGGCCGAATATATCGAATTTCAGAAATACCTTAAGTATGAGAAACGTTTTTCATCTCATACAATTACTGCTTACTTAGCTGACCTTGAGCAGTGCAACCAATATATCCATCAACAATTCGAAACAACAGTTAATGATGCTGAGTTTACTGAAATTAGATCGTGGTTGGCTCATTTAATGGCTCAAAAGATTTCATCAAAATCGGTAAACCGCAAAATATCATCCTTGAAAACCTACTATAGGTTTTTAGAATCAAAAGGAATCCTTACTGTTAACCCGATGGAAAAAGTAACCGCCCCCAGAGTTCCTAAACGCCTGGCTGTATTTGTATCAGATAAAAGCATGGAGAGTTTGTTTCATGATATAAAATTCACTGAAGATTTTTCAGGAATAAGAGATCGGTTGGTGATGGAAATGTTTTACGGTACTGGAATGCGATTATCAGAATTAACTGAACTTAAAACAACTGATTTTGATATCAAAGCCAAACAAATCAAAGTAAAGGGAAAAGGTAACAAAGAGCGGATAATACCAGTTATTGATGCTTTGCTTATCACTTATAAGAGATATTGTAAAGTTAAAGAATCTAGCTTTGGACAGCTTAATAATGAGTTTATCTTTTTAACCAATAAGGGCAAAAAAGTATATCGCAAATTTGTTTATCGTTTGGTAAATTTTTACCTTAGCAGTAATACAACCGTAAGCAAGCGTAGCCCCCATATATTAAGGCATAGCTTTGCAACTCATATGCTTAACAATGGTGCAGACATAAACGCTATCAAAGAATTACTTGGACATTCCAGTTTAAGTGCCACTGAAGTGTATACTCATAACACGGTTGATAAAATAAAATCAGTTTATAAACAAGCCCATCCAAAGGCGTAAAACAGAAGGAGGAAGTATGAAGGTTTTAATTAGCTCATTGCACTTCAAAGCAGATGCGAAATTAGAAAAGTTTATTACCGAAAAGGTTAATAAGGTTAGTTCTTTATTCGACGGCATTATTGGTAGCGAGGTTATACTTAAATTAGATCAGTCTTCAACGCATGAGAATAAAGTTGCAGAGATTAGAATCCAGATTCCAGGCAATGATTTATTTGCAAAAAAACAAGCCAAAACCTTCGAAGAAGCAGTTGATAGCTCCATCGATGCATTAAAAAAGCAAATTACTAAGCATAAAGAAAAGGTAAAAGGCATCTAAAACTATTGTCAATAGCCTAAAAGGATTAAAACAGAAAAAAAACGAATTAATTTTTGGTAGTTTTTAAATCTTTCGTACATTTGCAGACCTTTTTAATAAGGTCTGCATTTTTTATGTTCTTTGATATTTATTCAGCAAAAATAATGATAAAACAAAGGCCGGTGTAGCTCAGTTGGCCAGAGCATCTGATTTGTAATCAGATGGTCGGGGGTTCGAATCCCTCCACCGGCTCATTCTTGTGTTGCATTAACTTATTGTTGGGGGGGTTCCAGAGCGGTCAAATGGGGCAGACTGTAAATCTGTTGGCTAAGCCTTCGGAGGTTCGAATCCTTCCCCCCCCACTTTTTTGCGGAAGTAGCTCATTTGGTAGAGCGACAGCCTTCCAAGCTGTAGGTAGCGGGTTCGAGGCCCGTCTTCCGCTCAGGTTTTAAGCCGACGTAGCTCAGGGGTAGAGCGTTTCCTTGGTAAGGAAGAGGTCATGGGTTCAATTCCCATCGTTGGCTCAAAGAGAAATTTAAATCTAAACTTATAGCATCTTAATAGAATCCCTTTATTAAAATTTAAACATCCAGTTAGATATGGCAAAAGAAAAATTCGTACGTAACAAACCGCATGTGAATGTTGGAACTATTGGTCACGTTGACCATGGTAAAACTACCCTCACCGCTGCAATCACCATGGTGTTGGCCAGCAAAGGCCTTTCAGAGATCAGAAGTTTCGACTCTATCGATAACGCACCTGAAGAAAAAGAAAGAGGTATCACCATTAATACAGCTCACGTTGAGTATCAGACTGCAAATCGTCATTATGCTCACGTTGATTGCCCCGGTCACGCCGACTATGTTAAGAATATGGTTACTGGTGCTGCTCAAATGGACGGTGCTATTCTTGTTGTTGCTGCTACTGATGGTCCTATGCCGCAAACACGCGAGCACATCCTTCTTGCCCGTCAGGTTGGTGTACCTCAGTTGGTAGTTTTCATGAACAAGGTTGACCTTGTTGATGATGAAGAACTTTTGGAATTAGTTGAAATGGAAATCAGAGATCTTCTCTCATTCTACGAATTCGATGGTGATAATATTCCAATTATTCAGGGTTCTGCTTTGGGTGGTCTTAACGATGAGCCTAAGTGGGTAGAAAAAATTATGGAACTGATGGATGCAGTAGATTCTTTCATTCCTGAACCTGTTCGTCAGGTAGATAAGCCTTTCCTTATGCCTGTTGAAGACGTATTTTCTATAACAGGCCGTGGTACAGTTGCCACAGGTAGAATTGAAACAGGCGTTATCAATTCTGGTGATCCTGTAGAAATTATTGGTATGGGTGCAGAAAAGCTGAAGTCTGTTGTTACAGGTGTTGAAATGTTCCGCAAAATCCTTGACCGTGGTGAAGCTGGTGATAATACTGGTTTGCTGCTAAGAGGTATTGATAAAGATGCTATAGCCCGTGGTATGGTAATCATTAAGCCCGGTTCTGTAACTCCTCACCGCAAATTTAAAGCTGAGGTTTATGTGTTGAAAAAAGAAGAAGGTGGTCGTCACACTCCATTTGGTAACAAATATCGTCCTCAATTCTTCTTCCGCACAACTGACGTAACTGGTGAAATTTATATGCCAGAAGGTCGTGAAATGGTAATGCCTGGTGATAACCTTACTATTACTGTTGAACTGATCGCAGATGTTGCTATGGATAAAGGTCTTCGTTTCGCGATTCGTGAAGGTGGCCGCACAGTTGGTGCAGGTCAGGTTACAGAAATCCTTGACTAGTTCTGATTTCAGAATATAAATATAATTAATAGAGGGAGATATGTTTTCTCCCTCTAAATTACGGGTGTAGCTCAATTGGTAGAGTAGTGGTCTCCAAAACCATTGGTTGAGGGTTCGATTCCTTCCGCCCGTGCAAAATATTAGAATGTTTGGTGATTTAAATCATTTTACCCGGTGTGAGCGGGCTTTGATTTAAATAAAATTAATTGGATTGTACAGATGAAAAAACTGGTTAATTATTTTAAGGAAACCTACGATGAGCTTATTCATAAGGTATCGTGGCCTACCTGGAGTGAACTGCAAAGTAGTGCAGTTGTTGTGTCCATTGCTTCCCTTATAATTGCCCTTGTGGTTTATTTGATGGATATGACGTTTAGCTCCGCATTAAAGCAATTTTACAAATTATTCCTGTAAATTTTCAGGAGTATTTTAATTTGCTTACTGAATATTCTAATATTCATCCTTCTTTAATCAGTAGCAAACAAAACCGGAATTTTTCTTTTCTTAAGTATGAGTGAGCAACAAATAAAAAAGTGGTATGTAGTCAGGGCGGTAAGTGGTAGCGAGAAAAAGGTTAAAAACTTTATTGAGACCGAAATCAGCCGACTTGGACTATCAGAATACATTTCGCAAGTACTTATACCTATGGAAAAGGTTTACCAGGTTCGTAAAGGGAAGAAAGTGAGTGCTGAACGAAACTATTTTCCCGGTTATGTTCTTATTGAAGCCGTCCTTGGAGGTGAGATTCCACACATTATCAAATCTATTCCTGGAGTGTTGGGCTTTTTAGGATCTGGTGGAGAGGCTGTTCCTCTTCGCGAGCATGAAGTACAGCGCATCCTTGGAAAAGTAGATGAACTATCTCAAAAAGAAGAGGAAATAAATATTCCCTTTATTGTTGGAGAAAGTGTAAAGGTTAACGATGGCCCTTTCAGCAGTTTTACCGGAGTTATTGAAGAGGTAAATCAGGAAAAGAAGAAACTGAAGGTCATGGTTAAAATCTTTGGAAGAAAAACTCCTTTGGAACTTAGTTTCATGCAGGTAGAGAAAGAATAACGGTTTCGGGCTATTGTAATAAAGATCCCCTTACATTATAAATATTATTTAAAATGGCAAAAGAAGTTAGTGCGCTTATAAAACTGCAAATCAAAGGAGGAGCTGCCAACCCATCGCCACCCGTAGGCCCTGCATTAGGTGCAAAAGGTGTAAATATTATGGAGTTTTGCAAGCAGTTTAATGCTCGTACTCAGGATAAGGCTGGAAAGATTATTCCGGTTATTATCACTGTTTACAAGGACAAATCCTTTGTTTTTATAATTAAGACGCCCCCTGTTGCAATACAGTTAAGAGATGCTGCAAAAATTAAGTCCGGTTCTGCAGAACCCAATCGTACCAAAGTTGCTACCATAACATGGGAGCAGGTGCGAATCATTGCAGAAGATAAAATGCCCGACCTTAATTGCTTTACAGCAGAGTCCGCAATGACTATGGTAGCAGGAACTGCTCGCAGTATGGGTATCAAGATTAAAGGAAATCCTCCTTTTTAAACCTGTCTGAAAAAATCAGATCAGGTTCTTTTTTAATCAAAGCTTAACGGAATCTAAAAATGGCTAAAATAACGAAAAATCACAAAGAAGCTTTAGCTAAATTCGATAAGAATACTGTTTATTCTTTATCCGATGCAGCAGATGTTGTAAAGAAAATTTCTTATACAAAGTTTGATTCATCGGTTGATCTGGATATCCGCTTAGGTGTTGACCCCCGAAAAGCCAATCAAATGGTTCGTGGTGTGGTTACACTTCCGCATGGAACAGGAAAAACAGTTAGGGTATTGGTACTTTGTACCCCCGACAAAGAAGAAGAAGCTAAAGCCGCCGGTGCTGATTACGTTGGTTTGGATGAATACATTGATAAAATCAAAGGTGGATGGACCGATGTAGATGTCGTGATTACTATGCCCAGCGTAATGCCTAAAGTAGGTGCACTTGGCAGAATATTAGGACCTCGTGGGTTAATGCCCAACCCCAAAGCTGGTACTGTTACAATGGAAATTGGTAAAGCAGTACAAGATGTTAAAGGCGGTAAAATTGATTTTAAAGTGGATAAATTTGGTATTATTCATGCTTCCATAGGTAAAGTATCTTTCGAAAAAGATAAAATTATTGACAATGCCAAAGAACTTATCCAAACCATTATCAGATTAAAACCCGCTGCTGCAAAAGGTACTTATATGAGGAGTATTTTCTTATCCAGTACAATGAGTCCCGGTATTGCAGTAGAACCTAAATCAGTTACATTATAAATTGAACGGCCTGCCTCCGGCAGGGCATTGTCCCAAAGACGGTGAAACTTATGAAAAAAGAAGATAAATTTCAGGTAATTGAGTCGGTCACCGAGAAACTGAAAACTAACGAAGTCTTTTATCTCACAGATACATCTGAGCTTGATGTTGAAACCATCAACAGGCTTAGAAGAATGTGCTTCAAAAGGAATGTTAGCATGCAGGTAATCAAAAATACTTTATTGCGCAAAGCAATGGAGAAATCAGAAAAAGACTTTGAAAAACTATATGATGTTTTGAAAGGTGCTACTTCTCTGATGATATCTGATACCGGTAATGTTCCAGCAAAATTGATAAAAGAATTCAGGAAAACCAGTCTCAAGCCTATCCTTAAAGGTGCATATGTTCAGGAAGCTATATTTATTGGCGAGAGTCAATTAGATATTCTTGAAAATCTTAAATCTAAGGAAGAGCTTATCGGTGAAATCATCGGCTTACTGCAATCTCCTGCTAAGAACCTTGTTTCTGCTCTTAAATCAGGTGGTAGTACTATTGCAGGTGTATTAAAAACTCTTTCTGAAAAGGAAGGGTAAAGAATTAAAAATTAATAAGATAATATAATTAGAAACTCACTTTAAATTTAAAATAAAATGGCAGATTTAAAATCTTTCGCAGAACAATTAGTTAATCTTACTGTTAAAGAGGTTAATGAACTGGCGCAAATTCTTAAAGACGAATACGGTATTGAGCCCGCAGCTGCTCCTGTAGCGGTTGCTGCAGGTGCTGTAGCTGGTGGTGAAGCAGCTGTTGAAGAAGAACAAACTGAATTTGATGTTATTCTCAAAGCAGCTGGTTCTTCAAAATTAGCCGTTGTAAAACTCGTTAAAGAACTTACCAGTCTCGGTCTCAAAGAAGCTAAGGAATTGGTTGATAGCGCTCCAAAAGCAGTAAAAGAGCAAATTACCAAAGATGAAGCAGAATCCCTTAAAAAACAATTGGAGGAAGCCGGTGCTGAGGTTGAGATAAAGTAAATTGTTTGCTAAACCCTAAGAATCAGACTTCTGCCGGATTTTATTCGTTGTAGAAGTCTTATTCTTATTGTTGTTTATTTATTTGCTTATAATTGTTTTATACTAACAACAAACTTTCATACCTTGGCATCAACAACTTTAAAAAACAAACGAATCAGCTTCGGTTCCGGAACCAGGCGCTTTGCTTATCCTGATTTCCTCGAAGTTCAAGTTAAATCTTTTCAGGATTTCTTTCAACTGGAAACTACTCCTGAAAATCGAAAAGACGAGGGTTTATTCAAGGTATTTGCCGAGAATTTCCCTATTTCAGACGCCCGAAACAATTTTGTTCTGGAATTTTTAGATTATTTTATAGATCCTCCTAAATATTCAATCTCTGAATGTATTGAAAGAGGTCTAACCTACAGTGTACCCCTTAAAGCTAAGCTAAAACTTTATTGCACTGATCCTGAGCATGAAGATTTTGAAACCATTATTCAGGATGTTTATCTGGGTACTATTCCTTATATGACTCCTAAAGGTACCTTTGTAATTAATGGCGCAGAAAGGGTTGTAGTATCTCAGCTTCACAGATCGCCTGGTGTGTTTTTTGGTACAAGTGTTCACGCAAACGGGACTCAACTCTACAGTGCGCGTATTATTCCTTTTAAAGGCTCCTGGATTGAATTTGCAACAGACATTAATAATGTCATGTTCGCTTACATTGATAGGAAGAAAAAATTACCGGTTACAACTTTATTAAGAGCCATTGGATTTGAATCTGATAAAGAGATACTGGAAATCTTCAACCTTGCTGATGAAGTGAAGGTTAGTAAAACCGGCCTGAAAAAATATGTTGGAAGAAAACTGGCTGCAAGGGTGCTTCGATCATGGGTAGAAGATTTTGTTGATGAAGATACCGGCGAAGTTGTTTCTATAGAAAGAACTGAAGTTATTATCGACCGCGAAACAGTTCTGGAAAACGAACATATAGATCCCATAATTGACTCAGGAGTTAAAACTATAATTCTTCATAAGGAAGATCTTAACCTGAGTGACTATGCTTTAATTTATAATACCCTTCAAAAAGATACTACAAATTCAGAGAAAGAAGCTGTAGAATTTATTTATAGGCTTCTTAGGAATGCTGACCCACCTGATGATGAGACGGCCAGGGGAATGATTGAAAAATTATTCTTTTCTGATAAAAGATATGATCTTGGTGATGTGGGACGTTATAGAATTAATAAAAAGCTTAATCTTCATACTGATCCTGAAACCCGGGTTCTTACCAAAGAAGATATTATCAGTATTGTAAAGTACTTGATAGAATTGGTTAATGCCAAGGCTGACGTAGATGATATAGACCATCTTAGCAACAGACGTGTGCGAACCGTTGGTGAACAATTATATGCACAGTTTGGTGTTGGCCTTGCAAGAATGGCTCGTACTATCAGAGAAAGAATGAACGTAAGAGATAATGAAGTTTTTGCACCAACCGATCTTATAAATGCAAAAACATTATCTTCTGTAATCAATTCTTTCTTTGGCACCAACCAGCTATCTCAGTTTATGGATCAAACTAATCCATTGGCTGAACTTACGCACAAAAGACGTATGTCAGCACTGGGACCCGGAGGTTTAAGTCGTGAAAGGGCTGGATTTGAGGTGCGTGATGTTCACTTTACACACTATGGCAGACTTTGCACTATAGAAACCCCTGAAGGACCCAACATTGGTCTTATCTCCTCCCTTTGCGTTTATGCCAAAGTTAATGAATTGGGATTTATTGAAACTCCTTATTTTAAGGTTGAAGAAGGGAAAGTTGATTTCAGTAAGGACCCTGTTTATCTGTCTGCTGAAGAAGAAGAAGAAAACATTATCAGTCAGGCAAATATGCCAATGGATGAAAAGGGAGCCTTTAAAAATGATTTTATAAAAGCTCGTTTTCAGGCTGATTATCCTATGGTTGAGCCTGCTAAAGTTCAACTCATGGATGTTGCTCCCAATCAAATTGCATCAATTGCAGCATCTCTTATTCCTTTTCTTGAGCATGACGATGCCAACCGTGCTCTTATGGGTAGTAACATGATGCGCCAGGCCGTTCCCCTGTTAAATCCTGAAGCACCTATTGTTGGTACAGGACTTGAAGCAAAAGTAGCAGAAGATTCAAGAGTGCTGCTACATGCCGAAGGAGATGGTATTGTTGAGTATGTTGATGCCGAGCAGATCGTTATTCGTTATTCTCGAAATGACGAAGAAAAACTTGTTAGTTTTGATGACGATGTAAAAACATATTATCTGACGAAATTTGCAAAAACTAACCAAAGTACATGTATCAATCTCAAACCTATTGTTTATAAAGGGCAAAAAGTTGTTAAAGGTCAGCTTCTTAGTGAAGGTTATGCTACAAAAAATGGTGAATTAGCCATTGGGCGAAACCTGAAGGTTGCCTTTATGCCATGGAAAGGTTATAATTTTGAGGATGCTATTGTTATTTCGGAAAAGATTGTACGTGATGATATTTTTACATCCATACATATTGAAGAATTTTCACTTGATGTACGAGATACCAAAAGAGGTGTTGAAGAATTGACCAGCGATATTCCCAACGTAAGTTCTGAAGCAATTAAAGATCTTGATGAAAATGGTTTGATTCGCATTGGTGCTGAAGTAAATGAAGGTGATATTCTCATAGGGAAAATTACACCCAAAGGAGAAACCGACCCAACACCTGAGGAAAAACTTCTCAGGGCCATTTTTGGTGATAAGGCCGGTGATGTGAAGGATGCTTCATTAAAAGCACCCCCATCAACAAAAGGAGTTGTAATTGACAAGCGCTTATTCTCTAGAGTTTTTAAAGATAAAAAGGCTAAAACCAAAGAGAAAATTATTATTGAAAAGCTAGATGATGAGTTTAATAAAGAAATTACTGATCTTAAGGCAAAACTAGTTGATAAACTTATTGTTTTGGTTAGCGGAAAAACTTCACAAGGTGTTTCAAATAGTCTTAAAGAAGTTGTTGTTCCAAAGGGTACGAAGTTTACTCAAAAAATGCTTCAAAGTATCGATTATGCCATCATCAATCCATTTAACTGGACAACAGACAGGGATAAGAATAATCTTGTCAAAGAACTATTGAATAATTATTCAATCAAGTATAAAGATATTCTTGGAACATATAACCGCAAAAAGTTTACTGCCACTGTAGGTGATGAACTTCCCGCTGGAATTGTGCAGCTTGCTAAAATATATCTTGCTAAAAAGCGTAAGCTTAAAGTTGGAGATAAAATGGCAGGCAGGCATGGTAATAAAGGTATTGTTGCCCGCATTGTAAGACAGGAAGATATGCCGTTCCTGGAAGATGGTACTCCTGTAGATATTGTTCTGAATCCACTAGGTGTGCCTTCAAGGATGAATCTTGGTCAGATCTACGAAACAGTTTTGGGTTGGGCTGGTGAAAAACTAGGTGAAACCTATGGTACTCCTATTTTCGATGGTGCCAATGTTGACCAGATCAATGGATTAATGCGAAAAGCAGGTCTTCCGGAAAATGGTAAAGTATACCTTTATGACGGAGGTACCGGAGAACGTTTCGATCAACCTGCTACGGTGGGTATAATTTATATGTTGAAACTGGGTCATATGGTTGACGATAAAATGCACGCACGCTCCATTGGACCTTATTCACTTATTACACAACAACCATTGGGGGGTAAAGCACAGTTTGGTGGTCAACGTTTTGGTGAGATGGAAGTATGGGCGCTTGAAGCATTTGGTGCCGCTAATATTCTTCAGGAAATTCTTACTGTTAAATCTGATGATGTCATTGGCCGTGCAAAAGCCTACGAAACTATAGTAAAGGGTGATAACATGCCTACACCAGGAGTTCCTGAATCATTTAATGTGTTGGTTCATGAATTACGTGGTCTTGGTCTGGATATCAAATTTGAGTAATACCTAAATCCGGGCAAAGTAATATTGATTGGTTTGCCCGGATGTTTCTTGCTTACAAGGTCTTTAAGCTTGTTCAATAATATTAACTTCCTACATTTCAAATATATCAACTTCCTATGGCTTTCAGAAAAGAATCCAATGTAAAAAGCAATTTTTCTCAGATCACCATTAGTTTAGCTTCACCCGAATCTGTATTAGAAAGATCTCACGGTGAAGTAATGAAACCTGAGACAATTAATTACCGAACATATAAACCAGAACGTGATGGCCTTTTTTGTGAAAGAATTTTTGGTCCTGTAAAGGATTGGGAATGCCACTGCGGTAAATATAAGCGTATTCGTTACAAGGGAATTGTATGCGATCGTTGTGGAGTAGAAGTAACAGAAAAGAAAGTGCGACGCGAAAGGATGGGGCATATAAAACTTGTTGTGCCAGTGGCTCATATATGGTTTTTCCGTTCTCTTCCAAATAAAATTGGTTACCTTCTGGGGTTACCATCAAAAAAACTTGATCAGATCATTTATTATGAACGCTATGTTGTTGTTAATGCAGGCGTAAAATCAGATGAGTTTAATTACCTTGATTTTCTTACTGAAGAAGAGTATTTCAATATTATTGAAAGTCTTCCTAAAGAAAATCAAATGCTTGACGACAATAATCCGGAAAAATTCATCGCCATGATGGGTGCCGAAGCACTTAAAGAGCTTCTTATTAGATTAGATCTTGATCAACTTTCTTACGATCTCCGTCATAAAGCGAATACAGAAACTTCTCAACAACGTAAAGCTGATGCGCTTAAGAGATTGCAAGTTGTGGAAGCATTCCGCGAAGCACAGTCACGCATTGATAATCGACCTGAATGGATGATTGTGGATGTGGTTCCTGTAATTCCACCTGAGTTAAGACCTTTGGTTCCACTCGATGGTGGTCGTTTTGCAACAAGTGACCTTAATGATTTGTACAGAAGAGTTATTATTCGTAATAACCGATTAAAGAGACTCATTGAAATCAAAGCTCCGGATGTAATTCTCCGTAACGAGAAAAGGATGTTACAGGAAGCTGTTGATTCCTTATTTGATAATTCCAGGAAAACCAACGCAGTTAAAACAGAGTCAAACCGACCCCTGAAATCTTTGAGCGATAGCTTAAAAGGTAAGCAAGGTCGTTTTCGTCAGAATTTGCTGGGTAAGAGAGTTGATTATTCTGCTCGTTCTGTTATTGTTGTTGGCCCTGAACTGAAATTACATGAATGTGGACTCCCAAAAGAAATGGCCTCAGAATTATTTAAGCCATTTATTATCCGCAAGATGCTTGAAAGAGGTATTGTAAAAACAGTAAAGTCTGCCAAGAAAATAGTTGATAGAAAAGATCCTGTTGTTTGGGATATTCTTGAAAATGTATTAAAAGGCCATCCGGTACTTTTAAACAGGGCTCCCACACTTCACCGTTTGGGTATTCAAGCCTTTCAGCCTAAGCTGATAGAAGGTAAGGCCATTCAATTGCATCCGCTCGTGTGTACAGCATTTAATGCTGACTTTGATGGTGACCAAATGGCAGTTCATGTGCCACTTGGCAATGCAGCCATACTGGAAGCGCAACTGTTGATGCTTGCATCACATAATATTCTTAATCCGGCCAATGGTGCTCCTATTGCAGTGCCATCTCAAGATATGGTTTTAGGGTTATACTATATGACTAAAGCAAGAAAGAATACGCCTGAGTTTCCGGTAAAGGGTGAAGGACTTACTTTTTACGGTCCTGAAGAAGTACTGATTGCCTATAATGAAAAAGCAGTAAGTCTTCATGCTGTTATAAAGGTTAAGGTTAAAGTAAGTGAAGATGGAAAATTGGTTGAGCGTCTTATTGAAACTACTCCGGGAAGGGTTATGTTTAATGAAGTTGTACCCAATGAGTACGGTTATATTAATCAGTTGCTTACCAAAAAAGCTTTAAGAGATATCATCGGAAGTATTATGAAAGTAACGGGTATTGCCCGTTCTTCCAAATTTCTTGATGATATTAAAGACCTTGGTTTCAAAATGGCTTTCCGTGGTGGTTTGTCGTTTAACCTCGGCGATATTATAGTTCCTGAAGAAAAGAAAATCCTTATTGATGAAGCCAATGAGCAGGTTGATGAAGTAAGGGGTAACTACAGTATGGGTTTCATTACCAACAATGAAAGATACAATCAGATCATCGATATTTGGACACATACAAATGCCAAGCTTACCAAGGTGTTGATAGACAGAACAACTAATGATAATCAGGGATTTAATCCTGTTTATATGATGTTGGATTCTGGTGCCCGGGGTTCGAAAGAGCAGATTCGTCAGCTCTCCGGAATGCGTGGTTTGATGGCTAAGCCCCAAAAGTCAGGTGCCAAAGGTGGTGAAATTATTGAAAACCCAATTCTTTCAAACTTTAAAGAAGGTCTTTCCGTACTCGAGTACTTTATTTCAACACACGGTGCCCGTAAGGGTTTGGCTGATACAGCTCTTAAAACAGCTGATGCAGGGTATCTTACCAGAAGGCTCGTTGATGTTTCTCAGGATGTAATTATTACAGAACCTGATTGTGGTACATTGAGGGGATTAACTGCTACTGCTCTTAAAAATAATGAAGAGACTGTTGAATCATTATATGATAGAATTCTTGGACGTACAGCTCTTCAAGATATTGTAGATCCTACAACTGGTGACCTTATTGTTGAAGCCGGTGGTGAATTAACCGAAGAGATTAGTCAAAAAATTGAAGACTCTCCCATTGAAGCTGTTGAAATACGTTCGGTACTAACCTGCGAATCAAAGCATGGGGTGTGTGCAAAATGTTATGGCCGTAATCTTGCCACAGGCAGAATGGTTCAAAAAGGAGAAGCTGTAGGTGTAATAGCTGCACAATCTATCGGTGAACCTGGTACTCAGCTTACTTTGCGTACTTTCCACGTTGGGGGTACAGCTTCCAACATTGCTACCGCATCTAAAATTAATGCAAAGTATGGTGGGATTCTTGAAATTGATGAATTGAGAGCCGTTCCATATACCAATCCTGAAGGACGAAGCTATTTTGTAGTAATAGGTCGTTCGGCTGAAATGCGGATTATAGATAAAAATACCCGAATGGTATTAACCACGCAGAACATTCCCTATGGAGCCAGTTTATATACTGAACATGGTAAAGAAGTAACCAGCGGTGAGCTTATCTGCGAATGGGATCCATACAATGCCGTAATTGTTTCTGAAGTTACTGGTAAAATAGTTTTCAATAATTTGTTTGAAGGTACTACATTCAGAACCGACTCAGATGAACAAACAGGTTACTATGAAAAGGTAATTATCGATTCCAAAGATAAAACCCGCAACCCTTCCATCAGTATCATAAATGCTGATGGTGAAATTATGCGAACTTATGATATGCCCGTTGGAGCTCACATTGTAGTTAATGATGAGTCTGATATTACAACAGGTTCAACGATTGCAAAAATACCCAGAGCAATTGGAAAATCCGGAGATATCACCGGTGGTTTACCAAGAATCACCGAGTTGTTCGAGGCTCGTAACCCATCTGATCCTGCTGTAGTTTCTGAAATTGATGGAGTTGTATCTTTTGGCAAAAAGATAAAGCGTGGTAATCGTGAAGTTATTATTACTTCAAAAACAGGCGATGAAAAGCATTATCTTGTTCCATTGAGCAAGCAAATCCTTGCGCAGGAGAATGACTTTGTAAAAGCAGGTACTCCGCTTTCTGATGGGCCTACAACACCTGCTGATATTCTTTCTATCAAAGGCCCTACAGCTGTTCAGGAATATATCGTTAATGAAGTTCAGGAAGTATACCGTATGCAGGGTGTGAAAATCAACGACAAGCACTTTGAAGTGATTGTTCGACAAATGATGCGGAAAGTTACCATTGAAGATCCAGGTGATACAAGATTTCTTGAAAATGAAATTGTTAACAAAGTTGATTTTATGGAAGAGAACGATGCTATTTTTGGGAAAAAGGTTGTTGAAGATCCTGGTGATTCTGTTCTTAAACCTGGACAAATCATAACTGCCAGGAAGCTGCGGGATGAAAATTCCATGCTTAAACGGAAAGATAAAAAGATTGTAGTTGCAAGAGATGCTCATGGTGCCACAGCACGTCAGCAATTACAGGGTATTACAAGAGCCTCGCTGCAAACAAAGAGCTTTATATCTGCAGCTTCCTTCCAGGAAACTACCAAAGTGCTTACAGATGCTGCTGTTAATGCCAAAGTAGATACCTTGCAAGGGCTGAAAGAAAACGTTATTGTTGGCCACCTTATTCCTGCCGGAACAGGCTTGCGGGAATATGAGAATATTATTGTTGGGTCAATGGATGAATATAATTTACTAATGGCTTCCAAAAAGAAAGCTGAAAGTGAAGAATATTAATCATTAAAACTTAAATATTATGTCTGAAAATAAAGGTCAAGCTCCACAAATAAATATTGAATTAAGTGAAGAAATTGCAGAAGGTGTATATTCAAATATGGCAATGATAACACATTCAAATACTGAATTTGTTATGGATTTTATCAGATTAATGCCTGGTGTTCCGAAAGCAAAAGTAAAATCCCGTGTAGTAATGACCCCTCAGCACGCCAAAAGGCTATTAAAAGCTTTGAAAGAAAATATATCGAAGTTTGAAGCCGCCCATGGACCTATAAAGGATATTGAAGTGAAACTACCCATGAATTTTGGTGGACCTGCCGCGCAGGCATAATTGTTGAAATTTTAGCTATTAAAGTGACCCATATCTTTTAAGATATGGGTCCTTTTTTTATATGCTAACTTATTTAACAATTATCTTCGGGATTAAATTCTTAAGTGAAAATTCCGGCTGGATCAGGGATTAATATCTTTCGGGCTATGTCTAAATGTTCGGGGGTTAAAAGTTTCTTTCGACAAGATAAATTAAGTTTTCAGGTCTTTCACTTTGCCAGGCCAGCATGATGTTATTGTGAATAATGGTGTTATTGTCAAGCAGTTCCTTTGCATTTGTAATATTATTAATGTCTTCCGGAGATAGGTAAGGTTCCAGAAAAGTAATAACAGATTCTATCTTGTTTCTGATTTCTTCTTCATTGGTAGATTTAAACTGAAGAATTACTATATGATTATCAATTTCTTCATAAATCAACATTTCATCAATGCCCACAAGGCTAATAGCTGCTCTTTCCAAAGAAGTTGAAGGTTCTCTGAAGGTGCCTTCATATCCCAATTCAATCATTTCTTGTTGAATGTATTGCAAATCTCTTTCTTTTTTCTGGCAAGAGAAAAAAGTGATTGCCATTGCAATGAAAATTATTATACTTTTTATTTTCATATTTGTAATGGATTAATTGTATTATTATAATTAATGAATAATCGGGATGATCAGTGTTTTATAACTTTTGTGGAAGGATTGATTTAATGATTTCTTTAAGAATCTGCCTTAGAATATATAATCCGTCTAAAATGTTTGAGATATCTATATTAAGGGATGAAAGGTCTTGATTTATCTTCTCAAGCAATTTTTTAAATCCTGAAGTGTTAATCAATAGATTTTATCAATTTTCTGAAAATAAGCGTCATCTTCGGTTGTGCTTTACCAGCAGCATTTTGTACTTCGTCGTGAGTGGCTCCTTTCTCATAGTTCTCAATTACAGCGAGGTTAGTGATTACTGAAATAGCAAAACAATCAATACCCATATGGCGGGCAACAATAACTTCGGGCACGGTTGACATTCCTGTTGAATCGGCTCCTAAAATTCTAAACATATTGTATTCTGCAGGAGTTTCAAGAGTAGGTCCGGCACTACCCACATATGTCCCTGTTTGAAATTTAATATTGTTTTCAGAAGCAATTTTTTTTGCTCTGGCAATCAGGGTTTTACTAAAAGGTTCGCTCATTTCAGGAAATCGGGTTCCCAACTCGTCTAGATTCTTTCCTCGCAAGGGGTTTTCCGGAAACATATTAATCTGATCTTTAATGATCATCAAATCACCAACTTCAAATGCCGGATTTAACCCCCCAGCCGCATTGGAGAGAAAGAGATATTTAATCCCCAGCATTTTCAAAACCCTAACAGGAAATGTAACCTGTTGCATAGAATACCCTTCATAATAATGAAAACGGCCCTGCATAGCTACAATATTCTTTCCTTCCAGAATACCAAAAATTAGCTTACCCTGATGTCCTTCTACAGTGGATATGGGGAAGTCAGGAATTTCGTTGTAATGAAAACTATGCTTTATATCAATGGAGTCAACCAAACCACCCAGGCCCGATCCTAAAATGATACCCACCAGAGGTTCAGATTGTGTTTTCTCCTTAAGAAATGCTGCTGTTGCTTTAATTTTATCGATCATACTTTATTTTAATTTGGATTTCGATTTTATTGTCTTCATTGAAATGCGAAGTTAATAAAAAATGATTCTCAGAATTATTCCGTAAATTTGTTGTACTTATTTATTATTTGGCAGATCACTTATGTGTTTCTGCCTTCTTGTATGAAGACAACTGAAATGATATGACAGATATTTTGATTAACAAACTGCAAAGGGAGAATGATTCATATAAGATCATTGTAAATGCCATGATTCTGACTATGGATAGTGACTATAGTTTTTGGAAGTGTGGAAGCATTCTTATAAAAAATGACAGGATCGTTGCTTTAGGCGATATATCAATCAGCCGTGAAGATTTCCCTGATGCTGAAGTAATTGATGGTACTGGTAAATTGGTAATGCCTGGGTTGGTAAATACTCATACACACGTACCCATGACTATTTTCAGAGGGTATGCTGATGATCTCCCACTGCATGAATGGCTTTATGAATACATATTCCCTGTTGAATCAGAATTTATTAATGCTGAGAGTGTTACGCTGGGAACTACCCTTGCCATGGCAGAAATGCTTCGTAGTGGTACAACCACTTTTAACGACATGTATTATTTTGTTGATGAAATTGCCCAAGTTGTTGATCAAACAGGTTTGCGTGCTGTTTTATCTGAAAGTGTTATAGGTTTTCCTGCTCCCAATAGTCCCACACCAAACGATTCTCTTAGAAAAAGTGAAGGTTTAATTAAAAAATGGGGGAGTCACCCACGCATTACAATATCGTTTTCCGCCCATGCTCCTTACAGTTGCTCCGGAAGCCTGATTCAAAAGACCAAAAGCTTTGCTGATAAATATAATGTACCCTTCAATATACATGTGGCAGAAACCAAAAAGGAATTTGATGAATCGCTGGTAAAAACAGGCTATACACCAGTAGGTTATCTTAACTCACTTGGTGTTTTGGATTCTAATGTAATAGCCGCTCATGGAGTTCATCTAACCCCTGATGATATCAGTATATTAAAAGAAAGGGGTGTTTCAGTAGCTCATAATCCCGAATGCAATATGAAACTGGCAAGTGGTGTAGCACCTGTACCTCAGCTGCTTAAGTCAGGGGTGAAGGTTGGTTTCGGAACAGATGGTGTAGCCAGTAATAACAACCTCGATTTGTTTGAAGAGATGAACACTGCTGCCATAATTCATAAACTAAACAGCAATGATCCTACCGTGCTTGATGCCCGAACAGTTGTGGAAATGGCAACCATTGGTGGTGCAAGGGTTTTGGGTATGGAGAATGAAATTGGATCTCTGGAGCCAGGGAAAAAGGCAGATTTGATCATGATGAATATGTCTCAACCCCATGCCCATCCGGTTTATAATATCTATTCGTTGCTGGTTTACAGCTTGCAGGGTAGTGATGTGGAAACAGTGATAATCGACGGAGAAGCTGTTATGCTTAATAAAAAATTTGTACACCTGGAAGAAAATGGGCTATATGAAGAAGTAGAAAAGATAGCACAAGCTATTAAAGATCGTAGTCGAGAACTTTCACGTATCAAATAATCAGTCACGATTCCAACATCAACTCTGGTCATAGTGTGGATTTAAACGACGCATCATATATTGGTCGATGAGAGCAAATAATTGATTGGGTGCGAGTTTTCTCCAGTTAAAATCATTGAAGTGCTTCCCAAAAGCAATATAATAATCAATGTTTGCCTGCTCGAATTCGCGGATTATAAAATCGCGAAAGTTGATACCTACAATCCAGCCATCATCAATATCATCAAACCATTCCTGGTAATAGCAATCATCAGAATAGTGAAAATTGAGTACGTTTTCGCCGATTAGAACATATTTGGTAATTCCTTCATCAATTAATGGTTCAATAATATTTCTTTTCAGAAACATAATATCGTTGTGAAGGCAATCATTCCATTCTCCAATCAGTTCTATAATTGCATAGCCTGATTCGTAATCGGCATATAGCAATTTGATAAACAAAGTAGATGAGCCTATTTCATCCCATTGTGGGTGAATTACATAATTATAAACAGCATGAGTAAATTCAAATTCGCTGTTTATCCTTCCATAAAAGGGAGATCGTTTATCTTCTGAAGCAATGTAAACATTGCGCCATGAATAGAAGGGTTCAATATCGTGCATAATAACTCAATAATAGCAATTTAAACAATAATAAAGCAACAATGGGCTTAAGATTGCCCTTTATTGCTTAATTAAAGTTACAGGTTTTTGATGTGATCTCAAATTTGGGAAGCTTCAGATAAAAATTCCAACAAATTTTAACTGAATCAGTAGGGTGTTTTTCTTTCAGATTTTGTCCAGGTTTGAAAAGGGGAAAAGAAATCATCTGGTTTTACATTTACGCTAGATATGGTTCTTTGGCTTGCCGGCAGGCATATTTCCTTGTAAATGAAGGAATCATCAAATCCAGCTTTCGCTGCATCTGTATTTTCTGCGGCAAAAACAATCATTTTGGGCCTGGCCCAGTAAATTGCTCCCAGGCACATGGGGCAAGGCTCGCAACTGGCATAAATGATACAATCCTTTAACTGAAAACTACCCAGGGTTTGACATGCATCGCGAATTGCCATAATTTCTGCATGAGCCGTGGGGTCATTGTTGCTGGTTACCTGATTTACCCCTCGTCCAACAATTTCTCCATTTTTAACAACCAGTGCCCCGAAAGGGCCTCCTTTACCTGAGGGTACGTTTTCTCGTGCCAATTTTATGGCTTCTTCAATAAACTTTTGATGTTCGTTCATATCCTTTTAATCATTTATATTGCGAAGTTAAATAATCCTCTACTTATTATGGCACCAAAAAACATTATATCTTTGGTCATTCAAACCCAACAGGCATAAATAGATTGTAATTATGGGGTAATGTAAACCAAAATATTTTCAATGAATTGGAAAACTCTTCTTTCTGTTGCCCGTTTTGGTCAACCTGAAAAATCAAGAAGTCTTGAAGAAATTCGTAGCGAATTTCAGCGCGATTATGACCGGATCATTTTCTCATCTCCATTTAGAAGGCTGCAAAATAAAACCCAGGTTTTTCCACTTCCCGGAAGTGTTTTCGTGCACAACAGGCTTACCCATAGTCTTGAAGTAGCCAGTGTAGGTAAATCTTTGGGCAATATCGTTTATTCCAAAATTGCTCCCATTCTCGATAAGTCTGAGAAAGTGATTGTTCGTGAGATAGATACTGTTGTAGCAACCGCCTGTTTGGCACACGATTTAGGAAACCCTCCATTTGGTCATAGCGGCGAGAAGGCTATTTCGCACTTTTTTGCCCATAGTGGTGGCAAAGAAATAAAAGGTTTACTCAGTGAAGCGCAATATGCTGATCTGATCACCTTTGAAGGAAACGCAAACCTGGTCAGGTTGCTTACCAATCAGTTCACTGGTCGTAGGGTAGGAGGTTATGCCCTTACTTTCGCGTCACTTGGTACCATGATAAAGTATCCCTACAGTTCATTGCAGGCGGGCAAAAAGGGAAAATATGGTTACTTTCAGGCAGAAGCCCATACTTTTGCAGAAGTAATGCAACAACTTCAAATCCCTTTACTTGATCAGAGCGCTCAAATTTATGCCAGACATCCGCTGGTTTATTTGGTAGAAGCTGCTGATGATATATGCTACCAATTGATGGACATAGAAGATGCCCATAAGTTGAGCATTTTACCCAGGGAACTGGTACACCAACTGTTTCTAAACTTTTTTGCACCTTCTGATCTCAAACTGCTGCAAAAAATTGAACGAACCATGCAAGAGGTTACAGATGCAAATGAACAGATTGCATTTCTGAGAGCTATGGTTATAGGGAAGTTAACCCATGCTGCTGCTTCGGTTTTTGCTGACAATTACCATAGTATCATGGAAGGGACATTTAAAGGAAAATTGCTCAATTATCTTGATGATCATACCGGTAAAGCCTTAAAGGAGTGTGAGGAATTATCATTTTCCCGGATTTATAAGCACCCTTCAGTAATCAAAATTGAGATTTCGGGCTACAATGTAATAGGTGCGCTACTCGAAGAGTTTTTTAATGCAGCCATGCATCCAGATCAGGACTATTCAGGCAAGATCTTGTCTTTGATGCCATTACAATATGCGGTTAATAGTACTTACCCCTATTATAAAGCCCGTTCGGTAGTAGATTTTATTTCGGGTATGACAGATATTTATGCCGTTGATCTTTTTAAACAGATCAGGGGCGTTGAATTATAAGGGATAAAAAAGATGCAGGTTAAAGAGCTCCTTGAAAGGAAGTATTTGCAATATAACAGTGCTGAATTTATATTAACTGATCCTATAAGTATTCCACACTTATTCAGCCAAAAAGAAGATAGAGAGATTTCTGGTTTTATTGCTGCTACTCTGGCTTGGGGGCAAAGGATCACAATTATCAATAACTCGCTAAAGATAATCGATCAAATGGGTGAATCACCTTTTGATTTTATTATGTCTTTCAGAGAAAGAGACCTGCAGTCCTTTGAGGGGTTTGTTCATCGCACTTTTAATTATACTGATCTGTGTACATTTTTTTGGGCGTTAAAAAACCTGTATCAGTTACAGGGTGGCATGGAAAATATTTTCGTTGATGGATTAAAGAAGGGTGATATGGGAACTGCGATTGCTCATTTTCGTGATGTTTTTTTTCAAATACCCCATCCAAAACGTACCGAAAAACATCTAAGCAACCCACTGAGGGGAGCTAGTGCAAAGAGGCTTAACATGTTTTTAAGATGGATGATTCGTAATGATAACAGATGTGTTGATTTTGGAGTATGGCAAAAGATTTCTCCCAGTCAATTGATTTGCCCATTGGATATTCATTCAGGAAGGGTAGCCAGAAAGCTGGGTTTGCTTTTACGAAAACAAAATGACTGGAAAGCGGCCATAGAGCTTACCAATAATTTGAAACTGCTGGATCAGAAAGATCCTGTTAAATATGATTTTGCGTTATTTGGGTTGGGCGTTTTCGAAAAGTTTTAGCACAAAAAAATGCCGGTAACAACCGGCATTTGATGAAAACTATTTAAAACAGTGTTAAATGATTCTGGTGTGTAATCGTTTTAAAACCCATACTCACTTCCTAAGCATGGAGTACTTTTCTTTTCATTTTTCCACCCATATTGCATTGATCTTTCATTTGATCCCATGTGTCTTGCAAAATAGCTTGATTCGTTTTCTAATATTTCGTTGTACATTATAATGGAATTATTATCAGTATCAGACAAATCGGGCAAACCCATAAATTGTCTTAAACTGGTAATCGAAATATTTTTTCTCCTTACCAGGGGTAAAGTATTGGACCAGGAAATATAATCCGGAAGAATTTTATTTTTCATAGGTTAGTGTTTTGATGGTGAGATAGATGGTTGATATGATGGATATAAATATTTCGCTCTTGTGAGATGAGATTGTATATGACCCAGGCTCAGATTAATCTTATAGAGAGCTGCTAATAAAGTATCTGACGGTTGAAAAATCTCAATTACACTTAGACAATGACAGACCCTAAAAGTAATTGTTTCTTAAGGCGGAAAGAAGAGAAAAACGCTGATTTTGAATAAGTATTTATACCTAAAAAGTTTTGAGTTTTCAGGCGTGTAGTATAAAACGTCTTTAATCTGGAGTATTAAATTGAAACCAATTTATTTTTGATGGCATAAATAACCAGATTAACAGTATTTCGTGTCTGGGTTTTTTTCAGAAGGCTGTTTTTATGGTTTTCAACGGTTTCGCAATCTATTTTGTAAATATCGGCTATCTCTTTTATCGTTTGCCCACTGCAGAAACCTTTTAATACTTTTAATTCATGGTCAGAAAACATTGATTTATCATTTTTATCCGGATCAGCCATTTCTTTTTCAAGATTTACGATCATTTGTCTGAGCAGTTCGCCGGAGAAATAGTTATCGCCCTTTGCTATAGTTTTTATAGCATTTTCAAATTCCTTTTTTCCGGCAGTTTTTAAAACAAAACCCATAGCTCCTGCTTCAATCATTGATGAATAGTTTTCCTTGTCGGCATACATAGAGAGAGCAAGAATTTTTAATCGGGGCCATTTTTCCAGTGCTTCCCTCGTTGCCGTTAATCCGTCCATTTCAGGCATCTGAATATCCATTAATACGAGATCAGGGCTGGCTTGTTGCACCATATTCAAAAAGATAAGTCCGTTTTCTGCTTCGCCAACAATCTGGCCCAGGTCTTCCTGCTCTATTAGAAGTTTTATCCCCTCCCTGAATAAAGCATGATCGTCAACGATAAAAATGCGTGGTTTTTTTTGCATGATTTTATTATTTAGTTATACGGTTAATTCAACAACCGCCTTAAACCCTTTTTGGGGTGAAGTAGAAATTGTGAACTTTCCTCGCAGTGCTTTAATACGTTGTTGTATATTGAGTAACCCAAGGCCTTTTACCGAAGTAGCATTATCTTCCTGTTCTTTAATGTCGAATCCTGAACCATCATCGCTGTAATTGATGGTCATGGTTCTGTTTTCATTAGAAAAAAGGCACACAATAGTAATGTTTTGTGCATTTGCGTGTTTTATAGTGTTGTTTATTAGCTCGCTTACAACGTAATACAAAGCTACTTCTTTGGTTTTATCGAATCGCTCATAAGAGTTGGTTGTAACTGTTACACTAATTTTTTGGGTAGAGTCTATTTGTTCTGCAATATTCTCCAGGGCCTTAATTAATCCTAACCTGTCAAGATTGTAAGAGCTCATATTGTGGCTTATTTCCCTAAGGGTTTCGATAGCTACATCAATACTCTGGTTCCCCTTTTCAGTAATTATTCGGGTTTTTTCAATGTCATTGGTTTCTGCCAACCATTGAAAATATAATTTAATGGTCGAGAGGAGTGGGCCTAATCGGTCATGGATTTCACGAGAATAGAAGTTACGTTCCTTTTTCTCTGACTCCATAGATATTTCGAGAAGTTTTTCTTCGGCTTCTACCTGGGCGGTTATATCTCTGTTTGAAACCCTAAGTCCCTGATATCTTTTATACTCATCATAAAGCCTTCGGGATACATGGCCTATCCATCTGGTTTCTCCTTTTGCTGTTACAATTCTGAATTCTGTTTCCAAAGGCCTCCTGGAAGAATCATTAAGATGAGCAAAGAATTTATGATTTTGCCAGGCGGCCTTATCAAGGGGGTGAATGATTTTATTAAACAAATCCGGATCTTTTTTAAACTGATCGGGGCTGTATCCGGTAATACGATTTACTGCAGGCGACATGTATAGAAGATTATTCTCATGGTCCAGCCAATATTCCCAATTGTAGGTGTAATCAGCAATTCGTTTAAACTGTCTTTTACTGTTAAAGAGTTCGGTTTTTATTCTGATGTTTTTTTGCGCCAGATAGGTAATAATGGATGCAACTCCTACCAGGCTTCCTGCCCTGAGTAAAGCCGATATCCAAACTTCATACTCATGTGGGAAAAATGGAAAGGGCGCCAGATATAAGACTGCCAGAGCAGCAGAAAACAAAGTGCCATACCATGAATATTTGGCTGCCGCAATAACGATGGGAACAAAAAACAGTAAATCTGCCGGGAAATCGAATCCGGTAATCAAAACACTTATATTACCTGCAATAGCCAGTGCAGAAGATATCAAAATCAGTGATATCCAAAGATCGCTGTTACTTTTGTAATCTTCACTGGTTTGTATGTGTGGGTTGGGTAACTTCACTGCCTTATTTCTCTATGAATGAAGTATATTGGAAATGGTATTAAGTTCGTCATTTTGGAATTGGAGATTGTTGAGTGTTTGCAGGTTATTTTCCAATTGTTTTACACTGCTTGCCCCTACCAGAACTGAGGTAACTCTTTTATCTTTTAATAACCAGGCAATGGCCATTTGAGCAAGGCTTTGTCCGCGGTTCTGAGCAATATCGTTAAGTTTTCTTACCTTCTCCAGTTTATCAGGGGTAATTTGTTCAGGCTTTAAAAAACCGGTGGGCTTAGCGGCCCTTGAATTTTCCGGAATGCCTTTCAGGTATTTATCGGTAAGCAAACCCTGCTCAAGCGGAGAAAAGGCGATGCTGCCAATTCCAAGCTCACCTATAGTATCAAGCAGTCCGTTTTCAACCCATCTGTCGAACATAGAATAGCGAGGTTGGTGAATCAGGCAGGGAGTGCCCAGGTCTTTCAGAATTTCTGCAGCCTGTCGGGTTTGATCTGCCGAATAATTCGATAACCCAACATATAAGGCTTTCCCCTTTCTTACCAATTGGTCGAGGGCCATCATCGTTTCTTCCAAAGGTGTGTTGGGATCAGGCCTGTGGGAGTAAAAAATATCTACGTATTCTAACTGCATCCTTTTCAGGCTTTGGTCGCAGCTACTGATGATATATTTTCTCGATCCCCAATCACCGTATGGACCAGGCCACATATAGTAACCGGCTTTGCTGGAAATAATCAGTTCATCGCGATAAGGTTTAAGATGGGAAGAAAGGATTCTGCCAAAGTTTTCTTCAGCACTGCCGGCCGGTGGGCCATAATTGTTGGCCAGGTCAAAATGTGTTATTCCTGCATCAAAAGCCGAGAAAATAATATCTTTTCCATTTTCAAAAATATCTACTCCGCCGAAATTATGCCACAGACCAAGAGAAATGGCTGGCAGTTGCAGGCCGCTTCTTCCGCAGCGGTTATAAATCATTTTTTCGTAACGGTTCAGGTTGGCTTTATAATTCATCTTTAAAAAAGTTTACTGGTTATTGAATTTTGGTAAATATGGATGAATATGCTTACCAAATTAATTACTATTTCATGATTATACCTGCAAAAATAAGATTAAATTAGATGCTTTCTGCGAATTATTCGATATCTGGTGGTAAGAATTCACTACAGTATTTTAATTAATTTTGCATTTATTCATTATGTTTGAGTTTTTTAAGATTTTGGATGAAATTGGATACCTTTAGTGAAATCAATGTGCAAAGTTCTACTCTTCAAAAAAAAATAAAATCCGATTAACATGAATTACAAAGCGTTGATTATTGAAGATGAGCCCGCTGCTGCACGTAGGCTGGAAAAAATTGTGGTTGAATGTGAACCATCTATAAAAGTAACAGGAATACTGGATTCAATTAAAAGTTCTGTAGAGTGGTTAAATAGTAATCCCATGCCTGATGTAATTTTTCTTGACATAAACCTGGGCGACGGATTAAGTTTTGCCATATTTGAAAAGGTTGAAATTACCTGTTCTGTAATTTTTACTACTGCTTTTGATGAATATGCTATAAGGGCTTTCAGGCACAACGGTATAGATTACTTGCTGAAACCGATAAAAATTGATGAATTAAAATTTAGTATACATAAATTTTTGCAGCAGCAGATAGGTCGTGAAAATACTATACAAAACAATATCAGGCAATTAATGGGTAGTTTATCGGGCAACACCGACCAATGGAAGAAACGTTTTATAGTAAATTTCGGTGATAAGATAAAAGCCATAGAAACTACTGATGTTGCCTATTTTATGATTCTTGAAAAAAACATTTTTCTCGTTACGCACAATAACGAAAGTTTTGGTATAAACTATTCTCTCGAACAATTGGAAGAAATGTTGAATCCGGATGAGTTTTTCAGGGTAAACCGAAAATTTTTGATTCGTTTTGCCGCAATTAAAAGTATGTGGTCTTATTCCCGCTCAAGAGTTAAACTGGAATTAAATCCTGCGGCTCCTGACGATGTGATTGTAAGCACTGAAAGATCAACAGCATTTAAAGAATGGCTCAATAAATAAAAAAAGCCCCATATAATGGAGCTTTTCAGATTGATTTGGGTTGAATGATTGATTACTTCAGCACAAATGTTAGTTTGAATTGTTGTGATTTTCCAGGTTCTATCAAGTTGGCAAGTTTTGATTCAAGCCTCATAACCTGATTTTTTACCTTTTCTGTTAATTCCTTATTTTCCAAATTCATAGGAATAAAGGTTAATTTGTGATTTTCATCAGCCTTCAGTTCAAAAACAACATCACCACATTGACCATTCAATTCAGCACTACTAGGGTAATAAATGTTTTTCTGCAAAAACCTGGCAGCTTCTGTAGGTTGGTTAGGAGCTACTGCATCCAGCGTTTCAGCATTTACTGCTATTACTGCAAATAGCAATACAGCGATTGATAATAAAAAGCGTGTTTTCATGGTTGCAAAGATTTTAAATAAATAATTTCAGTAAATTAGGTTGCACTAATATTATTTCAATCTGCGTGCCATGAGTTGTAAGTATTTGAAATGTATGTTGTTATGATTGTGTCTTGGGTTAGGGGTTACCCTTAGCGTTCGTAATCGGACAATTTTTATTCGAATCCGAACAACAAAAAACGTTTAAAACCCGAAAAGTTTATTTCTGGTCTTTAATTACCGGTTGCATACCTGCCTGAACTCGCAATTTATGCACTTTTTTTCGTCGGCAGTTCTTGTAAAAGGTTGGTTGGGATCATAAATGTTTTTAATGATCCTTGTCAGTTGCTTTTCAAATTCTCCTATGATCTGATCGTCGATAAGCGGTTTATTTTCAGGTGTTTCAAGTGCTAACATACCTGCTGAAAGGTTTCTGAATGAAATGATTCCCGGTTGAATTGTATTGGTATTTCCATACTTTCTTTGGTAAAGCATGGCATACATAAGCAGCTGAAAACTTTTGCCCAAATCAGAGTCTTCCGCAAGGGCATCCCACTCCTTTACCACCAGATCTTTATCTTCTACCTTTCCTGTTTTATAGTCAATGATTCTGTAAATATTTCCCAGCTTGTCTATCCGGTCAGCGAATCCTCTAAAATGAATTTCTTCTGTAGTTGATCCAAAAGACACAGGAACGAATACATTCAATTCTTCTTCCGATTTAACATACTGCAGGGATTGGTTCTTCTCATACAGGTCTTTTACAAGTGTTTTTTCGGCCTGAAGAAAGTTCTTTACATAACGTACAACCACCTTTGCCAATAATAAATTCTTTCCCGAAGTTACATCACCCCCTTTATAATGTTTCATGAATTTGTCGGTGGTTACTTCGTCAGTATTGGCAAGCATTCTGTCAAGGTGATCAATAGTGATATTATTTCCAGCCAGCTTCTCATCTTCATACAGTTGCTCTAAAACAGCATGTACCACAGTGCCAAGTGTATTGGCCTGAATAGTTTCTTCGGGAAGTATGGTTTCTTCTACTTTTATAATGTGTTTAAAAAAGAAAAGTAGCGAGCATCTTATAAAATGATTCAGGGTAGTAGGGGAGAAGCCCTTTGAATTTATTCTATTGAGTTCTTCCAGGATTTCCGGAGATTTGGCTATAACTATTTCATCATCAATATCATGAGTAGCTGATGGAAGGGAAATGATATTTTCTGTAATTTTAATGTTGGGGTTGTATTTAGGCATTTCCATGATCAGCTGGGTGAGAAACCGGCTTTTTTCGCTACTACCAATGTCTTGCTTTTGAGTGTTGTAAATGATATGAATATTTTCGGCTCTTTGCAGCAGGCGGTAAAAATGGTAGGCAAAAATGGCATCTTTCTCTTTGTGAACGGGGATGCCAAAACCGGCCTTAACATCAAATGGTATTATCGATGTATTACTTTTGGAAGCCGGTAAAATATCTTCATTGGCCGAAAGGATTATTAGGATTTTGAAATCGAGATTACGGGTTTCCAGCAGCCCCATTACCTGTAACCCTGCCAAAGGTTCGCCCGAAAGGGTTAGTTTCGACTCCCTGGCCATTGCCTGAAAAAGCATAAAAAGGATACGAAGGTCTTTAACCTGCTCCTGTATTTCGATCGAATTTTTTAACTTTTGTAGGAGGGTATTGATGGCAAACAAAGCTTCAAAATCTGTAAACCAGGGTGAGTTTTCTATCAAAATCTCTTCCCTGTCCGCTTCATGCCGAAAAGCCTGATCAAGGGTTTGGGTTAATTGCTTTAGCGCGGCAATAATCTTTGACGGGCTTGCAACAAAGTCGGCAAACCATGGCGAGAAAAGTTTCTTAAATTTATCTTCCTGATCCCAGAATGTTGCGAGGGTAGAGAAATAGATAAATGTTTTTTTAGACTCAAATAATTTATTGATAAAAACTTCAGCTGATTGCTCAGGTAAATGCTGTTTCAAAAGAATAGCAATAGCCGGATGTCTGAAAAATCTTGCAAGGTCTTTAAAATAAAATGCCGTTTCTGCTCCGGGCCGGGCTGAATTCATTCGTAGTGTGGTAATATGCATCTGGAAAACAGCATCAAACAGGCTGTAAATATTGGTTTTCCTGATGGGAAACCCCATTGTAATGTTAACCTTTTCAATTTCTGATGGAATAGAATTCAGCACTGGCAACAACAGTTCTTCGTTGGCAAGTACAACAGCTGTATTATTTTGGCTAATGTCTTCTTTGGAAATATCTTTTAGAATATTGCCAGCCAGCTTGGCCTGGTTTACATTTTTTGCCACACCATACAGGTGGATATTTTTTTTCTGAATGCCGAAATAATCTCCCTCGAATAAAAAATCTTTTAATCCCCACCGTGATCTGTATTTTCTTAAAAAAAGTCCGGCTTCATGGTTTGGGTTATTCATGTAATACTTATCCGTATCCCACAAAACTTCGGCAATTCCTTTTTTTACCAAGCCATTTATGATAGA
Source organism: Sphingobacteriia bacterium (assembly GCA_011390785.1). GTDB lineage: Bacteria > Bacteroidota > Bacteroidia > Bacteroidales > UBA7960 > SKVR01. The sequence goes on from JAABRR010000034.1 coordinate 36,837, forward strand.
TTCTTCTGACTGATTTAATGCATTGAACCCTGCAAAATATATGTGTTTCCATCGCAATTCCGGAAAATCTTCCTGAGCCAGCTTTCGGGCCGCCAGGCGAAAGGCAAGTCCCTGGTAGGCAGTTTGCTTTTGTATAAGGGCATCAGAAAATATCTGGTGCCATTTCCTGAATTTTTTAAAAAAAGCAATGTATTTCTGCTGAAATTCGGTTAAAGGTTTTCCATCCGGATTCCAGGTTTCTATCCTTTTGATATCGAGAATATTGTCGAATATTTGCCTTGGTTCGTCAAGCTGGGCATCAATATCATTAAAATCCTTGATAAGCATGGGGGCCCATTTCAGGAATTCATCCAGATGCTCAGCCAGTTCTTTTTCCTGCTGGTAGTACACTTCATAAAAATCAAGCAGTAATGCAATGGGTTCCTGAATGGTGACACCGGTAATGGATGTGCAGAAATCTTCCATGCTGAGTATGTCGGGCGCCCAAACGGGGGTGGTTATTTTTTGAGCAAAGTATCTTTTCAGGAATAGTCCGGCGCGTCGGTTGGGTGTAATTACACAAACATTTTCCAGCCCGAATGATTTCTGGGTAAGAACATGATTGGCTACTTTATCAAGAAAACTTTGCATAATAATCAGTTAAAGAATTTTTCCGGATGCATATCAATGAGTTTCGATGCCTCTTCTAGTTTGGACGTTGTACCCAGGTCGGCCCAGTAGGCAGGATCGTGCTCCCAGGCAATGATTTTGTACTTTTCTGCCAATCGCAAATATACCTTGTTGATGGAGAAAACACCTTGTTCTTCAATAAGGTCAAAGATATCGGGGCTAACAATATGAATGCCGCTGAATGCGAGTAACCGCGGCGAACTAGCTGCAGAGCCACAATCAATGCGTGCTTTTGTTTGGATATTGGTCCAGCCACAAAGCCTGCCATTATCCCACATAAAATATCGTGCTGTTGTTCTCTGGCTTACTGCCAGGGTTGCCAGAGCTTTTTCCCGGGTATGCAGGCTGTACATTTCTTTTAGGTTGATGTCGGAGATAACATCAACATTATGAAGGATAAAAGGGGTGTCACCTCTCAAATGCTCGGCTGCTTTGGATAATCCGCCTCCTGTATCAAGCAACAAATCGCTCTCGTCAGAAACAATTATTTCCGCCCCATTTGTTTGGAGTTGGTTAATGGCTTCTTTCATCAAGTCGGGAAAATGATGAATATTGATTACAATAAACCGGATTCCGGCATGGGTAAGTTTATCTACAGCCCTTTGCAGAAGGGTTTTCCCATTAAGCTCAACAAGTGCTTTGGGTTTGTGTGTTGTAAGGGGCATAAGTCTTGTGCCTAATCCGGCGGCAAAGATCATAGCTTTTTGCATATCAGATCATAATTCTTTGGGTTTGCAAAGGACTTTTTCTTTTGAAGCCATCAGGCCACATTTTTTGCATGAGAACCGGGCATTTTTTCCTTTCTCATCTTTCCCTGTTTTACAAACTTTTTTTGACATTAGGTTTCAGAATTGGCGAATGAAAGTAGAAGTTATAAGTTTATGTGGGCCATGATAGTTCTTCATTATGCTGCAGATCAATGGCTACATCATAACTTCGGCTTAGTCTTTCAGCAAGTTTTTCGGCACTGTAAACAGATCGGTGTTGACCGCCTGTGCAGCCATAGCTCACCATTAAGTGGGTAAATCCCCTTTCCATGTAAGCTTTCACAGAGTTTTCCACTAAATGAGTTGTTATGTTGAGAAACTCGCTCACTGCGGGCTCCTTTTCCAGGTAATCAATAACCGGCTGATCTTTACCTGTCATTCTTTTGTAAGCTTTTTCTCTGCCCGGGTTGGGCAAACTTCTGCAATCGAAAATAAAACCACCTCCATTTCCGGATTCATCAACAGGAAATGTTTTCCGGTATGAAAAACTTCTGATGCTAATTTTTAGTCCTGAAGAAGGCTGATCGAATTTTTTCAGGTTGGGTGATGCAATAATCTCATATAATACATGCCTTAGATAAGGTGTGATTTCGGGAATCTTATTGTTTTCGAGCAACCAAACCAGGTTTCTTTTTGCATAAAAGATGCTTTGTAAAAACAGTGTTTTTTTCTCGTAAAACCCCCGAAAGCCATAGGCTCCCATGGCTTGTAAAATTCTTATCAGAACAAAACCATAAAAATGGTTTCTGAATTTTTGCTCATCAATATCAATGTGCTTTTTTACTGACTGGATATAATAATCAAGCAATTCTTCACGCTGATCGGGGTGTATGTTGGCTTTGGCATCGTAAAGCAGAGAAGCAATGTCGTATTGAAGAGCTCCTTTTCGTCCTCCCTGGTAATCGATAAACCAGGGCTGACTGTTTCTTATCATAATATTTCGTGACTGGAAATCACGGTAAAGAAAGTATTGACTATCGGCTTCCAAAAGGTATTGGCATAAGGCCTGAAAATCGTCTTCGAGCTTTTGCTCATCATAAAGAATTCCGGCCAGTTTCAGGAAGTAGTATTTGAAATAATTCAAATCCCACATCATAGAATTCTGGTCGAAGGCATGCCGCGGGAAGCAAACAGAAAAATCGAGCTCTTTGGCACCGTTTATCTGGAAAAGGGGAAGCTGATCCAGAATTTTGTGGTAAAGCTCCATTACCGGTTCATTAAAGTACACCTGATCGCGGCTGTGGGGCAACAGCGAAAAAAGCGTTGTATCGCCCAGGTCTTCGAGCAGGTAAACAAAGTTTTCGGTGTTTTGGGCCAGCACTTTGGGCACGGGCAGGTTGAGTTTCTGAAAATGGTGTGTAAAGCTCAGGAACGCTTGATTTTCCTGGTCTATAGGGTTGTAAGCACCTATTATGGTCCCCTTGGAATAAACAATACGAAAGTATTTCCGGTCTGAGCCCGACGGGGGCAACGTAAGAATTTCGGCGGGTTCTTCACCACTCCACTGTATAAATAATTCTCCAATAAGTTGTTGCTGTTCTGTATGATTATGCATAATGTAATTTGTAGGCTTTGGTAAATTTACAAAAGTAATATGTATGATGGGAAATAATGAATCTATTGTGGGTTTTTGTTTTATTTTCCCTGGATGTTTCCAGAATATTTATTTCGGCAAAAAGATATAATTATGATAGTTGGCATCTGAATAATCCGCGCTGTTAACAGGTATCCCTATAGTATTAATGGCCCTTGGTTCATACCCCATATTTGCCATAAATGATATTACATCATGTTTCGAAAATTCAGTGTTGGGCAAAACATCATCAGAAAGTTCCATCATGACCAGAGGTTTCATATTTTGGAGAGTTTCGGTCATTCCTTGCAAGGCGTACATTTCTGCTCCTTCAATATCAATTTTAATTATATCGATTTTTTCGATATTTTTTTCTCTAACGTACTGGTCTATTGAAATAGCTTTCACCATTTCAGTTTGCCCACTTTCTGTATCGTGCCTGAAAATACTCGACATACCCATGTTTTCTCTGGCAGAAACATAAAAGGTTAAAGTGTCTTCTTTGCTGTAGATGGCCTTATTTTCTAAAACTACATTCTGAAGCTTGTTGATGTTGGCGTTAAAGGTAAGTTTTTCAAAAACGCCTGATATAGCTTCAAAAGCGTAAACTTTTCCGGTTTGGGTAACAATTTGTGAAGCTGCAAGGGTGTAACAGCCTATGTTGGCACCAATATCAAGAAAAACATCTCCTGGTTTCAGGTGATTTTTCAGAAACCGAATTCCCCTTTCATCAAATGCATCCAAAAAATAGATCTGTTGTTGTATCCATTCGTCGATGTGCAGTTTTATTTTCAGGTTTTGCTGGTAGGGCCTTATGGCTTTTTGGTTCTGAAAAAGATGCAACGGGGCAAATATTTTTGTGTAAAAAGCATAGTATCTTTTTCTAAAGAAAGGAATTTTGAAAACAATTCTGAAAAAACGGGCCAGCAACATAACATGGAAAATTTTCTGATAATGGAAAGCAGGCCATGGCATCTTTTTCTGATAACATGGCCTGCTTAAAACAAAGATAATTAACTTTTGAGTGAATAGATTTCCTTTTTATCAAATAAAGAAGAATTGGTTAAAACATGTGCTGATTCAACAGGGCAATGGTTTGATGCAGTTCCAGCTCCATTTCCAGAATATTGTCGATACTCTGGTAGATAAAGGATAGCTCAAGCAAATACTCCGTAAGGCTGATCTCTCCTTTTTCCAGTGCAGTGTTCAGGTAATCCGAATTATCAACTGACTGCATGATTTGTTCGTATTCATTGATCGAACTTTGCAGATCGCCAGCTTTGGCAAAATGAGATCTCAATGTTTGATAATATTGCAGCTTCTGGTCTGCCTGGCTGCTTTCAAGTGCAGCTGAGTGAGCCTGGGCATACCGGGTAGTATTTTTGTTTTCCCACAAAGGGATGGTAATGCCTACAGAAAACCCCCTGAACTGCTCATGGGTAAGTGCTTCGCTAACATACCCGCCATGCATGCCCGGAAGATTCTCTGCTTTCTGCAATTTTACCTGCTGCCGGCTTATGTCAATTTCCTGTTTTAGCCAGGTAAGCATTGGATTTTGCTGTTCGGCATTTTCGTACCATTGCTCAAAATCAGATGGAAGTGCTACTGTTTGATAAGCATTGCCGGAAAATGAAATCTCTTCTCCACCATTCATGGTTTGGAGTCTGGATAAAAGACTGTTTTTTTGAATGATCAGATTTTCGGTTTCTTTCTGCAGATTCAGGTAGCTCAGCTTAACTTTATTGTGCTCAATAATATTGGTTTCGCCGGTTTCGAGCAATCGGGTGTATGCATCTGAGAGTTTCCGGGCATTATCGAGTCGAAGGTTTAGTTGTTCCAGTCTGCGGTTGGTATGCACCAGTTCAAGGCAAGCCTGTTTTGCTTTTAGCAAAAGTTCGAGCCGGTAGTTGCTGAACTCTGAAGAGAGCTGCTCATTGCGGGCATCTGCAATACGGCTTCGGTGAAGGTAAGCCGTTGGGAAATCGAAATGTTGAATAATCGAAAGGTTGTTTCTGTTTCCAATGCTTGATGGGCTGCCCGAAAACCAGGCGTACTCAAATGCTGGGTTGGGCAGGTAAATGCCCGTTTTGTTGCCAAGGGTGCGTGCATTTATTTCTTCTCTCAGGGCTTCCAGGGTTGTATTGTTGCTTTCAATCTCTTGCAGAACCTGCTCTATAGTATTCTGAGACCAGGCTGTTATTGAAATGAAAAGAGAGAATGCAGTGATCAGGATTTTATTCATGAGATAATGTTTTTAATTGTTATTGTTGACTCAATTGCCGGCACTTACTCGGTTCGGGTTGTTTTTTTCTCTCGTTTTAACCAACCATACACAATGGGTACCAGGTAGATATTGAGCAAGGTAGATGTTAGCAATCCACCCAGGATCACTTTTGCCATTGGGCTTTGGATTTCATTTCCGGCTACATCTCCGCGAAGTGCCAGAGGAATAAGTGCCAGCCCGGCAGTGAGGGCA
>JAABRR010000035.1 GCA_011390785.1 Sphingobacteriia bacterium
TTCAAATGACTACTGCTTCCACCCCTCTTGAATCGAAAAGAAGTGCTACCGCCGCCTACACTTCAGGCTATAATGATGGAGTACCTGGTTTGCATCCTGGCCATACACCTTACTGGAATATGAATGACTGGGCACCCGGAATGATTATGGGGCGCCCTTCCTGGATGGCATCGCATGGTTTTCCCCAAAAGGAAGAATGGCCTGTTGCAGAATTGTTTTTCAATACAGATTATGTTTGGTCGCACACCGAATTTACTCCGCAACAAACTCTACGAGGTAAATTTGCCCTTTACACATACCTTTATGGATTAACATTAAGATAACAAAAAATATTACCTGCCTTTAACCCGGTAAGAGAAGGTTATATACCCATACCCATATCAGAAATAAACTTAAGCCTTTGAGTACTAAAACAAAACCCCGGCTACTAATAAATATATTAACATAAAAGACTATTTTTGATGGAAAATCCGGTTTACAGTCAAATCCGGATTTTTCCCTGTTAAACAAGTATTCAATTAACAAACCCGATCTGATGGAAAGAAATGCTCCCATGTTATCTTTTAAAGAGAAAGTAGCCTATGGTTTTGGCGACCTTGCTTCTGTGCTTTATTGGCAAACCTTTATGCTATACATCATCTATTTTTATACTGATGTATTTGTGATCCCGGCAGCAGCGGCGGCTACCATGTTTCTCATTACCCGAATATTCGATGGAATAAATGACCCAATAATGGGTATGATTGCCGACCGCACCACCTCCCGGTGGGGAAAATTCAGGCCTTACCTTCTCTGGCTAAGTGTTCCATTTGCTATATCCGGGGTGCTGGTATTTACCACACCTGATTTTAGTGAAACCGGCAAAATCATTTGGGCATATTCTACCTTTATTCTGATTATGGTTCTTTATACGGCAATCAATATTCCCTATACAGCCTTACTGGGAGTTATTTCGCCCAATTCTCACGACCGCACATCGGTATCATCCATGAAATTTATCTTTGCTTTTGGTGCAGGTATTATCGTTTCAGCTACTTTACTGCCAATGACCAAATGGCTGGGTGGTGGTAATGAGCAGCAGGGTTGGCAATATTCTTTTATGGTTTATGGTGTTGCAGCCGTTGCTTTTTTCCTGATCGCCTTTGCAGGCACCCGAGAAAGAGTGTTGCCACCTTCATCACAAAAATCTTCGATTAAACAAGACATCTGGGAACTCATTACCAATAAACCCTGGCTTATACTTTTGGCTACAACCATTAGTTTTATTCTCTTTGTTGCTATCAGAAGCAGTGTAACAGCACACTATTTTAAATATTTTATTGGTGAGAAAACCATCACTCTTCCTTTTATTAAGGAAGCAACATATAGTTTTGAAGCAATTGTTTCGGCTTACAATACGGTAGGACAACTTTCTTCCCTTCTTGGAGTTATTGTCGTTTTATGGGTTTCCAAATTACTGGGTAAACGCAATACATTTATCATATTTTTTGTGATTTCGATTATCAGCATAGGTTCTATCTATTTTGTAAGTGCAGAACAAATCGGATTAATTTTCTTCCTGCAAATAACAGGATCACTAACAGGAGGGCCTTTAAGTGTACTTTTATGGGCCATGTATGCAGATACTGCAGATTATGGCGAATGGAAAAGAGGCCGCAGAACCACAGGGCTTGTTTTTTCAGCATCTACCATGTCGCAAAAATTTGGTTGGGCCATCGGAGCTTTTATAACTTTAAATCTGATGGCCGGAATCGGGTTCCAGCCCAACGAAGTGCAATCGGCAGAGAGTTTACGAGGATTATTACTATTGTTTACAGTAATTCCTGCCATTACAGGAATTATTGCCTTGTTGATTTATCTGATTTACCCCTTAACCGATCTCAAAGTAAAACAAATAACTGACGAACTCCAAAAAAGAAGAAACGATGAAGAAAATAAGATTTAATCAGTGCAAGATTCACCTTAAAGCAGCTATTGGCTTAATCGCAATAATAGCAATGCTTACTGGTTGTAATTATTTGAATAAGGAAACTGAAAAAGTGCTCTTTAATGGTAATGATCTTTCAGGTTGGGTAGAAATTAATCCAGCAACCTTCTTTGTTGAGCAAAGCACTATAAATGCAACGGAAATACCGGGTTCTTTATATTATATAGGTGAAGATGAAGATGATCCGAAATTCAAGAATTTTGAATTTTCAGCGGAAATAAAAACAACCAATGGGTCAGTTGCCAGTGTTGGTTTTCATACTTCAAACACACCTGGTGAGGAAAAGGGCTATCTGGTACAAATACTCAATACAGATAATCATGGCCTTAACTTTAGAAAAACCGGAAGTTTACTAGGCATTCGGGATGTTTACAAAAGTGTGGCACCAGATAATGAATGGTTTACACTAAAAATAGACGTTGAAGGAAAACGGATAAAAGTTTTCGTAAACGATATCCAAACAGTAGATTATACCGAGCCTGATGAACTTTTTAGAGAAGCACAATATGCAGATCGTAAACTATCTTCCGGAACCTTTGCCATTCATAGTTTGGGTAGTGGTATTTCCATCAAAAACATTAGGGTAAAAACATTGCCCGACAAGCTGGAAGCTGAACCGGCCACTGACTATTTCACGAAAGAAAAGCAGCAAATGGTAAACACACTGATTGAAAAAGGCTACCCGGTTATTGATTATCATATACATATGAAAGGTGGCGTTATGCTGGAAGACATTCTTGACAAATCGAGAAGAACAGGGATTTTCTGCAGCGTTGCTCCCAATTGCGGTGTAGGCTTTCCGGTGGATACCAACGAAAAGCTGGAAAATTTTTACAATGAATACAAAGATGTACCCATTTTTCTTGCTATGCAGGCCGAAGGTCGAGAATGGGTAACTACCTTCGAAAAAGAATCTATTGCCAAATACGATTATGTATTTACAGATGCTATGACTTTTAGCGATCGCCAGGGAAACCGTATGCAAATCTGGAAAGACGAACAGGTTAACATAACTGATCCACAAGACTTTATGGAACTTCTGGTGGAAACCATCGAAGATGTACTCGATAATGAAAAAATAGACATTTATGTAAATGCTACCTTTTTACCTACTGTTATTGCCGGTGAATACAATGAGTTGTGGACCCCTGAAAGGATGGACCGTGTGGTGGATGCCCTTGCGCGAAACGATATTGCCCTGGAAATAAGTGCAAGGTATAAAATCCCGGGTTCGGCATTCATAAAAAAGGCAAAGGACCAAGGTGTAAAATTCACTTTTGGCACTAATAATGGCGATCAGGATTTCGCCAATCTTGATTATTGTCTTGCCATGATAGATGAATGTAACCTGCAACCTTCAGATTTTTTCTTACCCAGGGCCCATGGGCAAAAACCTGTTCAGGTAAAATAAGGGCAAGTGAAAGTTCTGCAATTTTTAAAAAAATTCATCTGACAGATACAAGTAGCAGAGCAGTGAAGATATTTACAACCTGCCAATTAGCCCAATAGCTGCAGCACAGGAATAATATTGGAATCAAAGTTAGACGAAAATCAATAGAGTATTTCTAAATTACAGGAAAACAAAAAATCAGGATTCCATAATGGAATACCGGATTTTTCGACTTCACAATCTAACCAAACCAATCAAATTAATCACTTAATCAAAACCAAAACAAAATTTATTTTATTTAATCATATATCTATTCTTAAAAAAATCATTGACTTGTTAATAATTCAATGATTTTTAATGACTTACCTGAAATTTACCTTGCGATACTTTGCCTGAAGGATCAATAAGGCGAATCATAAACAACCCGTCAACAAAATTCGTTGTATCAATTTCATATCCATCTACAAGCTTTCTGCGTAGAACCAATCTGCCATTAAGGTCAAAAATCTCAATTACTGATTGTTGGTTAACATCTTCTGACAAATGCAAAATATCACTGGCAGGATTTGGGTAAACAAAGGCCATAGAATTATTCCAATCATCATCAACCGATACATCACAATCTGTACCCTGGTTAATAATTTCAATAGCCACTGTATCAGCAACAAAGGGGTTATCAGCTGCCCTTACAATCACTTTCACCAATCCATCATCGCCGCATTCTCCCGAACCCCGAACCCTAAGGCGGGGTTGAGTAAAAAACTGAATAAGTTCAGCATTGGCAGTGTTTTCAATTACATCGAACCAGGTATCGTCGTTGAATGCTTCCGCAGGATAAACGTAGCCATAAATATTTTCTGTACCTCTGTTTACATCAATAAGCCTGTCGCCATCGGTATATACATCTATGCTATCGGGTAATATCCTGTCGTAGTAACCGTGGGGCAGCTGTGTGTACTCCGGATCAGTGCCCTGTGCTGCCAATATTACCATGGCATGTTTGGGGATGTTTACCAGCATGCCATTTACCAGGCTAACTTCCACAGAATCGATATTGGTTTCGAAAGAGGCAAAATTATCGTTCCACAAAGTATAGAGAGTAGCCTGCGTTGAAAAAGTAATATCTTCGGGCAATTGCACCTGAACCGTATAGTCGTCAGTAAAATCGCGATTGACAAACAGAATTGAAAAGTCTTCTCCCCTGTTGTAGGCATAGCCACCCACAGGCGAAAGAGCTAATGTTTGCCCGTTGCTATTGGTAATAATATTGTTGGTTTCAAATTCGGTTTCCAGCACATGCCCCTTGCCAAAACGATTGAAAAACTTGCCCATGAAGTACAAAGGCAGGCGCTTGTAATTCTCTGCCGGCCGCGTAATACGCCATTGCCCGCCCGTAAGATGGAAAATAGTGGGTACAATGGAACCATATCGCATGCTTGCGGCAAAATAATCAGTCATAATAACAGCCTGTCCAAAACGACCATTAAAGGATGAAGTGGTCATGTTGGATTCGTAGAGATAGAATGTTTTCAACGACCCCGTCAATTTCACCATTTCCTGGGCGGTAAGTTCAAAACCCTGTAGCGTATATTGAAGCAGATCAACTCCATTTTTAAAATAATCGAGTTCACTTTCGCCGGCAGCTACTTCCGGGTCATAATTCAGGTTTCCACCCAAATATCCTGATACGGCCAGGCAATCGCCACGACCATCATCGCCGGTAAGCACACGGGTATTGATATTGTAACTGCTTGAAGGGTGCGGATAACGTCCGCTGTAAGTAAGTATTACCTTATCGGGATCGTAGTAAGGAGATGTTTTAATCAGATCGATCATATCTCTTACCCATTGTGCATAATTCTCATAATTGGCACCTATTTCAGCATCGTGAGAAGCACCACCCCACACTTCGTTACCAAATTCAAGTATCACCCCTTTGCTATCAGGTAAAAGAGGATCAGCAAATCCTTCAGATGCCCTGATGGCTCCACCGGGACTATCTTCCGGGCCGTTTAAATATTCCATTAGTCGCAAAAATGTGGTTGGTTCTGTTATGTAGTCTAACCCATTCTGTACACCAACGGTAAGGGCAAAGAAAGCACCTATTTCGTTGGCATGCGCCATCATTCGGGCGTAGGTGTTGTTATTCGATGGGCTGGTACCTGTTGAGCCTGAGAAAGAACGGCTGTTGGCTGTAATGGCTCCCCAGCGCACAGCACCCGATCCAAACTCTTCCACCAGGTTCTTTATTTCCTGATTATTGGGATAGTTTCCATTCTCGTAAGGGACATTCAGGCCAATGCCTTCGTTCCATGAAATATTTCGGTTGTGAACAATCAATCTTCCCCGGTTTTCGCCCAAACCATCATCCATTGGATCAAAGTCTGTTGTTGCAACATTGAATGCTTCACTCAATGCTGATGGATTAAAGCTGGTATCGAACGCACGAAGGGTAATTTCGTAACTGGTAGAAGGCTGCAACCCACGAATAATAACAGTTTCATCAAAAATATAATCTTCCGCATTGTATAATTCGCCATCTATATAGATGTTATAGGCAATAACCTCGGTTTGTGCATCAACAGCCCCACTCCACTCTATTTCCAGAGCCAGGCCGGTTGCCTTGATCAGATTCAGTTCGGTAGGCGGTGAGGGCGGCAGGTCATCTGTGGCAAATGTTTGAAAAGAAGTTGTTTCACTCACGAATGATTCATTGCCCAATGCGTCAACCGCTGTGGCCACAACAAAATAGTTCGTTTCCGGAACCAAATTCGAGATCCGGATCTCCGGGAAGCTGAGTAATTGATCATTTGCCCTTATTCCGTCCAGATACACATTATATCCTGAAACATTCCTGTTATCTTGAGAGGGCAGGAAGGTAATACCAGCCCGGGTTGTAGAAACCCATTCAGCAACTGGAATTCCGGGTGCGGTAGGTTTTTCTGTATCGTAGGTATGTCTCAGATAATCATCAGGAATAAACTGAGTTTCAATACCCGGACCTTCCCATAAAATCCCGCCAATGGTTGTATGTATTATCCACTGGGTGGCATAAAAGGCATAAACCTGCCCGGCAACAAGTTCAACAGCAATAGATCGTTTGCGATTGTTGCCAATATCTTCACCTACGTTTGGACTGTTTGAACCATTGTAGAGAATGTTCTGCATGTTGGTGTAGGAAGAATTCCCACTTATCCAGAATCCAAACCGATCTGCAGATTCCATAACAATATGATAAGTACCCGTTGTAGGCGGAACAAGATACCCACGGTAAAAAGCAGTATAAAAATCATGACCCGTGCAAGGGGGTGATGTTTGACAATCTAAATTTACGGTAAGGGGGATATTATCGTAATTAAGATGATCATAAGGCCCGGCTCCGCTATCAATAATGGTATCAAAAATCGGGGGGCTGCTGGCAGGTACGTTTTCCTGCCAGAAAACCATATCATGGATTTCAAAGTTCAACCCAAAATTATCGTAATTAACAACATGTATGATCATATCCCGTTGCTGGTTAACTTCCCCATCATCAAAAGTCACCGTTAGATCAACCTGCCCGGTTACCCCTTTTTCGGCAACATCGATCTGCGCAAATGTTTGCCCTTCGGTATAAAAAATATCGGTAATTTCCAGCAGGCTTTCATCTGATGATTGGGCTGTAACATTTGGAATTCCGTTAAACACAGCAGGATTAACTCCAATCAGAACCTGATTGGAACCCGATCCGGCATATACCAATAAAGAATCCTGCAAGGGATCATCGGGCCCTGTTTGTCCAATTACAAAAAAGATAGTGATGATCGCAAAAATAAAAGATGTAAATATTTTTTTCATGCCAATTAATTTAGTTGAACCGAGCCATGACAAAACTTTGACACGCACAGCTTGTCCCGTAATAAAAATGGGACGGATGATTACAATTAGTGGTATAGTAAAATATGTATTCCGATAAAATTCGCAGGGATGAATGAATTCAACCCTGCGAATTATTTTAAATAACGGTTACTCTTATCTCTCCTGAGGTGCTAAAACATTAATGTCGATTGACTTTACATCCTGAAGATAATCTTCGGCCCAGTTACCTGAACTGGATGCCACCACAGTGAAAACAAAGGTGGTATCATTGAGTATATTTACCGGATATCCTGTTATCTGAAGCGAATCTGCGTCAGTTGGAATGATCGTTCCTGTGCGGGTAGGATCACTGGCATCGTAAGTACTTTCAAGATTATGTCCGCGGAAATAGACAAGAAATTCACCCTGAACATCATCGAGATAAATAGTAAATCCTTCACCTGCCATCAGGGTATTGTTTTCAATGTTGGTTGTAAAATTTGCTGATGGCTCAAGAGCATCTTCCTTGTTGCAGGAAACAACAACAATGGCTATCATGAGTATGAGAAAAATTAATCTTTTCATTGTTTGATTGAGTTAAAGTTGATTAATGATTTATTATGTAGCAATAATTCTCCGTATGTGTAAGCTGGTTATGGTCAATATTTCCAACCAGCAATTACCAACCAGGATTTTGTTCCATTTTACCATTGCTCAGGTTTATTTCGTAGAGCGGGATGGGCATGTATTCATGCTTTCCTTTTACAAAGAAACTGCCATCACCATCAGCGGTTTGCCTGGATAATAACTGGTTCATATCGATACCCCATTCGGCATCAAAACTCCACCGGATAAGATCGTGCCAGCGATGTCCTTCCAGTGCCAGTTCAATATCTCGTTCATGAATGATTGCTTCGGCGGTAAGGGCCGGAATTGCGGGCATATCGACCCTGGCTCTTACTTCATTAAGCTTGGCAAGTCCATCAGCAACATTTTCCTGAAGCAGATAAGTAATTTCTGCATACATAAGCAAGACATCAGCATATCGGATGACTCTTCTGTTGAAAGGATCATTTCGGGGTGAATCTTTTTGCTCATAAATTGGAAATGAGTACTTACGTAAACCAAAACCATTGGTTGGATAAGGATTATCTGATGTTGGTATATACCCCCGTGTGCGGGCAATACGTTTGTTATTGATTCCGGCGCGGAATTTCCTATTGAAGAAAGCGCTTTCTGGCCTGTAATCCATGGTATCACCATCGATAAACATAGTACCATATGCCCGGGGGTCGCGATCAAAACCTGCCGGAGCTCCTTCTGTTTCGTGCGCATCCCACAGGTCGGGGTGTACTTCGTGGTTACGATAGCTATCAGGGTGAGCTGAGAAGTATTGGAAATTAAGTGCACCTGTCCATTGCCATCCCGGTAGCCAACCATTCTGGATTCTTTCATCACTATACTGGATTTCCCAAATTGACTCCTTATTGTTTTCCGAAGGATAGTCATTGGCCCCGGCAGTAAGGGTTACAAATGATGTATTACTGGCCAAAGCGAAGATATAATCATTTCTTGACTTGGGTGCTTTAGGTTGTACGAGTGAATAGACACCAGAATCAATTACCTGTAGGAATGCATCGCGGGCTACCCTTAGATCAGCAAGGTCTTCTGCAGATCCTTTCTGTCCGTTTTTAACGTAATAATGAAAATGTTTATAGAGCATAGCCTTGCCTAAGAGTGATGCGGCGCCTCCGGAAGTAACGCGTCCCAGATCATCGGCACCCCAGCTTAGCGGAAGGTTGTCTTTGGCGTATTCAAGATCAGCCTTAATTAAGTCCCAGAATAATCCAGGTTCACTGTTAAATGGTGGATCAGTAAAATCTACCGGCATAGTAACTTCATCGTAAAAGGAGGGTCGGTTAAAAATAGTTACAAGATTAAAGTTATACATGGCACGCAAAGCTCTGGCCTGTGCCATATATTCACGCCGCATATCATCACTCATGCCCTCAATTTCTGGTTTCTCATTAAGATTCAATACAAAAGCGTTGGTTCTGAAAACACCTTTGTAAAGATCAGAATACATACTGTTTATAAATTCATTGGATGAATTAACAGAAATCCTGTCGAGCCCCTCACTTTCAAACAAAACCCTGTCTTCAAACGAACGAAAAAGGAGCTGTGCCCGAAGTCCGTACATACCCACATGAGCAATGGGCGTATATAAACTGTTTAACGCCAGGAGAAAGTCATTCTGAGTTTGATAGAAACTACCATCTGTGAGCTGATTTTTGTTTTCAACTTCCAGGAAATCTTCTGAACAAGCTGAAATCACAAACAGAAACACAAATACTGTTGCTAGTTTTACAATTATTTTATACATAGTTTTTATTTTAAAAATTTTTAAAGTCAAAATATTAAATATCCACCTGTACACCGGCAGTAAATGCCCTTGGAACCGGGTAAGTACCGCCGTCTGAACCAATCGAAAGGTTGTTGGTACCTGAAACAGGAGCTTCAGGATCCCTTCCTTTATACTGAGTATAAGTGTAAAGATTCATGGCACTTACGTATATTCGGGCGGAGGAGATCCCGATTGATGCGCTTACCCTTGAAGGCAATGTATAACCAAGCTGTAGATCTTTTACCCGCAAAAAGGAACCTGTTTCCAGGTACCAGGTAGAAATCCGGTCGTTTTGGTTTTTATTGGTTGGATCAAGGCGAAGCTGGCCGGTAGGTATTGGCACTCCGTTTCCATCAACCTGACTGCCATAATAATTTAGTCCAAAATCTCTTAGTTTATTATGATCGAGATCCTGAGCAGAAAAACCTTCTATGCCGGCACGCATGCTGTTGTAAACATCAAATCTGTGCATCCCATAAAGGAAAACAGCAAAGTCGAAATTCTTGTACATCAACTGTATATTGAGACTGGTTGTAAGATCAGGAATTGGTTTCCCGATAACGGTACGGTCGAGATCGCTTACTGCACCATCGTTATTAAGGTCGCGAAACATAAGATCACCTGGACTGGGAGCTCCGGTATTGGGCATTGCATAAAGATAATTGCCTTCTTCATCAAAATCAGCAGGGGTAATAATACGTTCTGCCACGTATCCATAAAAACTACCAATGGTATTTCCTATCTGTGTAATGTTGGCATTGGTAATTACTGAGTTTGGAATATCCAGCACTTCATTTTTAAGGGTAGTTACTACAGCGGTAATATTGTAATTGAAATCCCCTTCCATTTTACGGTAATTACCTGTAAATTCAAAACCTCTGTTTTGAATTACCCCAAGGTTAACAAAAGGATCGGCAGCCCCAACAAGTCTTCCGTGAAATAAGGCCAATGGGTATTTTACCAGCAAACCATCCTGGGTTTTCACATAATACTCAGCAGACAATTGTATTTTATCCTGCAATAGGTTAAGATCTATCCCAAAATTGGTCATTTCAGCTGCTTCCCATTGTACGGAGGGGTTACCTGTATTACCCATTACATTAAGGGCATCGGCCAGCCCCTGGTTAACACCAAAAACGGGCGAGAACTGAGAAAATGGGTCGAGCAGTGACTGGTACTGGAAGTTGCCAATATCAGAGTTACCGGTTTGCCCCCATCCAAAACGTAGTTTCATCATTGATATTTCTTCTACATTTTGGAGGAAATCTTCATTTACTTTCCACGCCAATGAAAGGGATGGAAAATTACCCCAACGGTTTTCAGGACCAAAGCGGGAGTTTCCATCGCGACGAATACTGGCAGTTAACAAATATTTACTGCCATAATCATAAATAATACGACCCAGATAGGATTCGGCTGTAAATGGCGTAAAAAAACCACCTACTTCGCGTCCGTCAATATAACTCATCCCGATGGTATTCAGATTTTCATAGGGAAACCCACTGGCCGTAACATTAATTCCATTGGATTCGAATCGTCTGATCTGATGCACAGCAGTGGCAGTAACTGTATGCTTTCCAAAAGTATTGTTGAAGGTAAGTTGATTTTCAAGGGCAGAATTAATCCCTTCACTGAAATTCTCAGTTAAGCTTGCTTGTGGTAAAGACCTAACCCCACTTTCGTAGGCCGGAATCCAGTTTTTCAACCTGTTGAAATTAGCATCTACAGAAGGGGTAATTTTGTAGGTTAGCCATGAAACAGGTTTTACTTCCATGTAAACACTGGCGAGGATGTTGGTGCTGTTTGATACATTATCGCTTAACATCATACTAACCAAAGGATTAAACTTATCATTTCCCCCTGTATTGGCAATATCTGTTACAGAATCAGGAAATTCGGGCAAGGGATAAGGAAAGGTTACCTGTGGTCCTTCGTATCCCCCTTTATTATTAGGATTTTCTACTCTCATCAATGGTGATGCAATCAGCGTTCCTGACCAAGGGTTGGTGGCTGTAGTGGGGGAGCGGGTTATGCCCCGGGTTACCGCAAAAGTTTCACCAACTTTTATATACCGGCCAAGTTCAAAATCTGAATTTGCGCGAAGATTGAATCTTTCGGCTGAATTGTTGACCAGGACACCATCTTCTTTGTAATAGTTCCCTGAAATACTATAATTTGACCCTTCTCCACCTCCGGATATGCGTAGTGAATGGTTGTGTCCAAAAGCATTTCTAACAACCTCATCCTGCCAATCGGTGCCACTCTGCCAGCCATCGCCATAATACCATTGTCTGAAATCATTGCTATAGGCTCGGTCAGGAATATTTCCGGCGTCTTCCGCAATTTTAGAATAAAATGCAGCATATTCATCAGCATTTAGAAGCTCAAACTGACGGGGTGTTTGATTAAGTACCACCCAGTTTGAGTAATTAACTCTTGGTTTTCCGCTTTCGCCGCGTTTGGTTGTAATGATAATTACCCCATTGGCACCATCAGCACCATAAATTGCTGATGCAGATGCATCCTTTAGTATGTTGATGGATTCAATGTCGTTTGGATTAACAGAATTAAGGCTACCAGTAATAACCCCATCAATTACATAAATCGGATTGCCGGACCGGTTAATAGAGCCAATACCCCTTACCTGTATTTTGGCGTTGCTGCCAGGGGAGCCTGATCGGGTAACTGTAACACCCGATGCCCGGCCCTGCATTGCCTGAGTAAACGTACTGGCAGGAATTCTGTTAAGGTCTTCGGCAGTTACAACAGCCACAGACCCTGTAAGGTCACTTTTCTTAACCACCCCATAACCAATTACAACCATCTCCGAAAGCATCTCAATGCTTGGAGCCAGGGCTGCATTAATTACGGTTTGGCCATTTACCGGGATCTCCTCTTCGAGGTATCCCACATAAGAAAATACTAATACAGCATCTGCTGCTACACTCAGGGAATAATTACCATCAATATCTGTAATGGCTCCCTGTGTTGTTCCTTTGGTTCTTACTGTGGCTCCAATAAGGGCTTCACCGGTAATTTCGTCGGTTACATTTCCCGTTACGTTGATCTGGGCAAAACTCGTTTGCACCATTAGCAACAAAGCCAGCAAAGTGAACAGAAACTTAAGTCTTGCTAAAAAACTTATCATGAATACATGTGTTTAAGTTAGTGAATAAATGAGTATTTAAAGAAACCCTCGATTTATTTTGTTTGTGTTGGTTGGGTTAGTGTTGAAATAAATATTCAGGGTTGTGTCTTTTTCTTAATATTTCGTTATTTCAGTTGTTTTTCGTTATTTCAGTTGTTCTATCATTGTTCTTAATCTGGATGTTCTGCCGCTTATCTCTTCGGCTCTCGAAATCATATCCAATGCGTTTTGTTTTTCGCCTTTTCGATAATAGACGAAAGCCTGCAGTGCAAGGTAATCTGCATTTTCTGAGTCAAGGGCAATTAATTCCTGGGTTTTTCTTAATGCAAGTGGAATAAATCCATTATTTACATAAATATTGGCCAGATTGAAAATTTTTTTCTCATCATTTTCATTTGAATTGCGAACATCAATTACTTGTTTGGCAACTTCAGGAAACAGTATTTTCCATTCAGGTTGATGGGCTTGCGGTGAAACACATTGAGAAAAAAGTTCAAGCAATGCATCCGGGTTTTCCCGGTTAATATAATTCAGCGATAACCGATAAACAGCTTCATCATTGCAAGGGCTAAGCTGCATCGACTTTTCCATATCAGCCTGTGCCATTAGTGGCTTTTCTAAACTGGCAAAAAAAGAAGATCTTTTGGCATAACTTTCGGCATCTCTTCTTTCTTTTACCACATTATTGAGATTTTCAAGAGAATCTGCAATGGTAATATTACCGGCCAACATAGGCTGATATTTTGAATCAAACCTATGTTCAAAATGTTTGCCTAATGAGTACAATCCACCTTCCTGAAGTGCCCTTAGAATTATTTCCTGGTCTGTTTCTGTCAATGGATTATCAACCTTTAAATAATATTGTAACGCCCAGGCAGAATATCCGGAAATAATCATCCGGGTGAAGTAATCTCTTTTTATAGTATCATTTTCTTCATGAGAAAGAAATATTTCTCCCATTGCCAGGAGCATTTGCTGATTGTTGATTTTATCATCCTGGTAATCCTGAGCCAGTTTTTCCATTTTGCTTTCAGCTGAATTTAGCGAACAAGCACTAAAAAACAACAGGCAGAAAACAACCAGAGAATATGTGAAAAACAATCTCATCATGGCTCAATATATTTTTGAAGATAATCGGCTACCCTAAGATGACCGGGTTCACTCCAATGATTGTCACCTTCAATATAGCAGGTGCTGATAATTTCCCGGGGATTTTCGTGGTTGATAAAAACCGGAAAAAGGTTGATAAAATCAATCTCATTCTCGTTGCAAAAAGACCTCCATGTTTCCACATAATAATCTGTTGTATCTCCTTTCAAAACCTGGGTTTGCCATGGATGAACGCTAAGCCTGAGATTTATTCCCTTTTCATCGCATATTTCTTTCAATCCTTTAATATTCTTCATGCCTAAATCCAGGCCCTGTTGTGCAAGCTCCCGAAGCTGATTGTTATAAATCCATTCAGAAACTCCATGAAAATTAGGATCACGAAGGAGGTCTTCATCATCCATATGCCTGAAAAATTCTTTGTATAATTCAATGGCAGTGCGTGATGGCAGTTGTTCTGTGTTTTTTTGAAATCCAAGCAAGGTTTGATTAAAAACTTCGAATTCGCGGTTTCGATTGATCGCATCAAGGGTTGACCAGGTTAAAGAATTGGCTTTAAGAAATCTGTTTGCCTTATAACGTGTTCTTTGGAAAAAAGACTCCTGGGATGGAACAAATGAAGCATAGGCAATTTCATTCTGAAGATCAGAAATATCGATTACTAACCATATTTCATCAACTTCAAGCCCCAGCGTATTTAACAGATAGTCGCCTTTTAACCAATGTATTCTGGGGCTGTAACTTACTGCTGATGCATTCAGTATCTCAACTCCTTTTTTTTCGGCTCTTTCCTGTAACAAACCGGCATAGGTAAATGGATAATCGATCCCTACACCTTCTGAATGTGAATCACCCAAAATAAGGATTCTCTTTTTATCAGAAGTAAGAGAAACCTGCCTGTTGGAAAAATCGCGAAATCCGAGATTGTTGGTGTAGAAAGGATACAAGATAGGCCCCCAGGCTGCAATGGAATTAACGTCTTTTTCCAATCCGTGATGATATACAGCACTCCGGATACGAAATTCGCTGTAATTGCGGGGTATGAAAATTTGTCCTGTTATGATATCTATCAAAACGAAAAATGCAATAAACAGAATAACAGAAATCAGGGCCAGTCTTTTTTCCTTTCCTGCCATGTAACTCAGGATTTAGGGAATAAATAAAGAATTCAAATCAATAAAATAAACCAGGCTATGGTTTAGATTAATTGGGAGTAATATTTAAGAAAATTAAAATATTTGGTATACTCCTAATTGATCGTGGGTTGAAAGTAATGAGTTTTTACAACAAAAAATAAATAATTGCAAAAAAATCAAAGAACGTTACTAAATAAACAATGAAAAATAATTGGTTTAATAGTATAAGAAAGGTTACCCAAAATGGGTAACCTTTCTTTTAATTGTAATATTTAGTGTTTAACCACTTTAATAGCATTGGTTTCACCATTGAGACGAATCAGGTAAATACCATTGTTAAGATCCTGCATATTAAGCTGGTTAACGGCTTTTACTGATTTTAGTTTTGCACCAACAATATTATATACTTCAACATCGGCAGGTTGGTTCCCATTGATGTAAAGAACACCATTGTTTATGTAAGCGCGAATTTCACGATTATTGAGAACCAGGTTATCTACATTGGTTCCGAGAATGGTAGCAGAGAGGGTAAGATGACCGCTATAGAAGTTGGAAGCATATCCGTTGTTTTTATCAGCAGCCCAGAAATATTCAACTTTATTGTCGTTTTCAGTACCACCAACGGTAGCATTTGATTTAACATCAAAAGCAAAGGTTTCTCCAACCTGAATAGCAGTTCTGTCTCCGCCAAGATCAGTTGGATCATTTGGATAGGAAAGAGCTCCATCAAATGAGAAGATCAGCACAGCACGAAGAATTCCATCAGTTGAATCCCAGTAGAGATTCTGATCCAGGAATGACTCCAGACCTGCTTCGTTGGCTCCCCAGCCACCACGCCATAATCCGCTGGCTTCGTGGAATGTTTTTGATAAACCTGCAGAAGCAGCAAACTCGGTTACCGAACCATCTTTAAAGAGTGCTTTACCACCACCTAACTCAACAAAACGGGCATAGGCCATATTCTCAT
The DNA here is from genome assembly GCA_011390785.1 of Sphingobacteriia bacterium. Taxonomy (GTDB): domain Bacteria; phylum Bacteroidota; class Bacteroidia; order Bacteroidales; family UBA7960; genus SKVR01. Next base: position 15,977 of record JAABRR010000035.1, read on the forward strand.
AGGCAACTCTTACTGCCTCGGCACTGTCTGCAGCAGCAGTGAAAGAAGGCTCATGACGTACAGGAGAAGTTGGTTGTGACATAACTTCGAATGAGTAAGAACCTGCATCAGCCTGTGCATTCAAATCCCAATACTTCAATAACACGTGTAGGTTAGCTCCATCATGAACAGCTTTCCATTGTGCACCAAAGGTATTACCAGTACCAACATCAAAAAGATCACCGGCAACACCATTAGAAGTGAGATTGTTAACACTGTTGGCATCACCCAAAAGATCCCAGGTGGCATCAAAAGATGTGTTATCTGCAATTTCTGACCAGCCAGCAGGAGCCTGGAAAACTTCATAAGTGGGATTGGTATAAGGGTTAGCAGCGTAACCAGTTACATCAGCATAATCAGGTTCAATAGCCCAGTTTACCCAGCTAACTCCAGAAAAAGTAACAGCAGGCTCTTCTCCTAGTACCTGATTTGCAAGAGTGAGGTGTCCACTATAATAGTTGGAAGCATAACCGTTGTTTTTGTCAGCAGCCCAGAAATATTCAACTTTGTTGTCGTTTTCAGTACCACCAACGGTAGCATTTGATTTAACATCAAAAGCAAAGGTTTCTCCAACCTGAATAGCAGTTCTGTCTCCGCCAAGGTCAGTAGGATCATTTGGATAGGAAAGAGCACCATCAAACGAAAAGATCAGCACAGCACGAAGAATTCCATCAGTTAAATCCCAGTAGAGATTCTGTTCCAGGAATGACTCCAGACCTGCTTCGTTGGCTCCCCAGCCACCACGCCATAATCCGCTGGCTTCGTGGAATGTTTTTGATAAACCTGCAGAAGCAGCAAATTCGGTTACCGAACCATCTTTAAAGAGTGCTTTACCACCACCTAACTCAACAAAACGGGCATAAGCCATATTCTCATAGGCAACTCTTACTGCCTCGGCACTGTCTGCAGCAGCAGTGAAAGAAGGCTCATGACGTACAGGAGAAGTTGGCTGTGACATAACTTCGAATGAGTAAGAACCTGCATCAGCCTGTGCATTCAAATCCCAATACTTCAATAACACGTGAAGGTTAGCTCCATCATGAACAGCTTTCCATTGTGCACCAAAGGTATTACCAGTACCAACATCAAAAAGATCGCCGGCAACACCGTTAGAAGTAAGATTGTTAACACTGTTGGCATCACCCAAAAGATCCCAGGTGGCATCAAAAGATGTGTTATCTGCTATTTCTGACCAGCCAGCAGGAGCTTTGTAAACGATGTAGGTTGGATTCTCATAGGGATTGGCTTCATAACCTGTTACATCAGGGTAATCAGGTTCAACTGCCCAGTTTACCCAGCTAACTCCCGAAAAGGTAGTTTGTCCGTAGGTAAATACGGATAACATTAACAACGCTAATAGTAAATTTAGTTTTTTCATAGAATGTAATGTTTTGGTTGATAAATAATGAATGAATTATTAATTATATTGAAGGAATCTGAGCCAAAAAATTTGAATTGGTCATCATCATTCAATGCTTTTATTTCTGTTATTTTGGACAATCGTTTGCATAAGCAAAAAACTAAATAAGAATGAGCGGGACAATCGTTTGCATAAATGCATAAAAAAAAGCAGAATTTGATTTAAAAATTATGACTCCCTGACATCATATTTCAATTATTACTTATTCATCGGGGTAAAAGTAAATAATATTTTATTACTGACAAACTTTTTTTGTTAACTTTTTTTTTAATGTGATTCAATCGTCCTGACAAGTTATTGATTCAGGTTCTTTTGCATTGTTTGGTAGTACTTACATGCATTTTTTAAGGCACATTCACTGCATTTTGGTTTACGGGCAATACATATGTAACGGCCGTGTAAGATAAGCCAATGGTGCGCCACAGCCAGAAGGTTTTCAGGAATATATTTAACCAGTTGCTTTTCGGTTTCGAGCGGTGTTTTTGCTCCCGTTGTTAACCCCAATCTTGCCGAAACCCTGAAAACATGGGTATCAACGGCCAGGGCAGGTTTATTGAAAACCACAGAAGCAATTACATTGGCAGTTTTGCGCCCAACACCAGGTAGTTTTTGCAAGGTATCAACATCATCGGGCACAATACCTTTAAATTCAGTAGTTAGCATTTGCGCCATCCCCAAAAGGTTCTTTGCCTTGTTGTTGGGATAAGAACAGCTCTTTATGTATTCGAAAATCTCTTCAACGGTAGCATCAGCCAGGGCATAAGGATCAGGAAACCGGACAAACAAGCCGGGTGTAATCATATTTACCCTTTTATCGGTACACTGAGCAGATAAGATTACTGCAACCATTAACTGATAGGAATCTGCGTAATGAAGTTCCGTTTCTGCAATTGGGTGGTTCTTTTGAAAATAATCCAGGATATAATCAAATCGGTATTTACGGGTAATTCGTTTGGGTGGATTTTCGGTCATTCTTCTAAAGTAAATAGGTACTTGAGAAATAATTCTCTGTTTAGGAAAAGCGAATTTAGGAAAAATAATTTGTATCATTCTCCAAATATTTGATGGTAAGTTGCCAATTAAAAAATATTTCTAATTTTACAATCCAGAAAAAACCGGTAAAATTCATTAACAATTTCCCTATGAAGCTATTTAAGCGAAATATAACCCTGGCCCAAACTTACGGTTCAGGGCTTGCATTAATCCTGATTTTTCTGATCATCTTCTTTTTCAAACGGGAAATTCTTTACATCCAGATTATTACCGGAATTACCATTCTTTTAATGATATGGACTACTCCATTCAGGTATTTTGGAATTTTGTGGATGGCCTTTGGCGATGGGATGGGAAAAATTGTAAGCCGGATTGTTCTCAGTGCAATTTTTTTGCTGCTTGTAGTGCCGGTAGGCCTGGTAAAAGGGGGGCATATACGAAAAACCATGCAAATTAATCTATTTGGAAAAGGGCAGGCATCTCTTTTTAAAAACCGGGATCATGTTTTTTCTAAAAACGATTTTGAAAAACCTTTCTAAACATACACAAACCCATGGAACTATTAAAAGACCTGTTCGACTTTCTTAAGACCCGCAAAAAATTCTGGATGATTCCGCTTATTGTAATTTTGCTGTTTTTCAGCTTCCTGATCATCCTTTCCGGTGGAAGTGCTATAGCACCGTTTATTTATACCTTGTTCTAGACTAATTGACAATCAACAAGTATGAGATAAAACTTATCCGAAAACATGTCAGAAATAATAATCGGAATATCAGCCTTTTACCATGACAGCGCAGCATGCATTGTAAAAGACGGGAAAATAATTGCAGCAGCACAGGAAGAACGGTTCACCAGGAAAAAGCACGACAGTGCTTTCCCTGAAAATGCCCTTTCCTATGTGCTTTCGCAGCTCGATACCGATCCGTCCCAGGTAAACTACATTACCTTTTATGACAAACCGCTGTTGAAATTTGAACGGCTTATAGAAACCTACCACGCCTTTGCCCCCAAAGGTATGAGCAGCTTTTTCCAGGCTATGCCGGTGTGGCTAAAGGAAAAACTTTTGATCAAACATAACATACGCAATGAGCTGAAAAAACATGGGCTGGAAAATTGCCCGGTACTCTTCCCCGAGCATCACCTTTCGCATGCAGCCAGCGCCTTCTTCCCCTCCCCGTTTGATGATGCCGCTATCCTTACCGTAGATGGTGTGGGAGAATGGACCACAACCACCTTAGGGCATGGGAAAGGAAATAAAATCAGCATTTTGAAGGAGATGCACTTTCCACACTCACTGGGTTTACTCTATTCTGCTTTTACCTATTATTGCGGTTTCAGGGTAAATAGTGGCGAATACAAACTGATGGGACTGGCCCCCTACGGTCAAAACGGTGCCGAAGAAACCGAAACTTTTAAGCGCAAAACCCTTGAACATCTTATTGATGTGCGCAATGACGGCTCTTTTGTGCTCAACATGAAATATTTCAGCTATGCCACCGGATTAAAAATGACCAACAACAACCGCTGGGAAAAGCTATTCGGGATTCCGCCCAGGAAGCCGGAAACAGAGATCGGGCAGTCTTACTGCAATATGGCCCTGGCCATACAACAGATTACTGAAGACATTATGCTGAAACTGGCCCAAACAGCCAAAGAGCTTTCCGGATCAAAAAACCTGGTAATGGCGGGTGGGGTTGCACTAAACAGTGTTGCCAATGGCAAACTCGAAAGAAGTGGTATTTTCGACCGGATCTGGATACAACCTGCTGCCGGAGATGCCGGTGGTGCATTGGGTGCGGCAATGGCCACTTATCATATCTATCTCAATAAAGATCGGATGGTAGTGCCCCAAAAAGACAGCATGCAGGGCGCTTTGCTTGGGCCTGAATTTTCAGCATTCGAAATCGTTAAAGCCCTGAACAAATACAATGCAACCTGGGAAGAAAGAAATTCTTTCGAAACCCTGGCACAGGAAACAGCGGATCTGCTCAATCAGGGTAAAATTGTTGGATGGTTCCAGGGGAGAATGGAGTTTGGACCGCGGGCTCTGGGCAACCGCAGCATTTTGGGAGATGCCCGCAATAAGGAGATGCAAAAACGGCTCAACCTTCAGATTAAATTCAGGGAGAGTTTTCGTCCGTTTGCCCCATCAGTTCTTTCAGAAAAAACAAAAGATCTTTTTGATACCCCTTACGATTCACCTTACATGCTCATCGTTTGCCCGGTGCAGCAAGAACGATTGAATAAACTTCCTGACGATTACGACAAACTCCCTTTGCTCGAAAAACTTTATTATGAACGCAGCGATGTGCCGGCAATTACCCATATCGACTATTCTGCCCGTATCCAAACCGTGCATGCTGATACCAATCCGCGGTACCATAAATTGATAGAAAAATTCGAAAAAACGACAGGATATCCGGTAATCATCAATACCAGTTTCAATGTACGGGGAGAACCCATCGTTTGCAAACCTGAAGATGCCTTTGTTTGCTTTATGAGAACCGATATGGATGTGCTGGTGATGGGAAATTATATTCTGTTCAAAGAAAACCAGCAAAATGTAAAGCCTTTGCCCCGGTTCGATTTTCTGGATAGTTTGGATTAATAAGAAATAAACATGGGTTTGAAAAAAAACAATTTAAAAGTATTCTCTTTCTTACTTCTTATCTTTCTTGTTCTTTTCATTGCACTCGATTTACTCCTTGCACGGATTTTCATCAGGTACAGCGACCGGAGTGTGCGGATTGAGCACCACTACTATCATCATGGACTGATTCCGAACCAGAAAGTAATTGCCAACTGGTACAACATCCGCTACAACCTGTTTACCAACTCGCTGGGATTCAGAGATTTTGACACCAGAAAAATTCCACTCCAAACTGACAAAAGACGGATTCTGATCATGGGGGATTCGCACAGCGAAGGGGTGGGTCTGAATTTCAGTGAGACCTTTGCCGGTATGTTACACACGGTGGTTGACACATCGCACATTGAGATACTCAACGCCTCAGCGGTAAGTTATTCTCCGCGCATACACTACCTGAAAACCAAATATTTGCTCGAGGAAACAAAACTCCGGTTTGATGAGATGATTGTCGTGATCGATCTATCGGATCTTCAAAATGAGATAGTTTATGAAAATTATGAGCCGAAAGAACCGGGCTGGAGGAACCAGGTTAAAATAAAAATCTATCATTGGCTTGTAAACAGGTCGTTTACATTCCATACGTTTGCCCAATTGAACCAAAACAGAAAAACCCGGGCATTTCTGAATAAAGCGGAAATTTTTGAAGAATACAGCCAACAGGATGAGCACAAAGATGCTTTGGATATGTATGCAACTTTTTTTTCAGGGTTTGATGACAAAACCCTTCTTTCCAATCCTCAGTTTCATAGTGTGGGTAACTGGATTTATGATGAAACATTGTGGCCTCTGGCAGAGAAAGGGTTAAAGGTTGGAGCAGAAAATATTAAGAAGCTGGCAACACTATGCCATAAGCATGGAATAAAACTAACCATTAGTGTGCATCCATGGCCCGAACAGATAAAACTTAGGCAGACTGAAAATCGTTATACACAGTTTTGGCAGGAAGTAGCAGGTGAAAACCAGATTGGGTTTATCAATCTTTATCCTGATTTTATTTACCCATCCTTCTCAGCTGCCTTTGGCACCGATCTGTTCATACCCGGAGATAATCATTGGAATAAAAACGGAAACTACATTGTTGCTAAACGTTTGGCTGAATACATCAACACTATTGAAGCAACAAAGTAGTTCCCGGAATTCTTTCCTGCCAGGCTGAAAAACCGGAGGCAGCAAATTAATCTTTATGGATTTAGTTCAGATTTAAGACCAGGCCAGCTCTGGCACCAACCCACCAGCGTGTGTTCCAGTCTTCATGAAAATTATTGCTGTAAAAGTCCCATCCACCCGGAGAAAGTTCCGGAATATTTGCGTTGGAGCCGGCATCCCAGGTATGGTTATACAATACCGGACCAGCGAACAAACTGAGCTGGGACGTAAGATCGTGCTTATACAACACACGCAGTTCTGACAAAAGATTGGTGGGTTGGTCATGCCATAGCCGCTCACTTTCCACCTGGTAGCTATGAGTCTCGACCAATACGGATGATTTTTCACCTGAATAAACGGTAGAGCCTACACCATATCCAAAACCGAAGAAAAAATTCTCACCTTCCGGTCTTACACCAAAAGAGAAAATATTATAGAACAACGGTACACCAATTTTAAAAGATGCGTTGGCATACATGGCGTCTGAAGCTCCTGCTTCCCACTGTCGCAATCCACCCTTTTTCACTATGCTCAAAAATCCAACGGGCAATCCATTTATGGTATCAGCGTAGTTGATAAAACCCAGTTGAATTCCATCAGCCTGTTTTGCAACATTCAGAAAACCTGCTGCCTGAATTCCCTGCATATCGTCTGCAATATTCATAAAACCCGCCATTTGAATTCCCTGCATGGTTTTGCCTGTTACATTTCCAAAGCCTGCCAGCGAGATACCCTGGGTTTCATCCTTAGCCACATTCATAAAACCTGCAGATTGAAATCCCTGAAATCCCTGGCCTGATGTATTCATAAATCCGGCAAGGCGGATTCCGGCAAATGAGTTTCGATTAACATTCATAAACCCGGCCATAGAAATTGATTCACTGCTGCCATTGGTAACGTTCATAAATCCTGCTCCCTGAATACCGGTATAATCGCCGTTAATGGTATTCATAAACCCAGCAAAATTAAGCCCTTCGGCTTCTCCATTGATTACATTCATAAAGCCCGAGCCCTGGAATCCGCTAAATTCACCGTTGATAATATTTGCAAAACCGGCAAATTGTGCACCCTGAACATTTCCTTTGTTAATATTCATGAAGCCACCAGCTTCAAAGCCATCAAGGCCACCGGTTACCCCGGAAAACAGGTTCAGACTAACCTTATACCGATATTGACTGGATTGCAACCCGTCGGTACCCAATCCGGGAAATAAACTTAACTGGAAATCCTTAACAGGTTTCTCCTGGCTATTATTCTGCGCCTGCCCGGAAGCAGAAAAAAACAATAAAGCTGATAAAACTAAAGTGGAATAAAAATTTGTTTTCATGGTTCAAATAAAATTTATAAAATGATAATTGCCATCATCAAGTCACCTTCTGTGCCACAAACAACAACAAACTAATTATGTGATACTTATGTTTTAATAATTCCTGCACAAAGCAAGACCTATACGATAAAAGCGTACAAACTGTGACCGTTTCCGAACAGTTTAATAGCATTCTCGATGATAGTCCCTGGAAATAACCAATTTAAAACATTGCGCCCACTCCGAATAGCATATAAAATGATGCTTGCAGCAAAACAGAGTTTGCAACACACTGTTATTCCAACAGTTGAAGTATATCCTTTTGGAAATATAGCCGGGGATTGACTCTTCGTAATGAACTCAATGAGAACACATCTAAGGAAAGCATATACTCGGGTTGTCAATCAATTTACAAAAACAGAAAAGTTTTGAGAAATTGAAATACTGTAATAACTTTGTGATTACAAAAAAAAGCAGCTATGGATGTTTCAGTTATTAAAATAGGCAATTCTAAGGGAATCCGTTTAAGCAAAAGCCTTTTGGAAAGATACAATATCAAAGATACAGTCGAAATGATATTAGAAAAAGGGCATATTGTAATTAAACCCAAAGCAAACCCTCGTAATGGTTGGGAAACCGCATTCAGGAAAATGCATGAGTCAGGTGATGACAAGGCACTTATGAATGATGTTTTTGAAGATGAAAATTTTGAAGAATGGATTTAAAACAATACCAGATTGTATTGGTAAATCTCGATCCAACAGTTGGTAGTGAAATTAAAAAGACCAGACCTTGTGTAATTATTTCTCCGAATGAGATGAATAAATATCTCAATACGGTGATTATTGCACCCATGACAACTCAATCAAAAAAGTATCCAACAACAATTGAAATCAATCATGACAATAAAAAAGGCTGGATAGTTCTTGACCAAATTCGCACAATTGATAAACAACGTGTTTATAAAGTATTAGATAACCTAACAATTACAGAAATTGAGAAAGTCAAAATGATAATAAAGGAATTATTGGTTGATTGATAATCAAAACAGTAGGTTATAACAAAACCCGCAAATAGTCCCTGATAAAAAAACTAGGTAATTTGCGGATCGCCCTTACGGGTTATCAGCATAACCAAACCCAGAACGGTTATCAGCCCGTTAACGATAAGTATTTCAAAACCAAATTTGTAACCCCATAACAAACGTTCCGAATTAACACTTAACAGGTAACTTACCATCGGAGATATGATACACACAAGGGGCACCCACTTGTCTTTGATCGACTTCCGGGTGTACAACCCGAAGAAATACAACCCCAATAAAGGCCCATAGGTATAACCGGCAATGGTAAAAAGTTTGCTGATAAGGGCAGCATCGTTGATGGCCCTGTAACCAATAATTATCAACAGAACAACTATGGAAAAAGAGATGTGAACAATATACCTGATCTTTTTAATTCGTTCTTCGGTAATACCTGCTTTCCGTTTCAATCCTAAAAAATCGATGCAAAATACGGTGGTAAGGGCGGTTAATGTCCCGTCAGCACTGGAATAGGCAGCTGAAATAAGACCAAAAAAGAAGGTAAGGCCTGCGAAAACACTTAGGTACTGCAAGGCCAGGGTGGGAAAAAGATTATCTGATGTCTGGGGAATTGCAACACCATGCGATTCGGCATACAACCATAATACAGCGCCCAGAAACAGGAACATCAGATTTACGGGAATAAGAATAAATCCAAAGGTGAACATATTTTTTTGTGCATCGCGCAGGTTGCGGCAACTCAGATTTTTCTGCATCATATCCTGATCGAGTCCGGTCATAACTATGGTGATAAACATACCGGCAAAAAACTGCTTGAGAAAAAAACGCGGATCAGTAACATCGGTAATCAGCATTTTCGTGTATCCCTTTGATGAAGCTTCCGTCCATAATTCCGAAATGCCCATACCCAGAGAATTGCCTATGATAAAAATAGTGACCACCACAGCGGCAATCATAAAAGTAGTTTGAAGGGTATCAGTCCAGACAATAGTTTTTATACCCCCCTGAAACGAATACAAAAGAATAAGGATGATAAAAACCGCTACAGAAACCCCAAAAGGAATTCCCAACTGATCAAAAACAAACAGCTGCAGCACATTAATTACCAGGAACAGGCGAAACGATGCACCAATTAACCTTGACAGGATAAAGTAAAAAGCTCCGGTTTTATAGGATGAAAAACCGAAGCGTTGCTGGAGATAGGTATATATTGATGTAAGATTGAGCCGGTAATACATGGGAAGTAAAACCAAGGCAATAACAAAATACCCCGCCAGGTAGCCAAAAACCAGAACCATGTATGAAAAGCTTTCAGCCTTTACCAAACCCGGCACCGACATAAATGTTACACCTGATAGCGAAGCACCAATCATCCCATAGGCTACTACATACCAGGGAGAGTTCCTGTTGCCTGTAAAATAAGCCTCGTTACCAGCTTTACGGCTTGTTAATCGTGATATGCCAAGTATAAGAAGAGTATAAAATAAAAAACTTACCAGCAAAAGGGTTGACGACATATTACTGTTCGGGGTTGTTCGTAGCTACAAAATACTTTTTCATATTATATCCCCCAAAAGTACCCAATCCATTGGAAATATTGTTGTAAATGATCACACTTTCGGCAAATGGATTGTCATCTCCGTAATTGGAATAATCGTTAACACTTTTATGATACCGGTAATAAGAATTGTCTGATTCAATTAAATACACAAAAACTGAGTCAACGGTCCAGTAGAATAAATCATCAGGGTCGGTTGGAAAACCAGAATTATTACCAGTATTGACATTCCTATAATTCCAATGCCTTGCCCGGAAAGAATAAACACTTCCATCATTATCAGAAAATATGGGAATTCCTTTTTCAAGAACCAATTCATAGTAATAAGCTCCAGACGATTCAATTTGGTTGTTTTCATTTCTGTAAAAATCAACTGTTTTGGAGAAAGCACCTGTTCTGTAGTATTTTTCATTTCCGGTATCGATAGACTGAAAGCTCCACTCAATGTCAGCGATGGTATTTCCCCATTCATCTGTAGAAATAGTTATGGGGGATATTTCCGGATTGCTGGCTGAGAAAGTAGGCACAAAACAGCTTGCTTTTGCTACCATTCCATTTTCATCTTCTACCCGTAAATAATAATTTTTATCAGCTAAAATGGGAAACTGAGAAACCTGAAAAATAAAAGTGTCTGTACCTATAAAGTCGAGTTGAACCTCATCACCATTTTCATTGGCAATAAATACATCAAAGGAATTGATGTTGGGTAAAGAACCCACCGAATTATCAATATAAGGATCGGACCATTGCAGGTAAACCCTTCCGATAGAATCCTGTGGTGAGATAAAACTGTTTACCACCAGTTGGGGTTCACTGCCGGGAATATCAACATTGGTAGCTTCACTTAGGAAAAAGTCTTCGCATGAAACCAGCATAGACGGAATCACAATCCCAGCCATTATCTTAATGATGTTCTTTGTTTTCTTTCTAAAATTGGAAATATCTATCTTCATAATCCTTAAATTTTCGATGTTAAAACTTGAAATTAAAACTAATGGAAGGAATGATCGGAAAAATACTTACCTGCATCAGCTTCCTTTCTTCGCCCTGGTTATCGTTGCCAAATTCATCGTATTGATAAACGGTTTCCCAATAGTAGAAAAAAGGATTTTTACGGCTGTAGGCATTGTATGCACCCAGTTCAATAGTTCTTTTCCAGGGGATTCCAAAGGCTGTGAATTCTTTATGAAACTGGAAACCCAAATCCAACCTTTGATAAGAAGCCGCTCTGAAACTATTCTTTTTGTCATATATACTGGCTGAATTCCACCAGGTATCATAATACTGCGGGCTTTCGCCCACCGGGTTATGAGTTACAACCGGCATCCGGCCAGTTGCCAAATCGAAGGCATTGCCGGTAGCGTAAACCCATGTACCGCTAAAGGTGATCCTGGGAGAAATTTCATAAATAGCCACCAGGGAGATATCATGTCTTCTGTCGTATCGTGCCCAGAAAGTTTCACCAAAATTTAGTTCATCAAAGCGATGTTGAATCCAGGAGAGGGTGTAACCTGCCCAGCCGGATAGTTTGCCAAATTTCCTTTGCACAAGAAATTCCACACCATAGGCCCAGCCTTCGCCACTGGTCATATTGTCCTGCCATGAAAATGATGTTGCATTCTCAGGATCTTCAATATAAAGAAAAGATGCACCCTCTTTATACCCGATGATACCATTCGATTTTTTGTAATAGCCTTCAATAGAAAATTCAAGATTTTTATCCAGCCAGTCATAGGCAAACCCGGTTGCTACCTGCCAGGTTCGCTGTGGTGCAATCTTTTCTGTAGATGGCACCCATAAATCGGTTGGCAAACCAATACCTGTTGTACTTAATAAATGTACGTATTGATTCATGGAAGCAAAAGATGCTTTCCAACTCAAAAGTGGTTGCAACAATACGTTGGATGCAAATCTGGGTTCCAGATACTGATACGAATTGTTATTTGTATAAAAATGGCTGAATCGCAAACCAGGATTGATGGTAACAAAATCGCCAAAATCTATCTCATCTTCAACATACAAACCTGATTCTAATGAATAATGCAGTTCGGCATTACGCTCCAGTTTGCCAATATCATCATCGCGCAATACGATGGCACTGGGTGTAAATTTATGCCTTATGGTTTGAAAACCCGCTCTAACATGATGGTTGGGTATCGGATTCCAGCTAATATCATATTTTCCACCAATATCCTGAATACCGGAAGTATATCGAAGTTCAAATGCCGAAGTCTCATTGTTAATTTTATCTCTGTAACTTTCTTCCGAATATATTTGTAAGGTGTAATCGGAAAAGATAAAAGATGCATTGGCAAAAAGTTTATCATTAAAAATGCGGTTCCATCTTACCGTAGTTGTAACATTCTGCCAAAACAAGCCACCTTCCATTTCATCTTCAAACTCACCTGAGCTAAATTGATCTCTAAAGAAAAATTTGTCGCGCCCCATGTAACTGCTTACGAGAATACGGTTATTTTTGTCAATATCGTAATTGAGTTTGGTATTCAAATCATAAAAGAAATAGCCTGCTGCACCATCATCAGGAACAAAAGGGGCAATCAGGGCATCGATATAGGTTCTTCTCCCGGAAATCAAAAACGACCCTTTCTCTTTTACAATAGGCCCTTCAAGGGTTAATCTGCTGCTGATAAGACCAATACCACCTTCACCGGAGAATTTTTCTTTGTTACCATCTTTCATTTGTATATCAAGTACTGATGATAAACGTCCTCCAAATCTTGCCGGAAAACCGCCTTTGTACAATTGCATATTTTTTACTGCATCGCCATTAAAAACGGAGAAAAATCCAAAAAGGTGGCTGGCATTATATACTATCGCATCGTCCAGTATGATCAGGTTTTGATCGGGGCCTCCACCCCTTACATAAAATCCACTGGTACCTTCAGTGCCCGACTGAACCCCCGGCATTAGCTGCAGCACTTTAAACATATCTTTTTCTCCCAGTAGTGATGGGATATTACGGGCTTGCTGAATGGGTATATCCAGTCTCGACATTTGGGTATTTTCAGAAATACGGAAAAGACGTTCGCCCGTTACCACAACTTCTTGTAAATCAAGAGTGGGATCCAGCTCAATATCAAGACGGATATTTTCTGTCAGCACCATATCCTTTATTACAGGTGTATAACCCACGTATGAAAACAATAATTCTACACTATCAGCCGGTAGTGTTATAGAATAAAATCCATAGGTATTCGTGGTGGTTCCCAAACGTAGGTTGGGCTCGTAAATATTAACACCAATCAAAGTTTCACGGCTTCCTTTTTCGTATACAATACCACTTATGGTATATCGGCTGGTTTGCCCATAAAGGTTTATCAAGCTGATAATCATAATGATACTGGTAAATACAAAACGGAAGAATGGCAAAATATTTTTCATTTTGAGAATTTAAATCAACGGTTACTTAAAGGTAAATCAAATAATTCTAAATATGATGTCATTTCAGAACTAAATGGTCGATGATTAACGTCAACAAATTACAAATATTATCATTTATTATTTGTGTTAAAAAATATCTGCCATCAATGAGGATAATCCCATGAGAACTCATCGGAAAAATCTAACTTTGCGCCAAATTTTTATACCCTATGGAAGTCCGTATTGGAGAACTTGCAGCGCTGGCAACTGCCTTTTGCTGGACAATAACAGCATTATCCTTCGAAACCGCAAGCCGTAAAGTAGGTAGTGTTGCTGTAAATATCATCAGGCTATTTATGGGACTGGCTTTATTGAGTCTTTTTTCCTGGTTCAACAGGGGGTTGGCTTTACCCACAGATGCCTCTTCCTACGCCTGGTTTTGGCTGATTTTATCGGGGATTGTAGGTTTTGTAATAGGTGATTTATTTTTATTTGAAGCTTTTACGCTTATTGGTTCCCGTTTGTCGATGCTGATAATGACCCTGGTACCACCTATTACAGCAACTTTGGGCTGGTTTCTTATGAGTGAAACCCTTACTCTGTTTAATTTGGTTGGTATGTTAATGACCATATCTGGTATTGCATTGGTAATTTTTCAGCGGAAATCAAAAGATGGCACAAAAGTAAAATATCCGGTAAAAGGTTTGTTTTTTGCCTTTCTGGGTGCTGTTGGCCAGGCAACAGGTTATGTTCTCAGCAAATATGGTATGGGTGATTATAATCCTTTTGCAGCCACACAAATCAGAATAATTGCAGGTATATTTGGGTTTTCAATTCTGATAAGTTTTTTTAGAAGGTGGAAAGCCGTTTTGGCAGCCCTGCCGCAGGTAAAACCCATGATGTTGATGCTGCTTGGGGCTACATTTGGTCCATTTATAGGGGTATCTCTTTCTCTTTTGGCTGCTCAACATACATCTACCGGTATAGCTTCAACAATTATGGCGATTACTCCTATTCTTATTATTCCACCAACGGTAATATTCTTTAAACAGCCTGTCAGCTGGAAAGAAATTATAGGCGCGGCAATAAGTGTTGCCGGTGTATCGTTATTTTTCATTATTTAGGCTTGTAAGAAAATATGAGTTTTTACCGACATTATTTATAATAGATATTAAACTAATCACCCGATTTTGATTAAAGTATTCCAAAACAAAAAAAAACAAAAAAATCGCACATCAACTGCTGGTGCAAAAGCACGCAAGAAAACACTTAAGCAGATTATCAAAATCTCCTTTTGGGGCTTTGTAACTATAATCACATTAAACCTACTTCTTTTACTTACAGTTTGGGCAGGCCTATTCGGAAAACTTCCCACAAGCCATGAACTGGCAGCGGTTGAAAATCAGTTGTCATCAGAAATTTATGCTGAGAATGGGGAGCTATTGGGTAAATATTTTATTTACGACAGGTCGCACGCCAATTTAATCCAGATTTCAGAAAATGTAATTAACAGCCTTATCGCTACTGAAGATGTACGGTTCTTCAACCATAACGGAATTGATTATCAAAGCCTTGCCAGGGTAGTATTTAAAACAATCCTTTTAGGGGATGAATCATCGGGTGGTGGTAGTACTTTAACACAGCAACTTGCAAAAAATTTATTTGTCAGGAAAAATAATTCAATATGGTATATGCCGGTGAATAAACTAAAAGAAATGATTATTGCCCGTCGATTAGAGAAAGTTTATTCTAAAAATGAAATACTTACCCTTTACTTAAATACTGTACCCTTTGGCGAGAATGTTTTTGGTATCAGTGCTGCATCATTAAGATATTTCAATAAAAATCCACTTGACTTAACCATTGAAGAAGCAGCTGTTTTAATCGGAATGTTGAAGGCTACAACTTATTACAACCCACGCCTGCAAACCGAAAGGGCTACTACCAGAAGAAATGTGGTTATAGCGCAACTGAAAAGATATGAATACATTACCCCGGAAGAGTCGGATTCTCTTTCTGAACTCCCCTTAATACTAAACTACAACCCCATTACCCACAATCAGGGGCCTGCTCCTTACTTCAGAGAGACCCTAAGAAAATTGATTTCTCAAATTATCACCAACTACAACACTGAAAATCAAACAGATTATAATCTTTATACTGATGGACTCAAAATCTATACAACCATCAATTATGATCTTCAGTTAATGGCCGAATCAGCCATGAAAGTGCAAATTTCACGGCAACAAAAAATTCTGGATAATTACTACAAGAACATATCCCGACAAGCTGCTATGCCACTTATCAGAACTCTTATGAAAGAGAGTGATCGTTACAAATCTTTAGCAGCAATCAACATGTCTCAGAATGAGATTACAGAAAACTTCAATACTCCCCAAATTCTCGAAGTGTATCAATGGAATAAAACAGACCCTGTTGAAATAACGCCACTCGATTCAATTTTCATGATGCAAAAGCTACTTCATGCCGGGTTGGTTTCTATCGATCCGATAAATGGATACGTCAGGGCCTGGGTAGGTGGTATAGATTTTCGCTATTTTCAGTATGACCATGTTTTGGCGGGTCGTCAGGCGGGGTCCACTTTCAAACCCTTTTTATATTCTACCGCTTTGCAAATGGGTATAGATCCCTGCGAATACGTTAGCAACGAACAAAGAGTATATGAAGAATATGAAAACTGGAGCCCGGCCAATTCCAGCAGAGAGTACCTGGGTTACTACAGCATGCACGGGGCGCTGGCAAACTCCGTAAATACCATATCAGCTCATTATATTGGCCTAACCGGAATATTACCGGTAATTGAAAATGCCCATAAATCGGGTATAAAATCTTATCTTCCTGCTGTTCCATCTCTGGCCCTGGGCACAGCAAACGTTAATCTGCTTGAACTTACTGCTGCCTATGCAACCTACCTAAACAACGGCATATATTTAGAACCACAGTGGCTGTTACAAATTGAAGATAAAGATGGAAAAATCCTTTATAAAGCGAACCCCGTAAAGGAGCGACCAGCAGCTTTTGATGCTGAAATCTCCATGCTCATCCGCAGAATGATGGAAATGGTTGTAGATAGTGGAACTGCAGGTTCTTTACGCTATACTTATGGGTTAACAGGCAATTTGGCTGGCAAAACCGGCACAACCCAAAACAATACGGACACCTGGTTTATTGGCTTTACACCAAACCTGGTAACCGGCGTATGGACAGGACTTGAAAATCCGGCCTTTACACAGATTTACAAATCACCGGTAAATTCTTCGAATAGTGCTGTCCCGTTTTGGGGAGAGTACCACAGACGAATTAGCCGAAATACAACAACACGCAAATATTTGCAGGGAGATTTCATTCCTTTACCCTACTCGCTGGCTTCAAAACTTGACTGCACCATGTATCTTGATGAATTGCCTGATGAAAATTGGTGGGATATACTCTTTGGACCAAAAAAGGAAACACCCGAAGAGAAAAAACCTGCTGACGAAAAGCGTAGAGGCAGCAGGTTGAGAAAATGGTTGGAAAATATTTTTTAAATAATGGGCAGATTCTAATTTCGTCCACGACCAGGCGCCGGACCTCTCCCATCCTGTAATAATTGCCGGTTGAAGCCGCGCTCGGCATTATAAAGCTTTACTACTTTTAAAATGGGAAGAATCTCTTTGAATCTTTCATGGTATTCCCTGCGCAGGGATGCCATTTCTTCAAGCCCCAAAATTTCATTATCAGCAATTTCCATCAACTCCTGCTCTGTTAAATCTTCCACATTCGCACTTTCTAATCGCTGATTTCGATGCAATACCATCATTTTTAATCTTTTATCGTGATACTCATTGTAAACTGGCCAAAATACCCGGGCCTCTTCTGGCGTAAGAGAAAGTTCACGTGTTATAAAAGCTACCCTGCGCGATTCCAACTCCTGAAAACGTTGTTGTATAGCTCCTCGACGGGGTTGCTGGGCTTCAACAAAAGTTGAAGAAAGTAACAAAAGCCCTAATAAGATTGATAATTTTTTCATCGAAAATATCTCCATATCGTTTAAATTTTAAAAATGCAGTTAAAGCTTTATTGGTAAGAATCAATTTCAACAGCCGGATAATCAACCAAATAATAACTATAATCGAGTAAATAATCAATTATTTGCTCGTCAGTTAAATCAAGATCGGGTGTTTCTTCAACCTGATTATCCTCCAAAGATAAAACCATGTCGTAGTATACATCAGTCTGGTAATCAGAATACCACGCTAATTCATCCATAACCCAATCCTGGTTGTTTAAACCATTGGAAGCTTCTTTAATAAAATAGAAATAACCAGCAAAAATAATAACTAAAAAAGTTGTTATTCCAGACAAGACAAACCGTGGATTGGAAAAAAAAGAAACAACCGGAGAAGGTTTCTTTTCCTTAGAAATGCTTTGTTGAATGCTTTGTGGTAACTCCTGAAAATAATCAACCGGAACAGCGAAAGGGTTTTCCTTCCTAAGTTTATTCAGTTCGGGAGCTATTTGATGCAATTCATTATTTGTAATTTTTTTTTCCATAACAAGGGTTTTGGTGCTTTGACTATAAATAGTCTAAAGAGTTTAATCTTTGGTTACAAATTCTTCAATTTTTTTTGCCGCGTGATGATAAGATGCCTTTAATGCACCAACAGAAGTTTGCAGAACTTCAGACATTTCTTCGTATTTCATTTCATCGTAATATCGCAAATTAAATACAACTCTTTGCTTTTCGGGTAACTTTAAAATAGCTCTTTGCAATTTCTTTTGGATTTCATTCCCCTGAAACCATGAGTCTGAATCAATTTTATTGAGCATATTATTTTCAACATCTTGCCAGGGAATAAAAAAGCGCCGTTTTTTGCGTTGCAGGAAGCTTAATGCTTCGTTGGTTGCAATCCGGTAAAGCCATGTGTAAATCCCTGAATCTGCCCTGAAATTCTCAAGTCCCTTCCATGCTTTGATAAATACTTCCTGAACAATATCATTGGCGTCTTCATGGTCCAACACAAGACGTCTTATATGCCAATAGATCTTTTCCTGGTATTTGCGCACAAGTAGTCCGAAGGCATAATTTGGATTATTGCCATGATGAAAGAGTTCCAGAAGTTTATCATCGGAATAATGATCCATATAACCATCAATAAAATTTGATCACAGGAAAGAAAGAATAATCTTCAACCATGCAACATAGACTCATCTTAATCTTAAAAGTTTAATGATCCTCTGAAAAAAGATTGATGATATTATTTAATAAGTCCTGCTGAAAACCAACGACATGTAAATGCATAGTTTTTCGAATAATTAATTAATAATCCTTGCTCCCAACGTTTAGAATATTAACATAGTAAATTAACAACCAGCTGATTGAGTGTTTTTCAGCGGGCCCTTAATAAAGAAATTAAATAATTACTACAGGGGTGAAAGCTAGAACATTAAATTGACCATAGTAGATATGCCGGATTCTATCCGGAATGACCTATCGATAGAAAAAATAGTTTGACTGGCTGCCTTTGGCCTGTATATAACCCTGTAATTGCCAGGCTGCAGATAGATCGTTTCACTTTGTGTATTATCTCTGAGCACATGAATAACATGTAACTCATTTCCCTCCTCATGTAATACTTTGGCATAACCTTGTGCGGGTAATCTGATAACAGCAATTCCTGGCTGTGGAACTTCTACTGTTGTATTATGGCTTTGCGATATTTCTACGTTAGAAACATGAATACGAGGCAATGATAATATTTCCAGATCATAATTTCCTACAAGATATTTTTCAGTATTACCAAATGTTTGTGTTGTAAGGGTCTCCATTTCGCCGGCTTTTCTTACAATAGCCCTGTAAGCAACCTGTGTAGCACCGCCTACCAGCATGGTAAGGCTTCCCTGTGGCGCATCTACCGGGATAATATTATGTTTTCCGGCATTAACTTTCACTTCTTCCAGAATTACAGGTGGAACAGTATGAACTTTAATATCATAAACCATTAAAGGATCAAGATAATAAATAGTATCAGGAGTGCCCCGATGATTTAAAGTATGAACAAAATTATCAGCAATTTTACCACTTTTATGATCATAAAGGGTAACAGGAACATTTGTTTCTGAAGGAACTCCGTAAACATCAAGCAGATTTATCTGAGCAGTGGTATTATCTAAGGCTTGTGAAATTACTATGTTAAGGCTTTGTCTGAACTCTACTTCGCTGGTGGCATCAAAATACTGGCCTACACATTCAAAATCTGCCCTAAAATCCCTGCCAATTCCAATAATAAATGGTTTTAGGGCAATTCCCTGTTTTTGCAGCTCGCGAGACACAGCGCAGGGATCTCCACCACATTCTTCAATTCCATCAGTAATTAATACAATTATATTACGGCAATTATCACAAGGAGGAAAATCGTTTTGTGATCTTTCCAAAGACATGGCAATAGGCGTTGTACCCCGTGGTGTTATACTTTTTAAACGTTGCTTAATCTGGAAGATATTGTTCTCGGAAAAAGGAATTTCCAGCTTGGAATCATTACAATCCTGGGGTGGAAATCTTTTCTGATGCCCGTATACCCTGAGTGCTAACTGAGTATTTTCGGTATTCTTAAGGCTATCAAGAAGTTCGATAAGCAGATTTCGTGCAATATTAATACGCATATCGCTTTGCCAGCGGGCAAACATGCTCTGTGATGCATCAAAAATAAATAATATACGGGTTGTAGGAGGCTCCTGTTCGTTTGTTTGCCTGCCCTGCCCTAATGAAAAATTACTGCTTAGAATCAGTAACCCTAATATAATTGTAAGTTTTGCTATTTTCAATACCTATACCTTTTCAATACTTATGCATTTAATAATTTGGCTAAACTAAAACGTTAATTTATGATTTTTACTTTAATTAGCTTACTTACTTTACGAAAAAACAAAATATTTGTTGCTATAATCAGGGCATCCATAAATATTTTGAGTAAAAAGCCATACCTGAAAAAGGAAACAATTTCTCAATTATCTCACTAAATAAAAGACCAGTTGGCAAAGTTAAACTATTACCTACAAAAATATATCCGCAATCCTACTGAAAAAGAGTGTTAAAACACCTGAATTTAGTATGTTTAAATTAAGGTTTAGATAACTTTAATAAAAAATGATCAGAAAGAACTAAAAATATACTTTACTTAACCTTTATATAATTTTTTCTACCCATTTTTTATTTTTTATGACATTTTTTAGTTTGCACCCTTAATTTTTTACTACTTTTGCCGTCAAACTTAAACTTTTTCAAATTATGAGCAACAGAAGATTTACAGCATTAAAAGAGGCGTTAAGCCATGAGCCGGTTATTGTTCCGGATATGTCTACAAAAGTATCCGAATATTTTGGAAAGAGCGTCTTTGATGATCGCGCTATGCGGGAATATCTTCCCGAAGATGTTTATAAAAGCATCACCGAAAACATTGAAAAATCAGAAAAAATAGAAAAGAAAATTGCTGATCAGGTTGCGTCTGCAATGCGTGCGTGGGCCTTAAGTAAGGGAGCAACTCACTATACCCACTGGTTTCAACCCCTTACAGGTGCTACTGCAGAAAAACATGATGCATTTTTTAATCCTGCATCTGACAACAGAAGTATTGAGCAGTTTGATGGTGGTAAGCTTGTACAACAAGAGCCCGATGCCAGTAGTTTCCCCAGTGGTGGATTAAGAAATACTTTCGAAGCCCGCGGATACTCTGCCTGGGACCCATCCTCACCCGCCTTTATTATGGATGGAACTCTTTGTATCCCCACTATCTTTGTTGCCTATACCGGTGAAGCGCTGGACTTCAAAACTCCTTTGTTAAAATCTACAGCCGCTATTGATAATGAAGCAACTCAGGTTTGCCAATTATTTGACCGCAGCGTAACAAGAGTTTATTCAACCCTGGGATGGGAACAGGAATATTTTCTTGTAGATGAAGCTCTTTTCCACGCAAGGCCCGACCTTGTAATGACCGGAAGAACTCTAACCGGCCACGCTCCTGCCAAAGGTCAACAATTAGAAGATCATTATTTTGGCGCAATAGCTCCCAGAGTCAAAGCCTTTATGAAAGAATTTGAATATGAAGCATGGTTACTGGGTATACCTGCTAAAACACGGCATAATGAAGTAGCCCCCAATCAATTTGAACTTGCTCCGGTTTTTGAAGAAGCCAATTTAGCAATAGACCACAACCAGCTTGTAATGGTAATTATGGATAAGGTTGCCAGAAGACATAAATTCAGAATATTATTCCATGAAAAGCCATTTGCCGGTATCAACGGAAGCGGAAAACACAATAACTGGTCATTGTCTACCAATACAGGTAAAAACCTGCTTAGTCCGGGCCATACACCCAAAACGAACCTACTCTTTCTGACATTTTTTGTCAACTTCATTAAAGCAGTGCATGAAAATGCTGATCTTTTGAGAGCCGCTATTGCTTCTGCCGGAAATGATCACCGTTTAGGTGCCAACGAAGCCCCTCCTGCTATAATTTCTATCTTTATCGGTTCACAGCTAACAAAAGTATTGAGCGATATTGAAAAGAAAGTTAAGGAAGGTAAAATGACCCCGGAAGAAAAAACTGAATTGAAACTCAATATTGGAAAAATTCCTCAAATCATTTTAGATAATACCGATCGTAATCGTACCTCTCCGGTAGCCTTTACAGGTAACAAATTTGAAGTGAGAGCTGTAGGCTCATCTGCCAATTGTGCTCCAACCATGATTGTTTTGAACACCATGCTTGCCAGTCAACTCAGAACTTTCAGGAACACTCTTGAAAAAGCTACCAGCAAAGGCGAAGATAAGGATGAAGCAATCTTTAAAATCCTGAGGAAATACATTACCGAATCATGGCCAATTCTTTTTGAAGGAAACGGATACAGTGAAGAGTGGGTAAAAGAAGCTGAAAAAAGAGGTCTTTCTAACCTGATGAATACTCCCGATGCATTGATTTCTTATGTTTCAGAAAAAACCAAAAAACTTTTTGAAGAAAACAATGTACTTACCGAAAAAGAACTCGAAGCTCGGTGGGAAATCAGACATGAGAATTATGCCAAAGTAATACAGATTGAATCCAGGGTACTTGCAGATTTGGCTGGAAACCACATTATCCCTACTGCTATTAAATACCAGAATGTTTTGGTTGCTAATGTAAAAGGATTAAAGGAGATCCTTCCAAAAGATCAGTTTGAAACCCAGGCAGAATTACAAATCTACATAATCAGCAAAATTTCTGAGCACATTTCGTCCATTCGTAAGGATGTACAGGAGATGATTGACAAAAGAAAAGAAGCCAATACTATTGAAGAAGCCAGTAAGAAGGCAATCTTCTATTGCAATGAAGTAAAACCATTTCTTGAAAGTATCAGGTACCATGTTGATAAACTCGAAATACTCGTTGATGACGAAATGTGGTCACTGCCCAAATACAGAGAAATGCTGTTTGTTAAATAAATATTTCTGCTGTTGATGAAAAGTTGAAATTGCTTAATTTATAAATCAGCAAGTTAAAAACTGATACAGATAGAAAACTTTGATATTTTATCAGGATTGCAATATCCTGAAGTTTTGGTTGATAGGTTGATTAATTTGAAAAAAGGGTTGAATTTACATTCAACCCTTTTATTTATGTTTATAAATCACTTAAATTAAAAGTTATAAACCAGGCCAATCCCTAAAAGTTGTTTAAACTGAACCGTTGGTCTAGAGTATAGAGTAACTTCTTCGCCATTTACCATTCCCGTTTTCGGTATTTTGATATCATGGTCATAAAGTAAATGAAATCCAACACTTGCCGTAATGAATTTATTAATGGGCATATTAATACCTGTTAACCAGTCTACATCTGTATTTTTTCTGTTCGATGCATCAGAATCGGTATAATTATTAAACAATATAATTCGTGAATTTATATTCACATTTGTAATTACTTCCTTTTCAAATTCAATACGCATTAAAGCACCGAATTCAGGATTTACAGATTCTCCCGGGTCAACACCAAATGCACCGGTTTCAGATAAAGTTTCATCCAAAACAAAAGTAAACTTACCTGTGGCGGGTGAAAAGAAAATAGAAAGGTAATCGATTGGTTTATAGTCAAAACCCAACGAAACAGTTAAATAGCCAGGAGCCAAAAATCTGGAAACATACATTTCATCGCCAGGAGCTTTAAAACCCTTATCAAACTGAGAAAGAAAGTTTACCACCGATGAAAAGTTAATCTTAGGGGAAAGCTCATAACCCAATTTGGAAAACATATCAATTTTATCAGTATTTTTCCTTATAGGGTCATCTTCTGTTTTAACTATACCGTAAGATAAATCAATATAATTCTCCCACTTTAATTTATTCTTCGTATAATTGGCTGTAACCCGCGCATTAGAGGTAGATGCAAAAGAGCTTTCACCACCTGCTGCCCAGTTTGTAAAACTCACCTGATTAAGATTTTGCTGGAAAAAGCCGGAAAATTTCCAGGGCTTTTCAACTTCTGTAGTATCCTGGGCTGAAACATGGGATACCAATAGTACTAAGGCAAAAAGCCATAAAACTGATTTTTTCATAAAAAGAAATTAATAGATTAAAGTAAAAAATTGATTATCATTAGAATTTAAGTAAGAATCTTGAAAAGTTATTTTAAAAGAATGAATCATATATACGCCTGCTGCATAAGCTAATTCAAACAGTTTAAACAAAGATGAAACTTATAATGTTTTATTATCAAAAATTTTCTGCAAATATATTGCTTAATTAAAAAACTGAAAAGGAAATTTAATATTAAACCTGATTTAGAAAACCATTAAACAATTATATTATGAGAGCAATCATAATTTCATCTCCAGATCATCTTTCTATTTATGAATTGTCCAATCCAGAGCCTGCCCCGGGAGAAGTTAGAGTTAAAATCTTTGCAGCTGCTCTTAATCGAAGGGATCATTGGATAAAAAAAGGGATTTACCGTGATAGTAAATATCCTGTTGTACCCGGATCAGATGGAGCAGGAATTGTAGACATGCTAGGCGATGGAGTAAGCAAGGATTTACTCAATCAGGAAGTAATTATTAATCCGGCAATTAATTGGGGGGATAATCCAAACTTTCACTCAGAAAAATTTCAGATTCTCGGTTTACCCGAACAGGGAACCATGGCAGAATATGTATGTGTGCCTGCAGAAAACATTATTAAAAAGCCTTCATTTTATAGTTTTGAAAAAGCTGCGGCTCTTCCATTGGCAGGGCTAACAGCCTACAGAGCCTTGTTTACAAGAGGAGGGTTGGAAAGTAACCAAAAAGTGCTGATTACAGGAGCTGGTGGTGGAGTCTCAATGTTTATGATAAAGTATGCTCACGCTATTGGTGCAACTGTTTTTGTAACGAGCAGTTCAGAGAAAAAAATAAAAAAAGCGCAACAGATCGGAGCTACAGATGGTGTTCTTTACTCATCGAATGATTGGGACAAGCAATTACAGGAAAAACAGCCTGAAGGTTTTGACCTGATCGTTGATGGAGCTGGTGGAGAAAACTTTGATCTGTTCTTTTCTTTGTTACATACAGGTGGTAAGATAGTTATCTATGGTGGTACTGCAGGGAAACTCCCCGAAATAATTCCAGCCAAAATATTCTGGAAACAAATTTCTGTTTTAGGAACCACTATGGGTAGTCCCTTTGACTTTGAAAATATGATATCCTTTATTCATAAACATCGTATTGAACCAGAGATAGATAAGATTTTCCCATTGGAAGATGCAGAGCTTTCCTTTAAACATATGGAAAGTCAGGAACAATTTGGTAAAATTGTTATAAAAATAGGCTAGGATTTAACATAAAAAAGACAAATTTTCTAAATAATCTTTTCTAAACCGTGTCAAGAGAAGATTGCTCATTTATATATATAAACCTGTATATCAAGTGTTTATTTATTCGTATTTTGAATTTTTTAAAAATAATTCAATCATTTTATTTGTGGCAATTACTTAAAAAAAAATTAGTAATTAAACGGATTGTATAGAGTAAAAAGCTGTATTACATTTGATCTATGATTGTTCTTTAAAGATTTGAGCTTAAAATATTTCGACATAAATAAAAAACAGTACAGCAACTTGCCTGATAATAGACAGACATTGCC
Source organism: Sphingobacteriia bacterium (assembly GCA_011390785.1). Classification (GTDB taxonomy): domain Bacteria; phylum Bacteroidota; class Bacteroidia; order Bacteroidales; family UBA7960; genus SKVR01. The sequence continues at coordinate 41,657 of JAABRR010000035.1, forward strand.
AATATTTAAACCGAAAGAAGAGACATTGTTAAATCATAGTCGTTAGTTGAAGATTGTTTATATGGAGGCATGTCAGAGAATTTGATTAAGCTTTCAAGTGTTGTCGGATACATTTTGAAATTAACTTGTCTTTTTCTCTCTGAATGGGGAGGTATCAGAGTTTATCTATATTATGGCAAGTTGCTTATTTTAAAAAATAGCTTATTCCAAGCAAATAAAATTGGATATCCATCAGGAAATCCAAGTTTTTGGTTTTATTGTTTTACAGTGTTAGTGGTGTGAGGGTTGTCTTTGTGAAAAGACAACCCTTTTTTTTTACTATACTTCTATAACATTATTCTTTAAGGCAAAACTGATTAGGGCAGCCGTATTTTTTAATCCGGATTTAGATAACATATTAT
>JAABRR010000036.1 GCA_011390785.1 Sphingobacteriia bacterium
GTATTCCTGCTGAACATGGTATTAAAGGTTTATATTCGATTACTCTTAGTTATGCTTCAGCAGAACCTTCTTTAGAATTTTTCATCAAACACATGGGCCATTCAATAACCATTGAATCTAATGAACGGATCCGATTATATTCAGGTAACAATATGCCGGGTCATTTTATAGATTTGGTCTCTCGCCCTTCTGTTCCCAATTATATACCAGGAACAGGAACCGTTCATCATGTTGCATTTCAAACCCCTGATATACATACTCAGGATCAAATACGTAAACACCTTATTAAAAAAGGATTTCAACCTTCTCCGGTTATGGACAGGCAGTATTTCAAATCTGTTTACTTTCGGGAGCCTGGAGGAATTCATATGGAAATAGCCACCGCCGACCCCGGATTTCTCATTGATGAGCCCCTGGAAAACCTTGGTAATGAACTAAAACTCCCTAAATGGCTTGAGAGCAATAGAGCCGAAATAGAGGCAGGCTTAAGTCCTCTATAATTTTGGATCCTAAAAATATCTTATTTATTTATGCTCAAAGGATGATAATCACCCTTCAGGCCCACCGGTTGTAAGTTTCTTATGTCGTAAGCTATAGATATACTAGGTCTTACAGCCGATAAGCCAAAGCCATTCCCATCAAGAATATTCTTATAGGTAACTGTATGAAGATCAGTAAATCCCCCGCTAAATTCAAATTCGTCACCATTAAGAGTTAAAGATCGGTAAGTCGGCTGACCCAAATTTTTTATTGATTGAGGCAAATCGCTTTTATTAACGCTTAAAAACCATCTTACCCTGGCATTCTCAAGCAAAAGAAAACCAGCCGCTCTGTCTGGCTTACTTATATGAACTATATTTTCTTTTACATTTCCAAAAATCCATGTAAGCATATCGAAAAAATGAATGCCAATGTTTGTACCTATACCTCCAGACTTTTCGTTATTCCCTTTCCAGGAATAAAAATACCATGATCCTCTTGATGTAATGTATGTCAAATCAATATCATAAATTTTATCAGAAGGCCCGTTTTCTATCTTCTTCTTCAGGTCAACAACTGCAGGGTGATGACGCAATTGTAAAATATTGTAAATTGTTTTCCCTGTTTCTTTTTCAATTTCTTCCAGTGCATCAACATTCCAGGGATTTAATACGAGGGGCTTCTCGCATATTGCATTAGCCTGGTTACGTAAAGACATTCTGATGTGTGAATCATGGAGGTAATTTGGCGAACAAATACTTACATAATCTATGGCGTTATCACCCTTTTTTCTCAATTTGTCCATGTGCCGATCAAATCGCTCAGGTTCTGTAAAAAAATCAGCTTCGGGAAAATAAGAATCAATAACCCCAATACTATCAAAGGGATCCAGCACTGCCACAAGGTTATTGTTTGTTTCTTTGATGGCTTTCATATGACGAGGTGCTATGTAACCGGCACCTCCAATTAACCCAAATTGTATTCTCTTATGCATTGCAAGTTATTTTATAATTTCTAATCAAGGGAACCGGAAGAACTACCCCAGGTTTTCAAAAATTGGAAGGAAACAAAAGTAATAATAATTAGACTTTGAGTAATAAATCAAATATTGCTAATTTTTAACTTATCATTAAGTAATTACTATAACAAATAAATTTTAGGTTATAAATGTATTTTTACCTTTTACATCTACTATATTAATTGTATTTTTGCCGAATATTTAAAAAAAAGATGCATAAGAGTAAATGGTTCGCAGTCTATACGCGGCCACGTTATGAAAAAAAAGTAGAAAAGGCTTTAAAAATAAAGGGTATTCGTTCTTATTTGCCTTTGGTTAAAACGCTAAGACAATGGAGCGACAGGAAGAAATGGGTAGAGTTACCTTTGTTTTCATCTTACATTTTTGTTTTGACAGAACCAAAATACTATTATGAAGTCCTTAATATAGCTGGTGTTGTAAGGTATATAAGTTTTGAGGGAAAACCAGTTGAAATTCCTCAAAAACAAATTGATAATATTGAATGGATTCTTTCTACAGATATAACAACCGAGCCACTTGCAGAAAAAATTCCTGAAGGTTCCGATGTTGAAATTGTAAAAGGCCCACTAAAAGGGTTGAAGGCAGAAATGGTTTCATATAATAATAAAAAAATAATAATTCTAAGGATAGATCAGCTTGACCGGTCTGTTGAAATTCAAATACCAAGAAATCACGTTCAAATATTATGAATTATAACCCATTAAGTAAATTTTGCATTATATTTCAGTATATCACTTAGAAGTTTTTTGAAGTATTTATAATAATTTCGTGTTCTTTAAACAATTTTAGGTTTGATAAATTTTTCTTTTAAACAGAAAATTTTGTCAACAAAAATAAATATCAACTTGACAGAAATGAATTAGTATCATAATTTGATACGTTAGGGTGGGAAAAATCTTAATAATATGGCAGAAAAATTAGTACTTGGAGAGGAAGTAGTTTTAGAGCAGTTAATTCCCCATGGGGTAAGTCAATTAAGTCATCTGGAAAACAGAATTAAAGAAGAAGCTGGTTCAGCTGTTCTAAAGCTTATCTCTTCCTACGTTAATATAAATAGCCCCAATACACAGGTTTTTAGCACATCAACGGCTTTTAATATTGAAAAATTTGAGAAAAAGAGTATCACCGCTGTTGTGAACCTAAAACGAATCAATGATTTAAGAAGAATCAACAAATTTTTTGAGGCCATTAACGAAAACATATCATACAATACTGTTTTTATTGGCTGTGCTGAAACCCTCGAATTAAGAAAAGAAAGATTATTAAACAAGTTTCCCGGAATCATCAACAGGCTATATCTGGTTGGTGATTATATTTTTAAAAGGGTATTTCCTAAATTACCCCTTACAAAACAAGCCTATTTTGCCCTAACCGGAGGGAGAAACCGGATTTTAAGCCGTGCAGAAACTTTGGGAAGATTATATTCATGTGGATTTGAAGTAGTACATGAAGAAATCCACGGTTATTTATATTACTTCGTTGCCCGAAAAATTAAACCTCCTTACTATGACATGTCACCTTCTTACGGACCTGTATTCGCAATGGAGAGAAGCGGCAAAAACGGAAAATTGATCAAAGTGTTGAAATTCAGAACAATGTATCCTTATTCTGAATATCTTCAAGAATATGTTTATGATAAGAACAACCTTGAAAATGGTGGTAAGTTTAAAAACGATTTTAGAATAACAGCCTTCGGTAAATTTATGCGCAAATTTTGGCTTGATGAATTGCCTATGCTTTACAATTATGTTAAACTGGAGCTTAAACTGGTAGGAGTAAGGCCTTTAAGTCGGCATTATCAAAGTTTGTACCCTAAAGAACTATTAGAATTACGACAAAAGTTCAAACCTGGACTTGTACCCCCTTACTATGCAGATATGCCCAAAAGTTTTGAAGAAATTCTTGAATCAGAAAGAAAATATCTGAAAGCCTATGAAAAGTTTTCATTTTTAACTGATTGGATTTACTTCTGGAAAGCCTTTGTAAATATTGTCTTCCGAAACGCCAGAAGCAAGTAATTATCGCGAAAGTTACCCCCTTAAAGATCAGGAAAAATCAATAGTTTTATCCCTGCCAGAATAATAACAACAATTAGCACATACCTAACAAATGCAGTGCCCCAACTAACTGCATATTTGCTGGCAAACCATGCCCCAGATGCATTTCCTGCAGCCAAAATCAGCCCTGCTATTAAATTAATCTGACCCTTATAAATAAAAACGGCCAGAGCAAAGGGGGTAAAAATAAGGTTTATGAAAACTTTTAAGGCATTTGCTCTCACAAGGTCATAACCCGAATGTAAAACCAGAGCTGATAACAAAAATATACCCACACCGGCCTGTATAAAACCTCCGTATGCACCAATAAAGAGAAAAATTATAAATTGGATAATTGGGTAATAGTTATTGGATTCATGTTGTGAACCGTGCAACCATTTTGAAGGCTTATACCACAAGGGAATCAACATCAGAATCAAAACTATACCTACGGTGATCTCTACAGCTCTTTCATTTAATTCAAGCACAACAAAGGCACCGCCAATAGATCCTAAAATACTGGGCATAGCCACTCTAAAACCCATTCTTACATCCAATACTTTTTGTCTCCAAAAATTGGTTGTACTCACTATGTTTTGAAAAAATATTCCTATACGGTTGGTACCATTGGCTACATTTGGGTCTAACCCGATAAACATTAAAATGGGTAAACTAATTAATGATCCGCTACCGGCCAGTGTATTGATTATACCACAAAGAATGCCTACTATAAATACCAGAACTATGTGCTCCCACTGCATAATAAATGATTGTTAAAATGCAAAGCTAATCTTTTTCGCTTTTAAGCAAATTGTCTTTTTTGGCATAAACACGCTTCAACCATGTAGGAAGTATTATAACACCAATAAAAAGGTAAGGATAATAGCTGATTAAACGCCACATTAAACCAATAGCGGCTGAAAGTCCTGTAGGTATAAATTCTCCTAAAAATCCGGTAAATACAAATTCGGCAACGCCGCTACCTCCGGGTGTAGGACTAATGAGAAGTATTACCCACATAATTAATTGTCGGGCAAAAATTAAAAGTTGATCACCTCCTGAAGCAAAAGCCATAATTAAAAAATTTACGACCAAAAAACGGCCTGTCCAGGAAAAAAAAGTACCCCCAAATGCCCGTACCCAAAAACTAAAAGGTTTTCCCTTTAATTCTCGTGAAGTTATGATAATTTCATTTCCGGTTTCATTCGCTTTAAGACGCCATTTTCTTAATATTGGCAAGCGAAATATCGTTAACAAGATCATTTTAAAACCACGCGGATTAAGAAATACCCCATATATGATGATCAAAGTTAGAGTTAAAATAAAAATATACCCAAGTATAAAAATACCCTGTGTTCCAAATTTGGTATTTAAAAATACATACTCGCCCTCTGTGGTAAAAAGATTTTGTGTACCTACCATTAAAATAATCAGGGGAACCATTATAATGTAAAACAACTCATCCAAAAAAGCAGTTATTAAAACAATTGCTGTGGTTCTACCCATGCTTACCCCCTCTTTATTAACAATATAAAGAGCTATGGCAGAACCACCGATAATAGATGGAGTTATAGCACTGGAAAACTCCCACAACATAATCACATCAAAGCTTTTTCGCCAACTTATTTGTCCGTCTGTTAATACTCTTAACCGGTACATATAACCCAGATCCCGCACCACCATCATTAATATTGCAAGAAAAAGATAAAAATAGGATTGCCAAACCCAGTCTATATCTTTAAAGGCTGCTGAATCAAAATTTCTGATAAGCAAATAAGTGGCTACTCCCAATCCTAATAGAATAGGAAGAATCAATCTGCGCAAACGGAAAAAAGAGATGATTTTTTTTTGCTGTTTATCCATAGATAATCTGATGGAGTTTTATTGATGATATTTTTTGATTATTTCTTTATAATGATTTTACCATCAGATGTAATTATTTCTGCATTGTAACTATAACTGATTACCGGGGAAAAAGTTGGATTGTAAACGAAAAAATAATATTTAGCAGGCTATATTTATTTTTTTAAACAAACAGGATAAACCTTTTTAATATCTGAAGAAGATAATCTTATTAATTAAAACATAACCATTATGCCTTTTAGTAAAAAAACAATATTATGTAAAATAATTCTTAGAAAGAAATCCTCCAACAAACACATAAGCGCCATTTTGTCTTTCCTGCTAATAAAAAATAATGATTTTCGGCCATTATGTCTGTTTTAAGTTGCCAATTTGTTTAATAACCGCTTTGGAATACATTTTGAAAAATTCTTTTTCTTTTAAAAAAATATAAGTAAATAATTAATTTAAAATAGGAGAAATAAATTATGACTATTATCAGATGGAAAATGCACCCGGAAATAGAAAGGCATTTAAGAAACCAGGAATCAGTAAATACCACAAAATCAGTTAAAGACTGCGGATGTATGCCAAATACCAACATCAGCAAATTTAGTGACTATTATCATATTGAAATGGCTGCTCCGGGCAGAAATAAAGAAGAATTCTCCATAAAACTGGAAGAAGATATCTTAACAATATCTTACGAAGCCCCACAAAATGAAAATCAGGAACCAGAAAACTTCAGTTACATTCGCAGAGAATTTAAAAACGGAGCTTTTAGCAGAAGTTTTACATTACCAGAAACAACAGATAAAGAAAAAATTTCTGCTAAATATGAAAATGGAATATTAAGTATAAATATTCCATTTGAAGATCCGGAAAATAGCAGAATTTCTAAAACCATCAATGTTAACTAAAAGATTTTGGTTTTAACAGCTTACAAAAGGCACCTAACCGGTGCCTTTTTTTATTTCTCTATTTTGCATTATGGCAATCTTCTAATTTAGTGTAAGTTTGTATTTTTGCGTTGATTATTTAACTACCCTTCAAAACACACATTTTATGTTGAAAAATTTAAATGAATTACATGAGCTGGCTCGTGGACACACCCGAAAGAAAATGGTTCTGGCAGCTGCTGATGATAAACATGCCCTGGAGGCAGCCTTTAATGCATATAAAAATGAAATTGTAGACGTAATCCTGGTTGGAAACGAGGAAGAAATTTACGAAATCTCATCGAAAACAGACATTAACATGTCTGTTTTTGAATTAATTGATGAAAAGGATAACACCAAAGCAGCAGAAATTGCCGTTAAGCTCGTCTCAGAAGGTAGGGCCGATATTTTAATGAAAGGAAATTTAAATACATCTGTTTTACTTAAAGCTGTACTTAATAAAGAATGGGGATTACGAAGTGGTGAATTAATTTCACATCTTGCCCTTTTTGAAGTACCTGCTTATCATAAGATAATTGGCTTAACTGATGCTGCCATGAATATTGCTCCTGATCTTAAGGAAAAAATATCTATCATCAAAAATGCTGTTGATTATCTGATAAGACTGGGTATTACTGAACCGAAAGTTGCTCTTCTTAGTGCTGTTGAAAATGTTAATCCCAACATAAAATCATCTGTAGATGCTGCTTTAATAGCAAAAATGTATGACAGGAACCAGATTAAAAATGGAATGATCGATGGCCCCTTTGCCTTTGATAATGCTGTAAGCAAAAAAAGTGCAAAACTGAAAAACATTAAAAGTGAAGTTGCCGGAGATGCAGACTTATTGGTTGGAAATGATATTGATTCATCCAACGCCTTGTACAAATCTTTTATCTATTTTGCACAGGCAAAATGTGCTGCTGTAATTTTAGGGGCAAAAGCTCCTATTGTTCTCACCAGCCGGGCTGACAGCGACGAAACAAAATTAAACAGTATAGCGCTGGCTGCCGCAATACGCTAAAAATTATTCGCAACTTAAATTACTCAATAAAATGGACGAAGAGTTATTGCTGGCTATTAACCCTGGTTCAACAACCACAAAAATAGCTGTATTCAGAAATACCAAAGAAGTATTTTTGAAAAACATAAGACATAGTAGTGATGAGATAAAATCCTTTAAGCGAATAACAGACCAATACGAGTTTCGCAAGAGTATAATTTTAAAAGAGTTGAGAGATGCAGACATTAATATTAATAACATTAAGGTAGTAATGGGCAGAGGAGGGTTGGTAAAACCCATAAAATCGGGTGTTTATGAAGTAAATGAAGCTCTTATAAGAGATTTAAAAATAGGATATTTAGGGCAGCATGCCAGTAATTTGGGCGGACTTATTGCTCATGATATAGCAAATTCATTACCAAATGCCCGAGCCTTTATAGCTGATCCTGTTGTTGTTGATGAAATGGAAGAAATTGCCCGTATTTCCGGCCACCCTAAATTTAAGAGAGTTTCTGTTTTTCATGCCCTTAATCAAAAAGCCATAGCCCGTCAACATGCAAGAGCTGTGGCTCAAACCTACGAAGCCCTCAATTTAATTGTTGCACATTTGGGTGGCGGAATTAGCGTTGGGGCTCATTACATGGGCAGAGTTATTGATGTAAACCAGGCGCTTGATGGTGGTGGACCATTTTCTCCAGAGCGAAGCGGTGATTTGCCGGTTGGAGCTTTGGCAAAAGTTTGTTTTAGTGGTAAATACTCTGAAAACGAAATATTAAAAATGATTAGCGGCGAAGGTGGACTGGTAGCCTACCTGGGTACAAATGATGCCTACGAAGTAGAAAAGCGGGCCATTGCAGGAGATCCACTGGCAAAACTGATTTATGAGGCTATGGCCTACCAGGTGGCCAAAGAAATTGGTGCCATGTCAACTGTTTTAAAAGGGAAAGTAGATGCCATTCTGCTCACCGGTGGTATTGCCTATGGTAAACCCTTTGTAGATAACCTTATCGAAAGGATTCGGCATATTTCTCCTGTTTATGTTTATCCGGGAGAAGATGAAATGCGTGCTTTGGCTATGAATGGCCTTATGGTAATGAAGGGTGAAACAGAGCCATTGGTTTATATTTAATTCTATGAATTTCTTTTTGAAAGCGGTATTCTGATTACAAATGACGTGCCTCTCCCCTTTTCCGATTCAAAAGAAATATGTCCTCTAAAACTTTCAATTATACTTTTTACCATGGCTAATCCAAGGCCCATGCCAGCCGTTTTAGTTGTAAAGTATGGCTGGAATATGTTTTTCTTAAAATCATCGTCAATACCCCATCCAAAATCCCGAATTATAGTTTGGGTAAAATCTTCTTCAACCCCACTTACTATTTCGATTTTTGCCTTCGTGTTTTTAGGGTAAGCCTGTATCGCATTTTTTACAAGGTTATTAAATACACGTAATAGTTGTTTTCTGTCAGCATAAATGAGAGGTTTTTTTCCCATGGAGTCATTAAAATAATGAATTTCAAGATTCTCAAAATCTTTGTATAACTCCAACATTTCAGGTATAAAGACAGACAAATCAATATTTTCATTATTGGCAACCGGCATTTTTGCAAAATCTGAAAATTCACCAGCAATCAACGCAAGGTTATCTATCTGTTCTACCATCGTTTTGGTAAACCTCTCAAGCCTCAAATCCCAATCCTCTGCATTATCTTTCCAGGCTCTTTCCAAATATTGAACACTTAACCGCATAGGGGTAAGAGGGTTTTTTATTTCATGTGCTACCTGTTTAGCCATTTCGCGCCAGGCTGACTCTCGCTCACTTCTTGCCAGTAAATCAGCACTAATTGCCAATTCATCAATCATTCTGTTATACTCTGATATCAGCTGCCCTATTTCATCTCTTCTTGACCAGTAAATTTTTTCGTTGGTTTTGTCAATGCTAAATTTAGATATACTATCGCGAATTATTTGAAGTGGTTTTGTTACATGGTTAGAAATTACCAACGCTATTACTACCGATAACAACAGCAACAGTAGATAAATATTTACAAATGCAACCAGGAAGTAAGATATTTCATTCCTGAGTTCACTTTGTTGCGCAAAATATGGTAGATTTATGTAAGCAATAAGATCTCCCCTAATATTGCGTAATGGAACATAGGCTGATATATACTCCAACTTTCCAATTCTTTCGTTGTGTATAAAAAGACTTCTGCCTTTAACATCCAACATATAAAATGCAACAGGATCAATAATAGGTGCAGTAAGTCCTTCTTCAAATACTTTTGATCGTGAGGAGGCTAATAAACTGCCCCTGGTATCAAAAATGTTAATGTCTGTAAAAAATACCTGCGACAAGTCTACCAATATTTGTGTCAGATAATTTTCATACTCCTTAGTTACAAAAAGTTCCTGAGAAAGACGATTCTCAAGTTCTATTAAAACACTATGCGCTTTCTCGTTAATTATACCTTCATTCTTGTTTTTGTAAATATTAAACATAAACCAGGCAGATGCTCCGGCAACAGCCACCACCGATATCAAAACAATACCAATTACTGCGAGCTGGATTCGTGATTTAAAGTTAAAGAAAACCTCAAGATTCCTTCCTAAAGAACTGATTATTAACCATATGGGTATTATAAGAATAAGAAAGGAAATAATCAGGTAAGTCAATGGGGCTACTTTTTCAAGAAAGGTATCTATGGGTTTACTAACAATAATACGGGTGTCCACATCACGATTATACAGTAAATGACTGTATCCGTTTGTTTCAAAAACTGTAAATAATTCTCCTTCTTCAACACCATAATTTTCGATTCGAATACCATAGCTAAATTTCCCGAATTTATGGGTCATAATTCCGTTCTTATATATAGCGTAAGAATAGTTATCCAGATTTCGCGAAATATCTATTCTTTCATCAACAAGCAATTCAGGAAATCCCAATTCTCTGGGGATAAACCTGGATTCAAATTCAATATATAAATTATAAAAAAGCTCCTTATTTTCATTGGAAAAAACAGGAACTACGGTTAAATATGAGTTTCTGCCGGTATTATTATCCAGATAAAAAAATTGATTGCTTAAAGTGGGTTTCCCAAACTCAGTTTTATAAAATGAAAAGAAATCATCGCATACCATTTCCTGATCAAATGGCTTGAAAAATAATATTTCACCAGGATAACAAACAGTTATCTGGATATCATATTTACTCCAAAAGTCATTAAAGTACTCCGTTTTAAGATAGTTTAAAATAGGGGTTTCATTATAGGGTTCATCAATAATTAACTGGCTTAGCGTATCGTCTTCCCATAATCTTTCCTCTAGCTGATGAAACAGATATTCGGCAACAGGATCTTGTTCACTGGAAATCCGTAGAGAAACATTTTGTCTTTTAGAAAGCTCTTTTGCATTGTTGAAGATATGTAAAGAGTAGGTAGCAACTATTCCGAATAAAAATAAGGTAAACAGCAATTTTGAAATGGAGAAATAAGATGTTTTCGTTAAAAAAAAGGCAATAAAAACAGACCAAAAAAGGAATAACCAAACGTAGTAAAGATCAATCAGCAATAATTTAGCAAACACTGAGATCAAAAAAACGAAAAGAATTATAGTTACATTTCGGTATCTAATCTTTTTTGCTTCATAACTGATGTTGATAAACTTAAAAACTGTAAAACTGATAAAAAGGTAAACGAAGAGAAGTCCGCTAATTATTGAAACCCCAATTAAATGGTAAATATCAAAATTAAAAATAAGTTCTACATTGAGTTTTAAATCAGAATTTATTATCAAATCCCTAATGCCATAAACAACAATAAAAGCTATTAGGGCCATACCTGAAATACCTGTATAAAATACAAAGTATGCCCCGGTTTTTAACATGTTAAACCGAACGAAACGAGTATTAGCAAAGAGAAAAACGGAAAAGATAACAGCAAAAAAGACATTCAACCATAAATCACCCAAAGAAGGCACCCACAAGTTTGTAGCATAGTAGTCTGCCATAAACAACGGAGAATCAAATATGTAGCCGGGAAGTCTGAAATAAAAAAGAAGAAAGCGCAAAAGCAAAATAGATAGAAGCGAAAAAAGAAAGCCTGATAAAGGCGATCCCTTATTCAATAATTGGGCTGAAAATCTTAAAGCAATAATAAGCAGAAATATAAGGGAAATGATGAACAGAGTAATGGACAAATAACGCAATCCATCAATACTAAAAGTAAGTGGTTGCGACGATTCAGGAGAAATTACAGTAAAGGCATAATTGTTACCGGAATCATAAACCATAAAGCCTTCGGATAATGGATTGTCAGAAACCTTTAACGAAGCAGGAATATTAAAATCTTTATGAAAGGAATTTGTCAAAAACAAATTTTTGTACTTAAACTCCTTTTTGATCAATGAAAAAACATGGATCTCATAATCCAGGTAGGTATCAGATACAGAATAGTACCACCCATTATCAAGTTCAAGAGCGCCGGTGTCAATTAATGAAATATCATCAATTTTAACTGGTAATGAGCTATTGGAAAGAAAAACAAGTGAGTCGGCCTGCGAAATTACAATGACTTCTCCTTTTGATTCATACAAAGCTTTTACATTTTCTAACCAGTTGATATTTCGAAATAAAGATTGCTCCTTTTCAGAAAAAATTACAGTGGTTTTATTAAGTAACTCCCGGGCATCTGACTCACGTTCAGAAAAAACTTTTTGCACATTCTGATTAAGTCTTTTATAATTATAAGTCTGCACAGAGAAGTGATCTGCCAATACGGATAAAGCAAGGGTCAATATTGAAAAAAAAATTAATGATATGTAGTTACGAAACAGACTCATACGTTACAAAACATTTTTTTAATACAACCCAAAATGATCTTATAAGAAACAGTGTATTTAAACATAGGCTTTCCCATTCAACATAACTCCAAAAAAATTATCAGATGAGTTTATTATTAATCTGTGGCGTTAAGGCAACTATAATAACCTATTTTCTAAAAATATAAACCTGACTGGAATAAGGAGTATACCCAAATATTGCACTCATATTAGAAATAATACCAACAAAAGCAGCTTTAATAATTCCTGCAAAACCACCATCCCTGTTTTTCTCTGTCAAAAGAGAAACATAAAATGAATCAAATATAAGTGGATAAATTTTTTCTAATCTGAATCCATAAGCGTAAAATATATTGCACAGAGTATCCTTATTAAAATGATTTAAATGCCTGGGAACGTCCCATGCTACCCACTGCTCTTTATAATACTTTGAATCATAACTAAGATATTCAGGCACTGCAACAACAATTAAACCATCTTTTTCCAGAATCTCTGCTAATTCATGAATTATTTTTTTGGGTTCAGGAATATGTTCCAATACATGCCAGAGAGTAATTACCTGAAAATCAATGTTATTATTTTGACGAATTCCCAATCCCTTTTCAACAATGATTCCTTTCGAAATGGCACGATCTCTGGCATCCATGTTAGGCTCAATACCATAAACTTCATAACCGCTTTTTCTGGCTTGCATTAGAAATTCACCTGTTCCGCAACCATAATCCATTAATATTCTGCGCTTTACATTATTTTTAAGATGAGAATCGATAAAAGAAAGCTTCCTTTTTATCATAAATTTCCGCACCCAATGATATATGTGATCAAAAACACTCTCTCTTGAGTCGGTATGCGAAATATACTCGTCTGATTGATAATAGTCACCTAAAAATTCAATCTCCGGGCGCGGGTTCGTAAATAAAAATCCACACTCCGGGCATTTTACAACAGAAAATTCTTCCTTTGAAATGAGATAGTCTTTAAACCTGCCATAAATATTGAAATTATTAGAACCACACAAAGGACAATCTCGCAAAGTTTTCATATAAAGAAAAGACAATGTTAAAAAAGAATGACAATGTTTCACGTGAAACACTCAGTATAATGTTTCACGTGAAACATGTCAGGCGCCTAAATGAATTAATAAAACAGAAATATCACTTGGATTAATGCCACTGATTCGGGAAGCCTGACCGATGGTCCTTGGTCGTATTTTAGATAATTTCTCTCTCCCTTCATAGCTGATAGCCTTAAGTTTACTGTAATCAAAATCTTCATGCAGTGTGGTGTTTTCTAAACGAAGAATCTTGCCAGCCATTTCCTTCTCACGATCAAGATAACCCTGGTATTTTACAAGAATTTCTGCTGATTCCAAAGCTTCATCAAATAAAGTGTAATTAAAAAGATCAGAAAGTCTGTTTCTAAAAGAATTAACATTTTGTATCAATCCTGAAAGGTCCACCTGTGGTCGCAATAAAATTTGTTTCAATGATGTTTTAATACTTATAGCAGATGTTGATTTCTTTTCGAGATACGAATTAACTTCATCAGGTTCGATTTTATGATCAGATATAATTCCGATAATACGCCGTATCAATCCTTCTTTTTCTACCAAACGATTGTATCTTTCAACAGAAGCGAGCCCCAATTCATACCCATAACGAGTCAAACGTGTATCAGCATTATCCTGTCTTAATAAAATCCGGAATTCAGCCCGACTGGTAAACATCCGATAGGGTTCTTTTGTACCTTTGGTAATAAGATCATCTATTAGCACTCCTATATATGCTTCACTTCTTTTTAGAATAAAAGGGTCTCTATTATTAATTTTTAAATGGGCATTAATCCCAGCCATTAACCCTTGACAAGCAGCTTCTTCATATCCAGTAGTTCCATTTACCTGCCCTGCAAAATATAGTCCAGATACAAATTTACTCTCTAAAGTATAGTTCAACTGCGTAGGTGGAAAATAATCATACTCTATAGCATAACCAGGTTTTAAAATTTTTGCATTTTGAAAACCATCAATATTTTTCAACGCCTCGTATTGAACATTAAGTGGTAAACTGGAAGAAAATCCATTCACATAATAATCAATACTATCCCAACCTTCAGGTTCAATAAAGAGCTGATGCCTATCTTTGTCACTAAACCTTTCAATTTTATCTTCTATGCTTGGACAATATCTTGGACCACTGCCCTTTATCCTTCCGGAAAACAAAGGACTATCATCAAATCCTGTACGCAAAATGTCATGAACACTAGTATCCGTATAAGCTAAAAAACAACTCTTCTGATTGATTAGAGGAGTAGTTTCAAGAAACGAAAATTTACCAGGTTGCTTATCCCCTGGCTGTTCAACAAGCCTGTTGAAATCAATAGTTCTACCATCAACTCTCACTGGAGTACCCGTTTTTAGCCTTTCAGATACAATACCATATGTTGCTATATCCTGTGTAAATCCATTACTTGGAGATTCTCCAAGTCTGCCTCCCATAGATGAGTTCTTACCAATATGAATACTACCATTTAAAAACGTACCAGATGTAATGATAACAGAATTACAATGAAATTCAACTCCGTGAGAAGTCCTGACACCGAGAACACATTTATTCTCCACCATCAGTGAAGTAACATTATCCTGCCAAAAATCAATATTAGCATTATTTTCAAGAACTTTTCGCCACTTTTGTGAAAACAGGTTTCTGTCACTCTGTGCACGCGGACTCCACATAGCAGGCCCCTTGCTCTTATTAAGCATTCGAAACTGAATCATTGTTTCATCAGTAACAATAGCAGAGTACCCACCTAGAGCATCAATTTCACGCAGTATTTGCCCTTTGGCAATTCCACCCATAGCAGGATTACACGACATTTGGGCAATAGTAGATAGGTTCATGGTAACTAAAAGAACCTTTGAACCCAACGTGGCGGCGGCAGAAGCAGCTTCACATCCGGCGTGCCCCCCTCCTACCACTATAACATCATATTTCAAATTCATAATATAATTCTAAGTATAATATAAATGTACTATACAAAATTAGCCATACTAAGATAAAAATTCTCTTTAAAACGCATTTTGAATTCATCATCTTCAGTTTTATCATCGTAACCTACCAGATGCAAAAATCCATGAATTATAACCCTGTAGAGTTCATGATCAAAGCTAACATTATGTAACTTAGCATTTTCTTTAACACGATCTACGCTTATAAACATATCACCACTTACAGAATTATAATCACTTGTATAATCAAAGGTAATTATATCAGTATAAGTATCATGATTTAAATACTTAACATTAATCGCATGCAAATATTTATCGCTGCAAAAAATAAAATTTAAATAACCACAAACGCCAGACTCAAGCTCTTGTTCGATACATAAAAAAATCCATTTTCTGACTTCTTCTTCAGAAAATGGAAATCTTTTAATTGATTTGTGAAAACTGAACTCTATAATCCCTTCATTATCAGCTTCTTTCATTTAATAAAGCTCTTAAACTAATCTATTAACACGCCAAAAAATACTAGTTTGTTTTGTACAGTGCAACATTCTTAAAATAATTTTCCAGATGCCGTTTTCTTTCAACGGTAAGTGCATAATTGATACTACTTATATAAAAAATCAATTCTACAGTTCTACCTTTATCATAAAACTTTAGTTCATCAGCTAAAAGCTTAATTACCAGTATACCACGTTGCCCCTCACCGTCAGCCTCAGGTAAATCTTCAAACCCGGAATCAATATACTTTTGATAATCAAATCCATCGCCTTCATCCTTAACAACAAAATGTAATCCTTTTTGATCTGAAAAGAAAGAAATATCAATAAGTAATTCAGGATTGTTGGCATTTCCATGAATCTTTGCATTCATATAAGCCTCATTCAAGGCCAGTTGAATATTGCTATAATAAGAATTTATTATATTGTATTCATAGCAAATATCTTCGATAAAGGATTCTAACTCATGAATCCCCTCATCAGAAGATTTAATTTTGATATTCTTGTTGTTTTCAACCATTGTAATTACTCTTGAACATTTAAAAAATATTTTTCTACAAGTGACCTATAATGTTTATTAAAATCAAGTGGTACGGATTTTAAAAATTCCTTATTATTTATCCTTTCCATGTTATACTTAAAAAAATCATCAGGGTTACTTAATTCATAAAAATTTGCTGTCTCGCCTACCCTTTTTTCTTCTTTTTCCCTTTCCATCAATGCCCTTTCATGTTCGAGCAATCGCGATAATATTTTTTCCTGTCTCATTTGTGTTTGCCGAGTGATACTATTGGTAACAATATCAAGCTCGGTTCTTTCCATTTCTCTCATCAAATCATTTAACTCCATAGAATTTTCACCAGAGTTCCTGTATTCTTCCATTATTTCTCCCAACCTATTTCTAATGGCTTCCTGTTCTGCAGCCATTCGCGCCAGTTGTTCACTCAGACTCATTCCACTTTCACCAGATTCCCCTGGCATGGGTTGGTGTCCTTGCCTCAACTGTTCGAGCATTTGATTCATTTGTTCCTGCATCTGTCTTATATCTTGCATACCTTCAGCTCCTTTTCCTTGTTGCGGATCACCACCTGATTGTCCCTGTGCCTGCATTTGATTCTGAAGATTATTGAGGCTTTCATTTAGCAACAAAGCAAGGTTATTAATATGTGTCATTACAAATTGTTGCCTGGAAACAGCCGTTTGTTTTCTCCTTTCTATTAAATGGTTTATAGCCATTTCAATATTGAGATTGATTTCAGATATCTCTCTGGATACAATGCTTTGAATCTGAACCTGACGTTTGGCAAGTGCAGTTAGACTATCTTTAATTAATATAAGATCGTTTTCAATTTTCCTTTGATTTTGGATCATTGATACATACAAAGGATCGCGAACACTAACATCACGAAAGTTTTCCATCAAGCCTTCCTGATTAAACGATGTTTTTATCAGATTGTCTAAAATCTCGCGGAGCAGATTGGCATCTTCGGCCAGATTTTGCTGTTGCATAGAAGATTCCATCTCCATTAGTTTATCTTTCAATTGCTGCATCTTTCCAGAAGCATCTTTCTGATTTCGTGTCGTTGAAGGTACATCAGATCCTTCAATAGAATCAAGAGACTTTTGCAACAAATCAGATATTTCATCCTCTTCATCGCTTGTATCTTCAAAATCGTTGGGACGTTGTAAATCTTCATTTTTTGACAACATATCGTCCAGCAATTCCTGAAGTGATTTAAAATCATCATTAATATTTTCCTGGATATCCTCGGATTCACTATTAATGCCATTTTTAGAAATAGTATCATTTAAAGCATCCTGTTCTTCTTTAATATTTTCGAGGAGACTTATACTTTCACTTAATAATCTTTCAACCTGAAGCTGTTTAAATAACTCTAATGCCCTGTCAAGTTTAGTCTCCATATCCTGCAGCTCAAATTCCATCTTATCAAGAATATTAAAATACTCATCTTTATCGAGCTTTTCCAGTTCTTCCTGAATTTGGCGATATAGTTCTTTTAAATCCTCGCTTAAAACTTCCTCAAACAACTTTTCAAGTTGTGCCTGCTTTTCCAGAATTTTCTTATCCTGCTCCCGAAAATCGGAAGATTTTCTGTTTTGTTGTTTATTGGCGTTTTGCAACTCTTCTATCTTATTTTCAACAGATTTTTGCTTCTCGAGCAATTCATTTAAACTTTCCTGCTGCTCCCATGTTACAGACTCACGCTCTAACATATTACGCCTAAGATCGTCAATATCCTTTTGGATATCATCCAGTTCTTTAGTGGATTCAGAAATACCCGATTGTAAATTTTCTTCAGAGGTTGTTGTTTCAGCAAGCAATTCATTAAGTGAGGGGACTGAAAAAACATACAATTCGGACTGGGTACTTTTAAATCCATTATACTCATCATTGTCTGTTACTTCAAAATAATATTCAAAAGAGCTACCCGGTGATAAAGAAAATTCTGACAAATCGACCTGATAATAAAATTCCTGGTTAAGGGTCGCACTGTCGAAGGGAATATTGTCACCAATAAAAGGCTCTGGATCAACGGAGTTTTCAATCTTGCGATAATAAATTTTTAATGCTTTTATTCCATAATCATCGCTAATTAATCCCCTGTAAAACACGGATGTCAATAACATAGAATCTACATATTCTTCCAGTCGTATTTCAGGATAATTATCATTGATTGCAACAAATTTAAAGCTAAGCGAATCAAAATTGCCGGATTGATTGTTACCAGCTATCAAACTGTAAGTAAAATTGGAATTAGCGATAATATCATTACTAAACACTCCAATCCTGACCATATCAGCTGTGTCTGTTTTATTCTCACCCTGCACGAAGAGTAAATAATCGGAATCTTCAGTAAAGATATTCCAGTTAACGGATGATCCAACAGGTACAATAATATCCCCATTATTATTTAATACTTCATTTTCCAATCCGGTATATCCTGGATATTCTATATTAACAATAAAATTTTTAATAACAGGTTTATCGATAACATTAACCGTGTAAGGTCCAAAATAATATCTGTCTGATTGTAAATAAAAATCAAATTCTTCTGAAACAGATCGAAACTCGTATGCAAAATTAGTTTTGTTACCAATCATTTTGTATTCCCTGCCCTCTGCAATAATATCAAAATTAGATGGTAATACATTACCGGAAACTTCAATTTCTACAAGCATAGGATCAAACCTATTAACAAAAGGAGGAAACTCAGAGATAAAACTGACTGTAAAGGGCGCCGGTTTCTCAAACTCAATGTTATAATTCACCAATCTCCTGGCTGGCTCTTTAAATATGTTAGGTAATACGAACCAACCAGACAACATGATAAGAAAACCTGCTAAGAACACCAAAAAATACTTAATATTATCAGATAATCTTATAATCGAAGGAAAATTATATGATTGCAGGGATGAACTTTTCTGTTCAATTCCGGCATTTATAAGCTCATAGTTATCGGGACTTTTATCTAAAAACCGCTTAAGTTGCAGAGTATTAAGTATCTTGTCATCCACATCATTTTTAAAATGCTTTCCAATTGCTACAGCAGCCTGATCAAAAGATAAATGCTTTCCAAGCTTAAGTAATGATAAAAAAGGAATAGAAACAAAATACAAAAAAGTTATAGTGTTGCCACCAACAAGAAATAAAAAAATATAACTACGGATGCGCGCCTGGAAATAAACAAAGTATTCGATGAAAACAAAAAATAAAACACTAAAAATAAAACCTGCCAGAAACAGGAAAAAGCCTCTTACAATTCTATTCCAATAGTACTTTTGGATAAATTCGTTGAGCCTGTTAATTAATATCTGATAATTTTTCAGCATTCAAAATAATGTAATGTAAAATATATATACTCTAAAATAATTCTCTAAATTTACAAATAAATAAAGCAAAAGGAGATCAAAAAAGATTAAATAAAAACAACTTAAGAAACCAAACGATATGAAAAACAACAATGATTCAGAGAAGAATTTGTTGAAAGAAAAAATGAAAGAAATTTTTTATTCAAACCCAAAGGCTCACTTCAACTACAAGCAAATTAGTAAAAAACTAAATGAATCAAATGCCAAAGCACGAAAATCAATTAATAGTATCCTATACCAGCTGGCCAAAGAAAGCATCATAACAGAATTATACAAGGGTAAGTTTATTTTGAACCCGTCAGAACGCATAAAAAAGGAAGCACATGGCCCAACAATAAAAGGTATTGTCGATATGAAACAAACAGGTAAAGCTTATGTAATGAGCCAGGAATTACTTGAGGATGTTCGAATAAATCCAAATAATACCAACAGAGCTTTACATGGAGATACAGTACTTGTTCAATTATTTCCCAAACGTAAAAATCAGAAAACAGAGGGAAATATTATTGAAATAATAAAACGCAACAAGATCAACTTTGTAGGAGTAGTAGAAATTCATAAAAACTTCGCTTTCCTTGTACCCGATAATAAATCAACACCAATTGATATTTATATCCCTCTCGAAAATCTCAATAATGCAAAAAATGGAGACAAGGCAATAGCGCAAATTACTGAATGGCCTGAAAAAGCGAAAAATCCGTTTGGAAAAATCATAGACGTACTAGGCAAACCCGGCTTAAATGAAGTAGAAATGCACGCAATTCTGGCAGAATATAATCTGCCATATTCATTTAATGCAGAGGTTGAAAACGAAGCAAATAAAATTCCATCTGAAATATCAGATCAGGAAATTAAAAATAGAATAGACCTTAGAAATCTACTAACCTTTACAATAGATCCCTATGATGCAAAGGATTTTGATGATGCTATTTCAATTGAAAAACTTTCATCAGATACCTACCAAATAGGTGTACACATAGCCGATGTATCTTATTATATAAAGGAAAACACCATTTTGGATGAAGAAGCATTTAACAGAGCTACTTCGGTTTATCTGGTAGACAGAGTAGTACCTATGCTACCGGAAAAAATATCAAACAATATTTGCTCATTGCGCGAAAAAGAAGACAAACTAACCTACTCCGTTATATTTGATTTATCTGTTTCAGGAAAAATTTTGAATTATAAAATAGACAAAACGATAATAAACTCTAACAGAAGGTTTACATACGAAGAGGTTCAGGAAATAATTGAGAAAAAAGAAGGAGAATTTTCAGAAGATATAGAAATCTTAAATAACCTTGCAAAAACCATTCGTAAAAAAAGGCTTAAGGCAGGGGCAATAACATTCGATAAAAAAGAGGTCAAATTCAAACTTGATGAAAAAGGAAAACCATTATCTGTATTTTTTAAAGTGCAAAAGGACGCACACAAACTTGTAGAAGAATTTATGCTTCTGGCAAATAAAACTGTTGCAGAACATATTGGAAAAATAAAAGGAAAAACGAAACCCAAGAATTTTGTTTATAGAATCCACGACATTCCAAACCCTGAAAAATTAAATAGTTTATCAGAATTTGTATCAAAATTGGGATACAAGATGAAAACTGATTCAAGAAAAAATATTTCCAACTCCTTCAATACCCTACTAAAAGAATGTGAAGGAAAAGGAGAAGAAAATCTGATAGAAACACTCGCCATCAGAAGTATGGCCAAAGCGGAATATTCTACCCAAAATATCGGTCATTATGGATTGGCATTTGATTATTATACCCATTTTACCTCTCCCATAAGGAGATATCCTGATTTAATGGTTCACCGGTTACTTTGGGTTTATTCGCATGGAACTCAAAGTTTACCCGCAGATGCTTTAGAAGAAAAATGTATTCACTCTACTGAACGTGAAAAAGTAGCTCAATACGCCGAAAGAGATTCAATAAAATTAAAACAGGTTGAATTTCTGGAAGATAAAATAGGTGAGTCGTTTGAAGGAGTAATATCAGGTGTGAGTAAATGGGGATTATTTGTAGAAATAGTAGAAAACAAATGCGAAGGAATGGTAAGATTAAAGGATATGAACGATGATTACTATTACCTGGATGAAGACAATTACCAGGTATTAGGATTTAATAAAAAGAAAAAATATAAACTGGGCGATTCAATAATAATAACAATTAAAGCTGTTGATGCCCAGCGAAAAGAAATAGACTTTACCATAGCAGATAACTAACATTATATCTTAATAACTTAAAATATTTTATATTATATAAAAAGCCCGCTATTATAACAATAACGGGCTTTTTATACTTTAAAATTTGATTAATGCAGGTTAATAAGTATAATTTCTATTAACTTTTCTTCAACTACTAAATCAAATTTAATCTACCATAAAGTTCTTTTCTGTAGAGGCCACCAATAGGTAAAACCTTCATTTTACCTTCAATTACCAGATCGGGATATTTGATGGAGAAGATCTTATTAAGATTTACAATAAAAGATCTGTGAATTCTTACAAAATCCTTTTGAGGCAGAATTCTTACCATTTCCTTCATTGTAGTATGGGTGGTATAGCTATTATCAGATGTATTGATAACAACATAATCTTTTAAAGCTTCCACATAAAAAATATCATCAAAATTAATTTTATTAAGACGATAATCTGCCCTAACAAAAATACTATCCTTTGATTCCTTATTTTCTATAATGGAATGATAAAGGTCTCTTTCTTTCTTAATAACCTCATCTTTCTCATGCTTATACAAAGCCATTTCAATTGTTGTTTGTAATTCCTTCTCCTTAAAAGGCTTGATAATGTAACCATAAGGCTCGGTTATCTTCGCTTTGCTAAGGGTATTATCATCAGCATAGGCCGTAAGAAATATAAGTGGAATGCCAAATCTTTCTTTAATAAGATTTGCAGCATCAATACCACTCATGTGACCTTTAAGCATGATGTCCATAAGGATAAGATCAGGCCGGTTCTCTTCAATTTCTTCTATAGCTTTTTCAGCACTACTAACTGTTGTAGGTACCTGATATCCCATTTTTTTTAAACTATTCTGAATATCTTTTGCTACGATGCTCTCATCTTCAACCACCAGGATTTTTACTTTTGCCATGTTATTAAATTTTAAATATTTTGTTTTTGGATGAATCTTTACTTAAAATTGTATGATAAATATAATGATTTATCAGCAATTTACTGAATAGTTATTGCCAAATTTACAACATTTTTCTTATCATTTTTCATATTATGTCCACAACATCTCATCAATTGAATTCAATGTCTCTTATTTAAGGAAATTTAACCTTACCTTAAAATTCATTCTTATCATATCAAATCAAATATTTTAACAATATCAATAAAAAAATAATTTTAAAATTTATTATTATTATTATTATTGGTGTTAATTAGGTGAATAAATTTTTTGTAATAAACTTGACAATGTTATTTGTTACCTTAACTTAACATCCAGTTAACAATGATAATGTTCTTTAATTTCAAGAAATCAGTGTTTTATCAAGTTCTTAACAAGTTGTTAGTTGTTTATTATATGAATAAAAAAAGGGTTATCAACAGCCAAATTTCATTAGTAAATTGTTAAGCAATTGTTAGTATATTCTTAAAACTTACACGATAAAAATTTGTTTCTTAACAATTGCTTTGCATAGGTAATAATAATTTTAAAAAACAAAAATAATTTCCAGAAATTGATAACAACCTATACATCTCTTGTTAACAATTCTTTGTTTATAAAACCTAATATTATGGATATCAATACATAATAAATTAAGTCCTTTGAAAAAGAAAATGATATTTTGTACTCTAAATTGCTAGGAATAAATCATCTACATTTTATCCTTACTTTTGCATTTAGATAGACGGTAAATATTTTTATTCACAATGACAAAACTGAATCTAAAAATTGCTATGGCATCTGATCATGCCGGTTTTTTTCTTAAACAGGAATTAATTCCCTATATATTAACCAGGGTAGCCAAAGTTAATGATTTTGGAGCCTATACAACTGAAAGCAGTGATTATCCCGACTTCATTCATCCGCTGGCCCTTGCACTTAAAAATAATGAATATGATTTGGGTATCATAATGTGTGGAAGTGGAAATGGTGTAAACATAACTGCCAATAAATACAGTCATATACGGTCGGCTCTTTGCTGGATTCCGGAACTGGCAGTTTTGGGAAGGAAGCATAACAATGCTAATGTTTTAGCACTTCCGGCCCGTTTTATTGATATTGATAATGCTAAGGCAATTGTTAATGCATTTCTTTTATCATCATTTGAAGGTGGGCGCCACCAGGCCAGGGTAGACAAAATTACCATGTATAGTTGTTAAAAGTAATAGAAGCAAATTTTTTTATACCGGGCCTATTTTACCGCAAAAAATATTAAATATTTATTTTCTTACGGTATATAATCTATTCTGATATTATCTGTTTTTTGAAAGAAAAATGTAATGAAGTTATATGAATGACTACTATAGAAAAAAAATTTTTACAAGACTCAGAAAATAAATCCTTCGATTTAGATCATCGACGTACCATACAGTTTAATATGGGCAGGTATAATACTGCTGTTATCAGGGGTAAACAGCAGTATATCAATCTGGCTATGGCACGCAGACAGGCATCGCTAAAGAAATACAAGAGTATAGAAAACCTGGAAAACTCCCTTAAAGATTTTGAACAAAATTTTAATAAAAAAGGAGGTAAGGTTCTCTGGGCCCAACATGCTGATGAAGCCAAAAATCTTATTTTAGAAATTTTGCAGCGTAACAATGTACAAAGGGTTGTAAAATCAAAATCTATGGTTACTGAAGAACTTGATCTGGATCATTTTCTTAAAACTTATGATATTGAAAGTGTTGAAACCGATCTTGGAGAATACATTGTACAGATATCAGATGATAAACCCTATCACATCGTTACACCGGTAATGCATAAATCAGCCCGTGATATTGCAGCTATTTTTCATAAAAAGTTTGGTCTCGCTCCGGATAGTACGCCACAGGAAATAACTCATTTTGTAAGAAAAACACTAAGAAAAAAATTTTTAAATGCCCAGGCAGGGATTACAGGTGCCAATTTTCTTATTTCGGGAAGCGGTTCTGTTGCCCTTACCGAGAATGAAGGCAATGGAGTGTTGTCTGTTTCTATGCCCAGATTACATATTGTTGTTGCTGGCATTGAGAGGGTAATTGAGAGTTTGGATGATTTGCATTTATTCTGGCCTTTACTGGCAACTTTTGGCACAGGCCAAAACGTTACGGCATATAATAGCATAATTAACGGGCCCAGGCGGAAAAATGAAGTTGACGGGCCCGATGAAATGTATGTTATTCTTCTGGACAATGGCCGCACCAATCTGCTTGCACGCACACCTCAAAGACGAGCCTTGTCATGTATTCGCTGCGGTGCTTGCTTAAATGGTTGTCCTGTTTATCATAATATTGGCGGACATAGCTATGGAAGTGTTTATTCAGGACCCATAGGAGCTGTTATAACACCTCATTTGCAGTCTTTTGCACACTATAAACATCTTAGCTATGCTACATCACTATGTGGCAAGTGCACTGAGGTTTGCCCGGTTAATATCGATTTGCACCATTTGCTGCTTGAAAACAGAAACTATGCAGTAAAAAATAAAACTGTTCCCTTTCTTGAAAAGGCAGCTATGGGGGTTTGGAAAAAAATAATGCTTAACAGAAAATTGATAGATGCACCGGGTCCGGGTATAAAGAATATTGTAATGAAAAAGCTGTTCAATAAAAGCTGGGGAAAGAGAAGAAATATGCCTTCTGTAAAAACCAAAACTTTTGGAACTCTTTGGAAAGAAGGAAAAGGAGGGTAAGTATAAAAAAACAGATTAAAATCTTCGCAAAATAGATTTTACTGAATTTATATAACCTCCACCAAAAAGGTTAACATGTACCAGTAGAGGATATAAATTTGCAATTTCAGCAGCTTGCAGCCAATTTTTTTCCATGGGGTAAACTTCATTGTATGCCTGGTAAAAATCATTGGAGAAGCCACCAAATAATTTCGACATTCCAATATCCATAAGTCTATGACCAAAATATACGGCGGGGTCAATTATAGCGGGTTCTCCATTGGACCCCACCATATAATTTCCGCTCCACAAATCGCCATGTAATAGCGAAGGAGGCTCTAACGGAAAAAAATCGGACAAATATGGAGCAAGATCTTCAAGCTGTTTGATCAAATCAATATCTGCCCTACCTTTCTCTACAGCCATTTTTCCCTGAAATAAAAGGCGTTGGTTGATAAAAAAGTCAATCCAGTTTTTATCCGGTGAATTTTTCTGGTGAAGACTACCGATATAATTGTTATGATCCAGTCCAAAATCAGGATTTGAATGTTTATGCATCAGAGCCAGCTGTTGACCAAAAATTTTTGAGAAATCTGTTATTTGTTTACCACTTTCCAGATATTCCAGAACAAGAACACTTATATTTTCTGATTGCCCGGTGCCAACAACTACCGGAACCGATATTTCATTTGTTTCGGTCAATAAAACAAGTCCTTTGGCTTCTGCTTCAAACATACCTGGAAATGCATCGGCCCGGTTCCATTTAACAAACCAGTTGCCTTCCGTGGTTTGAAATTTCGCGGCCTTGTTAATATCTCCCCCTCCCAAGGGCCGGGCAGAAAGAAATTTTTGTTTTCTTTTTGTTGTATTTTCAATAATAGAAATGATTAATCTCTCTAACACATTGGAAATCATAATACAGCTATAGTTAGTTTTTGAAGAAAAAAAATTTGTCAGTAATACAAAAACCTGCTACTTTTGCAATCCACAAAACGGGGAATTAGCTCAGTTGGCTAGAGCGTTTGGCTGGCAGCCAAGAGGTCATCGGTTCGAGCCCGATATTCTCCACAAAAACCGGTTTGTTTTTCAGGCCGGTTTTTTTATTCATCCCTTTGCAAAAGGTCATCAGGATTTTTTAACCGAAACCAGCTCATCTTTTCATTCTGGCCCATTTCAATAATATCTGTTATTAAAAGATTCACCAGTAAATTTTCTGCCAGGTATCTTGGTATAGAAGCAATTTTACAATACTTACTCAGGGTTATAAAAGGATTTTCTTCCAGGTATTGAAGCAATAGTTTTTCTTTATCTGAATATCTTATAAATGTTCCGGTATTTCTGTTTTGTCTCTTCCAGAATTTAAGCTGCAGGGGGGTAGCAAGAATATTTTTATCTTTTACACGTACGTATGCCATCCACTTTCCATTGTTGTTTTCTGCAAAACAGGGTTTTTCTTCCAGTGGGGGTATATCAATTTCCAGCACTGTTTTTCCATCAACATTCCAGGTTCTGTGTGCAAAATCGAGTTCAGGTTTGCAATACATTGAGGCAGCAGCTTCAATCATATAAAACTCTTCATCTGATCTCACTCCTGCCACTGCTCCGTTGTCTTTTACACCGATCAACAGCTTTCCTCCTTCGGTATTGGCGAATGCAGATAAAGTTCTGGCAATTTTTCGTGAATCGTTTACCTGAAATTTAAAATCCTGCTTCTGATGTTCGCCCTGTAGTATCAGTTTTTGTATGTAGGTGCTCATCTTGTTGATTTTTTTGGGCATAAGTCAACAGCGAAAAAATAGTGTCAATAGATATCAATAGGCTCTTTGGTTGCGTCCTTCAATATAGTTGATAAATGATCTGTTGGCTACTTTGTTTCCGCCGGCCGTAGGATAGTCTCCTGTAAAATACCAGTCACCAAGATGACCCGGGCAGGCAAGATGAAGGTTTTCTATGGTTTGATAAACAACCACCACTTCGGCATTTACATCAGGAGTATGTAACATACTGGCAATTTTGGCTGAGATTTCCTCAGGTTTAAAAGGGTGGTATATTTCTTTTACGTGGTTTATTACATGCTCTTCTTTTGTAAATTCCGATTCTTTACATTTTTTGTAAACATCGTTAATGATCTTTTCCTGGCGTGTATCGCGCAACAGGCCTATGGCGGCTTTAAAGGCGATAAATTCGGAAAGTTTGGCCATATCTATTCCATAGCAATCAGGAAATCGGATCTGTGGAGCGGAACTAACCACAATAATTTTTTTGGGCCCCAGCCGGTCGAGCATTCGAATAATGCTCTTCTTCAGGGTAGTGCCTCTCACAATAGAATCATCAATTACGACCAAACTGTCCTGATATTCTCTTACCAGCCCATAGGTAACGTCATATACGTGTGCAACCAGATCATCGCGGGCATTGTCTTCAGTAATGAAAGTACGTAATTTAACGTCTTTAACAGCAATTTGATCGATTCGCGGGCGAAGCTCCAGTATTTTACTGATTTTTTCAGGGTCCATATTACCCTGAAGCTGAACCAGGCGGTCTTGTTTTACTTTGTCGCAAAACTCATAAAGGCCTTCCGTCATTCCTTTGTATGCAACAATAGCCGTATTGGGAATATAAGAGAAAACAGTATTTTCAAAATCGTAATTGATGACATTGAGAATGGCCGGAACCAGTAATTTCCCCAAAGTCTTTCTTTCCTTGTAGATATCTGCATCGGTACCCCTTGAAAAATAAATCCGTTCAAAGCTACACGCTTTTTTGGGTAAGGGTTTCTGGTATTCAACCTCATTGCAGCTGCCGTCTTTTTTTACAATGAGGGCATGTCCGGGTTTTAATTCATGAATGGTTTCCAGGGGAACATTAAAGGTAGTTTGTATAACGGGCCTTTCTGAAGTGGCTACTACAATTTCATCATCTTTGTAATAATAGGCAGGTCTTATACCCAGGGGGTCGCGCATAACGAAAGCATCTCCGTGTCCCAGCAATCCTGCAATAACAAAACCTCCATCCCAATATTTACTGGCATTGGAAAGTATAGACCGTATATCGAGCTGTTCGGCAATAAGCGGTGAGATTTCCTTCTTGCTGTAACCATCAGCTTTCAGGTTAATATACAGTTGTTCGTTTTCTTCGTCAAGAAAATGACCGAGTTTTTCCAGAATGGTTACCGTATCGGATGTTTGGTTAGGATGTTGGCCCAAACTTACCAGGCTCTGAAAAAGCTCATCTACATTGGTAAGATTGAAATTACCGGCAATCATAAGATTTTTTGACATCCAGTTGTTTTCGCGCAGAAAAGGATGGGTGTTTTCTATGGCATTGCGCCCAAACGTGCCATAGCGCAGGTGGCCGATAAATAATTCTCCAAAGAGATCAACATTATTTTTCAACCAGTTAATATCTTTCAGCCTTTTCGAATTATTCTGGTAGGTATCCTGAACATTTTGATACAATATAGAAAAAATATCTTTTATAGGATTAACCTTATTACTTCTTATCCGGTTCATGTAGCGTGTTCCGGGGTCCATGTCCAGCTTTACACAGCCCAGTCCGGCCCCATCCTGCCCCCTGTTGTGCTGTTTTTCCATAAGAAGGTACATTTTATCAGGCCCGTAAAAGGCTGTACCATATTTTGCCAGGTAATATTCCAAAGGCTTTAATAATCTCAGCAGCACAATGCCGCATTCATGTTTTATGGAGTCACTCATGTAAGGCTGATATTTGAAGGGGCAAAGGTAGTTATTTTAGGTTGAAAATATCTACGTGATAAGAAACCAAAAAATTACGGCCTCTGAATCAGATTTCATATTCAAAGAAGGGTGTTTTCAGGCTTTTAAAACCAATCTTCTTAAGCAGTTCATGTCCTTCAGTAAAATGCTGATCGATTTGGTCGGGATGATGTGCATCAGAATTCACCATCATGGAAATATTCAGTTCCAGACATTTGTGCAATATTTCTGTTGATGGGAAATATTCGTCTATCTTTCCGGTATATAAGCCACGGGTATTCAACTCTACTATACAATTGTTTTCTGCCGCTGCTTCAAGGGCCTTATCTACCTGCTCCATGTACCACCCTTCGGAGGTAGAAAACCAGCGCTGCTTGTTATGCATTTTTACCTTATCAATATGGCCAATAATATTGGGTTTTTGCGTTTCAATCATTTGCACCGTTTGTTGGTAAAAAGCGGTAACTGCCGCCCTGTAGTCGCCCTGGTAAATATCGTTTACTCCATTAATATAGCCTTCGAGAGGCCCGTCAATAAACCATAACTTACCACTTTCAGGATGCCGCACCATGTGCACAGAGCCTATGTTATACTGTAGTGGCGTATTTTTCATAAACCCTTCAAAATCTTCAGAATGGCCTGGAATATAATCTATTTCCAAACCCAGGTAAAGATCAATTTCATGGCTGTATTTTTCGATCAGATAGTGGGCATCGCTTACATACTGCCTGAAACTTTCCGGCGTAAGGCTCCATTCATTGGGAAAGGGTAGAGGAGAATGGGAAGAAAATCCAAGGGCTTTAAAGTTTTTGCTGATGGCCAATTTTACATAATCTTCCATTTGTTCTTTGCCATCGCAATGTTGGGAGTGGGAGTGGAAGTTATACAATGGATACATAAGTCTTATTTTTTTAATTTGTAGATTATTGGTTTGGTGATTTATGATTTATCAGGTAAAATGTTGGGATTGCTGAGCAATGGTTATTCGTGAAGCGATCATATCAATAGCCACATGATTTTCGCCCCCCTGAGGAACGATTATTTCAGCATATCGTTTAGAGGGTTCAATAAATTGCAGGTGCATAGGTTTAACAAATTTCTCATAATGGTTTAAAACTTCTGAAAAAGAGCGGCCTCTTTCTTTAATGTCTCTTATTATAATTCTCATCAGTCGGTCGTCAGCATCGGCATCAACAAATATTTTTATATCCATTCTGTCGCGCAGACGTGGATTCGACATAATTAGTATGCCTTCAATAATAACTACCTCTTTCGGGGGCACCGGGATGGTTTCTTTAGCCCGTGCACAGGTAAGATAAGAATAGATGGGCATGGGAATGGTTTTGCCTTCGCGCAACATATCGAGGTGTTTGATCAAAAGGTTGAATTCTATGGCGGAAGGATGATCGAAATTGATCCTGGCGCGCTCTTCGGCGCCCAGGTGTCCACTATCTTTATAATAGGCATCCTGGTAAATTACTGATACACTATCTTTTGGTAACCGGCTTACAATCTTTTTTACCACGGTTGATTTTCCCGAGCCTGAACCTCCTGCAATTCCTATGATTAGCATAGTCGTTTTTGGTGTATAAAAATACGGGTTTTTCCATGAAATCAAATGCAAAACAAATTTTATTTTACCTGTTATTGTAATGTTGGCAAAAAATAATTACGTTTGTTCTATGTGATATATTTATTTTTTGTATCATGACTGATGCCAAGGAGTTGAAAATAAAACTGTTTTCAGATCCGCTGGTTTTTTTCCCGGCGCTGCTGAATGATGTTAAAAATGCCACAAGGTTTATTTATCTTGAGGTATATCGCTTTCGAAACGATCCTATGGGCATCAGAATGCGCGATAATCTTATCGATAAATGCCGCCAGGGGGTTAAAATAAAAATACTGATCGATTCGTGGGGAGCTGCTTCCAACAACCAGTTTTTCAAAGAATTGATTGATTTGGGCGGTGAGGTAACTTTTTTTAAAAAGATACGCCTTAGCTGGGATGCTTTTACCAAAAACCATCGTCGCGACCATCGCAAGATTTTTGTTATTGACGATGAGATAACCTGGGTGGGGTCGGCCAATATTGCCAGCTATGCGCTTAACTGGCGCGAATCGATGTTTCGCATTCAGGGGGCCATAACTCCATTGTTTAAAGAGATTTTACTCGATAATATCAAGATTTACAACAAATACTTTTACGACAAAATAGCCTACACCCGTAAACAAGTGTTTGATACTTTTCAAATTATCCGCGATGTTCCCAGTTTAACTTTACAACCCATACAGCGAAAGTTTCTGAAAATGATACGCAGTGCAAAAAGTGAAATATTTCTCGAAACGCCCTATTTTTTGCCGGGTAGCAACCTTCGTAAAGCCCTTGCTGAAGCTTCCCAAAGGGGGGTTAAGGTAAATGTTATCATTCCCCGGAACTCTGATTTACATATTCTTGATATCCTTTCCGGAAAATACCTTGGCGAACTGGTAGAAGATGGGGTCAATATTTTTCAGTATCTGCCACAAAACCTGCATGCAAAGATTTTTCTTGTTGATCGCAGGTTTTTTATGATTGGCTCAGCCAATTTTGATTACCGGAGTTTCCGCTATCAGCATGAGATTTGCCTTTTTGGCGAGCACCGATCTCTCAACCGCCAGTTACTAGCTCATTTTAACGAAACGCTAAAATATACCCAACCTTTTAACTATTTGTCATGGCAAAAACGCCCATATATGCAGCGTTTTTTCGAATCCGTTCTGGTACCGTTCAGACATCTTTTTTAGGAAATTAAACAAAAACTAAAAATAAGTTTAGGGTATGGTGGCTGTTTTATCTGCCGAATGCTGATTCACATGCCTAAAAACCTCCTGCGAATTCTGCATCTTAGCTTCTTTTTCTTATCTTAAAACCCTTCCGCCAAAGGTAAATCTTCTCTGGTAGTATTCTTCACTTAGGCTGCTGATAATAACACCACGCGATGTGGATGCATGCACAAACCGTCCATTGCTGATGTAAATACCCACATGGGAAACCTTCCTGCTGTTAATCCTAAAAAATACCAGATCGCCTTCTCTTAGCTGGCGCTGATTAATTTTGCGGGTTCTTCGGGCCATATTAACGGTTACTCTTTCCAGATCAATATTATAAACAGTTTTGTAAATCGAGGTTGCCAGGCCTGAGCAGTCAACCCCTTGCTCACTATTACCTCCAAATTTATAGGGAACATTTAACCAGGTTTCAATTTCTTTCAGCAACGCAGGGTTTTCGTTTCCATTGAGCTGATAGCCAAATTTTTGTGATTGCACGAGATAGAAATTGCTTTCTGCAATTCTTTCTGATGGGTTTTGCTGCTCAGAACTCCGGCCGGGGGAGGCCCTTTGTCCCGTATTTTCAGTATCACGATACGAAGGCGTTTCACGCAGATAGGTGCATCCGGTGAAAAAAAGAAAGAAAGAAAAGAAGAGCAGGATAATTTTCTGCATAGAATTTTATTGGGTTCACTTACTTAATACAATTAACTCTCATCATATTTTATACATACGACAGATTGCAATAATTATTTCATCCGGGCAACTTATCCGCAATGTAAAAACCGGCGCACCAGTTTCATGGTTTCTTCACGATTGGGAGCCACCTTCACCCTAAGGTTCTCATCGTTAAAATCGCGCAGTCGCCGTGCCGTTCCTTCCAGCAGGCTATCAGTAAATACATCGTGCTGCTTAAAAACACCGGCCTTTTCAAGGAGGTAATCGGCGGCTTTTTTGCATGAATAGGGCAGCTGGCTCAATTTTGACTGATGCATTTTGTGCCTTTCCTCAAATATATTTACTTCTACAAATGTTTTTTCAGCGTATTCCAGTCCATTTTCCATCTCAAAGCCATGCCTGGCACCAACGCAAAGCCCGGCTATAAGCAGGTAAATATCAGCAGAGCCATCAGGGCAGCGGAATTCGAAGGTTGACTTATCACTAAAATCGCGCAGATGGGTTTCTTCCAGCGGATTGGCCGTAGCTACCATATCACCGGTATTTACCCATCCCAGGGGCACGCGTATAAGGGCTGAGCGGTTGCGCATACCCCAGCAAACATTGGTAGGCGCCTCCTGATGGGGCACCAGCCGGAAATAGCTCGTAGGGATCGTATTACCAAAAGCCGAAAGGGCAGGAGCGATGTCAAGGATTCCGGCAATAACCTTGCGCGCCACATTGCTTATCTTATCGTTTTCAAGGGTAACGTTTTTGCCATCCTTCATGGGGCGCATATGTATGTGCATGCCACTACCTGCCTTTCCTGCAGTAATTTTGGGTGCGAAGCTAATGGTAACTCCATATTTATATCCCACCTCACGAAGTATCCATTTGGCAATGATAAGCTGATCTGCGGCATCTTCTACGTTGGTGGGCAGAAACTCTATTTCGTTTTGTTCGTATTCGTGCTCTTCGTCAGAGAAATTACCCACCTCAGAGTGGCTGTATTTAAGCAAAGCTCCCGTTTGTGCCATGGCCATCATAGCATCTGTTCGAAGCTTTTCCCACTTTACAAAAGGGGCCGATTCATGATACCCTTTCTGATCAGTGGCTTCGTAAAGTTCATCTTTCTGACTGATTACATAATACTCTATCTCGCCCATCACTTCCAGGCTGTAGCCCGTGTTTTCTTCCAATGCCCGGTGTGCCCGGCGCATGATGTTGCCCGGCGCACTGTCAAGGGGCTTTCCGTCTTTATCAAAGTAAGAGCAAAGAATATCAACGGTAGGAATCTCTGAAAAAGGATTTAGAAATGCCGTTTTAAAGCGGGGCACCACATAAAGGTCGCTGCTGCCCGCCTCAAGAAAGTTAAAAAGACTGCTTCCATCTACCCGCTCGCCACTGGAGAGAATATTCATCAGTTGATCGCGGCTCTGGATTACAAAATTGAGGCCCTTCAAACGACCGTCGCCACCAACATAGCGGAAATTGAGCATCTTAATCTCATTATTTTCAATGTAATGGATAATATCAGCCTTGGTGAAATTTTTGGCCGGTTTCCGGAGAAAACGCACCAACGGGTTTGGATTCAGCGCATAGGGGTTGGGTTCCATTTATTAGAGTTGTTTTTAAGGGTGATAAGTGCTTGCAAGAAAACGCCAGGTGTTGCGTTATGCTCGCCTTCAAAACAGTCATTTACGAAAAGTAAAATCCTGTTTTTCAGTCATCGCATGCCTTGCACTTGACGCTTTCTTATCAACCACATGTAAAAAAAAGCATGAGTTTTCTTGTTATTAGCTGTGTGTTGATAAAATCGCCGCGAAAATACCAAAAAATGTTGATATCCTGATCCCGTTTCAATAAACCGTATTACCACAAAATTCATCAGGAGCATTGATTTTCAGAAAATATCACAACACCCATCGTTGATAATCAGATTTAGTGGAGCTATGAATCCGGCTCTAAGCATCATATATTTTAAAAATATAACCTGCCGTTAAAAAACCATCTTTCCTTTTTCACTAAATTTACCAACTTCAAATGCTAAAAAACAATTCATATGCATAGTAAAAACTCTTTTGTTTATCCAGCCATATACGCAGCCATAAATGCAGGAAAAGCCATTATGAAGGTTTATGGTACCACCGACTTTGAAGTGGAAAGCAAAGCCGATCACTCCCCCCTTACCCTTGCTGATCTTAAGGCGCATGAGGTTATAGTTGAATTATTGAAAGATACCGCTCTACCTGTATTAAGTGAAGAAGGAAAACAACTTCCTTTTGAGCAAAGAAAGCACTGGAAAAGCTTCTGGATGGTAGATCCACTTGACGGAACCAAGGAATTTATCAAGCGCAATGGCGAATTTACCGTTAACATTGCCCTGATTGAAAATCAGATGCCGGTTTTAGGAATTATTTATGTGCCGGTAACAGGTGTATTGTATGTGGGTGAAGTGGGCCATGGTGCCTGGGTATTTGATTCGTCAGACCAGGTGGAAAATATTGAAGACGTGCCATCATTGCAGGGCAAAAAGCTGCCACACATTACCAAAGATTATTACGGTGTGGTTGCCAGCCGATCTCACCTGAATCAGGAAACATCGCGTTTTCTGGAAGAGATCAGTGCCAACAATCCAGAGGTAAAGGTGGTTTCGCGTGGTAGCTCCTTAAAGATGTGTATGATTGCCGAAGGCGAAGCCGATGTTTATCCACGTTTTGCGCCTACCATGGAGTGGGATACTGCGGCCGGCCATGCCATTTGTAAGGCTGCTGGCGCCCGGGTTTATCTGGCCGATAATATTCTTGAAGAACTGGTTTACAATAAAGAAAATCTGCTCAATCCGTGGTTTATTGCACGGTGGTAGTTAAAAAAATCGCTGAAAACCTTAATTTTGCAGTCATTCCAATCCATAAACAGCCCGGGAAAATTCGTAAAGTCTGTAAAATCCTGTGACTGAATGGGCGAAGCTGTGGAAAACAGTCGAAAGTCAGTAGTCGAAAGTTGAGCAAATCATAAGCTATTCGTTTACTTCTCTCAACCTCATCCTAAACCTTAACCTTAGCCTTAACCTTAATCTCAACCTCAACCTTAACCTCAACGCGTGTCTCCCCTTTTCTCACATTTGCTTATCCCATTTCTGGTAGCCATGTTTCTCGCAGTAAATATGGGAGGAAGCGGCACCGCGCCCAGTTTCTCAGCTGCATACGGGGCAAATATTATCAGGCGTTTTTCGATACCCGGTCTGTTTGGTATCTGCGTTTTTGCCGGGGCGCTGATTGCAGGTAAAAAAGTTTCCCTGACAATGGGCCGCGATATTATCAACCCTGCTCAGATGACTATTGTGGTAACAACCATTGTTTTGTTTTCTATAGCATTATCCATCTTCTTCGCCAATCTTTTATCCGTACCACAGTCTACCAGTCAGGCTTCCGTTTTGGCCTTGCTTGGAGCAGTCGTTTTTTTTGGTGACCATGATTTCAAGGTATTCCTAACCGAAATACTGCCTGTATGGTTTATTTTGCCGGTAATTTCCTTTATCATAATGCTGTTGGGTTACCGGGTGCTAATGTGGGTGCATCAGAATTGGTTTCAGGGCAGAAGTATTAATATCAACCGAAGGGTAATCAAAATACTTGTGCTGGTTTCAGCTTGCTACGTGGCTTTTTCCATAGGTGCCAACAACGTGGCCAATGCTGCCGGCCCCATTGCAGGTATGGTGGTAAATGAATTAGGCATCGACCGCAATGATCAAACCAGTTTTATGCTTGTGGTTATTCTTTCTACACTAATGATTGCCCCCTGCTTTGCCATAGGAAGTTCATTATTTGGGTTCCGCTTGGTAAAGGAAACGGGCAAAGGAATAATTCAGTTTGGATACCTCGGGGCTATCGGTATCTCTTTTATTACCGCATCACTTCTGCTGGTGGCATCACTCTGGAAAGGAGTTCCTGCTTCTCTGGTACAACTCAACACTTTTGCCATCATGGCATTGAGCATCAGCAAGCGCGGCTGGAAAAATACTCTTACCCACAGCAAAATTCATAAAATATGGCTCGTATGGCTGGTAGCACCGGTTTTTGCCTTCGGCATGAGTTATCTGTTATTAATGGCCGCAGAAAGACTTGGAATGATAGGTTAAAGCTGAGGACAAGGCTAAGGTCTAGAGTCTGCAGACTCAACCTTAACCTCAACCTCAACCTTGACCTTAACCTTAACCTCAACCTTAACCTTAAACAATGTCCATATCCAACAAACATCTTAAAACCCTCGAAGACGAATCGATCTATGTTTTCCGCGAAGCAGCGGCACAGTTCGAAAATCCTGCCATACTTTTCTCCGGTGGTAAGGATTCGATCATATTGGTGCACCTGGCACGTAAGGCATTTTTCCCGGCGAAGTTCCCTTTTCCGCTGGTACATATCGATACCGGGCATAATTTTTCTGAAACGATTCAATACCGCGATCAACTGGTAGAAAAACTGGATGCCCGTCTCATTGTAGGTAGCGTGCAGCAATCCATCGATGAAGGTAAAGCTGTTGAAGAAACAGGCCCCGGTGCCAGTCGCAACTGGTTGCAGACAGTTACCCTGCTCGATACCATTAAGAAATATAAAATTGATGCTGCCATTGGTGGTGGACGACGCGACGAAGAGAAAGCCCGTGCCAAGGAGCGTTTCTTTTCCCACCGCGATAGCTTCGGGCAGTGGGACCCCAAAAATCAACGCCCCGAGCTGTGGGATATCTTCAACGGACGTAAAAACCCGGGCGAGCATTTCCGCATCTTCCCCATCAGCAACTGGACAGAACTGGATGTATGGCAATACCTGAAAAAGGAAAATATCGAACTTCCCAGCCTTTATTTTACGCACAAAAGGAAGGTTTTGGACCGTGATGGTGTTACCCTGGCCTATACCAATTACATAGAGCTGCATCCCAATGAAAAAGTATACGAAAAAACCGTTCGCTTCCGCACCGTAGGCGATGCTACCTGCACCGGCACCGTTGATTCTGCCGCAAACAATATCGACGACATTATTGCCGAAATAGCCGCCAGCCGCGTTACCGAGCGAGGCAACCGCAGCGACGACAAACGCACCGAATCAGCCATGGAGGATCGGAAGCTGCAAGGATACTTTTAAGGCTAAGGTTAAGGTTAAGGTTAAGGCTTAGAAAGAGCCACTCTCACTCTCACTCTTAACCTAAACCTTAAACTCAAATTCACTCTCAATCTTAATCTTAACCTCAACCTTAATATGTATTCATCTTTTAGAGAAATGCCGGTATGGAAATTTGCGCTGGAATTATCGGTGGAGGTTTTCCTGATTACTTCAAATTTGCCAAGAGCTGAAGATTATGGCCTTACCTCACAAATCAGAAGATCAGCAAACAGTATCAGCGCTAATATAGCCGAAGGATTTGGGCGAAAAACGATGAAAGATAAAGCGAACTTTTATGTTATTGCCCGGGGTTCTGCTTTTGAAACACAAAGCCATTTGATATATGCAAACCAGGTTGGTTATCTTTCAGCAGAAAAAACTGAAAATCTTGTTGACAACTACAATCAGATTATTCATGAACTCAACAAAATTCTCAAATCAATAAAATAAGGCAATGTAAAGGTTAATAAGGAAGAACTCCCCAGCTAATCACCTAGAACCCCACCTCAACCTCAACCTTAACCTCAACCTCAACCTCAACCTTAACCTTAACCTCAACCTCAACCTCAACCTTAACCTAATCCTTAACCTCAACCTTAACCTTAACCTTATCCTTATCCTTAAACTCAATGAATCCAAATAGACTTAGATTTAACACAAAGGTTAAGATATAGCGCTCTCAACCTTAACCTCAACCTTAACCTTAACCTTAAATTGGAAATTCTAAGATTCACAACCGCAGGAAGTGTAGATGACGGCAAAAGCACGCTGATAGGGCGATTGCTGTTTGATTCGAAGCTTATTTTTGAAGACCAGCTGGAAGATATCCAGAATGCAACCGTAAAAAGGGGAGAAGAGGGGATCAACCTGGCTCTGCTTACCGATGGGTTGCGTGCCGAACGCGAACAAAACATCACCATCGATGTGGCATACCGCTATTTTGCTACCCCAAAACGAAAATTCATTATTGCCGATACGCCCGGCCATGAGCAATATACCCGCAACATGGTTACCGGCGCCAGCACATCCGATCTGGCCATTATTCTCGTGGATGCACGCAAAGGCATTCTTACACAGTCCAAAAGGCATGCTTCCATTTCATCCCTGCTCCAGATTCCCCATATCGTGGTCTGCATCAACAAGATGGATCTGGTTGACTACTCTGCTGATCGTTTTGACGAAATCGTTGACGACTTCGAAATCTTTGCCGAAAAGCTGGAGGTGGACGATATCACCTACATCCCCATCAGCGCGCTCAAAGGGGACAATATCGTGAATAAAAGCGAAAAAATGCCATGGTACAAAGGCTCTACCCTTTTGTATCACCTTGAAAATGTAAACATCATCTCCGATAAAAACCTGGTCGATTTCCGCTTCCCCGTGCAATATGTCATCCGACCCCATCAGGATTTCCGTGGTTTTGCCGGGCGTATTGCCTCGGGCTCTGTAAAGAAAGGTGAGCGTGTGCGGGTGCTGCCTTCCGGCCTGAAAAGCACCATCGAAAGCATCGTTACCATAGATGGGGAGCTGGAAGAAGCCAAAGCCGGCGACTCTGTGGTTATCTCCATTACCGATAATATCGATATCAGTCGTGGCGATATGATTGTACGGGAGAAAAACCTGCCCACGGTAAACAATCGCCAGGATGCCTTCCTTTGTTGGATGAATGAAGCTCCCCTGGAAAAAGGGAAGAAATACATCCTGCGACACACCACCAAAACGGTAAATGTTTATGTGAAAGAGATCGTTTATCGTCTCAATATTAATGAATTGCACCGCGAGAAAACCGATGAGCTGCATCTTAACGACATAGGACGCGTAGAGCTCGAGACATCACAACCCCTTTTCTTCGATCCCTACATAAACAACCGCGGAACCGGAAGTTTTATCCTTATCGATCCGGCTACCAATGTTACCCTGGGTGCAGGCATGATCAAATCTGCCGTAGCTGAAATAGAAGACAAACTCGATATTCCCCGTAAAAAATCGCCCAACACCGTGTGGGAAGGGTGGAACATTGCGCGGGCAGTGCGCGAGAAACGCAATGCACATAGAGCTGCCGTTATATGGTTTACTGGACTTTCGGGTGCCGGAAAAACCACTATCGGCAGACAGCTGGAACAACGTCTCTTTGCCATGGGATTACAAACCACCCTGCTCGATGGCGACCAAATGCGCCACGGCTTGTGCAGCGATCTGGGGTTTACCGAATACGACCGAAAAGAGAACATCCGCCGCATTTCAGAAACGGCACGTCTGATGTTCGAATACGGAAACATTGTTATCTGCACCTTTATTTCGCCCTTTGCCAACGATCGCGGGTTTGCCCGCACACTTATAGAGCCTGGCCGTTTCTTTGAAGTCTTTATCAACTGCAACATAGAAACCCTTAAAGAACGCGACCCCAAAGGCCTTTACGAAAAAGCACTCAAAGGCGAGATCAAAAACTTCACCGGCATATCATCGCCTTACGAAGTCCCCGAAAATCCTGAACTCATCATCGATTCCACACTAACATCACCCGACTTGCTGGTAGATATAGTGATGAAGAAGCTGGTGGAAGCAGGGATTGTGAAAGGTTAAGGTTGAGACAAAGGTTAAGGCTAAGAAGTAGCGATACTCAACCTAAATCTCAATCTCGTTTAAGACTTAGGCACGGCAACAAACAAGGAATCTCGTCTAAGGCCGAGACACGGCAACAAACAAAGAACAACAAACACCGAAGGTGAACGACAAGCATTATAATTTACTACTTTTGCCCCCGAAATGCCCGGTCAGGCCATAAAAAAATATGGGACTGAATGGGCGAAGCTGTGAAAACTGATTAGGATAAGGCAAAGGTTAAGATACAGCACCCTCAACCTCAACCTCAACCTTAACCTTAACCTCAACCTTAACCTCAACCTTAACCAATGCCCTACCAACACTCCATAACCCCCGCCCGCTCCCTCTTCGACCTTAAGCTCAAAGAGATCTGGCGATACCGCGACCTGCTCGTGCTGTTTGTACGACGGGATTTCGTGGCCAAATACAAACAAACCGTTCTCGGTCCTGCCTGGTTTATCATACAACCCCTTATGCAAACCGTCATGTTCACCCTCGTATTCGGTAATATTGCCGGTATCAGTACCGATGGGGCACCCAAAGGCGTTTTTTACCTCGCAGGTATCACCGCCTGGAACTACTTCGCCAATTGCCTTACCAAAACCTCCGCCGTGTTTACCCAAAATGCATCCCTGTTTGGCAAGGTTTATTTCCCCAGGGCGGTAACACCACTGTCGATCGTAATCAGCAACCTTATTGAATTTGGTATTGGCCTGTTGCTTTTTCTCGGCTTTTACTTTTACTATCTTGCTATAGGAGCAGCCGTTCAACCCAACATCACCCTGTTGCTCCTGCCCCTGCTCATTGCTATTATGGGCTTTATGGGCCTCGGCCTGGGCATGCTCATCTCCGCCATGACCACCAAGTACCGCGACCTGCAAAACCTCGT
>JAABRR010000037.1 GCA_011390785.1 Sphingobacteriia bacterium
TGGGCTGGTTTTGTTAATACAAAAAGCGCATGGTACTACAATCCTTTTGATGTTTTTAAAACCACTACCCACGATAATATGGGGCGCAAGGTAGATGTGGTAAATGAATACAAGGATATGGAGCGCATAAGTCGCGATGCCCGGGATAATATTCTTGGCGTTCAGGCACAGATGTGGAGCGAAACTATACACGGAAGCGATATGCTTGAATATTATCTGCTTCCCAAACTGGCCGGTTTTGCGGAAACTGCATGGGCTAAAGAAAGAATCTGGGAAACGACTGCCAATGCATCTTTAATGCAACAACAGGCAAACGAGCAATGGAATGTTTTTGCCAATACTTTGGCGAAGAGAGAGCTGCCTCGTTTGGCTACTCTTTTTGGTGGCTATACTTATCGAATCCCACTTCCGGGCGCCATTATCG
Organism: Sphingobacteriia bacterium; assembly: GCA_011390785.1. Lineage (GTDB taxonomy): Bacteria > Bacteroidota > Bacteroidia > Bacteroidales > UBA7960 > SKVR01. Next base: position 425 of record JAABRR010000037.1, read on the forward strand.
AAAATGGCACACTGAAGGCCAACATTGAATTCCCTGGTTTGGAAATCCGGTTTACCACCGATAATTCTGAGCCAACCGCAAATTCGACTCTCTATAAGGAGCCGGTTACTGTTGGAGATCAGCCTGTTAAACTGGCTGCTTTCGATAAGGCAGGGAATAAAAGCAGGGTTGTTTATATTAATCCAATCTAATTCATTTAATCAAAAAACAATGGTACTTCCTCCTACAAATTACAGGTATCATCTTTTGGTAAAATGGGCTGTTTTTTTCTTTGCTTTTCTTATGATTAGTCCGGCAAAGGCCCAGCAATTGGATGATAGCTGGGAAACACTTCGCAGCAGGGCTTATCCGCAATGGTTCAAAGACGCCAAGCTGGGCATATTTATCCATTGGGGTGTTTATTCAGTGCCTTCCTACGGTGGACCTGAATCTTATGCCGAGTGGTATCTGCGTGGTTTACAAGCCGGAGCACAAAACCGCATCGATTTCATGAAGAACTACTATGGAGAAAACTTTACCTATGAAGATTTTGCCCCATTATGGAAAGCCGAGCTTTTTGATGCCAACGAGTGGGCGCAGATTTTCGAAAATGCCGGCGCCAAATACATCATACTGGTTTCCAAACATCATGATGGATTTTGTTTGTGGCCCAGCGAGCACCAGCCCGGCTGGAACAGTGTAGATGTTGGTCCCAGGCGCGATATTGTGGGGGAGCTGGAACAAGCAACACGTGCGCGCGATATCCGTTTTGGACTTTATTATTCGCTGGCCGAATGGAATCATCCGCTGCACAGATGGTACACCGACCCACACGATTCCATCCATGACTATATCCATCAGTATATGATTCCCCAGTTTAAGGACCTGATAGGAACCTATAAGCCTGATTTGCTTTTCACAGATGGAGAGTGGTTCAACAGTGCCGAAGACTGGAATGCACGACAGCTCATTTCCTGGTATTACAACCTGGTGGGGCCCGATGCCATTGTTAACGACCGTTGGGGGCATGGCAGTAATATCGGGTACATAACGCCGGAATATAGCTCAGGCGGCATTAATACTGACCGTCCGTGGGCCGAAGTGCGCGGACTGGGCCGTTCTTTTGGCCTAAACCGCAACGAAAAACTCGATGCCTACATGACACCCCGCAAATTGATCCATCTTTTTGCACGAACGGTTTCTTATGGCGGCGGACTTACCATCAATGTGGGCCCGGGTGCCGATGGGAAAATTCCCCTTCTGCAACAGGAAAGGATCGAAGCCCTGGGAAGCTGGATAAAAACAAACGAAGAAGCCATTTACGCTTCAACACAGTGGGAAAGAGCCGGCGAATACAAGCAGGTTACCTTGCAGAGAACCGATTCTGTTATTGATTTTAACTGGGTAAGAAATTCGCCCGGTTATCCTATTGTAGAAGACCATTTTAATGCAGAATGGAATGGTTTCATCATGGCTGATCATACCGAAGAGTATGTGTTTTCTGCCAGGGTTGATGATGGTATGCGGCTTTTTATAGATGGTGAGCTTGTTCTCGATATGTGGGAACAAAATGGTGAAGGAACCGATTCGGAAGCCATGCGTGAAGAAAATGAAACTTCTGGTAACGGAAAGATCCTTCTTCAAAAGGGTCGAAAGTATCTCATCAGAATAGAGTATCAGGAAAATCTTCAAAATGCGGCTATTCAGCTATTCTGGGAAAGCCCGTCTGGAGAGAAAGAGATCGTTCCTATGGAAAATCTTTTCACTTCAGCTGCATCCGATGCAGAAAATGGACTAAATGCCATTTACACATCGCAAAGACAACATGTGGCCTACACTCGCAACCATGGTAATTTGTATGCCATCAGCTTCGAATGGCCCGAAGAGCAGATGCTGCTACCCATTCCCCGTCCCGATGCCAATACCCGCATAACCTTGCTGGGGCGCGAAGGCGAACTCCCGTGGAAATACCAGAACGGAAACCTGATCATTGATACTTCTGCAGTAAAATATGGCGAAATGCCCGGACATGATGCATGGACTTTTAAAATCGAAAACTATGAATAAGCTAACGATCATTTCAATTATTTCTCTCGCACTTTTGCTGATAAACTCTTGTAAGTCAGATCAGGATAATAATGCGATCAGCCTGATCCCCCAACCTGTAGCCATAGATCAAACGGGCGATGGGTTTACCATTTCACGGCAAACAGCTGTTTCTTACAATGACGAATCTCTGCACCAAGCCGCACATCTCGTTGCTGATCTGTGGGAAGGATATTTAGGCTTTGCCCCCAGGATTCTTCATCATCCTGTTGATGAAGATTCCGGAAAAATTGACCTGGTAATCGTTGATCAATATGTGAGCGAATGGGGTGATGAAGGATACGAACTTACCGTGAACAGCGGAGGTATTGAAATAAAGGGCAATACTCCTGCCGGCGTTTTTTACGGTGCCCAAACGTTGAACCAGCTTTTAAGTACATCAACCCAGGGCAATCTGCCGGGGGTGAAAATTACTGATAATCCCAGGTTTTCATACAGGGGGTTGCATCTTGATGTTTCCCGCCATTTTATACCTATTGACTTTATCTACGAGTTGATCGACTATATGGCCATGCACAAACTGAATGTTTTTCACTGGCATCTGATTGATGATCAGGGGTGGCGTTTAGAAATCAAAGGATACCCTAAACTTACCGAAGTGGGTGCGTGGCGGGTGGATATGAGCGATCGTCACTGGAATGACCGCCCGCTGGTAAATGACCCGGCCAATGCCACTTATGGTGGATTTTACACCCAGGATGAAGTCAAAGGCCTGGTAGCTTATGCTGCAGAACGCAACATTACCGTAATGCCCGAAATAGAAATGCCAGCCCACGTAATGTCGGCACTGGCAGCTTATCCTGAATATTCGTGTACCGGCGAAAATCTGGGTGTGCCTCCAGGCGGAGTGTGGCCTATTACCCATATTTATTGCGCAGGGAAAGAGGAAACCTTCCATTTTCTGGAAGATGTTTTAACCGAAGTAATGGCTATTTTCCCATCTGAATTTATTCATATTGGCGGCGACGAAGCCGATAAAACCAACTGGAAAAGTTGTGATGCCTGCCAGGCAAGAATTGCAAGCGAAGGACTGGCCGATGAGCATGAGCTGCAAAGTTATTTTATACATCGCATAGAAGAATTTCTTAATGCCAACGGCAGGAAGTTAATCGGGTGGGATGAAATTCTGGAAGGAGGGCTGGCCCCCAATGCTTCAGTAATGTCCTGGCGCGGAGAACAAGGGGGTATTGATGCTGCCAAAATGGGTCATACCGTTGTAATGACTCCCGGCAGCCATTGTTATTTTGATCATTACCAGGGAGATCCCGCACTCGAACCCCTTGCAATTGGTGGTTATACAACGCTGGCAAAAGTTTATTCCTACGAGCCGGTACCTACTGCACTATCAGCAGAAGAAGCCAAGCTTGTTCTGGGTGCCCAGGCCAATGTCTGGACAGAATACATTCCCGAGCCTGACCATGCTGAGTATATGATTTTCCCAAGGTTGGCCGCACTGTCTGAAGTCTTGTGGTCGCCGGCATCGTTAAGAGACTGGGGCGATTTTTCTCAAAGAATGAAAGACCAATACAAAAGATACGACCACATGGGGATTAATTATTCCCTGAGTGCCTTTCAGGTTTCGGCAATTCCTGAAATGGATGCTGAAAACAAAACCCTGCTCGTAAAGCTCGAATCTGAAGTTCATGAGCCGTTAATTCGTTACACCCTCGATGGAACAAGGCCCACCTCAGAATCTCCCGTGTATGATGGAGCCGTGAATATTTCTGAAACCAGTACCCTTACAGCCTCTGTTTTCGATAGCGATAAGCCCATGAATCAGTTTATGGTGCGTGACTACCTGATACACAAGGGGTTTGCTGCTGATCTGGAACTAACCTACCCGAATAGTGAGCAATACTCCGGTCAGGGTTCCTATACCCTTGTAAACGGTATTAATGGCACCAAAAGTTTTTCTGATGGCAGCTGGCTGGGATTTCTGGGCAATGATCTGGTTGCAGATCTCGATCTGGGCGAAACAACCGATATTGGTTCCATTAAGGTAGATGCCCTTCAAAACAATGGCTCGTGGATATTCTACCCCCGGTGGGTTCAGTTTGAAGTATCTGCTGATGGAGAAAACTACACTCTTCTGGAAAGGGTGGAGAATGCCATTAGCTCTGCAGAACCCCTGCCACAAACCCAGTGGTTTGCTACGGAAAAGGCAGCAGCCGACGTTCGATATGTAAGGGTAACGGCCAAAAGTCTGGGTGTTTGTCCTACCGGCCATTCAGGCGAAGGAGAAAACTGTTGGATGTTTGTTAGCGAAATTGTAGTGGAGTGAATTGATTTCTAGAATGAAGAAGGACATTTTGAAAAACCTTGACATGGAAAGGATATTCCTTTCTGAAAAAAGCCTTGCCGCAGTTTCTGAGACGTTGGATAAGCTTGGGAAGAGTGAAATCAGCACCATCAACTGGCCCGAATTTCCTTATGCCCCCAATGTGAAATTTGCCATGGCCTGGGATGAAGATCATTTCTTTCTTAAATTTTTTGTAAATGAACAGCATGCTGCGGCCATTACCGATTTTAACAACGGGCCGGTATGGGAAGATAGCTGTTGCGAGTTTTTTTGTGCTTTTGATGATCGGGGCTATTATAATCTTGAGACCAATTGCATTGGCGCTCAGTTATTTTGCTGGCAGGGAAAAGACGGTGAAAAACAACAGGGTTCTGATGAAATAATCTCAACCATTCAAAGAAAATCATCTTTAGGCAGTGTGGCTCCCATCTCTATGAAAGAGGATGTAGAGTGGGATTTGGTGATTAGAATACCAGTCACCGCATTTTTCAAACATAAGGGATTGAAATTGTTTTCGGGCATGCATTTTACTGCCAACTTTTACAAATGTGGTGATAAAACCGACGTACCCCATTTTGTTTCGTGGAATGCCATAGAAGTTGCTAAACCCGATTTTCATCAGCAAAAATACTTCGGACAGGTTTTTCTTAAGTAATTACTGAAAAAAGCTGGGTTAAAAGATTTTTTATTTCTGTCATATTCTTTTGATTATCAAAAGATATAAGCCTGCGACAATATGGGTAAAAGTTTGCAATTTTTTTAATTAAAATCTAAATCGGTTTAGATATTTTTTTATATTTGCATCCTGACAAGCTAATTATAATGACCAAGAAAACATCACTTGCCGATATTGCAAAAAGTCTTGGTGTTTCCAAAACGCTGGTTTCACTTGTTGTCAACAACAAGGGGGATGCTCACGGCATTAGTCTGGAAACACAGGAAAGGGTGCGTGAAAAGGTTCGTGAACTCAACTATGAGCCCAATGCCCTGGCCCGTGGATTTCGCACAGGGAAAACAAATACCATAGGACTGATCGTTTCTGATATTTCAAACCGATTTTTTGCGCGCATAGCCCGAAATATTGAAGATTATGCCTGGCAAAATGGCTACACGGTTGTAATTTGCAGCACAGAAGAGAACGTTACCAAGGAAAAGCAGCAGATCCGATTACTAAGAGATAAAAAAATTGACGGCCTTATCGTGTCAACATCGCAGGATGGTTCAGAATTTTTTGACAGGTTAACCGAAGCCGGGCTACCCCTGGTTTTAATCGACAGGGTCTTTGAAGGTATGAAATCTCCCAATGTTTCTGTTGATAATTTTGGTGGCGGGCGCATAGCTGCCAGGCATTTGTTAACCCAAGGTATTAATAAAGCCGCCCTTATTGGCATTTCACCAGATCATATTTCTACGATTACCGACCGGATGAAAGGTTTTGAATCGGCACTCCTTGAAGAAAATATTGAAATTCCTGCCGAATGGAAAATCAGGGCCCCTTTTGAAGAGATAGAAGTTGTGATCAAAGAAAATCTGCAACGGTTTTATCAGCAGGGAACCATGCCCGAGGCCATCTTTACACTCAACAACAATCTTACATCTACCACATTACAAATTCTTCATAAACTCTCTATCAGGATCCCTGAAGAAATACTGCTGATTGGATTTGATGATGTGCTTTACTATGGTTTTACCCGGCCTACGATTTCGGCAATAGATCAGCCTGTTGATAAAATCAGCAAAAAGGCTTTTGATATGCTGCTCGATCAAATTAATGGAAAAGAAATACCTGAAAAATTACATTCAGTAATATTACCTGTAGATATATTAATTAGAGAATCATCTGTAAAAATTTAAAAGTATGGCAAAAAACAAAACATTTCCTATTTTTCTTGCATTCCTGGCTATGGGCTTTGGCGATGTTGTCGGACCACTGGTATCTTTGGTAAAAGACTCCTTTGAAGTCTCTAACTTTGTAGCTTCATTGATGACTACCAGTGGGTTCATCATGTTTGGTGTTCTGTCTATCCCAATGGGTGTTTTCCAGGATAAGAAGGGTAAAAAGTTTATTTTAAGTTTGGGGCTTACCATTGCTTTGCTGGGTTTGATTATTCCTATTCTTTTTGGGATGTATGGGCCGATGGTAGAACTTGAACCCGATTCAAATACCAGGCTTTATGCACTTTTTGTTTCTGTTTTTATGCTTGGAGCAGGTGCTACAACACTGCAGGTATCAGGAAATCCTATTATGCGCGATGTTTCGGAAGAAGGACAGTACTCAAGTAACCTGTCGTTGGGCCAGGCAATCAAGGCTATCGGTTCATCACTGGGGTTTCTGGTGCCCCCGGCGGTTGCCATCTGGTTTGGTCTCGACTGGACCATCCTTTTCCCCATGTTTGCCTTGATCATCCTTATTACCATAATTTGGGTAAATACTCTGAAAATCAATGAGAAGAGGATTCCTGACGGCAGGGTAGTAAATCTGGCTTCCAGTTTAAAACTGCTGGGCAACCCATTCGTTTTTCTCATGGTATTTGGTATTTTCCTGTACGTGGGTGCCGAAGTTTCCATGAGTGCTCAAATTCCCATCCTAATGGATCAGGTTTATGGGTTGAGTGATTTCGGTTTATGGATGGCATGGGGCTTATTCTTTTTGCCCATCTTTTTAGCCCGGTTGGCAGGCGCCTACGTTTTAAAGGTTGTAAAGCCAGGGAAGTTTCTCATTTACACTGTTTTGCTGGCAGCCCTGGGTATGGTTATGCTTTTCTTTGGAAGCCAGTATTTCGCTTTCGCCGGGATATTTATGATAGGATTGGGGTTTGCCAATATTTTCCCGCTCATTTTTTCTATTACCGTAGATGCCATGCCCGAACGCACCAATGAACTTGCCGGTCTTATGGTAACTGCCATTGTGGGAGGGGCTATTGTACCACCCATTACCGGTGCGGTAGCAGATATCAATGTTCAGCTGGGATTTTTGGTACCCGCCATTTGTATATTATATATTTTCTTCTTAGCGGTAAAATCAGTTAAGAGATAATATTCTCCTTTTCAGGTATTCAGGCTTTAGGTTGATAGACTTTAGGAATATGGCAGAATTTACTAAACATAGAAATGGTTAACCTGGCAGGTTAAGGATATTTAAGTATAATAATATTGAACAAGGAAAAGTACCATATGGGTTGATTCTTTACTTTACGGAAATTCTAAAAGTCTTCAGCCTTCAGTCTATATAATCAGAGTATTTACGATGCTTTTTAACCCCAAATTCAACAAAAAAATGGAACACACAAATGCGAATAAAGTGGTAATGACGCTTGATGCCGGAGGAACCAACTTTGTTTTTTCGGCGGTGAGGGAGGATAAGGAGATTGTTGAACCGGTTCATTTGCCTGCACACGGTAATGACCTTGATAAGTGTTTACGCAATATCATTAAAGGATTTGACAATATTTTCCAGCAACTTACCGAGAAGCCGGTGGCAATAAGTTTTGCTTTTCCCGGGCCTGCTGATTATGCGCATGGTATCATTGGCGATCTGGGAAATTTGCCGGGTTTTCGCGGAGGTGTAGCACTGGGTCCCATGCTGGAAGAGCATTTCCAGATGCCCGTTTTTATTAACAACGATGGCGATCTGTTTGCCTATGGGGAAGCTATGTATGGCCTGTTACCAGAAATCAATAAAAAACTCGAAGCCGCCGGGAGTGTCAAATCTTATCATAACCTTCTGGGTGTAACCCTTGGAACTGGGTTTGGAGGCGGACTGGTTCATAAGAATGAACTTTTTACCGGCGATAATGGCGCCGCCGCTGAAGTATGGCTTATGCGTAATCCCATTAATGATAAAACCTTTGTTGAAGAGAATATCAGCATCAGGGCTATTACCACGGCCTACGCCAGACTGTGCAATAATCCTGCGCACGGCCTTACCCCATTCGATATTTTTAAGATTGGCAAAGGTATGGAAGAAGGCAATAAAGATGCTGCCATTGAAGCTTTTTACCTTTTTGGAAAAGCGTTGGGTATGGCCCTTACAGAGATAGTAACGGTAGTTGATGGCCTGGTTGTTCTGGGTGGCGGTCTTGCCAATGCCAGCGAGTTGTTCTTCCCTGCCATGATGAAAGAGATGAACGGTACCTTTGCCACATCAGACGGAGGAGATATATCCCGCCTGGTTTCAAAGGTGTTTGATTTGCATGATGAAAGCAGCTTTCAGCAATTTGCTACAGGTGGTTCTTCGCGCATAGAAGTGCCGTTTTCTTCCAAAGTAGTTGATTACGATCCCATCAAACGAATTGGGATTGGTGTTTCAACCCTTGGGGCAAGTAAAGCCATTTCTCTGGGTGCTTATGCCTTTGCCATCAATGCTTTGGGGCTGTTTGAATAAGCTTATCAAAAAAAATCACCGATAAAAATCGAAAAATGCCCGGAGACAACCTTTGGGCATTTTAATAATACTTACGTAAGCATAAAAGTATGAATAGTATTAAGAAAATTGCGTTGATGGCCACCTTAAGCATATTGGCCATTTCTTGCCAAAACTCTATATCCCAACCCGACGAACCGGCATCGTATGTAAATCCTTTTATTGGCACTGATGCCCACGGCCATACATACCCTGGTGCCACACTGCCATTTGGGATGGTGCAGCTTAGTCCCGATACACGTCTTTCCGGCTGGGATGGCGCTTCAGGCTATCATTATTCCGATTCGGTAATTTATGGCTTTTCACACACCGCCCTGAACGGAACCGGAATTGGTGATTATGGCGATATACTGGTAATGCCGGTAGTGGGTGAACCCGTTTTTATCAATGAAGAGTATAAGTCGCCCTTCAGAAAAGAGACCGAAAAAGCAACAGCCGGCTATTATTCTGTCTTTTTGGATAAACCCCAGGTGAAAGCTGAAATGACCGCAACCACTCGCGTGGGATATCATCGATATACTTTTCCCGAATCTGGCATGGCCAATATTATTATAGATCTGGAGCACCGGGATAAAGTGGTGGACTCATGGATTGAAATTGTCAGCGATATGGAAATTCGTGGCATGCGCCGTTCTACCAACTGGGCAGAAGACCTGATCTGGTATTTCCACATGGAATTTTCCAAACCATTTGAAAGAAAGGGTATTGCTTTAAATAACATCCCTCAGGATGATGCTACACGGGGCGAAGGCCCCAATGTGAAGGCTTTTGTTGGGTTCTCAACTTCTGAAGATGAAATGATTGAAGTTAAGGTATCCTTATCTGCCGTTGATAGTGATGGAGCATATGCCAACATGCAGGCCGAACTGCCGGGCTGGAGCTTTGATGAAGTGCGCTTTGATGCCTTTGAAGCCTGGAATGATGAATTGAGTAAGATCATTGTAAGCGGGGGCAGCAAAGAACAATACACCACCTTTTATACAGCGCTGTATCATGCTTTTCTCCAACCCAATACCTTTTTCGATGTTGACAGGCGTTACCGGGGCATTGATCGTGAAATTCATTTTGCTGATTATCATGATGTTTATACCGTTTTTTCTCTTTGGGATACTTACCGAACCTGGCATCCTCTTATGACTATAATTGACCAAAAACGTACAGAAGAGTATATTAAAGTCATGCTCGACATTTATGAAAAAGGCGGACTTCTGCCTATTTGGGAACTGGCAGCCAATGAAACCTATACCATGATTGCCAACCATTCCATCCCTGTTATTGTTGATGCATGGATGAAAGGCATAAGGGGATTTGATGAAGGAAAAGCCATGGAAGCTATGATTCACAGCGCCACACGCGATCATTACGGACTGGATGCCTACAAGAAACATGGCCACATTCCCGGAGATATGGAACACGAATCCATTTCCAAAACCCTTGAATACGCCTATAACGATTGGTGCATAGCCATCATGGCCAAAGAAACGGGTAATTATGCTGTTTATGAAGAATACATTCAAAGAGCCCAGTTCTACAAAAATATTTTTGACCCATCAACGGGGTTTATGCGCCCCCGACTCAATGGCGGCTGGCTTACCCCATTTGATCCTACTACCATCGACTGGCATTTTACCGAAGCCAACTCCTGGCACTACAGCTTTTATGTGCCCCAGGATGTTACCGGTTTTTATCAGTTGCATGGCGGGAAAGAGAAACTGGCAGCTAAGATGGACGAGCTTTTCACCACCGATGCCCCCATTACCGGGCGCGACATGAAAGACGTAACGGGGCTGATCGGGCAGTATGCCCATGGCAACGAGCCCAGTCATCACATGGCTTATTTGTATAATTTTGTAAACCAACCCTGGAAAACCCAGTCGCGCGTGCGTCAGATCATAGATGAACAATATTCTCATTTCCCCGATGGACTGGCAGGTAACGAAGACTGCGGCCAGATGTCGGCATGGCTGGTAATGAGTGCCATGGGGTTTTATCCGGTTACGCCAGGTGCCACCGATTATGTTATTGGCACACCGTGGTTTTCTGAAGTGGAGCTTATTCTTGAAAATGGTAAGGTTTTCAGAATCACCGCCAATAAGGTTTCCGAAAAGAATTTCTATATTCAGTCAGCACAATTAAACGGGGGTGATTACACCAAATCGTATATTTCGCACTTCGACATTATGAATGGCGGTCATCTGCATTTTGAAATGGGAAGCCAGCCCAATAAAGCCTGGGGGAGTGATGATGCCAATATTCCCGTAGCACATATTGCTGAAAACCTGCTGCTACCAGTTCCCTATATCGAATCAGAAGAGCGTCGCATAAGAGATTTTATGCCCGTAACCCTCGGCACCATTGTGCCTGACAGTGAGATTTTTTATACCCTCGATGGTAGTCGCCCCAACAAAAACAGCCTGCGTTATTCAGAGCCCCTTAATCTTACCGAATCTACCGTGGTAACTGCAGTTGCATGGAATGAAGAATTGGGTTACAGCTTTCCGGTAGAGGCTGAATTTGTAAAGATCGACCTTGATAAAAAGATTGAACTTTTCAGTACCTACCATCCCAACTACCATGGTGGCGGACCCGAAGCCCTTATCGATGGGATACGAGGGCCTGAAAACTGGCGGCTTGGTGGCTGGCAGGGTTATCAGGAGCCCACATTTGAAGCCGTTGTTGATCTGGGCAAAGTAAAGCCTATCCGCTATGTGGGGGCAGGCTTCGTGCAGGAAATTCGCTCATGGATATGGATGCCTCAGGATGTAACTTTCCTGGTGTCTGATGATGGCGAGAATTTTAGGGAGCTGGCTGTTGTTAAAACCGATGTTCCTGTTGACAGCTACGAAGTAGTGAAGAAGAACTACGGAAAAGAAGTGAACGTAAGTGCCCGTTATGTTAAAGTAGTAGCTGCCAACTTTGGCACCATCCCCGATTGGCACCTGGGCGCAGGTGGTGATGCGTATATTTTTGTGGATGAGATTTTGGTGGAGTAGGTTGGCTGGTTAAGTGAATAAGTGCGCAACGAAAAAAGGCAATACTCTTAAAATTAAAATCTTTTTTATTTGTTGGGCTTAATATGTCAAAGATACAATCTTATAGCAATTCACAAACTACACCGTAATCATTCCACTCTCCACTCCGCTGTGGTAAAAATCGTCAAAGAACCAATTGAAAGCGAATCACAACACTCCTGTAGTGTACAAAGCAAAAAAAAATCGCTTTGTTTTTTAGGTTGCTATTTTATTACCGTTTTAAAATAGGCAATGGTTTCCTTTAATCCATCTTCCAGTTTTATGCTGGGTTCCCAGTCTATCAGCGATTGAATCTTACTGATATCGGGTTTGCGTTTCATCGGGTCATTTTCGGGAAGCGGATTATATATGATTTTCGATTTGGTATTGGTGAGTTTAATTACCAGTTCGGCCAGCTGTTTTATGGTAAATTCATCAGGGTTACCAATATTTACCGGTCCTATTTCTGAATCGGGGGTAGCCATAAACTTGATCATGCCATCCACCAGGTTTTCAACATACTGGAAGCTGCGGGTTTGTAAACCATCGCCATAAATGGTGATATCTTTGTTTTGCAGCGCCTGTATAATGAAGTTGGAAACCACCCGCCCATCGTCGGGTTGCATTCGTGGGCCGTAGGTGTTGAAAATCCTGATAATTTTGATGCGTACCTTATTTTGGCGGTGGTAGTCGAAGAACAAAGTTTCGGCACAGCGTTTTCCTTCGTCGTAGCAGGAACGAATGCCAATGGGGTTTACGTTTCCCCAGTAGCTTTCTACCTGCGGATGTACTTCGGGATCACCATATACTTCGCTGGTGGAAGCCTGCAAAACTTTGGCTTTTACCCTTTTAGCCAGTCCCAGCACATTGATGGCCCCCATTACCGAAGTTTTAATGGTTTTTATGGGGTTGTACTGATAATGCACTGGAGACGCCGGACAGGCCAGATTATAGATTTCATCTACTTCTGCATAATAATCTTTGGTTATGTCGTGTCTTACCATCTCAAAGTAAGGATTACCCATCAGGTGCATGATATTTTTTTTCGATCCCGTAAAAAAATTATCAATTGCTATAATATCATTACCCTCGTTGAGCAACCTTTCGCAAAGGTGCGAGCCAATAAAGCCCGCACCTCCTGTAATTAGTATTCTGGCCATAGGAAATGGATTTTTTAGGTTTTGATGAAATCAGGAAAGGGTTTTTCTACCTATGCTAAAGTATTCGAAGCCATTTTCCTTTACTTCTTCGGGTTCGTAAATATTTCGTCCGTCGAAGATCACTTTGTTGTTCATTAGCTTGTTGAGTACTTTAAAATTGGGCATGCGGAATTCAATCCACTCGGTAACAAGTGCCAGGGCATCTGAGTTTATGGTTGCTTCATATTGGTCAGTTGAATATTCAATTGTATCTCCAATAATCCTATGAGTTTCATGCATGGCCACTGGGTCGTAAGCTTTTACTTTAGCCCCTGCATCGAGCAGTTTTTTGATGATAACCAGAGATGGTGCTTCGCGCATATCATCGGTTCCGGGTTTGAATGAGAGCCCCCATAAGGTTATGGTTTTTCCATTAAGGTTACCACCAAAATAGTTACTGATCTTATTGAAGAGAACAATTTTCTGATCGTAGTTTACATCTTCCACAGCTTGTAGAATACGCATTTCGTATTTATATTCGCGTGCGGTGCGCACCAGGGCCTGCACATCTTTAGGGAAGCAGGACCCGCCATAACCTACACCAGGATAAAGAAATTTGTTGCCAATACGTGAGTCGGTAGTTATACCACGGCGTACCGCATTGATATCGGCCCCTACACGTTCGCAAAGGTTAGCGATGTCATTGATGAAACTGATCTTGGTGGCAAGCATGGAATTAGCAGCATATTTGGTGAGTTCCGCTGAAGTAATATCCATAAAGATAAGTGGGTGATTGTTGAGAACAAAGGGTTTGTAAAGCCTTGAAAGTGTTTTTTCAGCATCTTCGCTCTCTACTCCTACAACAATACGGTCGGGCTTAAGGAAATCGTCGATGGCATTTCCTTCTTTGAGAAATTCAGGGTTGGATGCTACATCAAATTTTACCTGCACATTTCTTTTGTCAAGTTCTTCCTGAAGTGCTTGTTTTACTTTTTTTGAAGTGCCTACGGGAACTGTACTCTTGGTAACCACAACAGTATATTGTTCAAGGGCGCGGCCAATCTCTCTGGCTACGGCCAAAACATATTGCAAATCGGCGCTTCCATCTTCATCGGGTGGAGTACCCACAGCAATAAAAATAGCATCGCTGCCATTTACATTGTCGGCCAGTTTGGTGCTGAAAAACAATCGTTCTTTTTCGGAGTTTCTTTTTACCAGATCTTCCAGCCCGGGCTCGTATATGGGAATAATGCCGTCTTTGAGTTTATCAATTTTCGATGCATCTACATCAATGCAATTAACGATGGCACCCGTTTCGGCAAGGCAAGCGCCGGTTACTAATCCAACATAACCTGTTCCTACAATTGTTACTTTCATGATATAAAAAATTGAGTTTAAGGGGTTTTTAAATTTAAGTGTAAATATATTCAAAATTATTAATGGGCCTTTTTGATTTTACGGGCACAAAGATACGAATCAAGTTTAAGGGTTTTCTTTTTATTATTTTGGCATGAAGTTATTTAATTATAAATTATATGCTGAAAGTATAGTAAAAATGATGTTTAGACGATTAAATGCTTTTATTTTCATGATTTTGGAATCTAAGCCGTATGTAGACAGAAATTTTTCAGATATCCATTAAGTTCAGTTTTAAGGTAATAAAGATGCCAGTTGTGAAAACAAGCTCATCTTTTTATGAAGTGGACTCAACAGTTGAAATCTTGCATTTTATTTATCTGTTGCTAAATCTGGATTAGTAAGGAATAAATCTCAAAATCCATTTGAAATCCGCTGAATAGACAGGTTGTTTCATGTATCTTTGTTTAAGTGCAGTACTTTTGGCAGAGACAAAAATTTTGTAGACATTTTAGATATTGGTATTTTTTTCTGTGCTTTATATTATGCCAATAATAATATTAAATACATATAGTTATGAAGATCCGGCCATATTCGTTAAGAATAGTTTTCCTTGTATTATTAAGTTTAACTACTTCTATTAGCCCCCAGGCATCCGTTATTCCTGAGCCCGTTGTTTTGGAAGAAAAACGTGGAAATTTTATTTTACAGAAAGAAACAGATATTTACTTTCCAACAGGTAATCCTTTACTGGAACAGAATGCCCAATTCATCGAGGGGCTTATTCAGGATATTGATGACTTGAAAATTAATTTCAGACAATACTCAAATGGTCAGGATTTACCCGAAAGGGGGATTGTTCTGGCTTTATCCGATTTGGGTTTAAAACCGGAAGGCTATGAGCTATCGATATCCAAAAAGCGAATTTTGATTAAAGGTTATGATGAAGCCGGTGTGTTTTATGGGATACAAACGTTGAGACAATTATTGCCTGAAGGTCTGGAGGCCAATAATCGGAATTCCGGAATTTCAAAGGTTAAGCTCAAAGCTATTTATATTAAGGATTATCCGCAATTTACCTATCGGGGTTTGCATTTGGATGTGGCCCGTCATTTCTTTGATGTGGAGTATATTAAAAAGTTTCTGGAATTAATGGGCCTGCACAAAATGAATCGGTTTCACTGGCACTTAACCGACGATCAGGGCTGGCGGATAGAGATCAAACAATATCCATTGCTTACTGAAGTGGGAGCCTTGCGCAAAGAAACCATGACAGGGCACTTGAATGACGAGCCCCGACAGTTTGATGGCATCCCCTATGGCGATTTTTACACACAGGAAGAAATACGGGAAATAGTGGCCTTTGCCGCCGCAAGATTTATTACGGTTATTCCCGAAATTGAATTGCCTGGCCATGCTACTGCCGCTCTGGCTGCTCATCCCGAATTGGGTTGCACCGGTGGCCCTTACGAAGTGGGAACCATTTGGGGGATTTACCAAGAAGCTTTTTGTGCCGGGAAGGATCAGACTTTTGAATTTCTGGAAAATGTGCTCTCGGAAGTCATAGAGGTTTTCCCATCCGAATACATTCATATTGGGGGAGATGAAGTCCTAAAAAATCATTGGAAGGAATGTGAACTTTGCCAGGCCCGCCTTGCCGCTGAAGGATTAGCGGACGAAGATGAGTTACAGGGCTATTTTATCAACCGGATTGGGCGTTTCCTGCAGAGCAATAACAGGAAAATAATTGGCTGGGATGAAATCCTTGATGGAGAACTGCCGCAAGGTGCTGCTGTTATGTCGTGGCGTGGAGTAAGGGGCGGAATAGAAGCTGCGAAAATGGGACATGATGTAATCATGACTCCCGTTTCTCACAGCTATTTCGATTTTTATCAGGATACACCCGAAACCGAACCACTTGCTATTGGTGGTTATTTAACGCTTCGACAGGTTTACACCTTCCAACCTGTGCCACAGGGGTTTACACAAAACGAAGCCCGCCACATTCTGGGAGGGCAGGCTAATGTTTGGACTGAGTATATCAAAACGGAAGATTATCTCGAATATATGGTTTTCCCCCGGGCCGTTGCCATGGCCGAAGTGCTGTGGACACCCAAAGAAAAACGTGATTTTGAAGGTTTTATCAAAAGGTTGAATAAGCATTATCAGCGATTGGATGCGCTCGATGTAAACTATTACGGGAAAACCCCATGATTTGATATTTATTCTCTTTTTCGGGTTTCCTTGGTCCAGGCGGTTGACCTGCCCATAAACCGCATTCCCATTACAAAACCTTTTATGTTTAATACACCGTTATCGTCGAACCACATGTAGGCATCGTAAGTTTTGCCATTTTCGGGGTCGTAAATGGTACCATTTTCCCATTCTTTGTCCTGAGCATCCCATTCAAAATCCTTGAGCAATATTATGCCTTTAAGCGGTCTGCTTCTCAGGCTTTGCTCAGGGTTATCCTTATCGGTTTTTGGTCTGCCGTTTTCATCCAGTGGCTCATCAAGCCAAACCAGTTTACCTTCGTACTTGCCGGCTGAGTTCTTGTATATTTCAACCTGCGATGTTTTTTTCTCTGTTAGCCAAAACCCAACTACCCGGTTCGACTGGGCTTTTACGGTAATACTTACCGCCAGGATCATGAATGATAAAATAAGTACATGTTTCATAAGCTTTGATTTTAAGATTAAAAGTTCTGTTTTAATAGGTTAATATTTTTAAGCTTTAAATTAATATTCAAAAATACTTAATTAATCAAAATAACAGTGCCGAATTTTTGCTGCAAAATATTGGCTAATTTTACCGCCATGGAACAAGAAAAGATTGACAATTTTACAGAAAAGCTTAAAACAGCATTTAATGAAGGTAATCTTGTAAAACTTACCTTAAGCAAATTGCGTGCAAAAGAGAACGATTTGCAAAAAATTACGATCACCCCGGTAAGGCTAAAGGCTGGGTTGAAGGTAAATTTCGTTTACAGCTATAAGAAACGTGATATTACAAAGAATTATTCTCTTGATGAATCATTGGATTTGATTAAAAATGGTCTTGCAGAAGATTTTTTAAGTGCTGATATGTACATTGTTGGTGAGAATGTAAAGTTGTTAATTGATAAAAAAAATGTGGCAAAGTTGCTCATTAAAAAGATTGACCTGCCCAAACCGGTTTCTCTCAATCATAACAGAATCAAAGAAAGGGCCATTGTTACGCAGGATAATATCTGGCTGCGCGAAGTTGGCATTACCAACGCTGCATGGCAGGTAAAGCACGAAATGAAAGACAAGTACCTGCAAATAAACCGCTACATAGAATTGCTGCAACCCGAAATAGAGCGCCTGGAAAAGAAGGATCATCTTACGGTGGTGGATATGGGCTCGGGAAAAGGCTATCTTACTTTTGCCCTTTACCAGCATTTGACTAACTCATATTATAAAAACATCAATATGAAAGGGGTGGAGTACCGCCCTGACCTGGTGGATATTTGCAACCGAATTGCCACAAAAGCGGGGTTTGAAAATCTTGAATTTCTCCAGGGAACGATCGAAAATACACAGTTTGCTGATCCTGATATTCTCATTGCCCTACATGCCTGCGATACTGCCACTGATGATGCCATTTTTCGGGGCATATCGCAAAATGCTTCTCTAATTGTATGTGCCCCCTGCTGTCATAAGCAGATCAGAAAAGCAATGAAGGTAGAGAATGAGTTTTCATCTGTTTTGAAACACGGCATTCTGGAAGAAAGACAGGCCGAATTGCTAACGGATGGCCTCAGAGCTTTGATTATGGAAGTTTTTGGTTATAAAACCCGGGTTTTTGAATTTATCTCTTCTGAACATACCTCAAAGAACATAATGATTGTAGGGCGGAAAGTGGGCATAAATGAAGCCAGGAAAGCAAAAGTACTTGAAGAGATTACAGCGGTAAAGCGTTTATTTGGTATTGAAAGACACTACCTGGAAGACCTGTTAAATATGTAATTCTGATCTAATATAAAGGATGTTGCGTTATGGGTTTGACTCCCTGGGAGTCATATGTTTATAGAAATCCATTGTTTTCTATAAACCTGCGACCCCCATGCGGGGTCAGATATTCTTACCAAACGAGATTGAGTTTTTATCTAAAACCCATTGCTTCAGTAATTCTGAAATTTGATGGTTTGCCGGCAAATGTTTCCCAGTTTGTACATGTCCAATAAAACGAGAGATGGTTTTTTCTTCATCAGTTTTTTCACAATTATACCTTCAAATGATCGATAGGTAAAAGTAATTAATGTACAAAGATGATATTTTCTTATAGTATGCCATACTCTAAGGAGTTTTACCATTTTCAAAAGGTCTTTGTCTCCCTCAATAATGCAATAAATCTTTAAAAGGTTACGGGTTCCTTCACGGGTTTTCAGCAAAAACTCTTTCGCATCCTGCAAACCAATGTGGATAAGTGGATTATCGATATGTCTGATCCTGATTTGCTTTTTCAACAGGTTGTAACCCATCAAAGTATCTTCATGTCCGTAGCCCGATAAAGATACGTTGAAAGGAATCTTCATCAGGAGCTCTTTCGAGATCAGGAAGTTGTTGGTCATAAACGAGTGGTTGGGGTTGACTTGCCGCTCTGATGCTGTTTTTACTTCGCGTTGTGTACCATAAAGCCAGTGCAGAAATGTGTTGTCAGTGGGCGGTGTTGGTAAATAGCTTCGGCCCCCACAAACAATCAACTCATCTTGGGTATTTTCAACATACCGTTTTATGTAGTTCTCATCGGGGCACATAGAATCACAATCCATGAAAATGAGCCAGGGGTATTGCGCAGTACCTGCCAGCAAATTGCGTATCTGGCTGCGACCGATATTCTTTTCCAGTTCAATGATTTTTACATTGGCAAGCGAATTACATTCTCTGTTTTTTTCTTTAAAAAGTGGAGAAGAACGGTCGTCAACCATAATGATTTCGAATGTAATCCGCTCGTATTTTGCCTGTCTGTGGAGTTCTTTAACCAATTCCCTTACATCGAAATTGAAAACGGGAATACAAATTGAATACATTTACCTGGTCTGCTTATATTTTTATTTGTTTTTTGCTTTAAAAGGCCGGATAGAACTAATTATTATGATCGAAGAGGTATGCGGTGGCTAAAGTACTTATTTTTTCCAAAATGCCGGGGTAAGAAGGAGCAAAACGGTAAATAATTCCAGCCTTCCCAGAAGCATAAAAAAGCTAAGCAACCATTTGATACTTACAGACAAATGTCCATAGTTTTCAACCGGCCCAACGGAACCAATTCCAGGCCCAATATTTCCCAGTGCAGCTGCTGTTGCACCAAGGGCGGTTTCAAAATCCAGTCCCAGCATCGATAATAATGAACTACCCACAATAAAAACTAAAATATAAAGTAAAAAGAAAGCAAGGAAATTATAGATGATATCTGTAGGGATTGTCTTACCATCAAGCCGGGTGGGTAAAACAGCATCAGGATGGATGAGTCTTTTAAATTCCTGTGTAGTGTTTCGCAGCAAAAGCAGGTGTCTTACCATTTTCATGCCTCCTGCGGTAGAACCGATGCATCCACCGGTAAAAAACAATAGAAAAATAATAAACCATAAAAAATCTTTCCATTGTAAATAATCAGCACTGATATAACCTGTGGTGGTAATTATAGAAACTAACTGAAACAGACTATCCCTAAAAGCTTTTTCAAGGCCCAATTTATGAAAATACATTAACCCTGCGGTGAAAACTATGGTTAGCACTCCCATAATTAGGAGATAGAACTTATATTCTTCATTCATGATAAGTTTAGAGAATTTGCCCTTTAAAGCAAAGTACAACAAACTGAAATTTGTTCCGGCTACTATCATGAAAAATATAATAACATATTGTGTGTAGGCTCCGTAGGCTGCAATGCTATTATTTTTGGTAGAGAAGCCTCCGGTAGCCATAGTGCTGAAAGAATGATTTATGGCATCGAAAAAATTCATTTCTCCAAGTGATAATAACAGACAAAGCACACCTGTAAAGAGCAGATATATCAACCAGAGTCTTTTGGCTGTTTCGGTGATACGCGGATGCAATCTGCTTGGAGTTGTTCCGGGTGCTTCAGCCACAAACAACTGCATACCGCCTATGCCTAGAATGGGTAAAATAGCCAGAGTAAGAACGATTATTCCCATGCCACCCAGCCAATGGGTAGTACTTCTCCAGAATAAAAGACTATGAGGCAGGGCTTCTACATTTGTAAGTGTTGATGCCCCCGTGGTTGTAAATCCGGAGATGGTTTCAAAATAGGCATCAGTAAAAGATGGGATTTGGCCTGAAAGCAAGAAAGGTAGCGATCCAAATAATGAAATGCTTATCCATGTGAAGGTTACAATAATATAACCTTCTTTTTTCCCGATGTTTTTATGCTCGTGCTTGCGGGTAAACTGATGAAAGGAAAGCCCAAAACCAAAGGTAATAACAGCACTTATGAGAATAGCTTTGGCAGCGCCATCAGGGTAAAATATTTCCCATATTGCACTTAGCGCAATAAATCCGGAAAGCAACATAAGAAGTATACCAATAAAATTGATTACTACTCTTAAGTTTATTTCAGGACTTCTTGTCATGATTCAATAATAATTAAGCGCCTCTGAACATCCTGTCAACCGCATCAAAAGCTTCGGGAAGGGTAAAAACCACCACATGATCTCCTGCTTCTATCTGCAAATTGCCTGTAGCAATGATACCGCGGTTTTCTCTGATTATTCCACCAACAATTGCTCCTGAAGGAAATTTAAGTTTACCCAGTGGTTTACGGGTAATCATAGTATTTGCATGGGCTTTGAATTCAAAAATTTCTGCATCTATTCCATTAAGACATTTGGTAGATACCACTTCGGCCTTCATGGTAAAACGAATTATATAGCTTGCTGTAGCAAGCTTTTTATTAATAATAGTATCGATGCCAATGTTTTGTGATACTTCAATAAAATTGATGTTTTCAACCAGTGCTATTGTTTTACGTACTCCATATTTTTTAGCCAACAGGCAGGTAAGTATATTGGTTTCAGAGTTGTTGGTAACAGCAATTACCGCATCCATGGCCTGTATATTTTCTCTTTCAAGTAAAGCTACATCATGTGCATCTCCATTAATAATCATCGTGTGCCTAAGTTCATCGGCCAGTTTGACAGATCTTTCGCTATCCAACTCAATAAGTTTTAGCTTGTAGTCTTTCTCAAGGTTTTTCGCCGTTAAAGTGCCCACTGTTCCTCCGCCCAAAATCATAACATTGTTTATAGAAAAGCTGTTTGCTCCTCCAAGTCTTAACAAATGATCTATCCCCTCAGGTTTGCTTACTACGTAGGCAAGGTCTTTTTGTTTAAAAATGTCCTCGCCACGGGGTATTATAGTTTTTGATTTACGATGTATGGCAACAGCTCTAAAGTCCAGTTCTTCATTTTCTTCGGCAATCTGATTCAGGCTTTTGCCAATAACTCTGGCATCATTTCCAAGCCTGATAAGCAAAAGTGAAAGTTGGTCTCCTGTAAATTTAAAAATCTCGGTGGCGGCAGTATTGATTATCAGATTGGTAATTTCTTTAGCGGCAATTTTTTCAGGACAAACAACGAAATCAACGCCCAGGTTTTTATACATTTCGCGGCTTTCTCCAATTGAATATGATGTGTCATTTACCTTGGCAATACATCTTTTTGCACCAAGATTTTTTGCCAGTATGCCCGAAAGCAGATTAGTGCGCCCATTAATAAATACTGAAATAAACAGATCAGTCTTTTTAATGTTGGCATTTTTAAGGTCATCAATAGAAGTGGGATCTCCAGAATATATCATAACATCGAGGGTTTGACTCACTGATGATGTATATCCTTCAGGGAAAAATAAAGTTATATCGTGATTTTCGTCGTAAAGCAAACGTGCCAGATGCATCGCTATCTCGCCATCGCCGGCAATCATTATATTCATATTAGATATTTGATTTAGTTTTGTGGATTAGCGTAGATTGTTTTATTCAATTACTTTTCAGCTTTTTTTTTATGGATCAGCATGTAATAGTGGTCGCTGTAAGTTTCATAAAAGAATTTAAGAATTTGATTTTTTTGCTGTGCAAATATACACCCCTTTTCAAGAAATCTAATCAGCATTTTCATTAAAATCCATAGGTTATTTGCGTAAATGTTAAATTCTTATCATAGATTGGGTCTATTTTTAACTAAATATGGAGATTTTTTGTCTACTCTCATCTTAATTAATTATTTTTACGAGATATTTCCTATACCCATCTTGTAAAATGATTTTTTTACCGATACTTAACAACATAACCCTTGTAGTAACATTAAGCGTGGCTTATGTATTGGTAGGCCGGTATTTCGATCAGTCAAGCAAGAGAATTCAGATATTAAATGGTGTACTCTTTGGCTCTTTTATTATTTTAGGAATGTACAATTCCATTGAATCAGAGCCGGGTTTAATTTTTGATATGCGCTCTGTTATCTTATCTGTTGCCGGCTTGTTTGGGGGCCCTATTGTTGGAATTATAGCAGGTGCAATTGCATTGTCTTACCGTGTATGGTTAGGTGGCTCAGGAGTTTTAATGGGGGTTTTGGTCATTGTGGAGTCGGTTGCCTTAGGTATATTTTTTCATTACTTTATACGAAGAAAGCCTAAAATATCAGTCTATCTGCAATATTTTTTCATGGGTTTTCTGGTTCATGTTTTTATGTTAGCATCCATATTTGCCTTGCCGGAAGATATTCATTCGACTGCTTTCAGAAATATCTTATTCCCTGTGCTGGTTCTGTATCCTGTAGTTTCATTTTTGGTGTGTGTGCTGTTTCATAATCAGATGCGATATTTCAATCAGGTAAAAGACTTGTCAGAAAGTGAAGGGCGTTTTAAACAATTTTTTAATGAAAATCATATGGTTTTTTTGATTATCGACCCTGATACAACCCAGATCAGAAATGTCAATAAAGCCGCCTCAAGATATTATGGATACGCTATTGACGATCTTCTATCGATGAATGTCTCTCAAATCAATATGCTGACTCAATCAGAACTGGCCTTTCGAATATCTCTATCTTTAGAAAATTTGCAAAACAGGTTTGTGATGCAACATAAACTTGCTTCTGGTGATGTTCGGGATGTAGAAGTTTTTACGGGACCAGTTGATTATGATGGGAAAACGCATTTGTATTCTATTGTTTGCGATATTACCGATCGACTGAAACTAGAAAATAAACTTAAACAAAGCGAACAGACTTACCGGGAGTTGTTTAATGTGAGTAATGATGTCATCCTTCTGTTGGATATTCAAGGGAATATTGTAACCTATAATAAGGTATTTGCAAGGTATTACGGGTCAAAAACCGATTTTACTAATGAAAATTTCTTTTCCGTTTTGTCGACAAATGAAATGGGTGAAATAGAAAAATATTTTCAAAATGTAATCGAATCCCGAAAGCCCATGTCTTTTGAAGGATTTTCGTATGAAAAAAATTGGTGGATTACTTTTTATCCCATTCTAAAAGAAAAAGCCAATTTTGAAAGAATTGCCGTTTATGCGCAGGATATAACTTTGCAACGAAGATTGTTCAATCTTCAAAAGAATCTTCATGTAGCCGAAAAATCAGCCCAATTGAAGCAACATTTCTTATCGAATATGAGCCATGAAATGCGGACACCCATGAACGGCATCATTGGTATGGCAGAACTTATGGCTTTAACACCGCTTACAGATACACAAAAAGATTATCTGACTACTATAAGAGATTCTTCATCTTCTCTGCTTTCATTGATAAATGATATTCTGGCTCTTTCCAACTTTGATTCCGGCAAAATACCCCTTTATCTTACTAATATTAGTCTTAAAGAACTGGAAAACAAGATTATAAGCTTTTTCAGGGAAGATGCTATTGCCAAAGGCATCAATTTTGAAATTGATATCACATCTGAACTTCCCGAAAATATTGTATGTGATGAAAAACGATTAACTCAGGTATTGGTTAATATAATTGGGAACGCCTTAAAATTTACACCAAAGGGATTTGTTAAAGTAAAAGGTGAGCCGGTTAAAAAGAAAAATGCCGGCAACAGGCTCATTAAGTTTACAGTTGAAGATTCAGGTATTGGAATCGATGCAGACTTTATAAGTCAAATTTTTGATGAATTTGCTCAGTTAGATAATTCTAAAACCCGCAAATATGAAGGATCAGGGCTTGGACTTGCCATAAGTAAGAGAATTGTTGAGCTTTTAAGAGGAGAAATTGGTGTTGATTCGGTGAAAGGCAAAGGAAGCAAATTTTGGTTTACCATTAAATCTGGCAAGGCTAATGAAGCAGGGAAAGTGAAAAAGGAATCGGATCCCTATCAATACGAGCCTTTGGGCCTAAATGTGCTTATGGTTGAAGACAAAATTATTAACAGAAAGGTGGCTTCTCTGATTTTGAAAAATCTGGGTTGCCATACTGATATGGCTGAGAATGGTCTTATCGGTGTTGATATGGCTATGAAAAATAATTATGATGTTGTACTTATGGATATTCAGATGCCCGTAATGGATGGAATTACCGCCGTGAAGGCAATAAGAAAATCAAGCATTAAACAGCAACCTGTAATTATTGGACTTAGTGCAGAAGCCATGGAAGGCGCTGCCGAAAAATATATTGAGATGGGTATGAATGATTATATCACAAAACCCATTTTGCCCGCTGTTCTTTATGAAAAACTCTCCGAAATAAAGTATGAGAAAAAGGGGTGATGGTTAATAACTCTTTTCTTGCAATCATTAATTGGGCGTTATGTTTATTTACAAACCTGCTGCCTGAATACTTATACTCCTGGTAATACCTGTTTACAATTAAAAGAAGAGAATCAGAGCTTTATTTTTGATAGATTAATATTTACATTTGCTTTCCTGTTAACAATATCGAAAGCAGGTTTTTTAAACTACGTAATTTGTTGATAATTAAATTACAATAGAATAGTTGTTAAAAAAATATTGCTCAGATATATGTTAAATGAAGAACTAAAAACTATGGAAATACTTTTTGAAACGAAAGATACAGTTGTAGAACTGGATGAAATCGTATCCAAAAGCAATAATAAACTATTAAAATCATTTCCTTCTTTTTTGATGCGTATTATGAAACGCATCATTATGCAGGAAGAATTAAACGAAATACACAAAAAACATAGAGATAAGATGGGCATTGAATACACAAATGCGATGCTCAATGAATTGGAAATAGATGTAAGGGTTCACAATGCTGAAAATGTAAGGGGGGGCAACCGATATATTTATGTGGCGAATCATCCACTGGGTGGTATTGATGCTCTTTCGTTTCTGAAATGTATTCACCAGTTGGAAGGTAAGGTTTTATCGCCATCCAATGAGTTGTTCAATTACGTGCCTAACCTTCGTCCGCTTATTGTTGGGGTAAACGTATTTGGAAAAAACACAAAGGCCAAGTCAGAAGCCATTGCCAAAGCATTCGAATCAGATTTTCCTATCATGATTTTTCCGGCTGGTAAGGTTTCGCGTAAGTTTAAAGGCGAAGTAAAGGACCTTGAATGGCACAAATCATTTGTTACCAAGGCAGTTCAAACCCAGCGTGATGTGGTGCCGGTGTTTATTTCGGGCGAAAATTCTGCTAAGTTCTATCGGATTGCATGCTGGAGAGCATTTTTTAAGATCAAATTAACCATAGAAACCCTCTTCCTTCCGCAGGAAATGTTCAGAAAAAAGGGTGGCTCTATTGATCTGGTTTTTGGAGCGCCCATTCCCCACAGTAGTTTTGATAAAACAAAAACCCATCAGCAATGGGCCAATGAAGTAAAAAAAATGGTTTACGATATGGGCAAATCACACCTGAACTAATCTTCTTTTCTCTCTTGCTTTATTCAGTTAATTCTTGCTACCAGAATGCCGGATACCTTTCCCAAAGGACTAAGATACTCACTCAAGGGCAATGGAGTAATTTCTACCTGGTTGGTTCGCGTGGAAGCATGCAGTAAATGGAGCCTTTCGTTTTGGTGAATAGCTATACCCGTATGCGAAACATCTAAGCCTTCAATGGTGGTAACGAAAGCAATAATGTCGCCATCAAGAATTTTATCTTCCGCCTGCTGTATGCTGGTTTTGGGCAGGTACTGAAAGGGGAGATCTTTTAACCGGGTTTCTATAATTTTCATGCTGTCAACCAATGCTTCAGATGACAATTGTTGGTAGAGATGCGGGTTTCGACTCATGAAATTCAGGTTCAGTTCCATGGGAATACTACCGGGCAAATCGTTGATAACAGAAATAGATCCTTTCTCAGTGTTGTTTTGCAGCCAATCCGTAAAATAGTGCAGACGAGATGTGTAGCCATTAATGGCCCCGTTGCGATAGCGAATGCAGGCAATATTTTCAGCAAAATCGCCGAAGCTGGTTTTGCGGGTTTTTATGGAATGACTTAAGGCCAGAACATACTCAACAAAAGTAGTACAGTCCATCCCCTGCAGGTTTATCACAAGTTGTTCATCCCCTTCAATTTCCAGGGTAGATGCCACATAGGGAGTTCCTTCAAGATGCATCCCAACGGCCACAATGATTTCAGACAAGGGTGTATTGTCGTATCCCATATTCTCAAAGGTAAGAACCATATCTTCAAAAATACTGATGTCTTCTTCGTAGGTTATAATGTTGTTGATGGAAGGGGTACAACCGTTGGATGTGAATGCTTTTTCTGTCTCCTGCGCCTGATTATCAGATGGATTGTTTTTGCAGGAAACGATTAGGGGCATTATAACCAGAATAGAAATTATCAATGTTTTCATTGTCGTGAGTTGTTACTTGATGGGTTTTTAATTTATTTATAGGGCCAACTCCCCCTTGGAAGGGGGCCGGGGGGATGTATTTAACTAACAATACAATTAAACATCCTTCTAACCCCCTTCAAAGGGGGAATCAGGCAGTGCTAAATCCATAACTAAGCTACATTGATCTGAGAATGTAAATTTACACTAAAATTATATTATCGAAAACGAGTTTTCGTATTGGACTCAATCCTTATGCTTAAATACAATGGCCATGAAGACTGGTTCTGTATTGAACTCTGATGGATTATCAGGAACGGTCCATAAAGGGCCGCCAGCAATTATATTGACAGTTTTTTGGCTTAAAAGATTATTTGTTGTGCTTATTGTTTGAATATTTAAGGGCTGGCCCTGGTTGTTCACTTCAAATCTTACCATTACCGGTTGCTGCGGAAGTTCCACGTGGCTTTCCAAAAAAGCGTTTTCGTCAAGGTAATTCTGGTAGTTTTCAAAACCAATTACAGGTTCTGGTTTAAATATCTGTTTTTCGCTCTGTTTAGCATCTGCCTGGTCTCTTCTGTTCCCTGACAGCAATCGGTTGCTTCTCTGGCGTGTTACTACCACTTCTTCCAGAGATGTTAATTCCTGATCGATGGCTATTACCTGGTACGTTAGCCCTGATGGAGTAAATTCTTCTGTCCTCATGCCAACAAATTGCGCTTTGTAAGTATTTTCCTGATTGTTTGGTTGTGCTATGGAGAATTCCCCGTTGTTGCCGGTAATAGCCACCTGATTGGTTCCTTCCAGTCTTATGGTAACCCCGGCAATGGGTTCGCTGTTTGTTTTGTCAATGACGAATCCTTTCATAATTTGCTCATCTAACACAGGCTCTTGAGCACTCATTACCGGTGCCGCCGCGCCTGCAACCCTATATTCCTGAGCAACCAGGCTTTTGCCACTGGTATCCTGAAGGCTTTCTGCTATTGTTGTATTAACTTCTGATCTGACTACCAAAGGTGTATCCGACTCTTGAAATGCTAATATTTCTGCTTCAATAATCAGAAAATCTTCTTCAATGTCATAGTCTTCAACCACTGCCAGGTCAGAATCAGCCGGGTCTTCAGATAAGGCAGGCTTGTCTTTATCGTTTTCTGGTTTGCCATACACCAATTCAGTTTGATCAACAGATTCTTCCATGGCAAGTTGATCCTGATCATTATCTAACTTCATTGAATTTATTTCTTGCACGGCATCATACAATTCAGAAGAATCTTTTTCCTGAAGGGTTTGTTCTTTGGAAAGCAAAATGCGCTGCTGATCAGTAAAGGTTTTCTGAACAATAATGTAGCTGGCTCCTGCAATAATAAGGATGGCAACGGTTGCCGCAGCAAATAACAGGGGTTTCGATGATCTTTTCTGCTGGTTTCTGATTTTCAGGTTGATGTTTTCAATATCCTCTTTTGCCCTTTGCTGATCCACTTTTGAAAAGCCTTCCACAGCATCAGCAAGAAAAGGATCTTTCTGCATCTCTTTTTCCATCTGATGCTTTTTACCCTTGTCTGTCTTAAGCCCGAGATAGTCAAAAATCTCGGACAAAGAATAGATGCTATTTTTTTTTTGTTTACTCATGGTTTTCTTCAAGGCATATTTTCAGGTTTCTTTTGCCGTTTTGCAGATGGCTTTTCACACTTTTTTCTTTCATATTGAGTTTCTCTGCAATTTCAAGGTAGCATTTATTGTTGAAGTAAAACAGCTCGATACAGTTTCTTTGTTCGATTTTCAGCTGTTCTATGCATTTTTTGAGCTGATCGTGCTGCAATTCTTTTTCATCATCATCCAAAGGATGCAAAAAGTCTTCTGATTCCATAAAAACCACCTGATCAATTTGCCACCGTTCATGTTTTCGGGTTTGGCTTTGTCTGCTGCGCAACTCTCCCAGGCAATGGTTTTTGGTAATTACATAGAGCCACGTAGAAAACCGCACAATTTTATGACGGTGAAGATCTTTTTCCAGCTTCTCATAAATTGTCATTACGGCATCGGAAGCATCATCAGTACTTTTCAGATATTTGACACAAACACCATATACCATGTGGGTGTAGCGCGTAAAAAGCTCAGCAAGAAAGTATTGCTCTTTTTTGCGCAGGTATGCCGTAAGCAATTCCTGATCGGTATAGCCGCTTATGTCTTTCCTGAAAAGATGTAACAAATTGTAATTGTGTTTGTTATAGTTAAATTTTATGAAAAATGATTTTTTTTTATGGAATTGTCACTTCTGTTGCATCCTGCCTGTGAAGATAAATAAAAATCTCCATGGCAGGCCTGATCAACCGGTCATTTTTTTTAACTCTTAAACCTTTTATTATGAAAAATTTATTTTTTTGCCTCGTAACAGCAGTTATTTTCATAACGAACCTACATGCACAAAACAGGACCATTACCGGTGTAGTTTCCGACGGCCCAACCGGCCAGCCGATGGCAGGTGTGAGTGTAATCCAGAAAGGTACAACCAACGGCACACTCACTGATGCATCAGGCTCCTATCGTATTGAGATGATTACCGGTGATCAGGTGCTGATATTCGCTTTTGTAGGCATGCAAACCCGCGAAATACATATTCAGCAGAGCAACAGAATTGATGTTGCACTTTACCCCGATCTGGTTGAACTCGAAGAAGTTATAGTTGAAAATGATTCTTACCGGTTTGGGCATCGGATAAAAAATGCTGTGGTTAATATGTATGCCCCATCCTATGAAAGTTCACCTATGGGTTCAACAGTGTTTATGGAACACAATACCGAATCCTACACCCATCATGCTGAATCGGGCTATAAAGTTGTTTTACTAAATCCCCTGTCAACTTTTTCTATCGATGTTGACAATGCTTCTTACTCTAACATGCGCCGGTTTATTGATATGGGGCAATTGCCTCCGCCCGATGCCGTAAGGGTTGAAGAGCTACTCAACTATTTTAGCTATGATTATCCACAACCCACTGGCCGTCATCCTTTTGCTATCTATACTGAGCTTTCAGAATGTCCCTGGAATCCTGATGCTCAGCTGCTCCATGTGGGTTTGAAAGGTGTGGAGATCGACAAAACAGAACTTCCGCCCAGCAACCTGGTTTTTCTGATCGATGTTTCCGGTTCTATGAACAGTTCCAACAAGCTTCCCCTGGTAAAAACAGCCATGAAAATGCTTCTGGAAGAGCTTCGTCCGCAAGACAGGGTTGCCATAGTGGTATATTCAGGAAATTCTGCGGTATTGCTTCCTTCTACTTCAGCGGCAGAAAAATCAAGAATTACGCGGGTTATTGATGGCCTGAATGCAGGAGGTTCAACTGCCGGTGGTCAGGCAATGCGTATGGCTTACGATGTTGCCCTTGAAAATTTTGTCGAAAATGGCAACAACCGCATCATCATGGCTACCGACGGCGATTTTAACGTGGGTGAATCGAGCAATGCATCAATGGAACGTCTGGTGGAAGAGAAACGACGTTTAGGGGTTTATATCACAGTGCTCGGTTTCGGAATGGGCAACTACAAGGACGACCGGCTGGAGATCATAGCCAACAAAGGAAACGGTAATTATGGCTACATCGATAACACGCAGGAAGCCCGAAAACTGATGGTGAGCGAATTTGCCGGAACCCTGTTTACCATTGCCAAAGACGTAAAATTGCAGATCGAGTTTAATCCTGCACGGGTTAAGGCTTACCGGTTGATTGGTTATGAAAACCGCAGGCTTAATGATGAAGATTTTAACGACGATACCAAAGATGCCGGTGAGATGGGAGCCGGACATAGTGTTACCGCCTTGTATGAAATTATTCCTGCCGGTGCTGATATGAATTTTCCGGGTGTTGATGAATTACGCTACCAGTCCAATGCAAGCCCTGTTGCACCTGATCCACGTGCTGAATTGCTTACTGTTAAAACCCGTTATAAAAGGCCTTATGGCAACCAGAGTATTTTATTCGATCTTAAGGTGCAGGGTGGGGTAGTGCCCCTTACCCGGGCTTCTGATGATTTCCGCTTTGCTGCCGCAGTGGCAGAATTCGGACTACTGCTCCGCGAATCTCCCTTTAAAGGAAATGCTTCTTTTGAGAATGTTTTACAAATGGCTCAGCAATCGCGAGGTACAGATGAAGAAGGGCATCGCGCAGGATTTGTTAACCTGGTAAGAACTACCATGAGCCTTAATGGGTTGACCCTGAGAGAGAAATGAAGATGTAATTTGGAAAACTGAATTAGAGAAGTGATTTTGTTAGAATAAGCACCATAGTAATCTCCGTTAAAGCATTGCCAAAGCCAGAATTGCTTTTAGCAATGCTTTTTTATCTTAATTTAATTATGTATTTTCGGCCCCGGAAAACTTAATATTAACTTTACAGTCATAAATATGAACAGGTTATTTCTTGCCATGCTGGTGTTGGTATTGTCTTACACCGCAACAATCTCTCAGGAAAAAATTTCCCTTAGTCATGATGATTACGACAAATGGGAAGTTCTTTCCAATTCTCAAATTTCCGACAACGGACGTTTTGTAATGTACAATCTTGATCCCCAGCGCGAAGATGGCCGGTTGTTCATCCGTAATATTTCATCAGGTGAAGATGTAGTAGTTCAAAGGGGAGCAAAGTCAGCTTTCTCTCCCGGAAACCAATTTGCGGTATTTCATATTGAACCATATCGAAGCGTAGTTCGGCAAGCCAAAGTGGACAAGAAAAAGCCCGATGAAATGCCCAAAGATACTCTCGGAATATTTCTCTTTAATTCTGATGACATCCTTACCTATAGCGAAGTGAATTCTTACCAACTGCCCAAAGAACCATCTGATTGGTTGGCTTTTTCGGTAAATTTTGAAAGAGTTATTGAAGAAAAGACAGAAGAGGAAGCAGAGCAACCTACGGATACGGTGCCCGAACCCGCAGTGGCAGATACTACCGAAACCAAAAAGCCAAAAACGGAAAAGGTAAAGCAATTGGTTATCCTGAATCCGGTAACTGGTGCAGAGCATAAATTTGAAGATGTAACCGATTACACCCTTTCAGAAAATGGACGCGCCGTTATGTTTGTGCAATATCGCGAAGAAAAGGAAGATACCCTGAAAATTAAAAAATTATGGAGATTTGATACTTCATCAGTTGAAGTGGTTTTGCTTGATTCACTGGCAGGTGAGTTTAAACAATTGAATATTAGCAAGAACGGCGAAATGTTTGCCTGGTTGTTTTCTGCCGATACCACCGACACCAAGGTGTATGATCTTTATTTTCACCAGCCGGGCAGACGGGAAGTGAATTTTACCGTTACTGTTGACAGTGAGAACATGCCTGAAGGGTATGCCGTAAGTGAGCACCAGAAGCCCTCTTTTTCTGATGATAACTCGCGGGTCTTTTTTGGGGTAGCACCACGCCCGGTAGAGGAACCGGAAGATACGCTCCTTAAGGAAGAAAAATACAGTGTGGATGTATGGCATTGGCAGGACCCCTTGCTGCAAACACAGCAAAAGTTACAACTGAGAAGAGAGCAACAACGAAATTTTGATGCGGTCATGTTTGTACGCAAAGGAAACATCGTGCCATTGACTGACGAAAAAATGCCATCTGTATCTGCTGACCGCTACTCAAATTCTGAGAAATTCATGGGTTCATCTGATGTGCCCTATCAAATGGAATCTTCCTGGTTAGGGCGCACACCGCGAGATATATATGTGGTAGATGTGGAAACCGGCAACAGAACACTCGTGTTGGAAAGAGCTTTGTCGAGCGTGCAACTTTCGGTAGTAGGCAGCTACATCGTTTTATACGATCCTGAAACCGAGCATTGGTATTCAATTGATACGGAAAGTAATACCCGCAGAAACATCACATCATCCATCACAGTGCCTTTGTTTGATGAAACCAATGATGTGCCGGCTGATGCCTGGCCACACGGCATTGCCGGCTGGGGGAAAGATGATGCGTATGTGCTGATCTACGACCGATATGACATCTGGAAGGTTGACCCGGCAGGTAAATTGGCGTCCGTTAATCTGACTAAGGGTGAAGGACGTAAAAACAGTATTCGTTTTCGCTATCAGAATTTAGACCGCGATGAATATCATATCCCTGAAGATATTATTTATCTGAGCGCTTTTAATGATAAGAATAAGAAATCGGGCTATTACCGACTCGATATGAAATCCTTATCTCTCGATCAGCTGGTTATGGAAGAAGCTTCCTACATGCAGCTCCAGAAATCAAAATCTGGTGATGTGTTTACCTGGCGTAGAAGTACCTTTACCGAGTATCCTGATTTATGGGTAGGTGATGATTCCCTTACCAATGGGGAAAGAATTTCTGAAGCCAACCCCTGGCAGGATAACTATTTGTGGGGTAGCGTGCAACTGGTAGAATGGCAGGATTTTAAGAATGATACCTTGCAAGGCTTGTTGTACCTGCCCGGGGATTTCGATTCCAGCAAGAAATATCCAATGATTGTTTATTTCTATGAGCGTACATCAGACAGATTGCATAACCATTCGATCCCTTCACCGAGTCGTTCAACCATTAATCCTTCTTACTGCACCAGTAACGGGTATATCGTTTTTATGCCCGATATTACCTATGATTCAGGCTATCCTGGTCGTAGTGCCTACAACTCCATTGTAAGTGGCACGCAGGCCATGACCGAACGTTATCCGTTTATTGACCGCGAACGCATGGCTTTACAGGGCCAGAGCTGGGGAGGTTACCAGATTGCCTACCTGGTTACACGTACCGATATGTTCCGTGCTGCCATGGCTGGTGCTCCTGTAAGCAACATGACCAGCGCCTATGGAGGCATACGCTGGGGATCAGGCATGGTGCGCCAGTTTCAGTATGAGCAAAGCCAGAGTCGGATTGGTGGAACCTTGTGGGACAAGCCGATGCATTACATTGAAAATTCACCTGTTTTTTATGTGCCCGACATCAACACACCCTTACTGATCATGCATAATGATGATGATGGGGCTGTGCCATGGTACCAAAGTATAGAGCTTTTTACCGCTATGCGACGCCTGCAAAAACCTGCCTGGTTGCTCGTTTACAACGGCGAAGCCCACAACCTGGTCGAATGGCCCGCCCGCATGGATCTTTCCATGCGTATGTACCAGTTCTTTGATCATTATCTGAAAGATGCCCCTGCCCCCCGCTGGATGAAGGAAGGGATACCCTATATTGATAAAGGCAAGGTTGATGGATATGAGTTGATGGAGTAGGTGTTTCTCTTCGGCTTTTGCTTCTTTTAAAAACATACTGCCTGTGTAGGCCCTGCTAAAAACTAACGACATATAAATGCATAGTTTTTCGAATAATTGATTAATAATCCTTGCTCCCAACGTTTAAAATATTAACATAGTAAATTAACAACCAGCTGATTGAGTGTTTTTCAGTAGGGCCTATTTACCCGGGTTTACAATCTCTTCAGAATGTATAACTCTGATTTTTCTTGTGAGCGAATCTTCTGCAGCCAGTCCTTTCCCGCAGAAGGGTTTTGGGTTATGGGTTTTTCCAGCTTTTGTACGAGTTCAAACTGATTGCTATGGCGTAAGATTATGTCAATGGGATTATCGGGGGTAATGCCGGCAACGCGGGCAAAGTTGGAGAAAAGGATTGCTATGGTTGCAGATGCTGATAGTGAGTTTTGGGCCTGCGAAAAAAATGCATCGAAAAATCCTGAATCATAATACATGGCCTTGTCAATGGATGTATGTGTTTCGAGAGGAAGCCATGGCGGATTGAATACCACTAAATCGGGCTTTTTATTGGCAATTCCTTCAAAGAAAGATGTTTCAAACAGTTGAACACCAGCCTGTGTCGGATTCCTTTTCAGATCTTGCTGCACACTGTAGAGCGCGTTGGGATTAATATCTGTAGCAATAACTTCCTGAATGCCATGTTTGATCATATAAAAGGTGAGTGCCCCACAACCGGTACCCATATCTAATGCCAATTGAAAATCGTTATTTTTTTCCAACCATTGGTCGAACAGTTCCAGGTGTTCGGTGCGGGTTGGGAAATAGGTGCCGTACCAGGGATGTATTTTGTGCGACAGTCCAGGCAGTTGAATGCCGTTTTGATACCATTGTCTCGCACCATTCATCCCTAAAAAGTCCGTAAGCCGGAGATGAAACGAAAGGTTGCCAGGGTAGAATTCATTGAGCCATGGGTTGTCAGGTGCTTTTGCCAATTCAGGGCGATGATTTACGATATGCAGGTATAAGCCCTGTGTAATGGCATTGAGTTTTTCCCGGTTGGTGCGCGATGATTGATAATTATAGATAGGGTAGCGGTTGTTTATTTGTTTTTTCAACCAGCTGTAAAATGCCATGGCGGTACCCCATGTCCCTTTGAAACAGAACTTTTGCCCGTTTTTTAATGCTGCAAACGTTTTTTTGTTATTACCCTCAGCAGTTAGATGTTGCATAGGTGCTTCGGAATTCCAGATTGCCGGCTTGTTGATTTGACTTACGCTTAAATGCTGGCCGGGTTCTGTATTCTGCATTGTAAAATGTTTTGCCTTTTAAGTTCCTAAACAAAGTTTATCCCCTCATTTTTTCGGGATTATGCCTGGAGTCAAAAATGTCTGTAATGAAAATGTACTCTCCTATAATTCTATAGATTATCTTGTAATGGCTTACCACTAAACGGCGATGACCTAAACCCAGATGCTCTAAAAATGGCTCTTCTTGTCCTTGTAAAGGGTGTGTAAATAATTTATCTGTCCCATCAAGGATTTCATTTCGTATTTCAATGAGTTTTTTATGGGGTATTTTTGGCGCAATAAGATTCAATGCTTCTTCAAGACTGAAAAGAGCTTGTTCTGTATTAACAATTTTCATTATTGTCCAATAGTTGCCGTACGTTGTTCAATTTCTGTCCTGGAAAAATATCGTCCTGAACGTATGTCGTCCTCGGCTTTTATAGCCCTGCTTTCCAATTTTGACCTTAAAACATCATCTTTCCTAAGCTTTTCGTAAAACTCGTCAATGGTTTTTTCGTCAGCAAAATGTAAGTAATTGTGTATGAAGGCTCTTTTTTCTACAATATACAAGATTTTCATCGTTTTTTAATAAGTTTAGACCAAATAATCGTATGTATATTAATAATGACTGGTACAAAGTTAATATAAAATTTTACCAGTTTCATGGAGGGTCGCACCGCGCGCCAGCCTACTCCATCCTCCCATCCACCTGAAACGGCAGCCGCGCCATCTTTTCTACTTCTACCGACGGGTATCCGAATTCTTCTACCACACGGCCTTCCAATAGATATACCCCCTGCCCGGTAAACGGATATTTTTTGAGTGATGGCGGGAAATGCACGGTATCAAAGAACTCTCCCTTTTCATCAAAGAAACAACCAAAATGCATCCACTCTTTGCGTACAGTGTGCACGTATTTGATGGTAACCAGGTCGCCCACCATACGCACCCGGCTGCCCACTTTGCCCATCAGGTCGGCGGCGTGTGTGTTGCCC
Organism: Sphingobacteriia bacterium; assembly: GCA_011390785.1. GTDB lineage: Bacteria > Bacteroidota > Bacteroidia > Bacteroidales > UBA7960 > SKVR01. The sequence goes on from JAABRR010000037.1 coordinate 37,043, forward strand.
CGGTAGCTGGTTATGAGCATGTCGAAATAAGAAAGGGTGACAGGAAACCCCAGCAACTCCATTTCATCGTAGGCATCTTCCAGTGCATCGTGATGTAGCGGGGGTAGCGTAAACTCCCGCTCTTCGGTTTCAAAAATGGCGGGTACCGCCTGTCGTTGTGGCTGTTTGGCCAGCAAAAAATGGGCTTCCCACATCAGCTCTTTTTTGGTTTTCCCGCAAAAGCGGAAAGCACCTGTGCGTATGAGCAGCAACACCTGCTCAATACCTGGTGCAAGGCGGGTTACAAAATTTTGGATACTCTTGTACGGACCGTTTTGTTGCCGCTCGTGTAGCAGGGAAATGGACAGATTATGCTCCAGGCCTTTGATATGCTGAAGACCCAGGTAAATATCGCGACCGTTAAGGTTGGTTTTGCAGTCGCTGTGATTGATGCAGGGCAGATGGATGGTGGCCCCATAGCGGCGGGCTTCATTTACATACACGCGGGTGGTGTAAAAGCCGCCAAAATTGTTGATCACCGCCACGTGAAACTCATCGGGGTAGTAGGTTTTCAGAAACAGGCTCTGGTAGCTCTCTACCGCGTACGATGCCGAGTGGGCCTTGCAGAAAGCATACCCCGAGAAGGATTCTATCTGTCGCCACACTTCCTGCGCCAGCTCTGGCGTATGCCCTTTTTTGCGACACGATTCGAAGTAGTTGTCGCGGATGCGCTGAAATTCGGCCCGTGAACGGAATTTGCCCGACATGGCGCGACGCAGTATGTCGCTGTCGTCCAGCCCCAGCCCTGCAAAGTGGTGGCTGATCTTTATCACATCTTCCTGGTAAACCATAACTCCGTAGGTTTCGCCCAGGTGTTCTTCAAAGGTAGGATGCAGGTATTGCACGCTGGCGGGGTTGTGGAAGCGTTTGATGTATTCGCGCATCATGCCCGATTTGGCTACACCCGGACGAATGATGGAGCTGGCAGCCACGAGCCGGATATAATCGTCGCATTTCAGCTTTTTGAGCAACTGGCGCATGGCTGGTGATTCAATATAGAAACACCCGATTGCCTCGCCATGATACAATCTTTGGTTGATCTCCGGGTCTTTCTTAAATTGGCTTACCTGGTGTACGTCAATCTTCCTGCCCTTGTTTCGCAACACCAGATCGGCCCCTTCCTGTATGTGGGCTATGCCGCGCTGGCTCAGTATGTCGAGCTTTTCAAAGCCAATATCTTCGGCAACGTACATGTCCCACTGGGTAGAAGGGAATCCTTTTGGTGGAAGATCAAGCGCCGTGTAGTAGTAAATGGGTTTTTCTGAAACGAGCACTCCGCCGGCATGTATGCTCCGGTGGTTGGGGAAGTCGAGAATGCGGGCACCGTATTCCAGGATTTTTTCTGCCACGGGGTCGCCCTTGCCCGAAGTGGGATTTTTTACCAGAGCATCAATCTCGTGTTTTGGCAGTCCGTAAACTTTACTCATTTCACGTATCACCGAGCGGTCGCGAAAGGTGTTAATGGTGCCCAGCAGAGCGGTGTGGTGGCGTCCGTAGCGCTTGAAGATGTAATCCTGGATGTGGTCGCGGTCCTGCCAGCTGTAGTCGATGTCGAAGTCGGGCGGACTGGTACGCTGTGCGTTGATAAAGCGCTCAAAGTAGAGATCGAGCTCAATGGGATCGATATCCGTAATGCGCAGGCAGTAAGCCACAATGCTGTTGCCGCCGCTGCCCCGCCCCACGTGGTACATGCCGCGCGACATTGAGTAGCGTATAATGTCCCAGGTGATGAGGAAATAAGATGAGAACCCCAGGTTGTGAATTACCTCCAGCTCTTTGTGCATGCGTTTAAGAGCCTCTTTGTGGTTGCGCCCGTAGCGGTATTCCAGTCCTTCGAAAGCCAGTTTTTCGAGCAACAGGCGGTCGTTGTAACGGTCGGATGTGAATACCTGCTTGTTTTTCGGAGTTTTAAAATCGAAATCGAAACTGCACTGATTCAGTAACTTTTCGGCATTGTGCAACAGGGTGGGACAGTCGCGATAGAGCTTTTGCAGATTGTCGGGGCCCTGGAGAATGCTGTTTTCGGATGCCTGCATTTGTGGCGTAAGCTGGCTGAGCAGTATGTTGTGATCGATGGCGCGCAGATGGGTATGCAGCGTATGATCAGTAGGGTGGACATAGCATGATGATGATTGGGCCACCAGCTTGTGCGGGTAATCCCGGAAGAGCTTGTAGGCCGCCTGGCTAACCTGCGACGGCTCAATGCCCAGGTATTCGTTTTCAGAAAGCAATTCCGGATTTTTTGAATCTGGCGGATAAAGCACAAAAACATACTCAAATGCCGGGGCATGGTCGGGTAGGGGCTTCTGGGCCATGTTGTGTTCGGTGAGAAACTGGTTGATTTCGCGCAGTCCTTCGTGGTTGCGTGCCAGGCAGGTGTAGAGCAGTCGGTCGCCATTGCGGGCCTGCATGCCCACCACCGGCTTAATGTTGTGTTGGTTGCAGGCTTTCACAAAATCGAAAACCGCCGTGGTGTT
>JAABRR010000038.1 GCA_011390785.1 Sphingobacteriia bacterium
TTGTTTATAGAGATACCTGCACCAGTGTGATAGAAGTTTCCATTTGGAAGTGGTGCAACTTGGTTAGCGCTACCTTTTTGAGCCACATCAATCACTACGGGATCTCCGAAAGATATGGGATCCCCTGGAGCGCTATTGATAAGCCATTTTACAATACGTGCAGGAGAAGGGCCATTTGATTCAGCAGCGTAAATTGCAAGTGATCCATTATCCTTACTACCAACAACGGTAAATTTATCTCCTATCCTTGTTGATGTGAAGATTGTTGAAAAATCAAAATCGAGAACATTAACGGGTTCAACGAGTGGATCAGTTGAAACGTGATAAACTTTAAAATTATCACCAACCCCCAGGATGCCGTTGGCTGCAAAAATATCTCCATCTGCGCTAACTTCCACGTCGTTTATATTTCTCCATCCCCCTGTTATTCCAGTAGTATTCAGGTTTCCGGTTTTTACTCCGGTAAATCGATCAACTACTTCTATTACATTGGGTTTTCCAAAATACAAATTATTAGCATCAGCAGCAAAGCTTCTGAAGTCAGAAAACCATGCTGCATCTCCCAGGTTGGCGTTAGCATTCGAGAATTCGAATAAGGTTGCGTAATCAGGTAATTCACCTTCCAGTAGGATATTTCTGAATCTTACACCCCTACCATCAGCGGAAACCCGAGAAAAACGAAATTTCACATTGGATGCATCCGCAGTAATACTAAAAGGCCCACCTGTAATATATGTACTGCTTGATGGGGTGGCACTGGTAAAGGTTTCATGGTTCCAAGAAATGCCTCCATCATTTGATACTTCAATAAACAAAGGGTGAGCATCGCCGGAGCCATAAGTTGCAACATCAACGTTAAGAGTTATGTTGTTGTACAAGGAAAGATCATATTCCATCGTCTCAACATAATCACCTGCATCATCTACCAATAAATACCCTCCGGTAGAAGTTTGGACTATGCCGTCCAGTCCGCCTGAATTAACTCCCGTCCATCCATCCGGTAATTCAGTGAAAGTAGGAACAGCCTCTTCAAAAATTGTTGTTTGTGCCCATCCAATAGATACATAAAAGACCAGCACAAAAAATAAAGCTACTGCTTTACTAAAAGTATTGTTTTTCATAAAAATTTAATTTGGTTTGTAAATGCAATTCTCTTCAAAAAAATTGTGATTAGGATTTGTGTTTGAAAGGTAATTTTTAGGGTGGGTGTTGTACTCTTCTCATGTGTCCTCCTTGTTTTGAAAATGGGTTAAACAATCTGAAGTTTGGTTATGCCTTAAAGTTGGGGAACTCTAAAGGCATTGGTTTAGTTTTTTGGGTAATTAATATGAATAGACCTATGATTGGTCGGCATTGACTACGAATATAAGAAAAAATTTTAAAAAGTCCGTGCCCTTATTTTTTTTCTAAGGTAAAGAATTTATGAATAGGTCTTCATAAATTAATCATGTGTAAATAAATATAGCTTTAGGCTAAAAAATATATTTATCCAAAGCAATAAAAGTTAAAATAAATAATTCACCTAATTTTCGTTAATTTCTTTTATAATTTAAATTAGATGACCGAATAGGGGGTTTGGTAAAAATAAATTATTGATTAGAAGAATTATTCAGTGAGAAAATTCTCTAAGCGACTCATGAATTCCTTTATGAATGTCGTACCAGAAATTTAATGCGGCTTCATCCTGATCTTTATCGAACATAGCTACCCATTTCTTAAGTTCAGGGTTTACATCCCCTGCATTTAACTGCTTTTTTAAAAAGGTATGAACATATTCAATATTTCTTTTGCTTTCCCAAAAAACCGATGCATTGCGACTGTTTATTCTGCTCGCAGTAATAGATATTGTGCGTAAAAATTTTTCCTTATGCCCGAATAATTTATCAATAATTTCTGGCATTATATCTTCGGCCCATGTCCGGTGAAACCTACAGATTCCTGTATTATCAAGCATGAGTTCTTTGATCATTCTTTGGGCATTTTTGCGACCTAATTCACGGGGTGGGATGAAATCTTTTCCATAGTCGTTATAATACTTTCCCATTATACCCATCGGACTCAAAACTCCGGGTGTCCAGTATTGGTTGGGTACCATCCAGCCATGGCGGGCAAAAGCTGTATAAACAAATTTATCAAGCACTTCAATGCCCTTTTCCCGTGTTATTTTGCGTGCAAATTTTCTCGCCCCTTCCATCAAATTTACTTTGCTATTTTCACGTGCTATTTCATCAAGAAGTGTCATTGCAATATTCGCATTATGCATTGAATCTTCTATAAGATTAAAGGTTTCAAAGTCAAAACGTGGTTTGTCAGTTAAACCCAGTTCTTTGGGTTTAATAAGGTTTTCGGCAACACATTCCATCAGCCATGCTAGCAGACCACCTACAGAAATGGCATCAAAACCAAGGGAATCTGCTTTCTGGTTGGTAAGCTCGGCAGCTCTCTGATCGAAAATACCACAAAGAGGTCCCATGGTTTGGTAGGGTTCGTAATCTTTTTTAAAATGGTTATTGAGTTTTTTACAAACTGCAGCACAGGGTTCTCCACAGGTCTTTTGTTGTTTGGGAATGATTGTTTCTTCGTTGAATTGCTTTAGATAATGATTGATAATGAAGTCTTTATGGAGTTTTAGTCGTTGTTCATCTGTCCAATGGATGGTTTTGTAATTAAAGGCAATAATGTAATCCTGAATAGTGGTGAAGTTTACGCCAAATGTGCCTCCTGTGTTGAATGCCGGGTCGTAACGGTATTTTGTGGTTGTCTCCAGGTCTTTGGCTGAGAGTTTTTTCTGGTATCGGTCTTCGAACCAGGAGTCGGCTACCTTTCTATCGCGAAAATCTTCATCTACATAGGTTCCACCATAAATTACAGCCACTATTCCATGTTGTTGAAGAAGCTTCGTGCCAAATCCACCACGTCCTGCCCAGCAATCTACATAAGTAATCTCTCCCTTTCTAATAGGTGCTGATGCGATGGCGCCAAAATCGGTAAAAAGTGATGCAGGGCCAGTGGCCAGTATTCTGGGTTCATTTTTATATCTATGATTAAAAGTGTTATAGGTATGTTGCATCATTGAATAAACTCCTTTTCTATCTTTTTGCCAAATATCTGTACTATGAACCGGGAGTATTTCTACTTCAATTTCTTCGCCATGATTACGGTTTAAATAAATGATAGAATGATTTTGGGCTTTCCCGGTTATAGAAACCATGTTAAGTCCCAGATTATCGAAAACCAGGCCTGCACCACCCATTGACGAAACAAAAAAGCCATGCCAGCAAGGACTAAAACCATTAAAAATTAATCTGTTTGACCCAGGAAAGATACTACCGGCCAGTAAACCTGTTCCAATATTAAGGCTATTATGTTTTTTTGCCAGGTGAATACCCAGATCTATCGGCCCCCAGAAATTTCCAATTTCGTCTCTTCTTATTTTATAGAATCCATTGGACGCATCTATCATGAGGGTTTTTAGGTGAGATTTTGCCATCGCCGTAAGTTTTTATTGCTGATTCATTGAATATTTCAGGAAATCAATGAATTAACTTTCATTTAACATGTTTGGATCAAAGATAAAAAAAACCCATCTCGTTAAGAAATGGGTTTGAAAAACTTTCTATAGAAATCTTACAAATATTCTTTGCTATGTTCGTGCTGGTTAGTAAAACCTATGTCTGTTATCTTCAATTTCAGCACTTTCTCTCAGCGCTCTGAAAGCTTCATTGGGCACGCGGTTGCGAAATGTACTGATGAGTTGGTTCTGCTGTGCAGTAAGATTTTCGGGCATTACCGGAGGTTCCATTGAATTAACTTCAACCAGAAAAACTCCTGAATTGCCTTTGATTGGATTTGAAAGGCTACCAGGTTCAAGAGCGAATACTGATCCTACTACGGCGGGTTCAGAACCAAAACCTTGCAAATTACTGGAGTTAAATCTGATGTTTTCAATAGTCTGCGAATTAAGGTTAAGCGCCTCTGCTTTTTCCTGAAGATTATTACCCTGAGCCTGATTAAATTCGTCGGTAATCATTTGTGCTTTTTTGTTATTAATAGCAATGGTCATTATGTCTTGGCGAATGTCATCAAGTGATGGTATACCTTCTTCTTTGACTTCGGCCACTCTGGCAACAACAAAACGTCCTTCCAGGTCAAAAATCTGGGAAATACTTCCTTTTTCTGTTCTTTCTGCAAAAGCCCATTGAATGATGCTACGTGGATTTTCAATACCTGCAATTGTATTATCCATGGGTTTTACGTTATCAATAATCCTCTTACTTAGGCCTTGTTCTTCAACCACAGCATCAAAATCATCATTATCTCTCAAGGCAGATGAGAAAGCACTTGCTTCGCCAAAGACGCGTTGAAAAGTTCTGTTGCTATATTCGATATTTCTGGTCAGTTTGGCGATCTGTACTTTTTTGGTTGGTCTTGATTTTCCTGTAATGCGAATAACATGATAGCCAAATTCTGATTCAGCAATAGTAAAACTATTTACCGGATTATCAATTACAGCTTCATTAAATGCGGGAACCATAGCCCCATCAGGGAACCATCCCAGATCGCCCTGGTTGGCAGCAGCAGATGGATCATCTGAGAACTGTTCTGCAAGTGAAGCAAACTGGCCTGGAGACCTTCGTACGACTGAAAGTATACTATCCGCTTTTTGCTTTGCCTGATCGCGTGTAAGAGTAGTTTGCGGTTGAGCTGAGCGTGAACCCGCGAAGGCAATTAATATATGTGATGCTTTCATGGAATCGGGTCTAAATTGAACATCTGCAAGTTTAGCCACCACAAAAGCTTCATTTTCAACATAAGGTCCAAAAGTGGTTCCTATTTCCGAATTAAACATCAGGCTATCAATAACAGGTGAAAGTTCGCCTGAACCAAAAAAAGCGGGGTTAAAACGCTCATCAGAATTGGCATTGATAAAAGTTTCAATATTTTGTGTTCGCTCGAGCTCAGTTTTTAGGTTTTCGGTTTCTTTTCTGATGGCTTCACGATCATCTTCAGAAGGGAAAATAGGAAAAACAACATATTCAAGATCTCTTGCAGATTCTCTTTCGAATTTATGTTTTTGTTCGTTGTAGGTATTCCTGAGATCTGTTTGGCTAACAACAACGAGACTATCAGCAATTTCTGAAAATCGTTTAACGATTAATGATGCGCTGGCAGTAGTATTTTTATCTTTATAATCTGCTTTTACCATTGCGTCAGGAATATAAAATCCTTTTCTGATCAGTGTATTGTATTTTGTTTCCCTTCTTTGATCTCTTATGTAATCTTCAAGCATGAACCACTGGCTTTGCATGGATGGGTCCATCGTATTAAGATTTTGCAAGAAATTGATAACTGTTTGAGGATCATAGGATCCGTCTTCGGGGTTGGTAAAAGATTGTAAAACTGCAGGATGAGGATCGTTTCCAATAATAAGATCGGTGAGCTCATCGGGAGAAATTTTAATTCCCAGTTGTTCAAACTCTTTAGAGAGCAGGTTTTCACGAAGTAATTGATCCCAAACTTGTTGCCGAATCTGAAATGTTTCTCTAACGCCGGGATTCTGATTGCCGGTTTGATTGCGCCAGTTGTCAAGAGCCTGAGCTACCCTTTCTTCAAATTCCTGATACATTATTTTTGTTTTGCCCACTTGCCCAACTTCGAGTGTTTGGGGGCCACCAGCAGGGCCATAGCCCAGAAAGTCTCCCAGAACAAATGCCGCAAGAGCAATACCAATAACGGCAATAAGCAATCCTGAATAACTTCTTATTTTTCCAATAACAGCCATAATATTATACTAATCTTAAATCTGATTTACTTGTTTTAAATTGAATTGCAAATGTATAACAATTTTTAAAACCAAACTTTGTGGTTTTAAATTATTAAAAATAAAGTTCTGTGTGGTTTAATGATAAGATATACGGAGATTTTTTTTAAGATATTTTTCCTTTCTCCCTAATGATATTTGATGGTTAATCTTCTTTCAGAAATAAAAATACCTGTTCAATTCTTTTTTCACTAACCTGGATTATTTTAAATGAGTAATTTTTTATGAATATTTCCTCATCTTTTAATGGTATGCTTTCGTGCTGATTGATGATTAATCCTCCCAGAGTTTCATATTCTTCAGATTCTGGCAAATTAAGATTATATTTTTCATTTAGATAATCGATTTCGAGTCTGGCGGAAAAAATGTATTCTTTTTCGCTTATTTGTTTTTCAATGAAGTTGTCGGTATCGTATTCGTCATCAATCTCGCCAAAAATCTCTTCCATAATATCTTCAATAGTAATTAATCCGGCGGTACCTCCAAATTCATCAACTACGGCGGCAATGCTTTTTCTTTGTTGAATAAAGCTTTTCATGAGTTTGTTAACATGCATTGTTTCCGGAACCAACATAATAGGCCTGATTATACTTTTTATGCTTTTTGGTTTTTTAAAAAAGTCGAAGGCATGCACATATCCAACAATATTGTCAATGTCTTTTCTGAAAATCAAAATTTTAGATAATCCTTTTTCCGAAAATGTTTTTCTGTAACTTTCAAGGGATTCTTTTTCTTCAAGGGCTACAATTTCGGTTCGGGGTATCATACTTTCCCTCAGTTTTATTTCGGGAAACTCTATAGCATTTCGTAATATCTGCATTTCAATGCTTTCCTTTTGGTCAGTTGAACCGGTATCTGAAAACTCTTTCAGATAATTGTTGATGTCTACACTATCGAATGTTTTAGGTAAATGTGTCATTTTTACTTTAAGGATTTTTTGCAGAATGAAATCTGATATACCCAAAGTAATGAATACAATAGGATAAAGGATAATGTATATAACATACGCGGGTATAGCCAAGACACCCAGTATTTTATTGGCATTGATGCGAAAAAGTGCTTTGGGCAGAAATTCTGCAAAAAGCAGGATAATGATGGAAGATACAATAGTTTGGGATATGAGGAAAATAAAATCGCTTTGAAGAGATTGGGGGAGAATGTTTTCAAGAAATATGCGTAATTGAACAGCAATAAAGATACCGTAAATAACTAGAGCTATGTTATTTCCAACCAGCATGGCTGAAATAAAACCTGAATCAGACTTTGCAAATTTTGAGATGATCTTTGCTGATAAGCCACCGCCTTTTTTATCGACTTCGACCTTTAGCTTGTTGGCAGAGATGTAGGCAATTTCCAATCCTGAAAAAAAAGCAGAGAACGATAGGCTTATAATTATAATTGTCCAGATATCCACAATAAGTTTCTATTGATTTTATGCAAAGATAAACTAAAATACCCAAAAAAATATTTGTTACCTGAGCTGTTGTAGCATGAGTTTATTCAGCAATGCTATCGATTTGAATTTCCTGGCTTTCTTTATTTGTGTCGATATAAAAGGTCCCTGTAGGATTTTTTATCACCCATGAAGTAAACCTATCATCTGATTCAAAGCCGTCTCCATAGAGTACTTCTTCCTGTGTCGTGATTTTTACAAATTTTTCAGTATATATCAAGGCGTTTTTCCTATCCCAGATCAATTGCTCGGTATTGAGTTTTTCTCCACTTTCAAGATTTTCAACAATAACATCGTTTCGGGCATCAATAAGTTCATCTTCTGAGTATTGGATAGCATAATTTGCTGAAATAAGAGAAGTTTCATTACGCAAGGAGTCATAAAAAATCATTTTAAAACCCCTGGGTAATTCCATGTAGGGTTTCTCTCCTTCAAATTTGAGCATTTCTTGTGCATCCATAATCATTTGCACTCTACCGTTGGTGCTGTATACGATCTGAAAATTTTCTGCTGTCTCAACGGGTTGATTGGTGTCAATGGTAATGCTTTCAATTTTTTTTATATCGGGTTTACAAGAAAAAAGCATTGCCATCCCAAACAGGATAGCAATGCCTTTTTTTACATCATATAAGGGATTAGATTTCATTTTATCTGGCCCTTACACGTGTAGTTTCGTTGATCCAGCAATCAACCCTGTAAGAGTTTCCTTCAGTTAACCCATGAAAGAAAATGAGTTCATTGTTTGGAAAATATTGCCTGTATGTATCTATCAATTGATTTGCCTTGTCGATAACGTCGTCATCAGAGTCAATATTTCTGGCTGTAATGAACTTGTCAACGGCAGCCCAATAAGCAACAGATTTAGTTAAGTCATTATCGCCACACTGGCTGGCGGTAGATGCATACATCTCTCCAATTAGAAGAAATGGACGTCCGTTATCTGGATCCAGTTCAGATGCCTGAAGAGCATAGGTTCTTGCCTGGTTGTATTGTCTTAGTTGCCTGAAACTAATTTCCGACATGAGCAACAGAGCAGTAAATTTATCATCATCGTCTTCGTATAGGTTAACTGCTTGCTGGAAATATTCGATGGCTTCGGTAAAATTTTGTGCCGTACTTTCCATTCTTCCCATAAGGTAAGCTGACTGCGCTGTTGGTTTTAACTGGTGAAGGCTTAGCGTGGTTTTATAATACAGATCAGAATCAGTACATCCGGCTTTGTTTAGCATAGAAGTAACTTTTTCAAGCAATTCTATGTCGCCGGGGTTTTGTTCGTATCGGGGAGTAAATAGCGTGATAATATTTTCACAGGTTGCATAAGGCTCAAACATAATATCTATATTAACCTTTGCAGGTTCAAAAAATCTTTTATCTCCCGGGTTGTTTTCCAGATTATGATCTATTATCGCCATTACCTTATCATAGGTATTGAGAATTTCACCCTGATCAGTAATGCCTGCTTCAACTAATCTAATGAGCGATTGCATATGGATTAGCAGTACATCGGCCTGCGATTCATCGCCTTCAAGTTCAATAGATTTTTTGGTTAAATCGTAAATTTCCACTGTGTTATTGGGCCTTAGCTGGAAAAGATCTACAGCTTTTCTTCCAAGAACCAAACCTTCCCTGGATTGAGATACTGTACCAAAATATTCAATACGTTTGTCATAAACCATCATAAGGGTATCAACCCAAGCATCTCTTTTTATAGGGTCGGTCTCTTGGGCGTATTGCATTTTTACCAATGTTGCCCCACGAATAAAGGTATTTTGGCTAGCCTGGGGACAATGCATAAAAACTTCTCTCCAGGGTTCATAGGCCATTTGTCTGTTTCCCTGATTGTAAAACTCCTGGTAAAGGGAAAGGTTTCTTATACATTTAATGCTATCTTCGGGAGTTTCTCCGAACCTGGGAATCATACTTTCAAGATTATCAGTGCTTTCGTCTGAATATTCTATATAGGTTTCAGCTTCAAGATCGTAAGTTGTCGCAGCTGTATTTTTGCTGGCCGTACAATTATATGCAAATAACAAACTCAGAACAATTACTACTGGAAATAGTCTTAGTGTTTTCATTTTCTGTCTTTTTTAGTCTTAAAAGTAATACAATTTTAAAGAAAAAATACGGTGAAAGGTAGAATCAGTATTTGGTTTTGAATGTTTTTAAAAAAAGTCTTAAAAAAACTTCCTTCTGATAAACCATCTTTCGTGTACATTTATCCCAATGTTAAACTTAAAATAATTTTCTTTGATCAGGTCATCACTATTAGGGTTTCTTTGCGCAAATTCAAATCCAATATTCAATCCGGAAAGTGATCTTCTTACAGGTAATCCTATACCAAAACTTATGCCAAGCTCTGAAAAGTCCTGTAAATTGCCACTATTATCAGGCAGTTTAAGGTATGAATGGCCATATCTGAATCCTGCCTTGTACTCAAATCGGCTAAATAAACCGGAATAAGTTTCTATTCTCGGGTTGTAAACCGTTCCAAACCTTATCTGCCATGAATCATTAAGGTCAAAATTTTTCCCCAAAGATTCGTAATTACTCCATGCTTGTGTTTGGTAATCAAGACCCAAACCCCAATGGTTATTTAATGAGAGAAATGCTCCTGCAGCCATGTTTGCGGGAATTTTCATGGTGCCACTGTTATCAGGTTGTGCACTGAGGGTGTCAATGCCGGGAACTCCGGCCAGAGTTCTTAAAATAATCTTATTTTGGTTAACATCGAGGTTCGTAACCCCTGTGTAAGATGCACCAAGGACTAAATTGCTGTTTTCATTATTTAGTGGTATCTGCCATTGTAAACCATATGTCAACATGAAGCCTCCAATGTTGTCAGAATAACTCCATGTGGTTCTATAAAACCCAATACTATCAGAATTGGCTATACTTTGATCTTCAGAACGGCCAAACATATAAGATGCATTTACCCCTAAAGAAAGGCCATCGAACAACCTAAAAGCATTTCCTAAATAAACCTGGTTAATGCCGCCTGAACCTTCATAAAAATAATTTACATTTCCTACTATATCGTCCTGCTGAGAATCTGAAATACTGTAACCCATCTGAGACCAGGGCAGAACGCCTGCTGCTACACTCCACCTTTTATGAATGGGAAATGCGAAGTTGAGACTCCCCAGATTAGCATAAAGTGAAGTCTGCTCAAGGTCAGCAATTTTTTGCTGATACAAATGTGAAAAAACGGTGCCATCAAAAAGGAAGGAGAGTGAATCGGTAGCTGTGTAGGACGCCGGATTCAGGTAATTAACACTGGTATTTGATCTGAATCCCTGGGAGATACCTCCCATACCCAGATTTCTAAAATATTCATTGCCAGAAAGTTGACCGGGGCCAAACATAGAGTAAGGCGAATTAATATCAGACTGGCTGAAAAGTGTACTTGAGCCGTTTAAAAATATAGCTAAGACAGTGGAAAGTATCCATGCCAGGTTTTTCGTAATTCTTGTTTTATTCAACATTTATTTGTTATGTTCTAATATTATATTTAAACCATTCAGAACTAAATTAGCGGTTGCAAATATCCTATTTTTTAGTCGTTTATCAAAAAAAAATATATCTCCTCCACACAAAACTACCTTTAATTCAGGAAAAATCTCTTTATAACGGTCGATTATCCCATCTGCTTCTGCAATGCAACCATTGAATACACCCGATAAAATAGAGTTTTTTGTGCTGTTACCTGTAAGAAAATCTATTTTTTCTTTTTTAACTAACGGGAGATGTGCTGTAAAAGTATTCAGGGCTCTTAAACGCATATCAAGTCCTGGTGAAATTGCCCCTCCAAAGTATTCACCTTTATCATTTATCATTTCGTAGGTAATACAGGTACCTGCCTGGATGACTAGCGTGTTGTTTTCGGGGAATAATGTATTTCCGCCCACAGCAGCAGCAATCCTGTCTGAACCCAAAGTTTCTCTGCTGGCGTATTTGATCTTTATGGGTGTGGCTACTGAGGAACTCATTTTTATAAACTGTCTGTCTTTTTTAAGAAAAGATAACAAAGAATCAGTCGCACCAGAAACATCTGAAACAATAACAGCATCAACAGTATATTTGGCAAAAATATCATCAAGAGTATTTTGTACCAAGTGTTTTGTTTGACGCCATTCAATGATTACTGTTTTGTCAAAAACAGCCCATTTGGAAAGTGTGTTTCCAGAATCAATTACTAAATTCATGTAAACTTTGGGTTATTTTATTATATTGATAATTAGAGAATATCTATTTTTTGACTGATTAATTTCAGCAAAAGTAAAAAAACATATTGCGGGAATCAAATGTTTGTATACCTTTGCACTGTTTTTATAACAGGGTACCATAGCTCAGTTGGTAGAGCAACGGACTGAAAATCCGTGTGTCCCTGGTTCGATTCCGGGTGGTACCACCGAAAGCGTTGAAAGATTGCAATTATGCATGATTTCAGCGCTTTCTCTTTTTTTTGGCACGAAGTTTTGTGTTAGAAAATTGGGTATAATTTACAGGTAACTGAGTTAATAGAATTTCAACAATAAGGTTTTATTTAAGCAAAAAAAACCTACAATCATATTGAATGTAAGTCTCTGAAAATCAAGTGGGCGATGACGGATTCGAACCGCCGACCCTCCCGATTATAGATCGGGATGCTCTGAACCAGCAGAGCTAATCAAATTTTCAATGTAAATTCTACTCTTTTTCTTTTTGATTTCCTGCTCCCTTGAAAATGCTTCCGCACGTGTATTATAATCTTCGTAATACTTTAGTTGCCAATCTTTAGCCTGCCGGGAGAATTTATCTTTCCCGCGGGTGTGATCTTCCAATCGCCTTTTTAAATTATTGGTGCTCCCAACATAGTATTTGTTTAAATCTACGCTAAATAAGATGTAAGTGTAGTACATTTGTTATAAGTTTAGACGTAAATAGCCAATAAAAAAAGACTTACAATTATACTTATTGTAAGTCTTTTAAAATTAAGTGGGCGATGACGGATTCGAACCGCCGACCCCCTGCTTGTAAGGCAGGTGCTCTGAACCAGCTGAGCTAATCGCCCTTTTGAAATAATTTTATTTAATGAGCTTTTGTTTTTGCGTGTGCAAAGATATATCATTTTTTTTGTTACACAATAATATTTACAAAAAAAAGCCCTGCACCATTTTTTTATAGTGCAGGGCTGTAAATCATTGTTTTAGATAATCAAATTCCTATTTAACGGTTTCTTGATAGACTTCTTTCTGGTGTGCTTTCGCTACGCACTGGCTGTTTCCTTTCACTATTTTGATTAGATGGAACTACCCGGGTTGGTCGGGATTCTTTCCTTTCATTATTCCTTACAGCTGGTTCTCTGCGGTTGGGAGTACTGCTACGTTGTGGCCTTTCAACCGCTGGGCTTCTTGATTCATTTCCTGGAGAAACCCTGGCCGGACTAGTTGTTGTGGATCGGTTGCTTCTTTCTGATGAGGGCCTGTTAATACTTCTTGCCGGTGCAGGCTGTGTATTGGTCCTTCGTTCTGTTGATGGCCGTTCTACTGTTCTGGCAGGTGATTGAGGTGTTTCGCGCGCGGGAGTAGCCTCTTGTCTGTTACTTTCCGGTCTTTGGGCGGGACGGTTTATCTGCGGCGAAGTGTTACGTTGTGGTACAGTGGGCTGTTGAACTGCCTGATTTCTTTCGGGGCGATTCTCTCTAACAGCTCTTTCACTGCGGTTATTTCTCTGTTCTACAGAACGTTCCGATCTGTTTGGAGAAGATATCTCGTTTCTACTTTTACTTGGGCTTGCAACTCTTTCAGTTCTTCCCTGTACTTCTCTTTCTCTTTGTGAAACAGATGGAGAAACTGCCTGGCTGGGATTCCGATTACCCGATGATCTTGCAGAATTCTCCTGCCGCGATGTTCCTGATTGTAAACCTGCACCGGAAGATGATGTGCCATAACGACCTTCTCCTCGGTTGCCATTAGAATTACTAACCTGGTTAAGACTGCGACCGGGATGCCTTTCTGCAAAAAGAATTTCTCCGTCCCGGCGTTTTTCAGGTTTGCTGTATGTTTCCTTATATCTGCCCTGGTTTACATTTACGATAACTGTTGGCGAATAATTTCGTACACGATTACGATAAACAGTAGTATAATGTGTGCAACGAACATGGTTCCAGGGACGGTAGTGAGCATAATAATGATTATGCCAGTTGTAATGGTAGCCATAATAAAAGTGCCAGTAATGAGGTGTCCATGGATTCCACCAAACTGGTCTGTAACCCCAAACCCACGCTGAGCGCCATGGCATGTATGCAGGTCTTCTTATATAAATAATGACTGGCCAGTTCGCAACTTCATGGTAAGTAGTGGAAACTACTGTAACATTATTACTTTGTCTGGCAACATTTCCCCTGTAGCCCGGATTGGGTCTCTCAGCATAGTTGGGTTCAACAATGTAATTATGGCCATACAAGGCTTCATCACCTATAAGTTGTATACGAACAGTTTCATTGGAGAATTTTTCTATTGTAAATACACCAACATCCTGATATTCATCTGGCCCCAATGCTACTCGCATTACTATACTATGAATATTCCCATCAACGAAATCAAAAACCATGATATAATCAACATAATTGTCGTTGTTCAGGTCAAGGTTATTTGTCATGGTATTAGGGTCATTTAGAGATCTCTCAAAAGATTCGAGAGTTTCAGATTCCTGAAAGAGATCCATTACGGCAAAAAGATTCAGATTGTCTCCTGGCAAACCTAAATAATCATTGGTTCCATTTTGTGCCGCAGCCCAATTGCTTGCTGCAAGCAGCAGGGCTAAAACTGATGTTAAAAATAGCTTTTTCATATGGTTGCGTTTTAAGTTGAATAGTATGTTGCTATAGTTTATTCATAAATTGTGCCATAAACTATTTTTCTTTTAAGATATGTATTTTTAAGTATTTGGATTAGGTCTGTGATCAATGACGAAAATTTAATCTTCCATCAGGGCGACTTTTGAATTAAAGTAAGTTTTATTGCAATAAACCAATAGGTTGATTTCTTTTTTGCATTCATCTCCTATGCGAATCGCCAAAAATATTCCTTTACTCATTTGCGCATATTTTATACCTTTGGGCCCTCTTTTTAGCAGGTAAATTATTTCTAACCCAATTCAAAAGTTGATATTTATGAAGAAAAGTGTTTTGATAAATTTTGCCTTTTTATTTATAATTCTCGGTTGTGGATCAAATCCTTCCAATACTAATTCTGGTGATCAGCAATCAGCAGAAGTGTCTGACAAAGATGTTAGGGCCAAAGTACTGATCAACACAGACCTTGGTGATATTACCATTGAATTGTACAACGAAACCCCATTACACAGAGATAATTTTTTAAAACTTGCCAGTAAAGGATTCTATGATCAGACAATATTCCACCGGGTAATCCAGGATTTCATGATTCAGGGTGGCGATCCTGATTCGCGTAATGCTGAACCAGGAGTTCCATTAGGCATGGGTGGCCCGGGATATACCATTCCGGCCGAATTTGTTCAGGGTCTATATCATGAAAAAGGTGCGCTCTCCGCAGCCCGGATGGGAGATCAGGTTAACCCCAATAAGGAATCATCGGGATCTCAGTTTTATATCGTTCAGGGTAAAGTTTATACACCCCAGGAATTGGATTTGATAGAACAACGTACTGGAAAACTTCTGTCTAACGAGCAGAGAAATATATATACTACTGTTGGCGGAACTCCTCATCTCGATGAAGGATATACTGTTTTTGGCAGGGTAGTTAATGGAATCAGTGTAATAGATCGCATTGCTGCCGTTGAAAAAGATCAGCGAGACAGACCCCTTACAGATATTACAATGACTATGAAAGTGGTAGAGTAAAGTGAATTTTTTTAAAAATCATTCCGGAAAGAATTAGTACGGAACAATCTGAATAATAAACATGGAAGATAAGATTAATCAGCTTTTGCACGAAGTTGAAAATTTCAGGGCCGATGCTCTTGAGAATGTTGAAGAATTCCGTATAAAGATGTTGTCGAAAAAAGGGCATATCAGCGAATTATTCAATGATTTTAAGTCGTTGCCTGTAGAACAAAAAAAACTGGTAGGGCAAAAACTCAATCAATTAAAAAATTTCACCCAGGAAAAAATAAATCATTTAAAACAAACTATCGAAGAAAAGTCGAGTCAGCAAAAAACATCTGAGAATTATTCTGATCTGAGTTTGCCTGTAGATTTTAATCATATCGGCAGCAGACATCCCATCTCTATTGTTCGAAATCAAATTAACAGTATATTTGAGAAGATCGGATTCGTAATTTCCGAAGGTCCTGAAATAGAAGATGACTGGCATAACTTCTCAGCCCTTAATTTTGCACAAGACCATCCTGCCCGCGATATGCAGGATACATTTTTTGTTGAAAAAGATCCGGATATTGCTCTGCGCACACATACATCCTCGGTGCAAGTTAGGGTAATGAATAATCAAAAACCACCCATCAGAACGATTTCCCCTGGTCGCGTATTTCGTAATGAAGCCATATCTGCAAGGGCGCATTGTATTTTCCACCAGGTAGAAGGTCTTTATATTGACAAAGATGTTTCCTTTGCCGATCTGAAGCACGTCCTTAATCATTTTGCACACGAGTTTTTTGGGCCCGATGCCCGCATACGTCTCCGTCCCTCTTATTTTCCATTTACTGAGCCCAGCGCCGAAGTAGATGTTTCCTGCCCATTTTGTAAGGGCGATGGATGTAATATCTGCAAATATTCTGGCTGGGTAGAAATTATGGGTTGTGGAATGGTTGATCCTAATGTTTTGGAAAATTGTAATATCGACAGCCAGATTTATTCAGGTTATGCTTTTGGAATGGGAATAGAACGTATTACCATGCTTAAATACCTGGTTAATGATCTGCGTCTTTACTTTGAAAATGATGTCAGGTTCCTAAAACAATTCGCCAATGCTTTTTGATGGAAGTATTTTAAATATCTGGCCTAAAGGTTTTGAATTTATATAAGAAATAGCAATATGGAACTTATGGATGAAATAAAAAGAATTGCTGTAATAACTTCCGGAGGAGATGCCCCCGGAATGAATGCCGCTATACGATCTGTTGTAAGATCAGGTATTAACAACGGATTAGAAGTTTTTGGTTTTATGCGCGGATACGACGGCCTTATAAACAATGATTTCAAGAAACTGGAATCGCACGATGTAAGCCATATCATTCAAACCGGAGGTACTATCCTGAAAACAGCGCGTAGTAAAGAATTCAGAACCAAAGAAGGCCGTAAAAAGGCTTATGCCAACCTGAAAGCCAGCAAAATAGAAGGCCTTATCGTAATAGGAGGTGATGGCTCTTTTGCAGGTGCTACACTATTATCAAAAGAGCATAATTTTCCGGTAATTGGTATCCCGGGTACCATTGATAATGATCTTTACGGAACTGATTATACAATAGGGTATGATACTGCTCTTAATACTGTAGTACAAGCTGTTGATAAGATCCGCGATACTTCCAGCTCTCATAATCGTATCTTTTTTGTTGAAGTAATGGGCCGTGAAGCAGGGTTTATAGCACTAAGAAGTGGTATTGCCACAGGTGCCGAAGCTATTCTTTTACCTGAAGTAAGCGGACAGCTGGAAAAACTCAAAAATCTGGTATCACAACGAGGCAACCAAAAAAAATCGAGCCTTATTATCGTTGCAGAAGGTGAACGCGAAGGAAATATTTTTGATATAGTTAAAGGTTTACATGCCGACTTTCCCAAACTGGATATGCGTGTATCTATTCTTGGCCATATTCAAAGAGGAGGTAGTCCGTCAGCTTATGACAGGGTTACAGCCAGCAGGCTGGGAGTAGCAGCCGTTGATGCATTGCTCAACGATCAACGAAGCATTATGGTGGGTATCAGAAACAATGACATTGTTCATGTTCCGCTTAAAAAAACAGTTAAACTTAATAAAAGTATCAACAGAGACCTCCTAGAAATAGTTGATGTTTTGGTATAAATAGTACTATCAAGAAAACGCCAATTGCTGCGTTATGCTTTTCTTCAAAACAGTCATCCCGATTTTAATCGGGACTCTTGGGTTTTCAGCCACCGCAGGCCTTGCACTTGTCGATTACTTATCAAGCACACAGAAAAAATTTAAGTTTTCTCGCTGATACTAAATAGGGGGTAAATTTCTTCTTAGGTTTCCATCATGTTAAAACTTTGTTGACAATTTCTGTAAATTAATTGTTAAACTAAAGTTTCAATGCTTTACTTTTGTACTCCGGTTAGAAAAAAGGAATACTCACAGAAAAGCCGATGCTTTTCACAATTTAATAATAATGACCGGAACTCCATTTGCTTCGCCTGCAGCACATTCCCCCGAAGATTTTGACGCGCGTATTACCCTGAAAGATGGTACATCCCATTATGGTTATTCTTTCGGATTCCGAAAAGCCATAGCAGGAGAGGTCGTCTTCAATACAGCCATGTCAGGATACCCTGAAAGTCTTACTGATCCTTCTTACCAGGGGCAGATACTTGTGTTAACCTATCCACTTATTGGTAACTATGGTGTGCCACCCATGGTAAGAGAAAACGGACTGCTTAAATACTACGAAGCAGAGAAAATCCATATTTCAGGCCTGATCATTTCCGAATATTCTTTTGAATCAAGTCATTGGAATGCCTGGAATAAATTGTCGAACTGGCTGATAGAAAATCAAATACCTGCCATTGGAGGTGTTGATTCCCGGGCCATAACCAAGATGCTTCGCGAAAAAGGCAGCATGCAGGGGGTTATAGAATTTCCCGGGCAGAAAATTGATTTTGCCGACCCTAATACCCAGAATCTTGTTGCCCAGGTAAGTACCCGCGAAGTGATCACCTACGGAAACGGAAAGCATAAAATCATACTGGTTGATTGTGGTGTAAAGTATAATATCATTCGCAAATTGCTCGAAAGAGATACGACTGTTATCAGGGTACCCTGGGATTATGATTACAGCAAGATAGAGTATGATGGTCTGTTTATTTCCAACGGACCGGGCGACCCTAAGCAGTGCACCACAACCATTGAAAACATTTCGAAATCGATGCAAGATGAACGGCCCATTTTTGGAATTTGTTTAGGCAATCAGCTAATGGGTCTCGCAGCAGGAGGCGATACTTATAAACTAAAATATGGACACAGAAGTCACAATCAACCTGTGCTGCTGAAGGGAACCAACAGGTGCTTTATCACTTCACAGAATCATGGTTATGCAACGCTTTCCGAATCATTAAACGACCAGTGGGAAGAGCTGTTTGTCAACATCAACGACAATACAAACGAAGGCATTAAACACAAATCAAAGCCATTCTTCTCAACCCAGTTCCACCCCGAAGCTTCAAGCGGGCCTACCGATACAGATTTCCTTTTTGATGAGTTTATCGATATGATTGAAGGTAAAAAGCAAAGCTTCAAATCTTAAATCAGTTGCCAAAAATCATTGTCGTTGAATCTTTAATCTTTCAATCAAAAAAAATATGACATCCCAAATAAAAAAAGTTGTAGTAATTGGTTCCGGAGCATTAAAAATTGGCGAAGCCGGAGAATTTGACTATTCCGGCTCACAGGCCCTTAAAGCTCTGCGAGAAGAAGGCATCAAAACCATATTAATAAACCCCAATATTGCCACTGTACAAACATCAGAAGGCATTGCCGATAAGATTTATTATTTGCCGGTAACTGCTTTTTTTGTTGAAAAGGTAATCAAAAAGGAAAAACCCCAGGGCATTTTACTGGCTTTTGGCGGTCAAACAGCTCTCAACTGCGGGGTGGAATTGCACAAAAACGGTACCCTGAAAAAATACAATGTACAGGTATTAGGTACGCCCGTAGAAGCCATAATGAATACCGAAGACCGCGAATTATTCGTGCAGAAGCTTGATGAAATTGATGTGTTAACCATTAAAAGTGAAGCAGTTACAACCGTTGCAGATGCTCAAAAGGCTGCCAACCGACTCGGATACCCGGTTATTGTTCGCGCAGGATACACGCTTGGCGGCCAGGGTAGTGGATTTTGCAATAACGACGAAGAACTAGACCAACTGGCGCATAAAGCGCTCAACCATGCTCCACAAATTTTGGTTGAGAAGTCGCTTAAAGGATGGAAAGAAGTGGAATATGAAGTAGTTCGCGACCGATATAACAACTGTATTACAGTGTGTAATATGGAAAACTTTGATCCGCTGGGTATCCATACCGGCGAAAGCATTGTGATTGCCCCATCACAAACACTCACCAATACCGAATACCATAAACTGCGTGAAATTGCGATAAAAATTGTTCGCCACATCGGCATTGTGGGCGAGTGCAATGTGCAGTATGCTCTCGATCCCTACTCAGAAGATTACAGGGTAATTGAAGTTAATGCCCGCCTTTCGCGTTCAAGTGCTTTGGCTTCCAAAGCCACAGGATATCCACTGGCATTTGTCGCTGCCAAGCTCGGTTTGGGTTATGGATTACATGAACTAAAAAATGCTGTTACCAAAACGACCCCAGCATTTTTTGAACCTGCGCTGGATTATGTGGTTTGTAAAATCCCACGTTGGGATCTGGGTAAATTCAAAGGTGTTTCAAAAGAGATTGGCAGTAGCATGAAAAGCGTAGGTGAAGTAATGGCCATCGGTAGAAATTTTGAAGAAGCCATTCAAAAAGGGCTACGAATGATTGGGCAGGGCATGCACGGATTCGTTGAAAACAAAGATCTTGAAATCAGCGACAGGGCTGAAATCATGAAAGAGCTCAATACACCCACCGATACCCGTATTTTCGTTATAGCCATGGCGCTCGAACATAACTTTACCGTTGATGAGATACATGAGCTAACTAAAATCGACCGTTGGTTTCTTTACAAATTGAAGAATATTCACGATCTGAAACTGCAAATGGCACCCTATGCCCGCGTAGAAGATTTACCGGTTTCATTGTTCTATAAAGCAAAGCAATTTGGTTTCTCGGATTTCCAGATTGCCAAAAACCTTATGAAAAACGATTTGGAAGAGGTGCCTGCCTATAGTCTTACGGTGCGTGAACACCGAAAGAAGTTGGGAATTCTTCCCGTGGTGAAACAAATTGATACACTGGCTGCAGAATACCCGGCCCAAACCAACTATCTCTACCTAACCTACAATGGTACAGAGAACGATCTTATACCTGAAAAAGACGGTAAATCTACCATTGTTCTTGGTTCCGGAGCTTACCGGATAGGTAGCAGTGTGGAGTTCGACTGGTGTAGTGTTAATGCGTTGCAAACGCTTACGAAATGCGGTTTGCGTTCTATCATGATCAATTATAACCCGGAAACGGTAAGTACCGACTATGATATTTGTGACCGTCTCTATTTCGATGAACTCTCGTTTGAAAGAGTCATGGATATCATTGATTTTGAAGAACCTCGTGGTGTTATGGTTTCCATGGGCGGACAAATACCCAACAACCTGGCTATGCGACTTGATGAAGCCGGTGTTAAAATTCTCGGCACAACAGCTCAATCTATTGATAATGCAGAAGACCGACATAAATTTTCATCCATGCTTGATGGGCTTGGTGTTGATCAACCAGCATGGAAAGAACTCACCACTGTTGAAGATATTTACCAGTTTGTAGATAAGGTGGGTTACCCTGTGTTGATACGTCCATCGTACGTTTTGTCGGGGGCAGCTATGAATGTGGTTTCCAATGCCCGTGAGCTTGAATACTTTCTGCAATTGGCTGCCAATGTATCGAAGCAATATCCGGTGGTGGTATCAGAATTTATTGAAAATGCCAAAGAGATAGAATACGATGCAGTGGCAAGCAATGGTGAAATTATAGTATTTGCCATTTCTGAGCACGTAGAGTTTGCAGGGGTGCATTCTGGGGATGCCACTATCGTATTTCCGCCACAAAAGACCTATGTGGAAACAATCAGAAGGGTAAAACGGGTAGCTACAAAAATTGCCCATAAACTGGAAATTACGGGTCCATTCAATATCCAGTTTCTGGCAAAGGACAACGATATTAAGGTGATAGAGTGTAATTTGCGGGCTTCCAGAAGTTTCCCCTTTGTTTCTAAAATACTAAAAACCAACTTTATCGATTATGCCACACGTGTAATGCTGGGCGAAAAGGTCGAAAAGCCTGGAAAATCATTGTTTGAACTCGATTATGTAGGTGTAAAGGCTTCCCAGTTTTCTTTCTCAAGACTTCAAAAAGCCGATCCTGTATTGGGTGTTGAAATGGCATCAACTGGCGAAGTGGGCTGTATTGGTGAAGACTACTACGAAGCCGTTCTTAAAGCAATGTTATCTGTAGGCTACCGTATTCCGGAAAAAAATATTCTTCTCTCTACCGGGCCGGCTCGTTCAAAAACTGAGCTGCTAATCAGTGCCCGCATGTTGCACGAAAGAGGTTATAACCTTTTTGGTACCCGCGGAACGCAGGCTTTTTTGGAAAACAACAACATCCCCTGCACCATGCTCCACTGGCCCGATGAAAATGCACAACCCAACACCCTGGAGTACATTAAATCGCGAAAAATCGACCTGGTGGTTAATATCCCCAAAAACTTATCGCAGGATGAGCTCTACAACGATTATGAGATAAGACGCAATGCCATCGATTTCAACATACCCCTTATTACCAATGCCCGTTTGGCCAGTGCATTCATCTATGCTTTCTGTAAATTTGATGCAGATGACCTGGTCATAAAAAGCTGGGATGAATACCGGTAGTAAAATTGAAACCTTTGTCTCACTCTCATTTAAATAAACTCAACCTTGTATTGACAATAAGGGATTTGTAGTTTTGTCATGAATGTGTGTTTTGATGAGAATACTCTTTCTTGAAAATTAATTTGTAATTTTCAGGCAGATAATTCCTCTGCCATGGAGATAATCAACCCTTTATACGATATTGCCTTTAAATATCTTATGCAGGAAGAGCCCTATGCCAAAAAGGTATTGAGTGTAATTCTTGATACAGAAGTAGTAAGTGTATCCCTTAATCAGCAAGAATCTGTCCTCCAAAAGCTTCGTGATTATGCCAGACTACTCAAAGAATCAGGGGGGGCCGTTCACGATATACTGGAAAAAACGGGATTGTCTGAAAATGAGATTGGGAAAGTTTAAGAAGGGTAATAACATTTTTTCCTGCAAAAAATATTTTTTTTCTTCATATGATCAGGGGATTTTATAATTTCGCCAGAATTATTGCCTGAATATTTTTAGTAAGGGGCCAACCTTGCAATAAAGACCAATTTTCTGAGTTATTTTTTTGATATGAAGATTTCCTGTTTATTTGTCGTTTTATTCATTTTTATTTTTGGTTCAGCAGCATATCCACAGGATGTTGCAGCACGTTATATGAGCCTTGAAGATGTAATTTCTATTGCCCGTGAGCAATCGCCTGATGCTTTGGCTGCCCGCCATCGTTACCGTGGCAGTTACTGGCAGCACCGTTCTTACAAGGCGGGTTATTTGCCCGGGCTTAGGCTTGACGCCACTTTACCTAATTTATTCCGAAATATTTCTGCCGTTACCCTGCCCGATGGTACTGATGTTTTTGTTAGAAGAAGCCAGGCATCATCATCAGCCACACTTTCTTTAAATCAACGAATCGGGGTTACAGGTGGGCAGATTTTTATGAACACGGGTTTGGAAAGAATCGACCTGATCAGAGAAGATGGTAACAGAACATCTTACCTCTCTAATCCCCTAAATATTGGGATTACCCAGCCTATTTTTGGCTATAATCCCTATAAATGGGAAAGAATGATTGAGCCTATCCGATTTCAGGAAGCCCGCAAAAGATATGTAGAAGATTTGGAAACCATTTCTTTGAGAGCCAATAACTTGTTTTTTGATCTGCTTTTGGCACAGATAAACATTGAGATCAATACCTTAAATTTGAATAATAACGATACGCTTTATCAGATTTCTCTCGGGCGTTTTTCTCTGGGCCGTATTGCGGAGAATGAATTATTACAAATGGAGTTGAATGTGCTCAATTCAGAGGCCAGATTGGAACAATCGCGTATAGATTATGAAGCTGCTTTATTTCGCTTTCGCTCCTACATGGGCATAGAGAATGTTGATGCCATTACCCTTGTTCTGCCCAATGAGAAACATCAGATGATCATTCCCTTTGAAGAAGCACTGGCACAAGCCATGAAAAACCGGTCTGATATTCTGGCTTTAGAAAGACAGCAGGTTCAGGCTGACAGTGAAGTTAGCAGGGCCCGCTCAGAGAGTAGGTTTAATGCCAATTTATTTGCTGTATATGGTTTAACCCAAACCGCTGAAAAATTTTCAGATGTTTATATCGATCCACTCGATCAGCAACAGCTCCGCGTTGGTGTGCAGGTGCCTATTCTTGACTGGGGTGTGGCACGAGGCAAGGTAAAACTCGCCGAATCGAACCGGGAATTGATCAATACCAATGTGCAACAGTCTTTAATTGATTTTGAGCAGGAGATATTTTTACGCGTTATGGAGTTTAACATGCTCGAAAGACAACTCCTTATTGCGTCAAAGGCTGACACTATAGCAGAAAAGCGATATGAAGTATCCAGACAGCGTTATCTAATTGGTCGAATTGATATTCTGGAATTGAATATTGCCCTGGAGGAAAAAGACCGGGCAAAACAGAGTTACCTGGCTGCATTGCGCAATTACTGGAGAGGGTATTATGAAATGCGACGTTTAACGCTTTATGATTTTAGATCCAATCAACCTATTATTCTCAATTTTGAAGAGATTAATATGTAGGTCTCAAATATTTACTCAATCATTCCCACACCTACTGTTTCATTAGTGCCTTCATCAACAAGAACGAAACTACCTGTATTGCGATTTTTTCTGTACGCGTCGCTGAAAATGGGTTTTGTAGTTTGCAGGGTAACATGGGCAATATCATTCATTCCCACATTCTTATCCTCATAATTTTTTTCCAGGGTATTGATATCCATTTTAAAATCAATTGCCTGTATCATGCACCGTAAGGTATTGGTGGTATGCATTAGCGTGTATTTGCCCCTTTGCTGAAGCGGCATTGGGTTAAACCAGCAAACCATAGCTTTAACAATTTGCTGCTGTTCCGGCATATTGTCGCTTTTCACAATCATATCTCCACGACTAACGTCAATGTCATCATTCAGAGAAATGGTAACAGATTGTGGTTCAAAGGCCAAATCGAGTTCTCCGTCCAGGGTGGATATACTTTTTATGGTACTTTGTAACCCTGATGGCAGCACAGTAACAAGATCTCCCTTTTTAAAAATACCGCCTTCAACCCGTCCGGCATAGCCTCTGAAATCGTGAAATTCTTCCGATTGTGGCCTTATAACATATTGCACTGGGAAACGTGCATCAGTCATATTGTTATGATAGGTTATCGGGATGTTTTCCAGAAGATGTAATAGTGTTTCACCATTATACCATATAGTATTACCTGATTTTTTTACAACATTATCTCCATGCAAGGCACTAATTGGAACAAAATAAATATCCTGAATGTCGAATTTGGGGACAAATTCCATAAAGTGGTTTTTGATCTCATTGTAAACATCCTGACTAAAATCTACCAGGTCCATTTTGTTTATGCAAACCACAATGTGTCTTATACGAAGTAAAGAAGCAATAAAAGAATGTCGCAGGGTTTGTTCAATAACACCGTTACGGGCGTCAACCAGAATAATTGCCAGATCGGCTGTTGAAGCACCGGTAACCATGTTTCGGGTATATTGTATATGGCCGGGAGTGTCGGCAATAATAAATTTACGTTGTGGAGTGGCAAAATACCTGTAAGCTACATCTATAGTTATTCCCTGTTCTCTTTCTGCTCTCAGGCCATCAGTTACCAGAGCCAGATCGAGGTGTCCATCTCCTTTTCTTCTGCTGGTTTCTTCAATGGCATCTAACTGGTCCTGAAAAATGGATTTACTGTCGTAAAGTAATCTTCCAATCAGCGTGCTTTTTCCATCATCAACACTTCCAGCCGTGGTGAAGCGTAAAAGCTGCATGTTCAGGTATCCGTTTGATGATGAGCTGTTATGATTTGTCATGTTTTCGAGATATTCAGTTGTACTGGTTTGATGAGTGGATAAACTAAAAATACCCGTTTTTCTTTCTGTCTTCCATGGCAGATTCAGAGCGTTTGTCGTCAGCTCTTCCACCGCGTTCTGTAACCCTTGTGGCTGCAATTTCTTCGATAATATCTTGAAGGGATGCCGCTTTGGATAAGGTTACACCTGTGCATGTAATATCGCCAATAGTGCGGCAACGTGCTTCTTTTATCTCTGTTTTTTCATTTTCTCTCATTTCCATAAAGGGAGCCTTGGCCAGCCAAACGCCGTCGCGCTGAAACACTTCAAGCTTCTGGGTAAAATACAAACTTGGAATTTCAATACTCTCCATCAGAATATACTGCCATACGTCCATTTCTGTCCAGTTACTGATGGGAAAAACCCTGAAATGCTCTCCGTGTTTCTTTTTTCCGTTGTAGATATGCCATAATTCGGGGCGTTGGTTTTTGGGATCCCACTGGCCGAAAGCATCACGATGTGAAAAAAAGCGTTCTTTGGCACGTGCTTTTTCTTCGTCGCGACGTCCACCACCCATGGCAGCATCAATTTTATGTTTTTCGATGGCATCGAGCAGTGTAACGGTTTGTAGTCCGTTTCGGCTGGCGCCAATACCCTTTTCTTCTGTCACTTTTTGTTGGTCAATGGTATCCTGAACATATTCAACCAGCATGGTTACCTTATACTTTTCGGCCAAATTATCCCTAAACCGGATAGTTTCACTAAAATTATGACCTGTATCAATATGCAACAACGGAAAAGGTACTTTTGCCGGGTAAAAGGCCTTTCGAGCCAGGTGAAACATTACAATAGAATCTTTCCCTCCTGAAAAAAGCATTGCCGGCCGTTCAAACTGTGCAGCTACTTCCCGAATTGCATAAATTGATTCGGATTCCAGTTCTTTTAAGTGGTTAATTTTCTGTATACTCATACTTTCTTATATCAGCACATCTAATAATGCCGTTTTCAGATTTTTTTCACCTTGATAATGGGCTCGTCAGTTCTCGTGGCATGTAGCCCACATTCTTTGGCCGATGTTTCCCACCACCAGCGACCTGCTCTGAAGTCTTCTCCTTCTTTTATGGCCCTGGTGCAGGGTTGACAACCAATACTTACAAATCCCTTGTCGTGAAGCTTGTTATAGGGAACATTATGTTTTTCAACATAAATCTTCAGATCATTAAATGACCAATCCTTTAAGGGGTTAAATTTTACAAGTCCAAAAGCGTCATCTAGTTCAAAAAACGCCAGATTACTTCTTGCTGATGATTGCTCGGCACGAAGGCCGGTTACCCAAACATCCACATCTTGAAGAGCTCGCTTTAGAGGGATTACTTTTCGTATGTTACAGCATTCTTTTCTGTTTTCTACTGATTCGTAAAAACTAAATGGCCCTTTTTGGGTCACCATTTTTTCAACCTCGGTTGTATCTGGGTAAAATGCCTCTATTGTTTGTCCATATTTCTCAACGGTTTCCTTCCAAACAGTATACGTTTCGGTAAATAACCGGCCGGTATCCAGTGTGAAAACTCTTATCGGAATGGCATTTGATAAAATCATATGGCCAATTACCTGATCTTCCAGCCCAAAACTGGTAGAGAAAGCCACCCGTCCGGGATGTATCTCTGCCAATTCTTTTAGTTGTGAAACTGTATTTTTATTATGGACTATTTTTTGGTATTTTTCCATGTTTTAGTTGCAAATCTAACTTGTAATTTTAGCTTGTAAATGAATGTTTTATGTCATTTACAATTTGAATAACACAAAGCTTATAAAAGTTGCAAAATTAAAAAAAAATGTGCTGCAAAATACTTTAATCTGATTTGCAACTGTCAAATTACCTTTCTATTGGATATAGGTATGCTATAGTCAATATAATGATTCCTGTAACATAACAAAATTGAATTTAAGTTATTTGTAAACAGCAAGTTATATGCTATTTGAAAACGTGTCTACAGGTTATTACATTATATAATGAATTTGATAATAGTGGAAAACGGAATGATATTTTATTTTTTTAACGATCACTGAAGATGGGTATTTGATAAATGATAGAAATTGAAAGGACAAAGACGTCTATCTGGTTAATATTCTTAAACAAAATTACTTATAAATTTCTCGCAAGAGAGTTTCTTTTCTCTAACAATCAAAAGATAGTTTTTAATGGATTACATTAACTTTGACCAGCTTAATTTTGATATGGAATTTGGCTGGTATTACTCTGTAAATAATTCAAAACCATCGTTTATGCTTGATTTTACTGATTCAACCATCAAAAAAATTATTGTTCATCAGGTGGGTAACCCATCGCACGATGAGCAATTGAATTGCTCTAAAACTTCTTTTCAACTTACTGATTCAAACCTGGAAGAATTACTCGCCAAATATTTTCTCTCTTCATTTCATAAGAAAGACCCCGGCTTTTATAACTTCAGACATGATTCTGATCTTGATCTTAACGAAATGTATCATTACGCTACAAAACTCTTTTCTCCAGGCGAGAGTTTTGAGCTTCAGTCTGTGAATATCGCAAAGCATTTGTATGAAAAATCGCATCATCCTAAAATTAAATCAGGCGAATTGTATGTGGTTTTGTTTAATGATTGCCTGGTAGATGATGAATTGGCGGGTGCTGTGGGGATTTTCAAATCAGAAACCAAAGAAACTTTTTTAAAGGTTTATGCCGGTGGCGATCAATGCAATATAGAATATCAGGATGGAATCAACATTAACAAACTGGATAAAGGGTGTATCATTTTTAATACAGAAAAAGAGCAGGGATACAAAATCTGTTTAATTGATAAAACAAACCATGATGAAAGCCAGTTTTGGAAAGACCAGTTTTTGAAAGTATCACCACGGGATGATGATTTTTATCAGACCAAAACAACCATGAACCTTTGCCGTAGTTTCTGCAATACAGTCCTTACCGAAGAAAATGATATATCGCGAAACAAGCAACTCGATGTAAGGGATAAGATTGTTCAGTATTTCTCAGAAAATGAAGGATATGAAGCACTATCTTTTGAGCAGGAAGTTTTACAGGAACCCCAGGTAATTGATGCTTATCGCGATTACAGACAAAAATTCGCCGAACAAAATAATCTTTTAACCAAAGATAGTTTTGATATTGCAGAACCCGCTGTAAAAAAGGAAAAGAAGTTTTTTAAGAGTGTGATAAAGCTTGATAAAAATTTTCATGTATATGTGCATGGCAATCCTAATATGATAGAAAAAGGCTTTGACGATCAACGCGGTAAATTTTTTTATAAACTCTATTTCGATGAAGAAGAATAAAGAATTATACTAATACATATCCTCCTAATGTTTTGTAATGTTGGGAATTTATGAAACCTTAAAAACTGTTGATTAATTTTCAAAATAATCCAATTGAATTGCTTATTTTTACTTTTTATTTAACAAAAATTGTTTAATCAAATCTTGAAAAAATGGAAGGAAATTATTTGGTTCTGATTTTAGTGGGAGTAATAGCCCTTTTTGGAATAATTGGTTATAACCGTTTGGTTGGACTACGAAATGCCGCTGATAAGTCGTTTGCGAGTATTGATGCAATGGCGAAAAAGCGGTACGATTTGATTCCTAATTTGGTCGCCACTGTTTCAAAATACATGGAACATGAACGCGGCACCCTTACAGAAATTACTGAAATGCGTGCCAGGGCTATGTCGGGGAATATTTCGGACAATGAAAAGGTTGATCTGGAGAACAAGATAAACAAAGCTATGGGTGGAATAATGGTTGCTGTGGAGAATTATCCCGATCTTAAAGCCAATCAAAATTTTCTGCAATTGCAAGGCAGCCTGAACGAAATAGAAGAACAGCTAAGTGCTGCCAGACGGGCGTATAATGCTGCTGTTACAGATTATAACAATGCCTGCCAAATGTTTCCATCCAATGTTTTTGCTATGGTTTTTAATTTTAAAACCAAACCTTTGTTCGAAATTAGCGAAGTAGAAAGGCAAAATGTTGATGTTAAAAAACTTTTTGGTTAAATAGAGTTGAGAAATCTAAAATTGCCGGCTTATGAAAACTATTGATGAGTTTAAAACATATTTTGATGCTCAGATGTATCCGGATCTTTTGGTATTAGATGCCCGGAGAAAGAAAGTTCTGACACGAAGCACCTGGGTGGTGCTGATAACACTGGGATTACTGGCTTTGCTCATAGCCATATATCATACCATAGGCATGTCTGCTGCAGCGGAAACCAGTATAACCATTTATGTAATAGTTGCAGTTTTAATACTTATTGTTGCCGGTGTATCGTTGGGTAGTTGGGCAAGAGATAAAACTTTTTATTCTGATTTTAAAGCACAGGTAATTGAACGGATCGTAAATTTTATCAGCCCCGATCTGGTTTATGAACCTAAAAATTTTGTGGGTTCTGATAGCTTTGAACGTTCCAGGATATTCCTTAAAAGCGTTGACCGATACAAGGGTGACGATATGGTGCGCGGCAAGATTGATAAAACACAAATCTGGTTTTCCGAAGTAAAGGCCGAATACAAAACTACTACCACCGACAGCAAAGGAAATCGGAAAACTTCCTGGCATACCATTTTTAAAGGGATGTTTTTTATTGCTGATTTTAATAAGCATTTTCAAACTTCAACTGTGGTACTGCCCAATCGTTTGGGGAAAGGATTTCTGGCAGATTTTTTCAACAAAATGAATCTTGCCCGAAAGGAAAAACATGTGAGACTGGAAGATCCTGATTTCAATAAACATTTTGTTGTTTATGGTGAAGATCAGGTAGAAGCACGCTATGTGCTAAGCACTTCTCTAATGAAGCGTATTACCGATTTCAGAGAACGTCACGGAAATCCGCTCTATGTATCTTTTGTTAACTCATTTCTCTATGTAGCCATAAACTATAAGAGAGATCTTTTTGAACCCAGCTATTTTAAGAAACTAACAAATTTTTTGCTGGTTAAAGGTTTCTACGAAGATATCTATCTTGCCATTAGCATCGTGGAAGAGCTAAACCTTAATAACAGGATTTGGACAAAGCAATAGGTTGAAGTGAAGTGATTGGTAACTGGTGCTTGGTAATTGGTTTCATAGATTTTACAATTAATACAGAAAGTTAAGAATTTGAGTGACAATATTGAACGGCTTTAAAACACATCACCGACCAACCCTAACATCACCAATCACCAGTTACCAATTTACTCATAAATAAAATAGGGCCGGGCTTTCTCAAGAAACCCATCTATGTCTTTTGTCCAGAGTTCAAGGATGTCTTCAACAAGGAATCTTTGTTCGAAACTTTTTCTCACTTTATCGGTCCCGCATACTTTATCAAACATGTTTAGTCGATCTTGTGCCAGTTCAAAAACATTGTACTCAGGGTGTAATTTGTAGATTTCCTGAATTACATAGAACTGTATTAACGATAAGGGTGTAATTTGTAAATCGGTTATATGAACCTGCACACCTTTCATGTTTTTGTCTTTCATGTTGGTGTAATAAGGCTTAAAATAAATGGGCCGAAACAGAATTCCCGGAATTTCTAATTCATTCAGTTTTGCCGTAAGTATTTCTGCACTATCGAGCCATTCGGCACCAAATAGCTGAAACGGTAAAGTATACCCCACACCAATGTTTATGGTGTATAATTCACCCAAAATTCCTGATACCGGGTAATAATATGCCGAGTGCACATGTGGAATATGGGGCGATGACATTACCCATGGTAAACCAGTATCTTCAAAGCTCATTTCCCTTTTCCATCCTTCCATTTCAATAACAGTAAGATCGGCAACTACATTGTTGGAAAGCAATCCTTCGCCATTAAGAAATTGTGCAAGTTCGCCCACAGTAAAACCATGAACATAAGGTATGGGATACTGACTTACAAAGGAAATGAATCCATTGTCAACCAGTGGCCCTTCAAATTTATGGCCTCCCAGTGGGTTGGGCCGGTCGAGTACCACAAAATCCACATTGTTCTCGGCTGCGGCCTCCATGGCCAGCCCCATTGTGCTGATGTAGGTGTAGGAGCGTGATCCGATATCCTGGATGTCATATATCAGCACATCAATACCTTGCAGCATTTCAGGGGTGGGTTTACGTGTTTTGCCATACAGGCTGAACATAGGCACCCCGGTTATGGGGTCAATCTGGTTTTCAACGTATTCTCCTGCTGGGTAATCACCTCTTACGCCATGCTCCGGGCCAAAAAGAGCCACCAGTTCAACACCTTCGGCCTGGGCAAGTATGTCTATGGTAGATCGTAAGTGGCTGTCAACCCCTGTTGGGTTGGTTATGAGACCTACTCTTTTTCCATCCAGTAAAGAGAATTCTGTGGATCGTAATACTTCAATCCCTGTTTTCACCTGTGTCATTGTCGTGTTGAGCGAAAATATAGCAAGGATGACTCCTGCTAATATTGGTTTGTAAGTTCTCATCTGTTTTTTTGGAATAAGATTACTGAATAATAAGCTTTTCGGTGGTATTGCTTATGGGACCTGTAAGGCGAAGAAAGTAAAGTCCATTTTCAACGTACGACAGGTCAATCTCTTTCTTGATATTTCCACTTAAATAAGCTCTGAAGAAGACTTTCCCATCAGATGATAATATTTCAAGTTGATGTATACCAGGAATTTTGGCTTCCAACATAAATACCCCATCTGAAGGATTGGGATACAATTGTATCTTCATTTTTTCAGAATTATAAACCGATGTATCATCAATCTCTTCCACCGTAATCAAAGCCGAAACCTGTAGCAGGGTAGGCGGAGTAGTTTGCTCAACCCCTTCAGGTAGTTCGAAGGTGCCTGTAGCAAGATAATCCCCGGCCGTTTCGGCATCATATGTATCAGCTTGCCAGATTAGCGTTACAGAATGTGTGTTGCCATCTGAATCGGTAATGGTCGTTTCCTGGGGTAACAATCCGAGTGCATCGTTTAGTGATGTTGCATAAGGTACAGTAATATCATCAACCGGGGTAATGGAAATAATGGTTATAACAACCTGGATGTCATCGTATGATACTACCCTAATGGCATCGGCCACCACATAACTGTTGGTGGTTGCAGCTGCGGTAATTTTTACTTCTTCATTGGGTGTGCCGTTGAACTGCCATGTACCGATCAGATTCCAGAACGAACCTCCGGTGCTTTGATCAATGCGGACTTCATCTTCACCGCCAGCATGAGTTATGTAAAACGGGGTGTCTGCCGCGCGATTGCCATGCGAAGTCCACCATCCGTAAATTTCATATTCTCCCGGTGCAGGCAGGTTTAGCGCGAAATTGTAGAACTCGTTGTCGCTACCCAAGGCATGAAGCATCGATGGATCACCGAAAAAACCTTCGTTGGCTGTAGCAAACCAACTTCCGGCAAAAGTTACTCCATCATCAGAAGTGTCAATGAACTTTTCGTAGGTGGGTGTTTGCGGTAAACCAAGCGAATCGGTATGCACAATGGCCAGGATGGTTGGTACTGCACGGTTCTGGCTGTAAATGCTTGTGCCACCGGCAGCCATAGCAGTA
This sequence comes from Sphingobacteriia bacterium, assembly GCA_011390785.1. Lineage (GTDB taxonomy): Bacteria > Bacteroidota > Bacteroidia > Bacteroidales > UBA7960 > SKVR01. The sequence continues at coordinate 32,875 of JAABRR010000038.1, forward strand.
GAACCTCCACCATCCAGATTTATTGCTCCATGGCAACCCAAATTGAGCATAAGCTGCGGCAGATCTTCTATTTTCATGCTGTTGGTAATGAGCATGATTACCTTGTTATCCACGGTGTAGCCCACAGCTGTGCGTGGCCTGTTTACGCCAAGATCAACTCCTGAACCCCAGAATATTTCCTCATTCCATGTAAAAACTATTTCTCCATCTTTTAAAAGCATTGGGCCTCCACCCAACCCATAAGCAATTTCTTCATACTGAGATCCATTTGCCTTTACAGGTGTGGGAAGGGGTGTAGGATCATTTTCTATGTAAGGCAAAGGTTCGTCGTAGATATAAATATCATCGAACAGCATACTGTGATGATAAACCCACTCAGTAGACAGTGTGCGGTCATTATTTATGCTAAATATTGATCTTATTACAGGGTAGGTTGTTGAAAAGCGTGTTAAAGCAGTAATGTTTCTTGCCAATACCTCATTGGGATAAATCACCGATGAAACCGACGATGTGCCGGCAAAGAAACCACCATTCACCGCACCGTAGGCTCCTACAGATTCAGAGAAATCTGCCACATGCTGGGGGCTGGCAACCAAATAAGGACGAATGGCTATTTGCGGTTCATTCAAATCTACCTCGTAGTAGTAAGCGAAAAATGAATTGTTGCCACTTATGGTGCCATGATAAAGTGCCAAACCATCCGGAAATTCATAGTTTGAAGATACATTTTCCCAGGTTATTTCCTGGCTGTGTAAACCCATTGGAAATAGGATCAAAACCAATATTAAAAGTTTGTTTCTCATGATTTTGCATTTGAGTGGATAATTGGTTGTGCCAGCAAAATTCACTGGTTTTGATTTTTGATTAACAAAATTAAAATTATTTAAAAACCCCACAAAGATAATTTTATAATAATGTATCTTTGTATGAGTTTTTGATTTTTGTTTCTTACAACATGGCGTAACAAAATCTTCCTATAACCCAATCAAATCACAATTTCGTTTAAATTAATCCAACTGTTATGATAAGAAAAATTTCCAGAATTGACCGGGCTGATGTTGATTATTCAAACGTCGAAAAATCTTTCATTGAAAAATCTGGGGTGAAAGAGATAAGTACTACAATACCTTATGTTGTGGTGGACAACTTTCCAAAACTGGGACTGATCACATCTTTGCGATTTTTGGAGTGGGTTTCGGAAAATCCGCAGGGCGTTATCAGCCTTCCCACAGGCAAAACACCTGAGTTTTTTATCAAGTGGACGGATTACATGCTCAATAACTGGGATAACAAAAAGGGAATTGAGATGCGCGAGAAATTCGGCCTTACCATTCAAAAAAAGCCTGATCTCAGAGGATTACAATTTGTACAGATTGATGAATTTTATCCTATCAGCAGCAAGCAACACAATAGTTTTTATGATTATGTAAATAATTTCTATATCCGCGATTTCGGTCTTAATAAATCCAAAGCATTATTAATCAACAGCGATGAAATTCCCCTGGCAAATAATCTTCATTTTTCTGATGTTTTTACTGATGGAAAGATAGACCTTTCGCTTCGCTATCGTGAATCACGGTCAACCCTGGAAGAAATTCAACAAAAGTCAATTTTTTTGATTGATGATTGGTGCAGCGATTATGAGCAGCAAATTCGCGATAAGGGCGGAATTGGGTTTTTCCTTGGTGGGATTGGTCCTGATGGCCATATAGCATTTAACGTGCGTGGGTCAGATGAATTCAGCACTACCCGGCTTACGGCAACCAACTTTGAAACACAGGCTGTTGCAGCATCTGATCTGGGAGGAATTGAAATAAGCAAGAACAAGCTGGTTATAACCATTGGTCTGGAAACCATTACGTATAATCAGGATGCCGTTGCCATTATCATTGCCGCCGGCGAAGCCAAAGCAGGTATGGTAAAAGCTTCACTCGAAAATGAGATTTCTAATCTTTATCCGGCCTCGGTATTGGCTAAATTATCCAATGGCCGTTTTTACCTTACTCAGGGTGCTGCCAGCCAGCTTACCGATATGGTAAACCGGTATTTTCAAATGGGCGAATGGACACACGAAAAAAGTGAAAAGGCGGTGGTTGACCTCTGCAAGAAAATCGAAAAGTTTGGTCACAGACTGCTTATTGATGATCTGAAAAATGATCCCATCTGCCGCCTGATACCTGATCTGGATGAAAATACTGTTCCCAAAGTAATGGAAAGCATTGAGGCAAAAATTCATCGGGGCCTTCAAGATGAAGATAACCAGGTGTTTCTTCATACCGGCCCACACCATGATGATATTTCACTGGGTATTCTTCCTTTTATTACCAAACATATCAGCAATCCAACCAATAAATTTAAGTTTGCTGTTCTCACCAGTGGGTTCACTGCTGTAACCAATCGGTTTGTGATTGATCTGCTCAACGATACCAAACGCCTTCTTGATAAAGGACTTATTCAGATGGTCAAATATCCTGATTTTTTTGAAGTAGGATTTAAATTGAAGAGTGATAAAGATGTATATCATTACCTGAATAATGTTGCATCCGGAAACGACGATGAGTGTCGCAGAGGTGTTTGTCACCGTATTGTGCGCGCAATGGTAGAAACATATAAGGTTAAAGACATCGACCATTTGCGTGATATCCTCAACGAAGTGATTGTAATTTTGAAGAAAAGTTATGATGGAGAGAAAAATCCACCGCAAATTCAGCAACTTAAAGGCATGATACGCGAGTTTGAAGAAGAATTGGTTTGGGCTCATTTTGGTGTGCAGGTAAAAAATGTAGAGCACCTTCGTTTAGGATTTTACAAGGGTGAGATATTTACCGAGCAGCCAAAACTCAACCGCGATGTGGAACCGGTGCTGGCTTTGCTTCGTAAAGTCCGACCTACAGTGCTCAGCCTTACCTTCGACCCTGAAGGCAGCGGACCTGATACCCACTACAAGGTTTTACAGGCTACTGCAGAAGCTCTCCGCTTGTGGAAGCAGGAAGAAGACCTATCGCAACTTCGCGTATGGGGCTATCGTAATGTATGGTATCGTTTTAACCCGGCAGAAGCCAATATTATTTATCCTGTTTCACTCAACGCCATGGCCGAGATGAAGGATTCCTTTGCCAATTGTTACGTAAGCCAGGTTGAAGCTTCTTTTCCCAGCTATGAACTCAACGGAAAATTCAGCTCCCTGGCACAGAAGATATGGGTAGAACAGTTGAAAGATGTTCAGCTGCTACTGGGTAAAAATTATTTCTACCTGAATGATGATCCTCGCATTCGGGCATCGCACGGTTTGTTGCATGTAAAAGAAATGACCGTTGATGAGTTCCTGTCGTATGCAAGAGAGCTCAAAGAATCTATGGAAGGGATGGTTGTTGGCTCATAGATCTGATTGATCAGCAACCGGGTTTTCTTCTGCTGTTACCGCAGCTGGCATTGATGTGGAAGATGTCTTTCTGATCCACCACATCAGTGCCACTGTCATTATAATGGCAATGATAGCGTAAATCAGTCCATCGGTTCCTTTACCAAGGTTTTCGTAGGTACCATCAGTAACTTTATGATGAAACAGGTAGAAAAAGGTTACCGCCGCTGCATTGTTAACGAAGTGAGCAATTATCGCTGGCCAGAGACTTCCGGTCCATAATACCAGGTAACCGAACAAAACACCAAGAAACATTCGGGGGAAGAATCCAAAAAACTGCATATGTATAGCGCTGAAGATTATGGCAGTAATCCAAACAGCCCAATGTCCGTTGCGGGTCCATCTCTGAAAAATACGCATCAAAACACCCCTGAACATCAACTCTTCGCCAATGGCAGGTATTATGGCCACCATAAAAATGTTGAAAATTAAGCCATTAATGGTTTCTACACTCAGAAAAGCTTCGGTGAGTTCTCCTGCTGCCTCTTCCGAGCGGCGCATCCATTCCTCCAAACCTTTCAGGCTTTTCGGAAGATGCATTTGCATATTTAATTCCAGAATATAATTGATAAAAGGTACCGCAATAAAAATCAGGATAGACGATAAAAATAAAGTTTGGATACCTGGCACATTTCTCAAAAACAGATATTTTATCTTATTCCCACCAAACAGCCATGCCAGAATGAAAGCCGGAATAATAAACAAACCCAGGTGACTTACAACCTGTAAGTACTTAACCATGTTTAAGTTTTCGGGATCGTTCATATTTATACCCTCCATTAACTCAAACAAGGTATTGTTGGTAAAGGGAACTGCTGCCAGAAAGCCCGCTATCAATGTAACAAGGGTTACAAAAAGAATTACAGCTGCTGTTACCACCAGTTGTCCGGAAGGATGAATATTTCCCAATAATGCGTTATTTCTCATGATGATTCGTAATTTTGCGCTACTATTTTTTAGTAGGTTTCAGTCAATTCTTAACCCAAAATACTGTTAGAAAATAGTTTAAAATGTATGTTTTTGAATGATTTGCAAACCTACTGTATTTTTTGTTGTTGAAAATCTAAAATCTGTATAAAAAAATGCCTTTTAAAAGGGAAGTCAAAATTGGTAATATTCTTTTCGATAGTGTTCCTCTCATCCTGGCTCCCATGGAGGATGTTACCGATCCGCCTTTCCGGGTGCTATGTCGTGAGAAAGGTGCCGATTGGGTTTTCTCTGAGTTTATTTCTGCCGACGGACTTATTCGCGATGCAGCCAAAAGCCTGTTAAAGCTTGATATATACCCTGGTGAACGGCCTGTTTCTATTCAGATTTTTGGAGCTCATATCGGTGCCATGGTGGAAGCTGCAAAAATGGTGGAACAGGCGCAGCCCGATTATATTGATATAAATTTTGGTTGTCCGGTGCGCAAGGTTGCTGCCAAAGGTGCCGGCGCGGGTATGCTGCAGGATATTCCTAAAATGGTTGAGATGACACGCCAGGTAGTAAAGGCTGTAAAGGTGCCCGTAACAGTAAAAACCCGTTTGGGATGGGATGAAAACAGCAAAGATATAGTCCAGACTGCTGAACGCCTGCAGGATGCTGGAATTGCAGCCCTAACCATTCACGGACGAACCCGAAACCAGTTCTATACTGGTGTGGCCGACTGGACCCTGATTGGCGAAGTGAAAAACAATCCACGAATGGCAATTCCCATAATTGGTAACGGCGACATCAAAGACCCGGTTTCAGCTTTCAATGCTCTGTCTAATTATGGTGTAGATGGTCTTATGATTGGACGAGCCACTATTGGTAATCCCTGGATCTTTCAACAAATTCGTAAATACCTTGAAACCGGAGAAGTATTGATGCAACCCACAACTGCTGAAAGGGCTCACCTATGCAAAAGGCACCTGGAAATGTCTGTTAAATGGAAAGGAGAACGTACCGCTGTTTTGGAAATGCGTAAACATTATTGTACCTATTTTAAGGGACTTCCAAATTTTAAGCCCTTCCGTATGCAATTGGTATCAGTTTATAAAGCGGAAGAAGTATATGAAATCATAGAAAAGATTCTGCAGACTGATTTTGAAGTTTCAGCATAAATTGCTCTGTTAGCTCACCAGCGTTAAAAAATTCCGTAACATCTTCCCGGGAAACGTCTATCCAGTAAGCAAGCAGTCCTGCTCTTCTTGCCCCCTGAACATGCATTAGGGTATCGTCGAAAAACAATGTTTCTGCCGGGTTCAGCCCTTTATCATTGATTACGTGATCAAATATCTCCACATCAGGTTTACGCATCCCCACTTCATGCGAGTAGTAAAGTTTTTCGAAGAAGGTTTCAAGGCCTTCAATCACGTGGGTTTTCATCATCCTGTCCTTAAAGTACGGTATATGTATCGCATTGGTATTGCTGAGCAAAAAAGTACGATAGTTTTTGGCAACCTGGTCGAGCATGGGAATTTTTGTAGCCGGAAATCCTCCCAGCATGGCATTCCATGCATTATCAATAGATTCATCTGTCATAGGAATGCCGCTGATCTTACGAAGATCATCCCTGAATTGTTTGGGTGTTATTTTGCCGATATCCCATTTGTCGAATAAGTGGTTTTGCTTGAGTTGTGAGAAAAATTCATCAAAATTTGTGATACCCAACTTTTGAAAAGCTTTAATCGTGGCATCATAATCAATTTCTACCAAGACACCACCTAAATCGAATATAATGTTCTTTATCTGCATAAAAATATGTTTTTAAGTGGCAAAAGTAATGGTTTTGATTGAAAGGGTTTTTAAAAAGAAATTAACTTTACCCTTTCAAATCAACCAAAAGAAGCACAAAATGAACCTTCAACCCACTGAATATACTGCCCTGGTACTCATTCGAACTGAAGAATTCAACCAATGGATAAGCCAGGCCAATAAAAAGGCCGGGGTTGATGAAGGGACGCATTACCCGGGAGATTACGGAACCTACCTGGTGAAAAATATAATAACCCAAAAGGATGTTGAAAACTTTGTGGCAGAGAACTTTCGCGCCCTTTTCGAAAATGAATTGGGGCAGTGGCATGATGCGGCATTCTGGCCTGATGAGCTTACGTTAGACTTGTTCTACCAATGGTTTACAGTAAAAGTAAACCGGGAAGTTTTTCTTGCGTAGTGGTCAGCTCAATTTTTTTTACAAATTTTGCC
>JAABRR010000039.1 GCA_011390785.1 Sphingobacteriia bacterium
GATTGCAAATCCACACATCTGGCCATATTGGGTTGAATCGGTAAGTATCTGCCTGTTTCTATAATCTAAAATAGGATTGTAAGAAGTGAATCGGTTTCCTGAAAGTGGAATTACTGCCAACCAGGCATTTCCTAAATCTACCCAGACAACACTATCTGATAGTTCGATCCGGGCATCAGCCGGAAAATTGATAAAACTTCGGTTTTCGGCAGCTATGTTTCCTCCAAAATTCACCACATTACCTTTGTGATCATCCGGGAAACGCATCCTGAAATCCTGCTCCCAATTTCGGGCCCATTGTTCCGTCAGTTGCTTCACAAGGAGAATAATGGAATCCACATTTTCAGGCATTCGGGTCATCTGAATCAACACATTCTTGTGCTGCGCCCATTGGGTAAACGGATCGACTCTTTTTCCGCTCCAGTCATCGTGAAACCGGCCACTACCTGATATTTCATAAGGAACAGGAGAATCATCCCTTCGCACGACCAATTTCCAGTTTACCAATTGCGATGTGGAACCAGTCCACCCACCATACCTGCTAACGGATGAACCCAACGTAAAGGATTCACCCTTGTAAAAGAACTGTTTTACAAAACCTGGATCTTCATACAAGTAAGATGGCTTGCTGCCGGTAAACCACATCGGCTCGGGATTTTGCTTTCGGGCCAGCTCCAGAACATGAATGGGAGGGCGGTACATACTGGTTACGGCATGCATACTCTGAATGTATTCGGTGCCACGATGCTGAAAGGTATTTCCTTCCAGGTGGCTTCCAAACCACAACCAGCACAGGTAACTTGATGCACTCAGGTTTTGATCAGAAGCACCTTTACCCCGTTTCTCACTTCCACCATAGGTACCCCAGCTATAGTGCAGCGCCATTTCAGCCACATAATAATCGAGCACAGCACGGGCCATGAGCTTTACATCAGGGTCATCGGCAAAGTCATACAGATTAAGCCAGCTGATGATATGGTAAGTCTGGTAGGTAGATGAATTCCATTCGCCGGTGCCATATTGATACATCCGGTGGGAGAATTGCTGAATCCACTGTTTCATCAACTCAAGTTTTTCGGGAGCATCAGGAAATTGATCGGGATAATCCAGGGCATGTTGAGCGAAAATATAGCCCGATGTACGATCCATAGCAATATGATTTTCAGTCCCTTCCGAAGTCCAGGCATTGTGGGCATCGGTTCGTTCAAATACCTTTTGAAGGATTAGTAGCCGGTTTTCAGCCAGTGCCGGGGCATCGGGATAAAGAGAAAGGAGCCTGGCCATGCCCACCAATGTGAAATGGAATGGACTTCGTGGGCTTAGCTGGTGTATCCAATCATTGGCTATGGGATCATCATGGCCATATCTTTCAAACCGGGCCATAGCCTTGGGCCAGTAATACTTTTCGGGATCGCCAATATTCATGGAAGGTGGTTGATACAGATCAGCTGTGTGATCGATAATAAGTTCAGAACGATCATAAAACCCTTCATTCTGAGTAGCGGCTTCTGAAATGTTTGAACAGGAGCCGAGCACAACAAGGCTGGCACAAAAAACAAGAAATCGTTTGGATAACATTTTCAACTGGCTTTATTTTTTAATAGGTCAAACAAAAGTAATGCGATTGGGGATAGAAAAAAAGAGGCTGCCACAAGGGACAGCCTCTTTTCACATACCAACCTAAAAACAATCAATACTTATCACTTCACCATGAAAAGTTTTACGGCCTGGCGGTTATTGTCAGTAACTTCAATCATGTAAGTTCCTGTGTGCAAACCGGTAAGGTCAAATTCCACATTGAGTGATGCAGCGTCTTTAACAATATTCTGGCTTCTTACAGTGCGTCCGTACATATCGCGAACCGCAATCTGAACGTTGCCAGAGAATCTTTCTTCAAGAGAAACCACAACCCTTTCGCGGGCAGGGTTTGGATAGAGTGAGAATCCATTATTGATACGACCAACAACATCATCCACATTAACAGAGCCGGGTGCATTAATACCAACACCATACATACCAGCCTGAGCAGCAGGAACAGCAAAGTTGAGCACACTTTCATCAACCGTTGGGGTAATACCCAGGTCGGTCCATGCTTCACCAGCAGTTGCCTTGTACCATAATTTGTACGAAGCAGAAGGAGTGGAAGTGATGCCTTCGGTGCTAAAATCGAAGCCCATGGTTATATTGGTAGCAGTACCGACAGTTTCTACATTCCAGATACGTGACCATGCACTGGTTTCAGCATCTTCGGACAGTACTGTTCCATTGTGAGCGGCCATGATAAAGTCGCCATCGGCAGCAAATGCAGGAGCATACAACTGTAATCCGCCACCGGAGCTGTAATTGTGCTGGTCGCTTCCATCACCGGCCATATTGGTTGCCTGTCCTATACCAATAATATCATAAACATACTCAGTATTGGCATAAATAACCTGATCGACATTGGTAAGTCCATATTTAGCAGCCAGATAATTATGTACCAGTATGTTTTGAGCCTGATTTACATCTGAGTTGAAGAGTACGATCTCTGCAATATCAACAGGCTGGAATCCACCAATAATTACGGGCGCATGGCTGTTCTGAATTGGTTTGGCATACAAGGCACTGCTTTTCAGCACACCATCGGTCATGAAAGATGAAAGCTGGCTTTGGCTGTTGAGCGCAACATTTACCAGGTAATAATCATCCGCATTGAATTCATCCTGGCTCTTCAGGAAGATATCACGGGCAATAACAAACTGCATTTTATTGGGGTTGGCACCACCGTCCATTTCAAGCACATAAGATGCCTGAGCAGGTTGGTTACGCACATCGCGCTTCTGAAAGATAGCCGCAAAATCACCGTGCATCTGGTTACGCTTCATTACCAAAAATAATGACAAACCAGCACCGCCATCGAGGTTGTCAGCATCATCTACTACCAGATTCTTAACATCGGCATTTTCTCCTCCTATTTGAGTACCAAAATGTACCGTTGGCCATCCGTTGAGGCCATCAGCTACCATGGTGGGAGCAGCTTTCCATTTTTCACCGGTATTCACAATATCGGTATCAATAGCTGATTCATCATTATGCGCATGGTTTTCATTACCGGAGATATCACCCCACAGATTTACTTTTTCACCATCGGCCACATCGAGGTCATGTGCTCTGAGCCATAATGACAGAGCGGGTTGATTTTCGCGGGAAAGGTCGGTAAAACCAACACCGGCAGGTCCAATACCTGGCTCAGGTACTGTTTGTACCACATCATAGTTGGCTTCCACAATTTCGGTTGCAAACAGGAAGTCAGAACTGAATGCCTGTGCTTTTACCAGGGTGGGTTCGGTGAGAAGGAACGGACCATCATACAGTGTAGTAGGTGCACCACCATCGGTGGAGTAGCGGATAACAGAACCAGCGGGTTCAGCAGAGAGAGTTACCTCTACACTTTGCTGATACGATACCAGCGGAGTGGGTGAAAACTGCGGTAAGCCTACAGGTGCAATTACATATGTTGCGGAAACTATTCCACTTGGATTAAGCTCAGGTGCATAACCAATAGCTTTCACATTGATAGTTTCAATGGCAGATGTTGCACTAAGGGTGATTGGACCACTGTACAATGTACCATTGGTATCACTTGGATCGGTATTATCAGTAGTGTAATAGATAGATGCACCGGCAGTAGGTGTTGTAATGGTTACATCTACAGAAGAAATGAAGTTGCCGGGATTGGGTGAGAAGCGTGGAAGTGCTACTTCAGGCTCGTAATTGAGAGTGATATAACTTGCCCTCCACTCTTTACCTGAAAGCCATCCGCGTTGTCCGGGTGTTGGATCAGTAGCTTTGGCAACCAGGGTGATATACTCTTTACCCTGATCGATGGCAGTATTAACATAATCGGTAAATGCAGCACTGGTAAGAGTAAACCAACGTCCACCCTGAAGTAAGGTACCGGTAAGAAGAACAGGAGCATTTACAGCAGGTTTGTTTTCCCAGGTAATCACTTCTTCTTCCCAGGCCACATCATTGGATGAGTAAACGGCAAAGTTGAGTTGCTCAAGTTCGGGTGATTCATTATGGATAGAACCATAAACAACCAAATTGGCAGAAATAGCTTCCTGATATGCATTGGAAAGATCGTACTTGAAATAAATCCACTTGGATGCTTCATTGGCATCATCATTTACCAAATGCTGATCGGCAGCAGTACCAAAGTTGGTGGCTGTTTCACCGGCAACCTGCGATACGTAGCTATCAGCAACAACAGGCATATTTTGTGGGGGCGGAGGAGTGAGATAGTCAAATATCAAACTGGTAGCCAGCGGTTTCCATTCGCGGCCAGCCATCCACAGGCGATTTCCAGGTGTGTTGTCTTTTCCTTTTAAAACAAAGGAAACATGAGTTTTCCCAGCTTTAATGGCATCGTTAATGTAATGCGTAAGTGCATCACTGGTCCAAACTACATCCTGTCCGGCGCCAAACCATGTAACGTTTTCTTCGATAAGCCTGGCACCCGCGGTGGGTTTGTTGGTCCAGGTTACAGTCATTTCTTCCCATGCAGTATCTTCAACCGCATACACATCTACAAAGAAATCATCCTGTTGAGTACCACTATCATGCTGGCCAATATATGCTGTAAGGCTTACCTTGCCAACTATTGCATCTTCCACATCGGTAAGATCAAATTTCACCAGGGTTTCCAAATCAGTACCATCGCCTGATTTGCGGATACCCATATCAGCAGCATCCCCAAAATTGGCGTCCACATCCGCTTCGTTTACATAAGCATCGATCATAACATGAATGGTATCGGCTTCCAAGGCAGCTTTAATACCCAATTCCATTTGCGGAGCCCAGCTACCATCACCAGCACCAGCCATCCATTTAAGATCGCCGCCTGCACCATCTTTGTAAGCCAGTGCAAAAGCAATTTCGGAAGCACCGGTTAAGGTATGCTGATTTACATAATCAACCAGTGATGTATTGGCAGCTTCAAAATACTTACGTCCGCTGTCATCATCCAAAACCACGGTAGCTAATTCACCCGAATAGGATGGCTTGTTGTTCCAGTTGGTAGTATCACGGGTGAAAGCTGTACCTGCCTGCATCAGTTTTACAGTCATATTCATGCCATCAACCATGTCAGAGCGGGTTGAAATTCCCACTTCATCTATCTCCATTCCGGCCAAATCTTCAATATTAAACTTAATAAAGGAGATAATCTGGGTAGTATCCGTATCTTCAATCTGAATATTGGTTGGTGCGAAGAAAATAGCTGTTTCAGCAGGTGCATGCTCAAATACAACCGCATCATCCGTTGCAAAAGAGTTGTACTCATCGGCAAATACCAGTTCCAGATAAGGACCCCATGTTGCATCGCCTATACCGCCAATCCAGTTCAAATCGCCACCATCACCATCTTTGTATTCAAGACCAAATGATAACTCGTTGGCACCAGAAGCCAGTTTACCGTTTACGTAGTTTACAAGGCTACTACCCACCTGCTCAAAGTATTTGCGAGCGCTACTGTTGTCATATATTACAGTTGCCAACTCACCCGATGTGGAAGGCATATTGCCCCAATTGGTGGTATCACGTTGGAAAGCATTGCCTGCCTGGGTAAGTTTCACAGTCATGAATTTATCGGCTGCCATGGCTGAGCGGGTTGAGAAAATCACATCTTCTACCACCCGGCCAGAGAAGGCACTGATATCGAACTTAACAAATGATTTTACAGTACGCACTTCAGGTACTTCGGCAACCAGTATATTGGTTGCATGCCACTGTGCTCCGGTTTGGTCAGGCAGATCAGAAAATGCTACTGCATCGGCAATACCATACATTGCAGCATTGGTGTTGTCAGGAGTTATTTTAAGCATGGGGCCCCAGGCACCATCACCCACACCACCGATCCAGTTGCCTGCATCGAGATCGCCGCTATCATATTGCAAACCAAACGCAATGGTTTCATTACCTTTCGCCAACTCGCTATTGATATAATTTACAATTTCACTTCCAATATCGGTATAAACAGTTCGTGCTGATCCAATTGTGCCATTGTAAACCCGGGTTGCAAGTTTGCCACTCATGGATGGACGATTGCTCCAATTGGTAGTATCGCGTGAAAAAGCAGTCGATGTTCTGCGAAGCTGTACAACCTGTTCTTTATCAGTTTGAGATGTGCCACGGGTTGAAAACTCAACTTCAGCAACGCTTTTATAGGCAAAACCAGGAAGATGAAACTTGATGTAGGAAACCGTTTCGGTATTGTCATCCACCTTGGTCACCTTAATATTGGAAGCATGGAAATCGGCACCGGTTTGTTCGGGAGCTTCCTTAAAGGCTACTGCGTCATCAATGCCAAAAAATACCAGCTGATCGTCAAATTCAAGTGTAAGTTCGGGGCCCCAGGCTCCATCACCCTTACCACCAATCCAGTTAACACCATTAAAATCACCAGATTTGTACTCCAGTGAAAAAGCAATTTCATCTGACCCTTTTGCTAATTCTTCATTGATATAATCAACCAATGCAGTACCCACAGGATCATAAGCTCTACGTGCTGATGAAGTGTTATAGATTTTGAGCGCCAACTCACCACTGCGGCTGGGTTTGTTGCCCCAGTGAGTAGTATCACGCTGGAAAGCTAAACCTGCCTTTCGCAAGCGTATGGTCGTTTCAGTATCAGCAGCGGCTGTACCACGGGTTGAAAAAGATGCAGCAGAAATACTGCGATTGGCAAACTGACTGATGTCAAATTTTACAAAAGCTATAATATTATGCGTTGTAGTTGTTTCACCTTCGGTAACTTCATACCGGTTAGCCAAAATGTTACTTGCATGAAACGTAGGAGCCGTTTGCTCTGGAAACTCCGACCAGGTTACGGCATCAGCTGATGCACGTAGCACCAGCGATTGAGAATGCAGCAAATTCCCCGCAGACAATAAAAATAGTCCGCAAAGGATTGCGAAAAATCGTGTAAAGGTTGTTTTCTTCATAAGCGTTTGATTTAAGGTTTGATTTACGATTGATTATTTTAACTTTCGTTTTCAAATTTCATGAGTCCAAATTTACTTGCATTTAATCCCCAAGGCAGGTAAATAAGTTTCAATCACATATGATATTTGTCCCACAAAAATACAACTCGTTGAACTAAAACAACTTATCATATCCCAACAGAATCACAATAAGGTTTCAATATTACTATAAATAACAGACATCAAGCTGATGCAACAACAGATTCAAAAGCAAAAATCTTCATCAGCTTATAAAATTCTCTAAATTATAAACCATAATACTATTTTTAGCATCAGCAACAGCAAGACAATACAATTCACTCATAAACAGACACCTAAACAAAAATTGACCACAAGGCTAATTTTTCAAAAAGGGAAAACATTACTTTGAGATAATTTTCGGGGTGAAATGGGACATCCATACAAAAATGAGAAAAACCCTTATTTTAAATTTGTGTTAAGAATTTTTCCGAAATTTAACCCACTATAATTACCATCAAAGGATATTTTAAAATTTCCAACTTATTACAACAAGAATCCAATCAATAAAATACGCAGCAGTTTAGCACATCCATTAAACACAATATTAATATGAACCAACCCTGTTTTGAATCAATCGTCAATCAGCCTGAAGATCATCTCATGCGAATTTCCCTGCAAAAATGGGGCAGGCTACCAAATGGACAGGAAAAGTTGTCCCATCTGAATAATTCAAATTATTTCCGAATGAAAAAGACACTCCTTTTAGCAGCCCTTTGGATCATGATGACCGGGGCAGCATTGGCACAAAAAATTACGGTTACAGGTACCATAAGCAATTTTTCCGATAATACGCCCATAGAGGGAGCATCGGTTGTGGAATTGGGAACCACCAATGGCACCACGTCAGCCATCGACGGAACTTTTTCCCTTTCCGTAGATCGGGGGGCCACTCTACAAATAAGTTTTGTGGGTATGCTCACCGAAGAGATTTTGGCAACAGATGAAAACCTTATGCAGATCATGCTTTTTCCGTCAATGGAGCAATTGGACGAGTTTGTGGTAATAGGCTACGGCACTAAAAAACGACGGGACATCATTGGCTCTGTGGCATCAGTAAGTGGTGAAGAGCTATCAGCACTTCCATCAGCATCCATTACATCAGCCCTTCAGGGCCGCGCAGCAGGGGTTACTGTAACCAATACCAGTGGTGTGCCCGGCTCACAGGTGAATATCCGCATCAGGGGTGAAAGTTCCATCAGTATCAATACTGCTCCATTATGGATCATTGATGGTATGCCCGTTTACTCTGGTGGCGGTTTGGAACGCACCATCGGCTCAACCAGCCAGGACCCAATGTCGATGTTCAACATTAACGACATCGAGTCTATTGAAATACTGAAAGATGCTGCTGCAACGGCCATTTATGGCTCGCGAGGATCAAACGGTGTGATCATCGTAACCACCAAATCGGGGAAGAAAGGACAGGGAAGCACCAATATCAATTATACCAGCGGTATCACCACTCTTAACCGCACACCTGAAGACATCGGATATGCCAACACCACCGAATGGTTCTCGCTGGCAGATCAAGCGAGGGCCAACTCAGGCCTGGCTCCTTTTGATCCCTTTGATATCATCAAGTTTTATGTGGATCAGCCCATAGCCATGCTGTCGCGTCAACAGGCTCAAAACATCAACACCGACTGGTTTGACCAAATACTCCGCACCGGATCGTATCAGGATATTAACGTATCAAGCTCTCGCGGAGGGGATAATGGTTCGTTCTACCTTTCACTCAACTACAACAATACCGAGAGCATCCTGAAAGAGAACTATTTTGACCGGTTCAGCTCCAGGGCCAATTTCGACTTTAACCCCACCCCCAATCTGAATGTAGGTTCGAGACTCAATTTCTCCTACACCGAAAACACCCGTGTTACACAACAGGTGGGTGGTGCAGTAGGACGTGGTGGCGGCGGCGCCAATGCCGGCTGGGGTAATGCCAACAGGGTATCCCTACCCTGGTTCCCTGTTTATAATGCCAGCCACCCCAGCGGATTCTGGAACCCAATGTCGGGTGCCAACCTGGTGGCCAGCGTTGACCCTTCCAATCACCACGATTTAGTTGAGCAATACCGGTTTTTGGGTAATATCTTCCTTGATTATAAAGTACCTGTAATTGAAGGATTAAGATTAAGAAGTGAATTTTCTGTTGACTTTATCCAGAACAACAGTGTTTACTGGGTATCAGAATACCTTCGTGAGCAGGGATCATATGCTGCTGACCGGGCTGCCACCTTCAAAAGCTTCAATTACAATGTTTACGGGAATTACAATAAAACCTTTGGCGAAATGCACAACATACAGGCAACAGCAGGTACCGAAATGCAAACATCAAACCGTTACCTGCGCGATATGGCCGGCCAAAACCTACAGGGAACCTATCGCCAGATAGGAAACCCGGCCGATTACCTGGAAATGTTTGCCGGACTGCAAAACGAAGAGTACCTTCTCGCATATTTTGGCCGCTTTGATTACCGACTGCTGGATCGTTATTTTATCGGCGTAAGCCTTCGACGCGATGGATCATCCAAGTTTCAATCTGATCGCCGTTGGGAGATCTTCCCAGCCTACTCGCTGGGATGGATCATCTCTGATGAACCCTTCTTCAACGCACCCTGGGCCGATATGATCAAAATCCGCGGTAGCTATGGTGTAACCGGCAACAAAGACATACCCTCCAACCTTTTTGTCACCAATTTCACCAATGACAGGGCAAACCGCTATGGAGATGCCAATCTTATTTCCGGCTCATCACGCATTGGGAACCTCGGGTCACCACTGCTCACCTGGGAATCTACCAACAGCTATGATGGTGGTATAGACTTCGGCCTGTTCAACAACAGGATATCGGGCTCAATGGCCTATTACCTGCAGGATATAGATGATCTGCTACTGTTCTCAGCCCTGCCAATTTCGTCTGGAGTGAATGGTATCTGGAACAATATCGGAAATATGCGCAACTATGGCTGGGAATTCAGCCTTAACACGGTAAATGTTGACCGACGAGACATGAAGCTGAAATGGACCACCGATATCAACTTCAGCACCAATAACAGCCGTGTATTAGCGCTAACGCCACAACTCGACCGCGAAGGACGTGGCGTGGCAAGTGGGAATAACATTTCCAGAAAAGATGGCAAATTGTGGGCCTGGTACATTGCCGAATATGCCGGTGTTGACCCCGAAAAAGGGGTGGAAATGATCTGGGAAATTGACTATGCACACTGGGAAGAAACAGGTGAAACCATAAAAACCGGCCGCAAAGTGCCCGCAACCAGCACCAATCTGGAACGAAACCGTATCATTTTGGAAAACAAAACCAGAGTACCCTCTTTTACCGGGGGCATTACCAACCAACTGGAATACAAAGGATTTGACTTTAGTTTTCTGATCACCTTTGCCGGTGGACATTACATCTATGATTATGAAGAACAACGAACCACCATGGTTCAATATGGACAGGTAAACCTGCGGAAAGAGATGATCGGAAATACCTGGGAGCAACCCGGCGATGAAGCCAAATATCCGCAACTCACCTGGGATAGCCAATACCCCTGGGGCTGGGACATCGAAGCACCCAACCCAGATTGGGAAGGTGATCCAGACGATCCGCGCGCCAAAGGATATTGGATAGGCGGCCCAGATGGTAACCAAACCTATGGGTACAACAATGAAACATCCTTTTATACAAAACATTTATACAGAGGTGATTATATCAGGTTGCAGAATATCGAGCTGGGATATCGCTTCAGTGCTGATTTCATAAGTAGGATGGGTATCAATAACCTGAGATTATTTGCATCAGCCAACAACCCCATCCTGTGGACAATGGAATACAATGGCTGGGATCCGGAAACCGGAGGCGGCGCACTACCGCCACTCAGGGTTTTCAATGCAGGCATTTCGTTGCAGTTCTAATAATCCTGACTAAAAGATATCCATTTAGCAAACAGATCATTTTGATTCATCAAACACACCATAATATTATGAAAGCTTTTAAAAATATTATAATTGGTTCAGTATTTCTGGCAGGTTTATTTACTTCCTGCGAACACGAAGAGTTCTTTGAGCTGACCAATCCGCCCGAATTTCCATGGCTCAATATCGGAGAATTTGAAAGAGCGGCTGTTTCACCCTACAATTATGCGTTTTACTCCGGCTGGGGTGGGCACTTCGCCATGGCCGACCGCGTAATTCTTGATGGAATGACCGACATAATTTATCTAATTCCAGGAGCATCAGCCAATTACCCTGTTACTGAGATATATTTCAGACAAACATCAGCACCAATAAGCCGTGCCAATGAATCGTTCAGCAGTGGCTACCGCGCTATTGGTATTGTTAATGCTGCACTTGATTTCTATTACAACAATGATGAAGACCCATACCCCGATGCATCAGAAGCCGATAAGGAAAACAACCTGAAACGGATTATTGGAGAACTGCATTTTATGCGTGCATTTGCCTACTATTACCATACCCTGCGGCATTGTCCGGCTCCGGGAGATCCGGCATTCGAAAGGGAATTGTTACTTCCCCTTCGCCAAAACTTCACCGATGCTGAAGCAGCACTCAACCCCGAGTATGTAACCACCCGGGCTATTTACGATTTCATCCTGGAAGATATTAATACAGCCATCAGCCTGCTTCCGGAAGCCTTCATCGAAGGCACCCACCATCCTTCTTACCAATATGGGAGAGTGAATAAATATGCTGCAAGAGCCATGCTGGCAAGGGTACTGTTTCGGCTGGGTGAGTGGGATCAGGCTTTGGAACAACTGAATATTGTGATTGATCAGAGTGGTGACAGATACAGCCTGGATCAGGATCCGATAGAAGCATTTAACCGCAGCGATGCATCCAAAGGCAATGAAGTGATCTGGGATGCCATTTACTATGATGAAGACAAGGGGAGCCGACCCGCCGATTTTACACTATTCTCCTTCCTGCACTACCAGGCTATCAATGGTGGCCATGGAGAGTTTTTCCGCCGATCTACATGGCATACCTACTCCATGACCCATACTACCGCCATCAAAATTGGCTGGATGGATGAAGAACTCAACGAAACCCCTGAAGCTCAGCGCGATAAAAGATACCAACAGCTCTTTCACCGCCTGGAAGGACATCGGGGAGTGCTTACCGACAACCCGGATGTATATGAACAACAATATACCAACGTTACGGAGCCCCGCATCTGGAATGACAAATATTACCGGGCACCCAACGGTCAATATTCCAATGTTCCGGTAATTCGCCTGGGCGAACTGCTGCTTACACGCGCCATCATCCGCTTTCGCGATGGTGACCTGCAGGGTGCAGCTAATGATCTGAATAGGGTCCGAAACAGAGCATGGGATGAATCAGTGGCCGGCATCAGCTACGAAGCATCCGAGGCCTTCATCACTCCGGCCAATATTACGGAAGATGCAATAAATCTGGAAAGATTGCGTGAGATGAGTTTCGAAGGCGACCGGTTATATTACCTTCAGGCTTTAAAGCTTCCGTTACCGGCAGGCGAGCGCAGCGGCGAGAGTGAAATTGCTTTCCCCCATACTGGTTTATACTGGCCAATACCCCAGTCTGAAACCGATTTCAGGATAACAGAATAAGGATAACAGCCCGAACTGTTCTTCAATCCGTGAGACCAGTCCAAAAATCGTTTAGACTTAATTTACCGGATTGTGTTCTTTAGCCAACAAACTGTCATTTGGTTGTCAATACCCTCATAAAACAAGGGGGTATTGGACTTTTTGATACAGACAGAAGGCTAAAGTACAAACATCTGTTATTGATCCCAAAAAACAAATTCTTACCAAAATGAAGAAACTCTTACTTATTTGTTCCTTTTGCTTCATCAACACGGTGTATTCATCAGAAGCCGATTCAATTCTTGTAATTGATCCCTTTACCGATCTCAATCAAATTTTCGATTTAAGCAAACTTGTGCTTTGGGGCGAGAACACAGATACTACTTCGTGTTTTACTACCAGCCTGATCAACGATTTTGGGACCACCGGCTATAATGCCATTCATGTGTCGGATGCTGCCACCCCTTATTCAACATATGTTCCGGAAGTGAACGGACATCCAACATTGCGCACAACATCCTGTTTCGATTATTCTTTTGGAAAGATTGACCGCATTGACAAAAACATAACCATAGAATTTGATTTACTCTTTAGCCAGTATGATTCGGGTTACGGGGAGCAAGGTCGGATGGTGATAACCCTGGTTGATGACTACCCCGATGGAGGGCTCCGTCCCGGAGATATTGATAGTTTGCAACTAACCGCACCCTTTGGCCGCCCCAAATACAACCTGCGCCTTCGAAACAGCATGCCGGTAAGCGAATCAAACAATGAGTATATTCATCGTTCACCCAGTTTTATGCTTTACGGTGGAGGTTTGGATGCTGAAGGTGAATTCGAAAAAAGCGCCGATTGGGGCTATTGGATGCCAGGCTTCAGCTCAGAAGCAGGTGGAGGGGCACCTGGTCAAC
The DNA here is from genome assembly GCA_011390785.1 of Sphingobacteriia bacterium. Lineage (GTDB taxonomy): Bacteria > Bacteroidota > Bacteroidia > Bacteroidales > UBA7960 > SKVR01. The sequence continues at coordinate 13,549 of JAABRR010000039.1, forward strand.
CTTCTGCATCAGATTTTCCTGCAACCGGAACCAAAAAGTCGGATAAACCCTGGCAATGGAATTCTACCGATTATTGGCATCATTACACATGGCAGATTGAACCCGAACTTATGAGCCTTTATATGCGCCGATCATCGGACAATGAATCTGAAAATACGCTTGTGGCAAGAATGTCAATTCCTCAGGATGACCTGGGAGAAGATTACATCATTGAGAAAATGAATGAAGTGCATGGAACCACTATAAACACTTTGCCCCCTTTGTATAAATGGCATCCGTCTTTCAGCGCCGTAAGGATATATTTCAGAGGTTTTAACGGCAATATCGCCTATCTCGCCAATCTCAAAATTGCTTTTGAAAATATTGAAGAACCTGTTCTTGTGGAAAATCAACCCCAAAAACCAGAGAATCCTTTTTATCCAAATCCGGCAATCAATGGAACTGTTTATTCCCGTATGGAAATAAATCAACTTACTATTTATGACATTGGCGGAAGGTTGGTTGGCACATTAACACATCTACCTGCGAATCGAATAACAGATATTTCGCATTTAAGATCTGGAATCTACATCTATAAGGCCCAATTGACTGATTTAACAAGTACTCAGGGAAAAATTATCATTCCTTAAGTATCTGGTAAAACTACACCGCACTAACATAAGCGAAAGAAAGGTGGCAATAAACGGTCAGGGTAAATCAATTGTAGCTTCTAATCCGTGTGCCATAATGGTAAATGAACCCGGTTCAAATATTTGGTTGTTATTTTCATCGGGATAGACAAATATTTCTGAAGGAGTGAAAACATGATTCAAATGGTGGGTCTCGCCTGGCTGAAGTTCAATCTTCCCAAAATGAAACAGTTTCTTTACCGGGCGGGTAATTGTACCTTTTTCCTGCCTGAAAAACAGGAGGAAAGTTTCTTTTCCTGCAATGGTACCGGAATTGGATATATCAAGGTTTAATGTTAGCTGTTTACCATCATCAGAAAGATCCACTTCGATGTTTTTGTATTCAAAAGATGTATATGACAATCCATGACCGAAATCCCACAGGTTATCATTTTTCTGAAAAGCTTTATGGTAATAGGGAGTAACATGGTTGGGATGTTTCGGGTAGGAAAAAGATAACTTACCTGATGGATTGGCTTTACCCGAAATAATTGCAGCCAGGGCATCAGCTCCACCCTGCCCCGGATACCCTGCAAACAGAATTCCATCAGCCAGGGGTTCAATATCAGTAATAAGTCTTGGCCTTCCCTGAATAAGAACAAACACAAGCTTTTTATCATATTCCCCGGCTATCTGAGCCAGTTTTTTCTGTGGTTCGGTAAGTTGCAGATCGTTGATATTGCCCTTAAATTCGCTGTAGGGTTCTTCACCAAGGGTAATAATCACATAATCAGAAGCTACCACAGCTGCCCGATACTCTTTTTCTGATTCAAGCGTGCCATCAGGCATGATTTCCAAAAGCGAAACATCAGAGTTCGGAAATTCGGTTGCCAGGGCATCAAAAAGGGTATTCATGTTTTTGGGTTGCCTTTCTTCTTCGGCACCCAGCCACTCGAGGGTCCAGGCACCGTTGAGCATTTTGCGCGAATGAGCCGCAAAGCCTGTAACCAGGATGCGCTGCCCTGTATCCCGAATAGGGAGAACATTTTCCTGATTTTTGAGTAGTACAATGGATTGCTCAGCAAGATAATATGCCGTTTGCAGATGCTCGTCAGACTGCATCCTGTTGAGCCTGTCGTTGCGTGGATAGGGATTATCAAATAAACCCAGATCAAACTTCAACCTTAAAATTCGTTTTACTGATTCATCGATCCTACTTTCGGTGAGTTTGCCTTCAGCAATCAATTCCTTTACAAAATCGATAAATAAATAAGAATTACAAGACATGCTCATATCAATCCCTGCATTAATAGCTCTAAGGGTAGCATCCTTTTCTGAAAATGCCCCATGATGTTCGTTATAAACCTTTGAAATATCTTTTATGTCGCTCAATATTACTCCATCGAAACCCAACTTTTCCCTTAGCAAACCTTTCAATAGTTTTTCTGACACATGGCCGGGTATGCCATTTACTTCACCACTGTTTACCATAACGGTTTTCACACCACTTTCTAGCGCCATAACAAATGCAGGGAGATGATGTTCGTACAATATCTGATCGGGGATTTCGGCGGGTGTACGATCATGCCCGGTGCGGGGGTCTGAGTAACCTATAAAGTGTTTGGCGCATGCGGCCAGTTTATAGGGATTACTGTGCTCGGGATCCTGATAGGTAGTAATAAAAGAACTCCCCAGAATGCCGCATACCAATGGATCTTCACCAAAAGTTTCGTAAAGCCGGGGCCAGTAGGCATTTTTTCCTAAATCGACAACCGGGGCAAAATTCCAACTCATCCCCAGATCGGCAGTTTCAATGGCAGTAACTCTCGCAGCCCTGGAAACTACATCCGGATCAAAGCTACAACTTAGGGTTATATTATGAGGCAGCATGGTGCCTTCATCAACATAATTTGCACCATGTATATGGTCAATGCCAATAAGCAATGGAATGCCCAACCGGGTTTCTTCCACGGCCATTTTTTGCAGGGTAGAAATAAAATCAATCCACTTTTGCGCTGGGCCTGTTCCACTCAAAAACGAACCAACATGATTTTCCAGAATGGCCTGCCTGAACAATTCAGGGTGCATATCCAGGTTTTTATCTCCGTTGAGTGTAATCTCGCTAAAACATATCTGGGTCATTTGACCGATCTTTTCATCAAGGGTCATTTGGCTCAGAAGATCATCCACCTTTTTTTCTGTTTCATCCTTTGGTGCCGGCGAACAAGATGCCAGAAACAGCAGTGATACAATTGTTGCAAATATCAAATAGAAGCGCATAAATAAAAATGTTTGTGTTTTCGACTTTATTAAATTTCTTTAAAGATCTGGATAATGAAAGGGCTGATATAAATATCTCCGGCAGTGAATATTTGCCTGTTATGGCAATTACAAAGGTAAAATCCACACCAGCTGCAATCATGGTGAAACGTACCAAAACACAGGGTAAATTGTACCACCGCCAATTCGGATTCCTGATATCGAAGTTATTATCTTATTTTTGCATATATTTTGATAATATCCTTTAAAAACCAACCTTGACAAACATTCATATATTTACAATTATTATAGAAGCATAAAGGTGGATAATTTAATTCACCAGCCCGTTTCCTGAAAAAAACGGAGTACCCGGCAGCTACAACTCATTTTTTTGAGTATATTTGAATCACCTACAAATTAAAAACCCCTGAAAAAGTTTCATCAGGAAACCAAAACACAAACATGAAAAAAATATTGTCAACACTATTTTTACTCCTTGTTTCCCGATTGATTATCGCAAATCCGGGTGAATTTCTGTTTGAACATCTTACTATTGACGAAGGATTATCCAACAACACCGTAAACTCCATTTACCATGACCATTTGGGATTTATTTGGTTTGCAACCAATGATGGACTTACCCGCTACGATGGCTATGACTTCACCATTTATCGCCACGACCGGGATAGCCATCAGACTATTAGTAACAACAGGGTACATTTTGTTTTCGAGGATTTAAACCGAAACCTTTGGGTAGGCACCAATATGGGTTTAAACCTTTTTAACAGAGAATTCGATAATTTTACCAGATTCCTTAATGACCCCAACGATGAAGCGTCAATCAGCCATAACAATGTTCGGATGGTTTACCAGGACCCATCCGGGATTCTTTGGTTTGGCACACTGGGAGGAGGTCTTAACCGGTTTGATCCCATCACCAGAAAATTTACCCGGTTTAATTTCCCAAACAGATTGGTAAGTTCGGTTATTGAAGATGCACAGGGAAATATCTGGGTTGCCACCAATGACCCTTCCCTTATACGCCTCAATTGGGAGCTGAATGAATTTGAACTATTTCCTTTCCCAAAAAACAATACTTCCGGACTAAAACCCAATACCCTTAAAACACTATTTGAAGATAAAACTGGCAATATTTGGGTAGGTACCGAAGGATCGGGATTATACATCTTTGATCCGGTAAGCCTTGAATTTACAGCCCATTATCATCAAAAATCAAGGAACAATCCTCTTAGCAGCAATATTGTATGTGATATTTTGCAATACAATAACAAAACCATTTGGCTCGCCACTGATGGTGGTGGGATTAATAGCTGGGATGAAGAAAAAAAAGGATTTACCATACTCAAAAGCGATATTTCAAACATCAAAGGATTGTCAACCAATGCAATTTATAGTTTGCTCAAAGACAATGATGGGATGGTATGGATAGGAACCTTTGGTGGTGGGGTAAACATCCTGAATCCCCACAGACAGGAGTTTAGATTTTACACCCAAAAGGCCGGCGGAATCTCCTCTCTCAGTCATAAATCAGTTCTATCGTTCTTTGAAGACAGCCAGGGTTATATTTGGGTGGGTACAGATGGAGGTGGGCTCAATCTCTTTAATCCTGCAAATGGAACCTTTAAGAGTTTTTCCAATGATCCGTCCAATCCCTTCAGCATCAGTTCCAATGCTGTTACATCAATACTGGAAGATAAGCATGGCAACCTTTGGATCGGTACCTTTGCAGGTGGACTTAACCGATTTGATCCGGTAACGCAGCGTTTTTACCATTATACCTACAACCCTTCGCAACACAACTCCATCAGCAGCAACAATGTTTGGAAATTACTCGAAGACCAAAACGGTAACCTGTGGATTGGCACACTCGATGGACTGGAAGTTTACTCATTTGCCAACAACACCTTTGAAAGAATAACCAATGATTCTGACCCTGAAGCTTATCCTGCCCGCATTATTGATCTTTTTGAAGACTCAAAGGGCAATATCTGGATCGGCAGCACAGGTGTTTGGATATTAAATCCGGATACGAAAAAAATCACCAAACTTTTTGGCCATGATCATCCCCAACAAAAGTTATTTGAATACGATATACGTGATTTTCATGAAGATACTGACGGCATAATCTGGATTGCATCAGAAGGGGGTGGACTAATATGCTACAACCCCGAAAAAGCAACGATTAAAAATTATACGATGCACGATGGTTTGCCCAGCGATGCTTTACACCAGATCATACAGGATGAAGAGGGCAATTTATGGATCAGTTCAAACAAGGGCATTACCAGGTTTGACAATAAAACCCAATCATTCAGCAACTATAATATACATGATGGCTTGCAAAGTAATCAGTTTGCCTATTCTGCTTCACTTTGCACCCGGAGCGGAGAAATTTACTTTGGCGGCGTGAATGGGTTTAATGTATTTCATCCCAACCGGATTCGACAAAATACAGTACCACCTGCAGTTTACATTACCGAACTGAGTCTTTTTAACAAACCCGTTGAAATTGGGACAGAAGGTTCGCCAATAAATACCCATATTATGAATACCACCGAAATAACGTTACCCTATCAATCGGTGTTCAGTTTTCGTTTTACAGCCATCAACTATATTGCAACAGTAAAGAATCAATACAAATTCAAACTGGAGGGGTTTGATGATTGGAATGATGTTGGCAATCAACGTACAGCCACCTATACCAATATTGATCCGGGTAAATATACCTTCAGGGTTATCGCATCCAATAATGATGGCATTTGGAACGACCAGGGTGCCAGCATACAAATAACGATCCTACCCCCCATCTGGCGGACCCCCCTGGCCTATGTCTTCTATGTTTTAATATTGGCAGCCATACTTTATTTTGTTATGAACTTTATCATAAACCGACAAAAATACAAACACGATCTCATGATCAAAGACCTTGAAAAGGCCAAAATTGAAGAGATCAGCCAGGTAAAACTTCGCTTTTTTACCAACATAGCCCATGAATTCAGAACTCCGTTAACGCTCATCCTTGGTCCTTTGGATAATATAATGACATCGCCGGGGAGCATGGATGCCAGACTTAGAAAACAACTTAACATTATGGGTCGAAATGCCGGCCGATTGCTTCGGTTGGTAAACGAATTAATGGAATTCCGAAAAATTGAGATGGGAAGGGTAAAACTAAAGATCGTGAAAGCCGACCTGGTTTCCTTTCTGAAGGAATTGAAATCGGTATTTGAAGAACATGCGCAAATGCATGATATTCAATTCACATTCGAACCATTAGATAATGCAATTGAATGTTGGTTTGATAAAGAAAAAATGGAAAAGGTAGTTTACAATATCCTGTCCAATTCGTTTAAATTCACACCTGATTGTGGCAAAATCACCATAAGGGTAAATACAACAAATCGGCCGCTGCTGGGGAATAAAGCGGGAAAAGCAGTGCCCCAGGCACAAATAGAAATCGCCGATAATGGAATCGGCATTTCTGCAACAGATCTGCCGCGTATCTTCGACCGCTTTTTCCAGGTTAAGAATAAAGATATTGCAGTGCGTACAACAGGTATCTCCGGCACCGGTATCGGGTTGGCATTATCCAGAGAGTTGGTAGAATTTCATAAGGGAGAAATAACTGTAACCAGCCAACCCGGCAAAGGAACCACTTTTTGCATCTTCTTCCCGCTCGATAAGCAATATTTCGATCCGGAAATTGCAGTTGAACATGTCTCTGATGACTTTGTCTATCAATACTCACCGGGAATATATGGGATACCTCATGCCGAGCTGAACACTTTTGCCGGACCACCCCTGGAGAATAAAAAGCCCGGAAATCCTGTTTTACTATTTATTGATGATAACGCCGATATGCGGTCTTTTGTGCAAAGCACTATGGAAGATAAATATAATGTGCATTTGGCTTCAAATGGAATTGAAGGACTGGAAAACGCCCGTCAACTGATGCCCGATATTGTGGTAAGCGATGTTATGATGCCCGAAATGGACGGCATTGAGATGTGTGCCAAACTCAAAACAGATGTAACCATCAGCCATTTGCCCGTAATCCTTCTTACTGCCAAAGTTTCTGATGATCATTCTATTATAGGGTTTGAAGCAGGTGCAGACGACTATCTCCCCAAGCCCTTCAACCCCAGGCTTTTACACTCCCGAATTCGCAATATACTTGACAATAGAAACCAACTTCGCGAAAAATTCCGAAAAGAAGGGATCCTTGAGCCTAATGAAGTTTCAGTAACATCGGCTGATGAGCAGTTTCTTCGTAACGCCATGGATGTGGTGGAACGAAATATCAATAACCCCGAGTTCCGGGTAAGTACATTTGTTATGGAAATGAATATGTCGAGATCGGTTCTTTACCGCAAGTTTGAAGCACTGACGGGCCAGTCGGTCAACGAATTTGTTCGGATAACACGATTAAAAAGAGCGGCGCAATTGCTTTCATTAAACGAACTAACAGTTTCTGAAGTAACTTATGAAGTAGGGTTTAACGATCCGCAATATTTCAGCAAATGTTTTAGCAAACAATATAACATGACCCCATCGGAATATGCCCGGAAAAATTCAAAAAAGCCTGTGGTGAATTAAAAAATTCAACACAGGCAAATCCACTCAAACCAAACCAAATCAAATTAAAATAGCCTATCCAACACTGTTAACTATTCTACCCTTTTCTTTTCCAATCTCAACCAAACCCCTGACCAGGCAGGTACATCCGCCAAAACTGAATTTCCTGTCAGTTTAAGTCCGGTATTGCTGATCACATCAAAAGCTGATGAATAATCAATATCTTCCGAAGAAATTTTTACGGTTGCATCTTCGCCATCATTTATTAGAAAATAATGGTCGGCCAAAGGTGCTGCACGCCTGAAAACCATTGTTTGCCCGCTATTTTCAACCCTAAAAGGTGGCCTTATTCCTTCAATTATCTCCTGGGCAATTATTTGCTCCAGTTCCTTCCTTCCGGGAGCTGCCAACAGCCGGCCGGCTTCAAAATTGAATACGCGGGTTTTTCCTTTACCAAAACTATGATCGAGAACAGCCGGGTTGCCATCGTCAAATGTTGAAGTTATAGCTGCCGTCGTTATTTTGATTTGTCCATATTGCGATTCAATGGATTCATTATTCCATATTTTTGGCATAGGTTCAACCGTATGTAAATAATCAGCTGTGCTAAACCCAAAAAGGGTTTCAAAATCTGAACCGGGGAGTTGCTTGTTCAACCGGCCATAATTATCCATCATCAGCAGTGGAAAATCGGCCACAAGCCGCCCTCCTTCTTCCACATAACTCATTAGTCCGGTGAGGGTTTCCTGGTCGAGCGCCAATACATAGGGAAGATAAATGACAGGATACCGATGGGCCAGGCCGGCAGCTATATCGCGGTCAGTAACGTACTCGAAAGGAATATTATGATTTATCAGAGCCCTTGAAATCCCTATGCGCGCCTGCGAGTGATACTGACGGAACAACCGGTCGCGATTGGTTTCATAAACCGGGGTAGAGAGCTGGTAAGTGCCGAGTGATAACCTGCCCAGCATGGCTTCATTTTCCCACGAATACAAAATGCCCACCATGGGCTCATCAAATGCCTGCCATAATTCAAAACGTTGCTGCTGCAGAATCCGGGATAATTCTCCGGCCACGTAAGCTCTTTCCGTGGGCTCTCCCTGGATATCGGTAAGGGCATATTCACCTGTTTCCCATCCCTGATCTCGCGAATTCCATGTCCATAATCCAATCCCTTTGAGTCCGGCAGCTATGTAGGACAAAAAAAGTTGTTTCATCATGTTTCCATCTACTGTAACATTATGATGGCCGCTCCATTGGGTAGGGCCGCCGGTTGACTCCCATGTAGCCGCCCATCCGCCTTTAAACATGTCGGCAACGATTCGCGATTGCATATAAACGGGTCTAATTATTTCTCCATTGGTAAGAAAAAAATGGTGGGCAAGATGGATAGATGAATAAAATGATCCTCCAACAGATGCTGTTTTTGCCTGAGCTTCCAGGTCCCATGAATTAACAGCCTGATTCTCGAAAAGCTGATGCCCGCCGGTTCGTTCAGGTTCATCAGGATCCCATTGATAGAACATCTGCATAGTTTCGTTGTAGTTGTTGATAATCAGATCAGCCTGAAAGCGCATGGAATCTCGCATTCTGCGAAAATCCCATGACATTGCACCCCATCGGTTACCATATTCATCCATTTTTGTTGCACGGAGCAAAGCGGCGGCTTCTGAAAAAGATTTGATTTCAGGGGGGGCAGCAAAACCTGAATTCCAGGCATCGTTAAGTTCTTTCATGCTACCATATTTACTCTGCAGCCACTTTGCAAATTCAGGGATCAACCGATCGGGCAAATAGGGAGAGTTTCTGCCGGGTTCACCCATCCCTTTGGGTTTAATGGGTTTACGGCTCATACGGTCAACCCTTCGATGCATCATTTCATTCTGATATTCAATCATTCGTGGATGCGTTTGTATTCCAGCCCGGTTTGAATTATTTTTTTCCAATGTAATACCCAGGCTATCGAGCAAGGGTTGTGTAATGCCTACCCATCCCCCATTCCCGTAATACCAGGGCGAAATACCCTCGTCAATGGCCATATGATAAACCTCCTTCTCAAAATCTGCCGGATTATTTGGCGAAACCAAAACCATCTGCTTCAGGGCGGTAAAACCAAGATCGCGAATGGTGCCAAACTCCTGCCTGATCTCGTCTAATCCGTGCCCCCGTTGCTGGTAATATACCACACCCACCGGGAACGGTTGCAGAGAACGAAGCTTTTCCTGCATTGGGCTGTTATTAAGGTCAAGAAACCTTTGCGTCAGAAAGGGATCATCTGCGTTGCGGGCCTGATGTTCGTAAACCGAAACGACTGCCTTTTGTTGATCATGATTTTGCTTATCAGTGGCCTGACAACCCCAAAAAGCCAACAATAGAATTACAAGTGATTTTTGAAAAGTATTCATTAGTTTGTGTTTTGCTAAACGATCAATCCAGATAATTAAATTCCAACGTATAACCTATTCGGCATTATACCTTGGATCTATTTCAATCCCATTTCTAAAATCCTTTCCCTTTTGAAAAGGCCCGGCATCTGTGCCATTTAACAGGGTAGAATCAAAAGTAAGGGTAAGTGTTTCCTCATCGAGTTTAAAGCCTGGATCGCTGACCAGTTGTCCATTTTTTTCCCAACCATAATAATCCTGCCAGGCCTTAAGATCGAGTAATAGCTCCGGTGCCGGATTCTTAATTTTCAGGTAACCTGCGGGCATTGAGGAATAAACATTGTGATTGGCAAAATTGTGAATATTGGGGAATTCAATCCCATGTTTACCACAACCGGCAAAAATATTGTGGGTTACAGAATGATTTCGATCGGTTCCCCCTCTTCCTGCTACAATTCGCGCGGCATTGGCATAGGCACCAAAGCCTGTGTTTTCAATATCAAAAGCCAGGTTATTATAAAATCTTATGCTATCTGACCCATCGGTATATAAGGCACTTCCACCGGCACCATAATCACCGCTTATCCAGTATTGTGAGCGGGTTTTGTGCATCACATTATGATCAATATCGATCAAACCCCGGCTTACTTCAATATAAACTGCACCCCGGGCAGAAGTTATTCCCGTGAACACATTGCCGGTAATGCGGCAATTCTGACTTGCAAGGTAGTCGAGCCAGATACCTGGAGCATAAATAATATTACGAAACACATTTCGCCGAATAAGGGTATTGGTAGAAAGATGAAATTTGATGGCACCAGACTCCCAGCCATGCTCAGCATTATGCCATCCGATATTTTCAAAAAGATTATCTTCTACAAGGTAACTGGTTGCCCGCATTCCCTGCAAGCCAGCTATTCCGCAGTTTTTAACCACATTTCGCCTGAAAATATGAAACCCTGTAATAGGTTGGGTTTGGGTATGCCACATTTCGTTGCCGAGATCTACTCCAAGAGAATTGGCCCCTTCAATAATACAATCTTCAATGATCCAGTGATGACCCCTGGCGGCAGATATGATGCCCCGCTGTGGCACCGGAAAACCGTTTGCTGCATACAAAAAGTGTATCCCTTTAATTTTGATGTAGGCCAGACCATAGGTTTCGGGGGAAAAAAGTTGCTCTTTCACTACGAGTTGTAACCTGCTGTTTGTCGGATCCTTACCCGACGGAAACCGAATATGAATTCGCAAGCCATTATGTTCTGAAAACCAGGCGCCATCAGGTTTATTGCTTAGGTCAACCGGGCGGGTAACCTGCTCAAGCCGTTTCCCATCAATCAAAACCCATCCCCTTTTCTGAAAATGAGCCTTCATGTTAACTTTTTTATAATCAAGCCATTCCTGATCCTGCATTAAGTTCAACATCCCAAACGGATTATAACCCTGAAAATCAACGTTCCGAAGGTTATATTGCCAAACTTTTCCTTTTTCGGGTATCACATCATCGTAATGAGAAACCATAACGTCGCCCGTTTGCCAGCCTTGCGAAAGTTCCAACTCTGAGGGATCAACCTGAAAGGCTCCGGTAACAATAACTTTTTCATTTTCAGCCGCCTGGTAGGTTATCATTCTTTCAGGAGATTCGCCTCCACGGGCAGGTACGATGGTTTCAAAATAGGTACCCTGATGAATGATCACCTTATGCCCAGGTTGCAACTCACGGGCTGCTTTTGAAATAGTTTTCCACGGAGCTTCGAGAGTTCCAGGATTATTATCGCTGGCTGCCGGGTGATTCTGTGCCACATGCCATGTATGGGTGTATGGGGTGGTCTTCTCCCATTTTTCATAGGAATTCCCATAGGGTAACTTGTCCTGATCCACTATTTTGAAGGGATCATTTTGGGCAAGAAGTGAATGGGAAACACACAGAGCTAGAAAAAAAATGACAGGGATGGATCTCGGCATATCAACAATTTTTGGCAAATATTTACAATTAATAGCAGACAAGGGATTGATACAAATTTACAAAGCCAATTAGGATGCCCCGGGTAAATTCGTCTCAATAAGCGTGTAAAATTGGATTCACATTAAATTGAAAGAACCGGAGCATTTCGATAATCAAAACAGATGGGATTTTTGTAGGGCTGATAGAGACAAAAATCCATTTTTTGCCGCATGAATTATTATAATTTTACATTGATAAAAAACAACAAATTAATAACATGGTGAAATGCCAATAAAGAAAAGCTAAAATGCAATCTAAATTAGGACTTTCACAGATATCACCCTGTTTTATTTCAAAAAACCCACTATGAAAAAACTGTTTTTACTACCCATTATGTTAATCAGCGGAATGCTGATAATGATATCCTGCGAAGAAAAAGAAGAAAAGATACCCGAAACTATTGAATTGGATATGAATGTAACGCATGCATCGGCCTATAATGCCACCGATGGAGCTATAAGCATTACCGTTCTAAAGGGAGAGCCACCCTATATCTATGAATGGAATACGGGTGATACAACATCAAGCATTACGGGGGTGGGCGCCGGAGAGTATTCGGTAACCATTACCTATGGCAAAAACGGGATTGCCTTTTACCAAACCACAGCTGCGATAACCCAGCCCGAAGCAGTTCCCCTGTCACTTGAATTTGATGTTACAGATTCAGACAAATATGGCAAACCCAACGGATCTATTGAAGTGAATGTTTCGGGGGGCGTGCCACCCTATAACTTTTTATGGAGCAATGGCAGCACCGAAGCTATTGCTTCAGAACTAACTGCCGGTGTATATCAGGTAACCGTAACTGACTCAGGTAATCCGTTCAGTATAACTACCACTGGTACAGCCAGTGTAGGTCAACCAGCATTTGTGTGTGGTTCCGACAGTATTATGGATATTGATGGGAATCTCTACTCAACAATAATAATTGGTGAACAATGCTGGTTGGGCGAAAACCTTCGCACAACGCACCGGCCCGACTCACCTGTTACAGAACTAGTGCCTATTGATGGCCGTTTGTGCCGTGGGTTGTTTTGCGAAAACATTGAAGGTGCCCATTATACCTGGGAAGCAACCATGAATGGTTCCGCTGCAGCTACATTGTCCGATGAGAAAATACAGGGTATTTGTCCAACTGGCTGGCATTTGCCCACACGTGAAGATTTTGAAGCCCTTGATGCATGGCTTTCGGTAGATGGAAATGGCGGACCAGGGTTTTTCTCCGGTGCAAAAATGAAAGGAGAGGGAAGCTCCAGCGGCTTTGACGCACTGTTTACTGGCAATTGGGGTTTTGGCATTTACAACAATGCTCCATACGCGTCCTACTGGACAAGCAGTGAATCGGTTACATCAACCAAAAATGCGCGGATGATATATATAACTCAGGATACACCCTTTATGAATGCTGCCAATCAGCCAAAGGGATATGGTATGAATGTACGCTGCATGAAGGATGAAGATCTACCCTGATGAGAGAAACCAACAATTTTGGTGGGTATGGAAACCATCCCCACCATAAGATAAATCAGAATTTTCCTGTAAGAATTTTCAGACTACCTGGTACCACTAAAAGTATAGTGTTCATGATCTGATCAAACAGATTTGAGCAACTCTTTGCACAATGCTTAGAATCCCTTAAATCAAAAGATATCTCAAATAATTAACTGATCTCTTTTGTTTTTTCTTGAAAGTGAATTTTACCTTTCTACCTGATAAATTTACCGGTTAGAACTTCACCATTTTTGGAAATGGCTTTGACGGTGTAAACGCCTGACTGTAAATCAGAAACATCAATGCTCCGGCCACCCGGGATAGTTTTAACCATTCGGCCTGTAATATCGAATACCAGTAACTCCTGGAAGATTTCACCTCCGACAATATAAACGGTGTGGGATGCGGGATTAGGAAATAAAACCAACCGTTTCGCTGGTATTGCCATCTGATCTTCTGTTCCTGATGTCAGACTAACTCCCGACAAGCTGAAGTTATTAAATGTTACACGGTTTCCTTCATCAACATCCATGTCATTGCCGCTAAAACGGATACGTAGTTTCAGGTGTTCATTGGTATCGGCGGCATCCACAGCAGACAGGTCGAGGGTGTATAGCTGATAATCATCGCCAAGCGGGAAGATGGTGGTGGTCATCCTTGTAGATATCCAGTTTTCTGTTTCATCAGCAGAATAATCGATCAGCAGATCTTCTGCTGCCCCTTCATTTTTGGCAGCAAACTGAAACTTCACATCTTTAAATCCTTGTGTAGGTGTAGAAAAATAGAGGGTATTTTCACCCCCATCACCAGTAAATGGCTGCTTTATCTGGAGGCCACGCATATTGGTGCTTTCGTAAGGAATTCCACCGTTGGCAACAGGTTGATAATTAATAGGTGTTGGACTGTTTCTCCGTTCCATGGATGCCTTCCGCCAGCTAATATGGGCCTCATCGAAGGGATAGCCGGCCAGTGCAGAATGGAAATTTATGGTAGCTCCTGCCAAAGCACTATAAGTGGCATCGATGGATTGCAGCGGCGTGTCATTGTCAAGTGTGTTGTCGAATAACCAAAAATGGATGATCTGTTCCGGACTTTCGATAAAGTGTGCTTTCACCTGTGTGTTGCCCGACAGGATTACGCTGGTGGTTGTTGATGAACCAGAGGCTGCACCCGTCCAGTGACTGAACTCATAACCAGGCGTTGGCATGGCGATGAGTTGATGGGCAAAATTGGGAAAATAATCGCCTGACCAGGGGTAGGGATTAGTGGAAACGCCCATGGTAGATGACTTTATTTCAATGGAATTCACCTTTACAAAACCATGCGATGGGTTCGATACATCCACGGTGAGGGTAACAGGGTTACTCAATCCAAATTCAGACTTCATATGCTGCATCTGATAGTTTTTGCGCTGGTTAGCAAAATCGCGCAGCATCTGCACGTTTTCGTTCCATTCGCTGATGGATGTGGGTCGGCGCCAGCGGTTAATGTGTTCGGCCATTTCGGGGGCAATACGTCCGGAAAGTGAATCAATAGTATTGATTACATGCTCTGAGCTAAAGGTTGTATTTAGCAGATCGCAATAACGGTTGATAAATTGCATCTTAAAATTACCGTTGGCCAGCAACTTGCGTAACATAACTGTTGACCATGGCGGGTTGGGCCAGGATGGGCCATTTGGATCGGTAGCAAAAGCCAGGGTGTTATGGGCAGGACCTTCATCCAGTCCGGGAACGTAGAAAAAAGGTAAGTCAAACCCAAAATCGGTATCAAGGATGATCCAGCGCCAGCGCCCGTCGTGGTAACCTTCTTCGGGGGCATATTCATCACGGTGGTATCGCCAGTACAGGGCATTATTGCCGGGCCAGTCGGTATTCTTGGCAAAGATATGAGTGAGCTGAAAATCGATAAAGCTTTCGGTATCCATTTGGGAAACAACATAGTCGTAATTGGAAGCATTGGTAATGCTATTGTTCTGGATGAAATTGTGCAGATTGTCATAATGAAGTTTCCCTTCCCACAGTCCCCAGCGATACACCGCATTATCGCTCATAATGGTCATTTCATTTTCATCGATACCGTAATGGGCAAAAATATAGTGATCATCATACTTATCGCGCAGGTTGTGGATTCCCCAATACTCGCCGTTGATAAACACGATGGCAGGCTGATAATACTGCGTTTCCACCTTCAGGTCTTTGGCCAGATATTGAAACAGGCCATCACGAAAAACTGAAAAATCCCAATCGTTGCCCGAATTGCGCAGGATAAACCGTTTGAACCTATCCACTTCCTTATCGGGAAAAAGCTGGTAGTTGATCCATGAGCTGCCATATTCGGCACGGGCAACAATGCGAAGCGATTTGCGGGGCCTGCTGCGGGTAGTGTTGCCATTGAGCCTGATGCCAACATTTTCCCTGAATTGCAGATTTCCCGTTGGATCGAATAAAGAAATATGAGCCGGTCGTTCCCAACCATCCTGAAAATAATTATCGTAATTACCCGGCACGTAGATACCTGTTTCATCATCAAAAAGGTTATCCGGATGGGTAGCTACTGAAAAAACAGGCAGGGAATATTTCTGTGAGGCGTTATTATCAACCAATGCCGTAAATGTATGAACTTCCCCATCGGGAGCAGAGGGGTGGAATGCCCTGGCCCTGATAATATTAATTTTGAACACTTCACCCAGGGGTGGCTGCCAGCCCTCGTAATAGGGTGGGCCTGAATCAGAAATATTGTTTGTGGGAATCATAGAAATGGTATTGGCATCCCCTACCCTGCCGGTAATAGAAATCGGTGCATTATACTGTGGCGAACTCCTGGTGGGTTCCGATCCATCGGTGGTATAGCGAATGGTCGTGCCCGGATCAACAGAACTTACAGAAAGCTCAAAATGAGAAGCATAAAAACCATCGGCATGAGAAAATTCGAGCGGGTTGAGAAGAATTTCGTAAGAATCACCAGTATTTGCTTGCCAGGGTGTGGCCTGCGAAAGGTAGAAGAAATCGCCCGTTGCGTCGGGCATACGTCCATAGGCAATATCAGCCGCATGAACAACCTCCGGTACCTGATCAATGATCTCACCTTCCGGGTTGGTAAGAACTACCACTTCACCATCGGCAGAAATTTTAAAGCTGGTGTGCAGGAGATTGGAAGGTTCTGTGCGGTCTTTCCCGGAAGCAAAAACCACCAGGTATGCATCTGGTGGCAGAATAATGCCTGGAAATACCCACTTTATACTGTCTGCCCGATCGTCGGAAAGGGCAAAGCCCATGAGGTTGACAGCCGAATTTCCGCGGTTGTATATCTCAATCCAATCTTCAAAATCGCCATCATCATCAGGTAGAGATTGTGTGTTGGAAGCCAGTATTTCGTTGATTACAATATCAGCAGAAGAAAAATCGCCATAGATGCTCCAGATATCATGAAAAGTAATATCCTGATCTTCAACAACAACCATACGGTTGGGGTCGCCGCTCCATTCGCCCAAACTCCAGGTAGGTTGGTCATTCTCAACAAGGAAATACTTATAGGCATAGCTATCGGGAACAACATTAGCAATGGTAAGAGAGAAAAACCCGGCTTCATCTGTTTCCGACATTTCAAAGCCCGGAGCACTGCCCGGCATGGGCCAAACGGGTAATCCGCCTATCCCCGCCGAAGCATTATGATTGGCGCCAGACATAAAAACCTTATGAATGGCAGGATTAAAATCAGGATAATTATTCAGATTTACAGTGAAAGTAACATTAACCTGGGCAGAGGCTGTAAGTGACGCGAGTAGCAGCAGCGTGATAAAAACAATTAGATTCTTCATCTGAGAAATTTTTCTAAAGCTAAACAAAAATATTGTGACCCACAACCTTAGAAAAAACCATCAAACCAATTTTAACTGAAGTGACTTCTTTTTATGCATTTTCTATGTACACCAATCTTTTGACCAATCTCTCACAGTATTCTTTCATCTTACCCGCAAAACCAGCTTACCAACAACCCTGTTGGTCTCCAGTAGCTCATGGGCTTCTTTGCCTGATTTCAAATCGAATATTTGGGAGATGTGGGGCTTTAGCTGTCCTTTTTCATACAATGATGCCAAAACCTGAAGATCGCTGCCCAGTGGTTTGGCCAGTATAGGGTAGCATTTGCGCGAAAAGGCAAAATTCAGGCTTTGCCTTATGAAGGATCCGGTGGAAGGGATGGTAGTAACATAAACACCCCGGGGATTTAAAAGAGATGAAAAGGAACTGAAACTGCCCGTTGCTACGGCATCAAAAATAATATCAAACTTCTGGTTCAATTTAAAAATATTGGTGGTACGGTAATCAATCACTTCATCAGCACCCAATGATTTTACAAAATCAATATTTTTTGCGCTACAGGTAGCCACTACATAAGCGCCATAAGCTTTGGCAATTTGCACCCCAAAATGGCCTACCCCGCCGGAGCCTCCGTTAATAAAAACCTTCATTCCCTCCTTTATTTTCCCTTTGGTAACCAACGCCTGGTAGGCCGTTAGTCCGGCCAAAGGAAGAGCAGCAGCATCAGTAAAGTCAATACCGTCAGGCATTAAGCACAATGATTTTTCTGGCACCACGGTGTATTCTGCATAGGCCCCACCCCTGAAGGAAAGCATGGAGAAAACCTTATCACCCGGATTGAAGGCACTCCCTTCAAAAGATTGTTCTACAATTCCTGCCACATCACCCCCCAATATTTTGGGAAATTTTGAACCGGTTAAAAACTTCATGGAGCCATTCCTGATTTTAAAATCAATCGGGTTGAGAGCTGCAGTATGTATTTTAACCAGCACTTCGTCATTGGCAGGTTTTGGGACTTCCACGTCCTGAAATGTTAATACTTCAGGTGTTCCATAAGAATTTATAGCCAGGGATTTCATAATTGTTTACTATTAGGTCTGAAACTTCTCTTACAACCCAATATTGCTAAAAATGTTTTAAAAAAACGCCAGGCAGCTCCGATATAAAAAAACATTATCTTTGATTTTAACAAAACGGGGAAATTAAATGACTAAGAGTATAACTTTGTCAAAAATTGATTTTGGCAAAATAAACGACATAGATTGAAATTAACAATGGTAAATTAATTCCTGTTAGTATATATTGTCTGCTAAGTTTGTTTCCAGTAAAGCCATTAATAATAATGAAAAAAAAGTCAGTGTCGCTTCTTCTTTTCATGAGTCTTTTTTTATTGGGCCCTTTATCAGCACAACATAAAGAAATCCTGGATTCATTAAATTTCAGTTTGGAGACAGCAAAAAACGATTCTGCACGAATATCAGTTCTTGCCAATATTTCAGCCATATATTTATCGTTCGATTTGTCCATGTCGTTTCAATATGCAGAAAAGGCCCTGGAGGTAGCAGAAAATTCCAAAAGCCAGATGCTAATTTCGCAGGCGCATATGAATATAGGTAATGCCTATTTTTTTCAGGGTCTTTTTGATATGTCGGCAAAACATTTTTACGCCGCAATGGAAATTTACAGAGATATGGGGCATGAACTGGGACTTGCCAATTCCCTGGCAAATTTGGGCGGCTTGCATCTTCAATTAATTGAGTTTGACGAAGCTATTACCTATTTGGATGAAGCTCTGGAAATTTACCTTAATATTGCTGATGAAAAAGGTGACACACTGCCCCCGAAGCAGGTAATTTCGTCATACAATAATCTTGGAATTGCCTATGAGAACCTTGAAGATTACAATACAGCTCTGGAGTATTACCTCAGGGGTATAAGTCTGGCTAAACGAATGCCATCAGAACAAAGGTTCCTGGCAATGCTCCACAACAACATTGGCAGTTGCTATATGAAGAGGGGAAATCCTGACGATGCACTCGAAAACATGGAAGAAGCGCTCAGAATAAGAATTGCCAATGCAGACAAGGCAGGTGAAGCTTCATCCTACAGAATGATTGGCCTTTTTTATTCATCAGAGGAAATGTACAGTGAAGCATTAAGTTATTTTAACCGTGGATATTCATTGGCAAATGAAACCGGGAGTAAACCCGTTTTAGCCGGCATAAGTGAACAGATATTCGAGATTTACAACATGCGCAATCAAAGTGATTCGGCCTTAAAGTATCATGTGCTTTGGAAAAATTACTCAGATCAGCTGAAACAGGATGAATCGTTAAGAGAGTTGACGAGGCTGAAAATTGAGTCACAATTTCAGGAAAGAGAGAAAATGCAGGAAGTGGAACAAAAAAGACAATTGCTTCGCCTTACAGTTTTTCTGGTTGTGTCGTTCTTCTTTCTGATCATTTTAGCGCTGCTTTATTCATTGGCAAGAAGCAGGATAGGCAAACTAAGCCTGAGAAATAAGAACATGCAACTGACCTCAGAAAAATCGGAACTCGAAAGAAAAGCCCTTTCGAGAGAACTCGAAATAAAAAATAAGGAGCTAACCACCAACGTAATGTACCAGATACGTAAGAATGAACTGATCAACAGAATTATTGAAAAGCTGATTGGGAGCAGCCATACTTTCAAAAAAGAAAATCAAACCCTGGTGAATGAGATAATCAAGGAGCTGGAAAACACCCAGGAAGACAACATATGGAAAGAGTTTGAAGTGCGTTTTCACCAGGTTCACAACCTGTTTTATGAGCGACTTAATGAAATAAACCCCGAACTATCAACCAACGAAAGAAGACTTTGTGCCTTTCTTCGTCTTAATATGACAACCAAAGAAATATCATCGATGACAGGACAATCTCTCCGGAGCATTGATGTGGCAAGAACCCGCCTGCGCAAAAAACTCAATTTAACCAATTCAGAATTAGGCCTCATAGAGTTCCTTTCAGGCATTTAATCCAATATTCTTCTTTTAAACCTTTTTGCTGATTTCAGGACAATTTATTCAAAAAAATGGTCCTGAATTATTGGTTTTGCGTGCATGTGCCTAAAACGACACTAATTCGCATATCGCTAATTTACAACACATTACATATCTATGTAGCAATAAAGTAGCAACAAAAAAACGAACCTGTAGTACAAAAGTTCCTGTTATTTTTTGCATTCCGAACTGCGCAGCAATAATATTGCAGAAAAAAAACTGAAATGAATAAATCCCCGAAAACCAAGCAAAAAAAAGTTGATGTTTCTACAAGCGCTGAAAAGTTGTTAGAGCAGAGTAAAGCTAAAAACAGTGCGCTGAAAAAGATGCTTGATTTTATTGAAAAAGAATCTCATACAGACGATAAAACAGATAAATCAACATCTTTTGAAAAACAGAATAAAAAGAAAAGTTAGTTTTTATCATTATTATTAATCTAAATCCAAAACCAATGCGTGAAATTTTTACAATTGATGCCCGCGTCTTATCAGCCACCATTATTACGCTGATAATTAGCACAATGAGTTTATTCTCTTCACCTGCAGAGTCTAATTTAAATAGCATAAAAGAATCTCAGGGAACGGAGGTTCAACAAACATCAACAACGAAAACCAGTTTTCTTCAAGACTTTGAAGGTGCCACCTTTCCACCAGATGGTTGGACTATGTACAGCCTTTTAGAGACTACCCTTACCTGGGAACTCAACCTTTGGCAAAACTATACACCCGGCGGAACCCAGTCAGCCTACCATAATTCTACTTCGGAACCGGAATCTGTTGACAACTGGCTGGTAACACCAGCAATTAGCATTGCAGCTGACGGGTTGCACTACCTTTCATTCTGGAGCTTTTTGGGAAACAGCTGGGCCTATAAGAAAAACAGTGTTTTGGTAAGCACGGGTAGTTCCAATCCTGCTGATGAAGAATTTGTTGAGTTATGGGCCGGAATTTCGAACGACGGATGGATCTGGGCAAATTACTTTATCGATCTTCAGGCCTATATAGGACAGGAAATATACATTGCCTTCAGATACGAAGGAGATCAATGGGGCCATAACTGGAACGTTGATGATGTAACATTGGTTGATGACTCACCCATTATTGACCCTGGCACACTTGAAGTAACCCAGGCACTGGCCGTTAACGGTGCCGGCTCACAACACCTATTCATTAACAACCTGGGAATATTGGATCTTACCTACGAAATTGATATTGTGTATATAAATTCAGACGGTTGGCTCACAGCAGACCCCGTTAGCGGAACTGTTTCAACAAACCTTCAGGATACTGTTTCCCTAAATTTTGATGCTACAGGTCTCGAACCTGGCACTTACCAGGCAAACCTGAACATTACCGGCAATGATCCCGTAAACCCGCTTACTACTGTATTGGTAACTATGGAAGTAGTGAATGTAAACGTTTATCCTTTTGTTGAAAATTTTGAAAGTGAAACCTTCCCCCCTATTGGATGGTCAATGTACAATGTGGATGGCGACCAGAATCAATGGGCCCAAAGCTGGTTCAACAATACCCCTGCTGGTCAATACTCTGCCTTGCATTCTTTTGGCTGGGATAATCAGGATGGTTGGTTGGTAACACCGCAAATTACAGTTCCTGAAGAGGGATTCTTCTACCTCTCATTCTGGAATTATGATGGCTACACCGAATTTTATGGCAAAAACAGCGTCCTTATCAGCACCGCCAGCGGAGTGCCGGGTGATGGAGATTTTGTTGAGCTATGGACACCCGAAACAATAACAGAAACCTGGACCCAGAGCTTTATTAACCTGCAGGATTATGCCGGTGAAGACATCTATATAGCTTTCAGGTATGAAGGTGCAAACGCCCATTATTGGGGCATTGATGATATTTCTTTGGGAGAAGAGATAGACGACTCACCTCTTATGAACATCAGCATTTCAGAAATTGCCCAAACGGTAGGTGAGGAAGGATCTGGTTCAAAAACCTTTGAAGTTATTAATGATGGAATTCAGAATTTAACTTTCGATATTGAAATTGAATTTACAGATGGGAATGATTGGCTAACTGTAGATCCAGTAACTGGCAGTATTGGAGCAAAATCCGGTAAAACCATAACATTGGCATTCGATGCAGCCGGACTTGAAATTGGGACGTACCAGGCGAATATAGTAATTACTGGTAACGACACAGAAAATCCCACAGCCACAGTAGTTGCTACCCTGAATGTTATGGAAGCACAGCCAGTAAGCCTTACAACGATATATCCCGAATACACTGTTCCCACCAGAATTTCTACAGATGGCAGGTACGTATCTGGCAGCCAGTTTGGCGGCAAGGTTGGATATTTATGGACACAATTTGAAGGTAGAATCGATATCCCCGGCGATATTACCGGCGTTTCAGACAATGGCCAGGTCGTTGGAACCTATGAAACAGAATTTATGTTTGACGGACTGGAAGTGCAAACAGCAGGAAGATGGAACAGTGCCACCCAGGAATGGGAGTTTTTGGGCATGAACCCTGAAGTTCCTGAGATTACAAGTACATCCTACAATGCAGCCTGGGGCATTTCTGCCGATGGAGCCACCGTAGTTGGTTTGCAATTTACCGAAGGCTGGAGCGCAAAGGCCTTTAAATGGACAGAAACAGATGGTTATGAAATGATAGGACCTGCCGAATACGATTCAAGAGCCAGTGGAATAAGTGACGATGGCAGTGTTATATTTGGCTGGGCATCACCCAACTGGAGCTGGTCGCCGGTGGTTTGGCATAATGACGAAATGATCTTCATAGACGATACACAGGCAAATTTTGGCGAATCAACTGCTGCATCAGCCAATGGTAATTATGTTGCAGGCTATATGGGCACCAGTGGTTTCCTATGGTCTCCCACAGAAGGGATAACCCTGTTTGAAAACACCATTAATTTAGGCTCCTTAAGACCAACAGCTATACTGGAAGATGGAACCATATTTGGCTACACAGCTGAAGGATTCCCTCCAACTCCTCCTGATCGACGCACATTTGTAAGACATCCTGATGGCACCATGCAAACATTTAACGAATATGTGGCAGACAGGGGTTGGTTTGATGCTTCAGACTGGATTTTCTTCAGTGTATTCGATGTTACCCCTGATGGAAATAAGTTTGTAGGTGCAGCCGAACTGCCAACGGGTGAGTGGACAAGTTTTCTGCTTGATCTGGAACCCGGCACACCGATTATGGAAATCAATGCATTAGAAATTAACGAGACCCTATACCTTGATGAAACATCAACACACACCATCGGTATGGAGAATTTGGGCGACGGATACCTCCAGTATAGTGCTTTGGTTCAATACACCATTGCAGACCCCAGGGTGCAAACGGTACCCGTGGGAGATGTGTTTAAATCAGGAGAATTAGCTTTGGCCAAAAAGGCATTTACTGCCGGCAATGCAATTCCTGAGCAAAATTCAACTAAAAACACAACACTTGCCTACGATGGAGAAAATGTTGACGCCATAGGATTACTTGAGGGAGGAACCTTTTACGGTGCCGTGCGATTCCCTTCTGAAATGGTGGCAGTTTACGAAAATTATGAGATTGAATCCATTGAAGCATACATTGGCGATATACCTTCAGCCATGAAACTAATGATTTGGGATGCAGGAACTACAACAACTGCCGGCACCCTGCTGTATGAACAATCCGTTACTCCCGAACAAGCAAGATGGAATACCATAACACTTGACAACCCGGTTAAAATCAGTGGATCCGACATCTGGATCGGGTTTGAGATCACTCATAATCAGGGCACCTATATTCTTGGCATTGACAATGGCCCCGCAAATTCCAATTCAGGATGGTTGAGCACCGATGCTATTGAATGGGAACAGCTAATTAATTATGAATTAAATTCCAACTGGAATATCAGGGCAAA